>JABAAB010000061.1 GCA_014238945.1 Lysobacterales bacterium
CATTCGATGGAGCTGTACAAACGCCTTGAGAAAGAAACAGGGCAGCAAACCGGCTTCAATCCGTGCGGCTTCATAGAGGTGGCGGCCGATGATGACCGTCTGGAAGAGTATCGCCGCATCGCAGCTTTCAATCGTTTGCACAACATTGATATCCATGAGTTGTCACCGGCAGAGGTGAAGAATCTGTTCCCACTGGCCGACGTCGATGACATCCGTGGTGGTTTTTACGCTGAGAACGACGGCCGCATCAATCCGGTCGATGTCACCATGGCGATGGCAAAGGGTGCGCGCATGAAGGGCGTGAAGATCATTCAGGGCACACCGGTCACCGGTGTGCTGACCCGCAATGGCACCGTGACCGGCGTGCGGACAGACAAAGGTGAAATCCGCTCGGAATTCGTGGTCAATTGCGCCGGCATGTGGGCACGGCAACTCGGTGAACAGTCCGGTGTTGTGATCCCCAACCAGGCCGCCGAGCACTACTACCTGATCACCGATGATATCGACGGGATGAGCCCCGACATGCCGGTGCTGGAAGACCCGTCCACACATGCCTATTATCGCGAGGAAACCGGCGGCCTGATGGTCGGCATGTTTGAACCCGAGTGCGCTCCATGGAAAGTGGATGGTATACCCGATGATTTCTCCTTCGGTGAGTTACCACCCGATTGGGACCGCCTGACACCCTATCTTGAAAAGGCCATGGCAAGGGTACCGGTCTCCATGGAAGTGGGCATACGAAAGTTTTTCTGCGGACCGGAGAGCTTCACCCCGGACCTGGCACCGGTGATCGGCGAGGCGCCGGAACTGCGTAACTATTTTGTCGCCGCCGGTTTGAATTCCGTCGGTATCATCACCGGTGGCGGTATTGGCAGGGTGGTCGCACACTGGATGCTCACCGGCCGCCCGGATGTCGATGTCACGGCGATCAACATCGATCGATTCCACCCCTACCAGTGCAACCCGGAATATCGTCGTCAGCGTGCATTGGAGTCCCTGGGTCTCGTCTATGCCTGTCATTATCCTGATCGCTCACCGGTAACCGCACGGGGTGCACGTCAGTCTCCCTTCCACGACAGGCTGGCGGCGAATCGTGCCCATTTCCGGGATGTCAGTGGCTGGGAATGCCCCGGCTGGTATGCACCGGAAGGACACGAACCGGTCGCCGACCGTCTGACCTGGGGCCGGCCCAACTGGTTCGAGTGGTGGGCCGCTGAACACAAGGCCTGCCGCGAGGACGTGATCGCGATGGATATGTCGTTCATGGGAAAATTCATGGTACAGGGCCGCGATGCCGGTACTTTTCTGAACTACATCTCGGCCAACGAGGTCAACGCCGAGTCAGGAAAAATCACCTACACCCAGTGGCTGAACGAGGGCGGCACCCTTGAAGCCGACCTGACCGTCATCAAACTCAATGAAGAGACGTTCATGGTGGTGACCTCGGATATAGCGCACCGCCACACCGAAACCTGGATGAAACGCCATATCCGCAATGACCAGCATGTATTCATTACCGATGTGACATCAGGATACGGCCAACTGAACATCCAGGGCCCAAAATCCAGGGAATTGTTGCAATCACTCACCAGCGCAGACTTGTCCAATGAAGCCTTCCCGTTCCGCACAGCCCGCGAGATCGACATCGGACTGGCGCGGGTCATGTGTGTGCGTATCACCTACGCCGGGGAACTCGGATATGAGCTGAACATCCCATCTGAACAGGCGCTGCACGTTTACGACCGTATCGTGGCTGCCGGGGAACCGTTCGGTCTGCGTCATGCCGGTCTCAGATCGCTGGCCAGCCTGCGACTGGAAAAAGGTTACCGGGATTACGGCCACGATATCGATAACATGGACGATCCGTATTCTGTTGGACTGGGCTTTGCCATCAGGCTGGACAAGGAAGGTGATTTCATCGGCAAGCAGGCCTGTATTGAACGCAAGGCCAACCGTCATTTCAGCCACCGTCTGATCCAGATCCTGTTGAAGGACCCGGAACCACAGATGATCCATGCGGAGATCGTTCTGCGCAACGGTGAACCCGTGGGCGATGTGCGTGCCGCCGCTTACGGCCACACGCTGGGCGGGTCGGTTGGTCTCGCCATGGTTGAAGGTGATCCCGTCGACCTGGCCTACCTCGAAGAGGGCACATGGGAGGTTGATATAGCCGGTAACATTTACCCGGCGGAGGTGTCACTGAAACCCATGTATGATCCCGGCATGACCCGGATCAAAGCCTGAGAATCGGGATCGATATCACACCGGCAATGAAGATATTTTGAGATCAGGTTGCGGTCGAATGTCGATCACCGGTTGAACATGATCAAAGGTTTCATCAACGGTATGCACTCTGACTTCAGCATCCCGGTTTTCCGGTCAATCTAATTTCAAGCTCCTTTGATGCCGGTGTGGTTGAAAGTCCCGCCAGAGAGGTACAACAGAGTTCCCTGGGCATGGCTTTGCCCACCTCGTCCATGGCGTCGATCACCTGGTCCAGTGGTATCAGGTGCTGGTAGCCGGCCAGTGCCATGTTGGCGCTGTTGACGGCGTTACTGGCAGCCAGTGCATTCCTGCCCATGCAGGGTGCTTCCACGCGGCTGGCGATTGGATCACAGCTCAGACCGAACATGTTTTGCAGGGCAACAGACGCCGCACAGACCGTCTGCGCAGGGCTGCCACCCATCATCTCGGTCAGTCCTGCTGCGGCCATACCGGCGGCTGAACCACACTCTGCCATGCAACCACCCAACTCGGCGGAAAAGGTGGCGCCCCGGGCAATGAAAACTCCGATCAGTCCTGCTACCAGCAGTCCCTGTACCAGTTTTTCATCATCCCAGTCGTTCTCGTCCGCCACCGCCATCAACGCAGCGGGCAGGGCGGCGCAGGAACCGGCGGTTGGCGCGGCAACGATGACATCAAGACCGGCCTTGGATTCCATGATCGCGGTGACGTAACGAATCATCCTGTTCTGGATCGATCCCTGCACCAGATGCTGTTGCTTCTCGGCCCGTTCAAAGGCCTTTACCTGGGTGGGTAACAGCCTGCCCGGCAGGTCACGGCCGCGCAAGCCTCGGTCCAGGCTGCGCCGCATGGTTGCCATGACTGTCGCAAGCTGATCCATGATTCTTTGCTGCGTCCAGCCACTGCGGGCGACTTCATAATCAAGGGCCCACTGCCAAAGCGGCGTTTCTGCATCCATCATTTGCAGGAATTCACCTGCTGAGCGGAATGGAAGAGTGTCTTCATCAGCAGCCAGTACCGGCATCACCGCTGGCAGCACGTGGGTGGTGAAGCCGGACATCGATTTGATCTGCTCAGTAGCCCATGGCGAACGGCTGCGCAGGTGCCAGCCACCAGACTCACCGGGCAATCGATGAATGGCTACCACCCCATCCTGCTCCGCCAGTTTCCCGACCGGTGTATCCGCTCCTTCCGTATTCAGGATAAAGAGTTCATGGAGATCGCCATTGAGGCAGGTAGGTATGGAATCAACTTCCTGAACTTCAATCGCCCCGCCCCCGGTAGAGATTGCCGTCATGCTCCGCCGACGCGTTCCATCATAAAGTTCCAGCCGATAGGTGTTGGGATGTTCTGCGCCGTAGTCGAGATAGCGGACCTCTACTTCGATGCCTGCCCGGGATAATTCTGCCCGGTAGTCCTCCAATCGTTCATCGTCTGCCTCCCAACCCAGCAGACCCCCGGCCAGACCCAGATCCGACCCCTGTGTCCTGTGGGTAGTGACCAGCGAACCACCGGGATCATATTCGACCACCACCCGGTCCAGTTTCCCCTTCATCAAAGCCCGGGCCAGACGTCCGATACGCAGGGCCGCGGCACTGTGTGAACTGGATGGGCCCCGCATCACCGGGCCAAGGACATCATTGAACAGACTTGGCAAACTCATGTGCTTGCCCTGATGGGGCTGAACAGGGCTGGCGGTGTCATCAAACGGTGATGCAAAAAAACAATATCTGTCGCTGTGCATGGACATGCCCCGCACTCCTCAGCGCGAGACACGGCACAGGAAAACACCATTTGCTGCGGGTAGTTGATAGATAGCGCCCTCAATTAACCATTGTTTGAGCGCTAAACGATAGCAGATATCAGTGCGTATCAGGACCTTCAACATAACAGCATTCAACCCGGGTGCCAGGGTCGTGCTGTTTCTGACCCGGGGCAGAATGTGCAAAGGGCCGGTAATACCGGCCCTTTGTTGTGGATTTGAGACTGATCAATCAGGTATCTGGAAACAGCAGATCAAGTATGACCTCACCATCCATCAACACTTCAATCACCTGTCCACGCGGATCGAAATCCAGCAAAAGGGTGTTCTCCTTTTGCGGGTCGGTGAACTTCAGTTTCATCTCACCTTCATCCTCTTCCATGACGTCAAAAGCCGCCTGTTCCTCGCCCGCGACATTCAGGGTATATCCACCCACCGCAAGATCCTTGAGATGTACCGAGAATTCCGTCTCGTCATCCTCCATCTCAAATTCAGCCTCACCCCTGGCGTCGGGTGCGGGGCCAGTGTTGACGAAATCTGCTTCGATCTCCAGCTTCTCGCCGTCATTATCATGTGGCCCGGTCTGTTTTTCAGCCAGGACGGCATCACCAGAGGTCAGGACCAGCAGGTCTCCGAGCAGGATGTTGAAAGGGCAATCGGTGGGATCAAAACTCAGTAAGGGTTTACTGTCGTTGCCGGGTGCGCGGAATTCGATACTGCCCTCGCCCTCGGTGACTTCGATTTCGCCCACGATGTCTTCGCAGACTTTGAGGGAATAAAGTTCATCGGCAATTCCCCGTACCTCTACTTTGAGGTCAGACCGGTCGCTGCGCTCCCAGAACATCGCCTTGCCCTCACCGGGCATATCATCGGCCGGAGGATGAAGTCTGACTTCGAGCTTGCTTGGTTTGGCATCGTGCGGGGTGTTATCGGATATTCCACCACTGCAACGTGAGCGGTAAATACTGGTCAGGCGCCTGATTCGGAAGTCACCAGTGCCCAACACATCATCCGGGGTAACATAGCTGGCGTGGCCCTGGTTGCAGTTCCTGAAATCAAGGGTCAGGGTACCGACCGCTTCCACGTGCTCATCGCCCGGGACATCCGCCTCCAGGAAATCAATTCCGGAGGCCCGGTACAGGACCATGTCGATCCTATGGCCATCGATTGGACCCACCGCCAGATACCAGGCGGATTCCAGATCCGTATCATAGGTAAACCAGTAAGCCACCCCGACACTGCTGTCTTCCAGTTGGTCGGTAATCTGCAACACGATTCCCTGACTCTCATGATCCGGTTTTTCCCAGACACCGGTAAAATGGCGTGTAATCATGATGTGATCTGCATTGGCAGGCAGGGCGCCAAATAACAATACACTGGTGAGAACACAAATCGCCGGGACCCACAGTTTTTGGTGAATTTTCATCTGCTTACCTCCTTGTAATCAGAATGGATAAAACAGGATCTATTTCGGTCCATTACCAACCATCTGACCAGCAGGACACCGACTGTCAGATTAGCAATCATCAGGTCAGAAAAACATCCACGCCAGATTAATGAATTATTAAAATTGGATAAAACACCGACCCACGGGAAGTGGTTCCTGGACGATTCAACTCAGTTCGCTGACAGCACGGTGCGCCTGCTCGATCGCGGACGGTAACCAGGCTGAGGCAGCCGCATCACAGTTTGCAATACTGATCCTGCCGAACGGTTTGCGTGCCTGCACGTGGGGATGGCGCTCATCGTCCCAGTCTGAATATACCTGGTCGAAAATCCGGTTGTACCCCAGGGAATAACCGTGCGCCCATCGATTCACGGTGATGGCTTCAATGTCACCGGCGGGGTCGAAACCACCACCTGAAAGCATGCCTGCCAACTGGCTGCGAACACTCCTTTCGATGCTCTCAAAGGAGGTCGTAAACAGTTCGTGACGTCCCAACCGGCGCTGCTCTGCAACATTCAGACCTTCATTGTTGCGATGTACAAAACGCTCCATGTGAACGATGACCGGCTCATCCGGTCCCCCGGAGAATTCGTATCCACCGAGGCTGACCGGGAAATCCAGCATGGCCAGCGTATGGTAACCGCCGGGCATGACCGCAGCGCCGATACCCAGACTCTTGAACGCCTGCCAGTTTCGTAATGCGACATTGGTATACAGGATGGGTGCCTTGACCTGTCTGGCCAGCGCCTTGCGTTGTGACCCGGGTAGTTGTGGGCACAGAAACGGTATGATCGAGTGATAACAGGCCAGTACACAGGAACGTGCCTGCACACGATGTGTTTGCCCGTGACGCACATATCCGACCTCAACGGGTCCTGCCGGATTCTTTCCACCGGACTGTTCCACCTTTACCGCCGTGCTTTCGAGCCGAAGCCGGACGCGTGAATCCTGCTGATCCAGTTTCGAATAATCAAAGCGCGCCATGACGATGTCATCCATGGTGCTGCCCGGTGCCACAGCAGGGATGAGACTTCTCACCAGCATGCGGGCCACCCCGGCGTTCCCATCCGGAAAATGGTAAATATAGGGCTCTTCCCAGTGGTCATCGGGTAGACCCGTGGCGCCGAAACCAGGAAGACCCGAATAGTTCATGCCAAAACTGGCGGGCGCAGCTTCTATACCCACGGTATTGTCCAGTGACAGATCCTGCAGGACGGCAAACACCTCCTCTTCCGATACACCTATTTTTTCGGTGATGTAGTCGCGGTAACTGGTGCTTGAGAGGTATTGCCATCGTTCTTTATCAGATATATCACCCATCTGATCATCTTTTATCGTCAACACCCTCAGTAACTGGGCCTGTGCCGCTTCGGAGATGGGCATACGGGCGACGGCTTCCGCCGCGCTCAGAGGTGACGGTGCGATGGGCAGATAGGTGCCAAAAGTCCCCATATCAAACGGAACCACGCGATCGACGCCCCAGTTCTCACGGTCGAAGAATATACCGGCGGTCAATTGATTTCTCTGCAGGAAACCCTGGTCGTAGGCAGTCTCAAATCGTGTGGTGTCAATACCCAGGTCCCGCAGGAGCTTCAGCACCAGTGTGCTGTACTCGGATGGCCCCTCCAGGGACTGGCTGCCACCGTAACCGATCAGGGTTCTGCCACCCGCCTGCATTTCGTTTCGTTTTGCATGGCCACCAAAATCGTCGTGGTTGTCCAGCAACAGGATACGGGCTTCGGGGTGGGCTTCACGGTAATAATAAGCTGCGGATAACCCGGATATACCGGCACCCACGACGACCAGATCATAGATATCAGCATCCGGTTCCTGAGCAACCCCCCAATCGGTCCGGCCTTCGCGGGCCAGTGGGTGTGCAATATCAAAGGAACCCGGATGGTTGCCACGCATGCCGGTACGTGCAGGCGGGTAACCCATACCAGCCAGGCTGCCTTTTTCACCCGCACTCAGCGATTCAGCCAGGACCTGACCAGGCAACAGTGAACCGGCGGCCAGTAATCCCGCACCATGTAAAAGGTCCCTGCGGGAAATGGGCCGATCCATCCCAAGCAGTTTGTCGTGTTTCTTCATCCTGGCTTCCCCATAACGTCCAGTTGAACCGGATAGAACAAGAATCATACACAATTTATCAACGTGCGTATTACAACCAGCATGGTTAGGGGTGACACCCGGCAAGCACCTGCCACAGGGGTGTCCGGGTCGATCGGTGCCTGACCACGATAGGGCGGTTTTCAAACCTTTCATTTCCCACTGGTCGGGGTTAGATTAAACTGCCATCAGCAGATATCAAATGTCTCATCTCCAGGGAGGAGAAAAAGTGGTGAACCCGTCCTCTTCCGGCAAGCTTCAATCCGGGCTACTGGCAACCATCGTGGAGTACACGTTGCTGACGCTGTTGATGATCTCCGTTCCGCTGGTCGTTGCAGTTGATGTCATTGTCCTCAATCACGGTGTTCACGAGACGTCAGTGACAGAGTTTGCGCAGGAAGGCCTGTTATTCGTATCCATGATTCTGATGCTTTTGACCGCCCGGAAACGCCCGGAGGCACGCGGCTTCCTGGTTCTTGTCGCGGGGCTTTTTGGTACCATGCTGGTCCGCGAGGCCGATGTATTCCTGGATGAAATTTCCCAGGGTTTCTGGGTGTATCCCGCCCTGCTGGTCAGTGCAGGCGCCATAATTTACTCAATCCGCTTACGCAGCAATATCATCACTCCTCTGGTGGATTATTCCGCTACAAAAGGGTTCATCTACCTGATGATTGGTTTGCTGATCGTACTGGTATTCAGCCGGGGGTTTGGCACCAGCATGCTTTGGTCCGAAGTGATGGGTGATGACTATGTACGGACTTATAAATCGGTAATCCAGGAGGGGGTAGAATTACTGGGATATGCCCTGGTCTGCTTCGGTTCCATTCATATCTTTATCCAGACCGATTCCACGCGTACCAGTGACGGCCCGGACCAGGAACAGTGAGAGGGTAACCTGAAGGACCACAATTATATCCAAATGATGCACAAGCTATTAAGAACAGGGCTGGTTGGGGTGATCATCATGCTGTTGGCGGTTGCAGTTTTCATCGTTTCCACCGCCCCACCCCGGACCGATACCGCGGACTTGTTCGCAGCGGCCCAGGCATACCAGGTGCGTATCATCCGTGATGATTTTGGTGTGCCACACATCTACGGTGCCCGTGATGTCGACACGGCATTTGGCCTGGCCTACGCCCATGCGGAAGATGATTTCGAGACCATCCAGGAGGTTTTGCTGGCCACCCGGGGCATGCTGGCAGCCGTCAAAGGACGGGGTGCAGCCAAAACCGATTACCTGGTCGCCCTGATGGGCGTCTGGCAGGCCATTGATCGTGATTACTACACCCTCTTAAGCCAGCACACCAGGGATATCGCCGAGGCCTATGCTGCCGGTATCAACCTGTTTGCAGCACAACATCCGCAACAGCTTATGCCCTACGTGTTGCCGGTAACCGGTCAGGACCTGGTCGCAGGTTTCACCTTCAAGACACCCCTGTTCTATGGATTCGACTCCGTGCTTGGTGGGTTGTTTGGTAGTGGTGAGCCCCGTGAACTGGCACGTCAGGGCGAACTGGCCCTGCAATTTACGCCTGAAGTCCAGGTCGAACTGGGTAGCCAGGGCGTAGCCGTGGCCCCCACCCGCTCTGCCGATGGCAAAACCCGGCTGTTGGTGAACTCCCACCAACCGCTGACCGGACCGGTGGCCTGGTATGAGGCCCGTCTGCATTCAGAGGAAGGTTGGGATATCGCCGGGGCAACCTTTCCGGGTAGTCCGTTGATCATCCACGGACACAATCGCTACCTGGGCTGGGCCAATACGGTCAACAATCCGGACCTGGTCGATGTCTTTCAATTGACTCTGAATCCTGACAACCCGGACCAGTACCTGCTGGATGGTCAATGGCGGGACTTCGAAGTACACGATGTGGAGATCCTGGTAAAACTGCTCGGCCCGCTGCGCTGGACCTTCAGTGAACCCCTGTATTTTTCAGAACACGGACCCGTATTGAAACTGCCCCACGGCACATTCGCCCTGCGTTGGGCGGGAATGCACGAGACCCGTATGCTGGGACAGATGCTGCAGATGAACAAGGCCCGTAATCTGGAGGAGTTCGAAACAGCCCTGGCCATCGGTGCCCTGCCCAGTCTCAACTATGTCTATGCCGATGTGGCGGGCAACATCGGGCATTATTACAACGCTACCTTTCCACGCCGGGCGGAAGGCTGGGACTGGGAGAAAGACCTGCCGGGTGATCGTTCTGAGTTGATATGGCGTGACTACCTGCCATTCAGTGCCATTCCGAAAACCAGAAATCCCACCTCCGGCTTCGTATTCAATGCCAATAACACCCCGTTCGTTGCCACCGTCGGCGAAGGTCAGCCGGTACCGGCACAGTTCAGCGTGACGCAGGGTATCGAAACAAAAATGACCAATCGGGCCCATCGGCTCAGGCGCCTGCTGGATGCGGACCCGGACATCAGCCGCGAAGACTTGCGCCGTATCAAGTATGACCTGCACTATGATGACGACCTTCCCGGCATGCAGACCTTCAGAGCCTTCCTGGAGCAGGGTCCGGAGCCGGCAAACCAAGATCTGCAAGAGGCATTTAATTTGTTACGCAGTTGGGACGGCAGCACCCGGCGTAATAGTCGTTCGGCTGCCCTTGCAGTACTCACACTACAACCGTTGCTGGATTTCAGACACCGCGATGATAGAGCCGATCTCACGGTTTCACTCCGACAGGCGGTTGATCACCTGCTGCGTCATTTCGGACGCATGGACCCCGAATTCGGTGAACTCAACCGGCTAAAAAGGGGTGAATTGGAATGGCCACTCGATGGCGGACCCGATATTCTGCGTGCGGTTTACGGTGACCCCGACCCGGAAGACGGAACCCTGATCGCAGGGGCCGGTGACAGCTACATCATGTTCGTGGAGTGGGATGCCGAAGGCGAGCCAAACTCAATATCTGTGCACAACTTTGGTAGCGCCACCCTGGACCCGGACTCACCCCATTACGCTGACCAGGCACCCCTGTATTCGGCAATGCGTGAGAAACCCGTATACCTTCGACTGGAGGACTTACTACAACACCACAGCCGCGACTACTCGCCCCATGCTCCCGGTCAAAGTGAAACCCGGTAGCAGCACGGACGATTCGCCCGCTATGAGTGCAAAAGTAATGCGAAAATCAGCAGGATGACGGCTGCGGCCTGGAATCCTACCCTCAACCACATAAATGAGGTGCCGAAAGTCCGGTCAAACCGGCCACCTGAAGACATCGACGCCAGACCGAGCAACAGTGCGCCGATGGTGGCCAGCAGGGCCAGGATGATGACGATGGTCAGAAGTTGCATGATTAATACTGCTTGTTGTTGGATGCCTGAAGAAATCATACGGCAAAATGGGGTAGGTTCCAATTTCCAAAAATGGAAAGCTGTGTACCGATTGTTATTGGCCCACCGGAAGAAGCAGCGGTCATTGTGGCGCGTGGCACTCAACAACAAAACCCGGTCTGCGCCATCGGGGCAAAAATGAATTTGGCTGATTTCCGGTCTTTACACGCTGTGCATACTGCCACCGTCAAAACCGATGGCCTGGCCGCTGATAAACCCTGCAGAATCGGAGCACAAATATGCCACCAGTTTTGCCATTTCCTCCGGCTGACCCAGTCGCCCAACGGGAATTTGCTTTGCCATGGTTTCAAAACTGCCGCGAAACTGTTTTAAGCGATCGGTCTCGGTATAGGTTGGCAACACCGCATTGACGGTAATTCCATCCGGGCCCAGTTCCTTGCTGAGGGTGTTCATCAGTCCATGAACTCCTGCGCGCAGAGCGTTCGACAGGGTCAGGTTCATCGCAGGCTCCTTACCGGCAATTGAAGTCACCATCACGATACGGCCCCAGCGCTGTTCGGCCATCAATGGCCGGACCGCACGCGTGGCCTGCACCACGGACATAAATAGCTCCTGAAATGATAAATGCCACTGAGCATCGTCCAGGTCCGCAAATTTACCCAGGGGTGGTCCGCCGGCATTGGTGACCAGTATGTCAACACCGCCCAGTTTTTGCCTGGCCTGATCCATCAGGTCATCGACTGCCGTGGGATCACCCAGGTCACAGGCAATGACGCCATGCGCACCGACCTGCGCCGCCGTTTCCGCCAGCTTTTCAGGGTTTCTCGAACTGATCAGTACCCGTGCACCTTCAGCCACCAACTCCTGAGCAATGGCCTTACCCAGACCCTGCGAGGAGGCAAACACCAGTGCCCTCTTGTCTTTGATTCTCAAGTCCAATTCTATTCTCCCTGCTCCGGCGCCGGAGAGTCCCCTGTGCTGGAGATTCCCTGGAGCTAAAGTAACATCCTGTACCCGTATAAAACAAAACCTGATCTTTTGCTGACGGATTTGTTCTCCTGTTTGCTTTTATTCGAAGGTTTCATGCTTAACTGACGGCAAGCGGACCCCCGCATGACAAATTGCTGCGCAGCTATCTACCGCCAAAGCGAGTAAATCAGTTACCCGAATTTCGAACGAACACTACTGACCCACACCGGATTCTGGTGAGATATAGTAGTATCGTGCTGCAATACAGATTGAAATCGTTTGCATCACACTGTTTCGGCCCTTGCTTTTTCTATACCTGCTAAGGAGAACGCCATCAAGACCCAATACTTAGCATCTTCGATGCTTGCTCTTGTTCTTGTCACGTCTCCCGTCGTTGCACAGAACGAGTGGCCTACCCGGGGATGGCAGTCGACGACACCGCCCAAGGTGGGTCTCGATGCCAGGGTCCTCGCCGCGTTCGATGCCGATATAGGCGATGGAAAATACGGATTCATCGATTCCATGCTGGTTATCCGTCATGGAAAAATAGCCTATGAACGCTACTACGGACACGACTACGACACCATCTATGACCAGGAGTCAAAAACGCCCGGTCCGCTCGTGGTCAATGATCCGTCCGGGCCCTATAACTACTTCAATGCGTGGTGGCATCCCTATTATCGCAAGGGCACCCTACACACCATGCAATCGGTCACCAAGAGTGTCGTCTCGGCTGTGATCGGGATTGCAGCTGGACGCAATGAGTTTCCAGCGCTCGATACACCCGTGCTGTCTTTCTTCAATGAGGACGAGGTGGCCAATGTCGACGAGCGTAAACGCAGCATGACGCTCAGGCACCTGCTCACGATGTCGACAGGTCTGGACTGGGACGAAGACGTTCCCTACGCCGATCCAACCAACACGTTCGCCATCATGGCTCGGTCACCGGACTGGGTGAAGTTCACTTTCGATCAACCGATGGCAAAGAGCCCGGGTGAAGCTTATCAGTACAACAGTGGTGCGACGCTGATACTCGGCCATGTATTTCGGTTGGCGACGGGTTTCGATCTCGAAGAATATGCCGTGCAACACCTGTTTGTACCGCTGGGAATCGAAGATTACGTCTGGAAGCGTACGCCGTTCGGGCTTGTGGATACCCAGGAAGGGCTCTTCGTTTCGTCCAGGGATATTGCCAAAATCGCCTATCTTTACCTGAAAAACGGTCAGTGGGCGGGGCAACAGATCGTACCAGAGGCCTGGGTGAAAGCATCGATCGAACCAAGTATGGGCGTCGTAGATGACCGCAGTATCGAGTACGGCTACAAATGGTGGCTTTACCACTACAATTACGGAGGAGAAGAGCGCGTCGCGTTCGCCGGTACCGGGTTTGGCAATCAGCGCCCGATCGTTTTGCCCGAACTCGGCATGGTCCTGGTTTTCACAGGATGGAACATACTGCCGAATCGTCCCTCCCTCTCAGCTCAGGTGGCAATCGAGCGGATTCTGGAGGCCGTCAAAGATCCGTAACCCGGTGTTTCGTCTGTTTTCTGGCAGGCTGGCTGCCATTCCGTGTTCAGCCACGTGGATACCCGATTCAATATTATGACTAAAAACAGCCACAAATTTTGTGAAGAAAATTTCATCTGGGATGACCACTGTGGTTTCGAGATGACCCCGGATGCGGTCATTGGGCCGTTACTGGATCCATGGCGCGAAGCCGGTATCGATTATTTCTCCATCAATGTGTATTACGACCCGCAGGACTGGACCTGTTGTCTGCAAAACATAGCCGCCCTGCGCCGCCGGATTCCACTGGAAGCCCCCTGGTGTCGGGTCGTCGCGGACGTGGACGACATTGATGCGGCACACGCCGAGGGTAAGGCAGCAGCCACCTTTGATATCGAGGGAATGAATGCTCTGAACGGCCGTCTCGACCTGGTCCAGACCTACTATGAACTGGGTGTGCGACATATGTTGTTCGCCTACAACCGAAACAACCTGGTGGGTTCGGGCTGTCATGACGATGACACCGGTTTGACCGATTTTGGCCGCTCCGTCATCGATGAGATGAACCGGGTCGGCATGGTCATAGACTGCTCCCATACGGGATACCGGACCACCATGGAGGCGATGCAGCGCTCCAGCGCACCGGTCATTTTTTCCCACTCCAACGCCCGGACGCTGGCCGACCACGGACGCAATATACGCGACGACCAGATACGTGCCTGCGCCGAGGGTGGTGGTGTGATCGGTATCAACGGGCTAAACCTGTTCCTGGGTGACGGTGACAAGTCCAAAGCCGAGAGCGTAGCCCGGCACGTGGCCTATATTGCCGAGCTTGCAGGTCCGGAACACGTTGGAATCAGCCTGGATTACGATCCCCCGATAGCCGATGCAATCGGCCTGGGTGAAGACGATCCGGCAACCGCCAGTAACATCGAAGCGGTCATCGTTGACAACCCCGAATACTGGCCACCGGATGCCGGTTATAAGCGCCCCATCGACATCCTGGCCCCGACCAGCCTGCCGGCGGTGTGTGATGAATTGTTCCGTGTCGGTTTTAGCGAGAACGAGATGGCCGCAGTACTCGGTGGAAATTTCCGGCGGGTTGCCAGCAAAGTCTGGAAATAAAGGGGGCTACTCTTGGCCGTTCCTGATCTTCAGCCGCCATTTCTCGGGGCCGATTTGGTGGATCGACTCACCATTGACATCCACGGCCACGGTAACCGGCATATCATGAACTTCAAATTCGTAGACAGCCTCCATGCCCAGTTCGGGAAAGGCGAGTACCCTTGACGCCTTGATGGCCTGCGAAACAAGGTAGGCGGCACCCCCCACGGCCATCAGGTAGACGGCCTTGTTGTCCCGGATGGCCTCGATTCCGGTTGGTCCGCGTTCCGCCTTGCCGATCATGCCCATCAGGCCGGTCTGCTCCAGCATGGTGCGGGTGAATTTGTCCATTCGGGTTGCGGTGGTCGGGCCTGCAGGTCCCACCACCTCATCACCCACCGGGTCAACCGGACCGACGTAGTAGATAAAACGTCCCTCAAGATCAACCGGCAGTTCCTCTCCCGCTGCCAGCATGTCCGTCATGCGCTTGTGGGCTGCATCCCGGCCGGTCAGCATTTTTCCGTTCAGCAACAGGCTGTCACCCGGCTTCCAGGTGGCAATGTCCTCCCGCGTAATGGTGTCGAGATTAACCCGTTTGACATTCCCACCGACCACGCGGGTGACCTGTGGCCAGTCTTCCAGACGTGGAGGCTGCAATCTTGCCGGCCCGCTGCCATCCAGGGTGAAATGGGCATGACGGGTGGCTGCGCAATTGGGGATGATGGCCACGGCCTTGTTGGCCGCGTGACTGGGAAAGTCCCTGACCTTGACATCAAGCACGGTGGTTAAACCACCGAGCCCCTGGGCTCCGATACCCAGTCGGTTGACCTTGTCATACAACTCCAGGCGCAGCTCCTCGGCCCGGTTTTCCGCACCACGTTCCATCAGTGCCTGAATATTTACCGGCTCCAGTAATGCTTCCTTGGCCAACAGCATGGCCTTCTCGGCGGTGCCGCCAATACCAATACCGAGCATACCCGGCGGACACCAACCGGCACCCATCAGCGGAACCATTTTCAAAACCCACTCGACCACTGAATCGGACGGATTCAGCATGGCAAACTTGGCCTTGGCCTCCGAACCACCTCCTTTGGCTGCCACGTGTATCTCCACGCTGTCACCGGGAACAATATCGTAATGAATGACACCTGGTGTATTGTCACCGGTATTCCGGCGGGCACCATCCGGGTCGGCCATAATCGAGGCACGCAGGGTGTTTTCGGGATGCTGGTAAGCCCGCCTGATCCCTTCATTGACCATGTCGGTCACCGACATGTCCCCCTGCCAGCTGACATCCATACCCACGTTCAGGAAAACCGTGACTATACCCGTGTCCTGGCAGATCGGGCGGTGCCCCTCTGCGCACATACGGGAATTGATCAGTATTTGGGCGATGGCGTCTCTGGCTGCCGGGTTGGCCTCCTTTTCATACGCCTGGTGTACTGCCTGGATAAAATTGAGCGGGTGATAATAAGAGATGAATTGCAGCGCGTCCGCCACGCTGCTGATCAGATCGTCTTGCCGGATAACCGTGGTCATGGCCGCAACCCCTGGATGGTCATGAAAATCATAACTTCGGGACAGCCATTTTCACACACTACATGGTCGTAGCATGACAGGAGAATGAATTCATGAACTCTTCACCCGATTGTGTTGACACAATCGCTGAAAAAGAGCCCAGAACCTGTTGAGCGTGTTTTCCCCATAGTCGTGTCATTGGACCGGTATTTCTCCCGCCTGTTGTACGTCCATCAAAGAGTAAACCACCATAACCCGCACGATCGAGAACGAATACTTCGGCATTGGGGAAATTATCACCTCTTAAAGTACCCTCAAAGCTGACATGGTCGCCAGACCACTGTGCTGAGAAATCTATGGCGGTGTCAATGGCCGGCGCACCAGGTGCCAACGGGTTCGCGCCCGAAGTGGTGGCACTAAAGGAAATCGATCCCGGGGATATCTCCTGGTTGATAACTTTTGCCTCTACTTCTGAAAAGTGTTTGCCAAGAAATTCCTGAACGTCGATACCTGCACCGGTTAATTCAGTTCCACTGCTGAATGCGTCCATGTCGCTCACACTGTCAGAAGAGAATGGAACCATTCCAATGGTCCTGGCACTGTCCACCAGGCTGATCGACGGACCGGAACGGTGGTCGCCTTCGAATCCGAAGCCAAATTGCGAAAAGGGAGCGTAGCGACGAAATACCAGGTAATACATGGGGACTCCTTTTAATCAATAATTCATCCTAAATAAAAGTTCCAGAATCAGGGCTGGATTACACCAGGGCTTCGCCACCTTCCTGACACGGACCAGAAATAAAGAACCTGACGGTGCTACCCACAACACCGGGATGATATCCCGCAGTGTATTAAACTGCAGCAAAGGTTTAAACGTCGTGACCTGTTTCAACTCAGGGAACATCAGGAGTATAAGGAGAACACAGGTCATTTTCCAAGAAATACACGTCGATTACTGTGCTTTTGAGGCGGTGGATAGAGTAAGGTCCAGAGTCAATAAACACTGATCCCCTTCCACTGATGAGTTTGGTTGTCCTTTTGCTTAGATCAAATCGTTATAAACCATTTGTGATAAATCCTTGTGTAACCCGGTTTTATTCCATATGCTCGGTACTATGAATTTTCAGAACCCACCAGCAATTTGTGCAAACACCGGTGTAATGTGTATGTGTATCTGTCTGCCGCCTCCGGGGCGCGTGGGATAGCTGCTACTTCCTGAACAATGATTTCGCAGAAAACCACCCGCTCAAAAGGCGGGTGGTTTTTTTTTGGCTTTTTGAACACATAACTAATAGATAGACCCATTTGGGGATAGACCAATTTAGGATTCGACCATGAAACTGCAACAACTCCGCTACCTGACTGCCATCGTTGATAACGGTCTGAACATCACCGCTGCATCCGAGGTGCTCTATACCTCTCAACCCGGGGTCAGCAAACAAATACGCCTGCTGGAGGAAGAATTGTCGTTGCAACTTTTTGTACGCAAGGGCAAGAGCCTCGAGGCATTGACCGATGCGGGTGTTCAGGTGGTTGAACGTGCCCGGCGAATTCTGAGTGAAGCCGAGAATATTACGGCTCTTTCCAGCCAGCTGTCAGGCGAACTGAGCGGTCAACTGGTCATTGCCACCACGCCAACCCAGGCCCGTTACGTGCTGCCCGATATGCTGGAGTCATTTCAACGTCAGAACCCCGGAATTTCACTGAGACTCCATCAGGGCACTTCAGAGCAGATCGCGGAACAGGTGCAGGGACGCGAGGCAGACTTTGCCATTGCGTCGGGTCAAAACGAGTTGTTCGAAGACATGGTGACCCTTCCCATTTACAGTTGGGAGCGGATCATCCTGGTCAAGAAAGATCATCCACTGGCCAAACTGGCCAATCCTTCCCTGACCGACATCGTTCACTTCCCGATAATTTCCTACACCTACTCCTTCAATGAAGAATCTTCGCTTGGACGGGTGTTCAACAAAGCCGGGGTCGAACCAAACGTGGTATTCACAGCCCAGGACCCGGACATCATCAAGACCTATGTTCGCAAAGGCATGGGGATCGGCATCATTGCCTGCATGGCCTTTGATGAGGTGTTGGATGACGACCTGGTGGCGATCAACACCAGTGATCTGCTTCCCGCAGTAACGACCTGGGTTGGCTTCCGGAAAGACCGCTTCCTCAGCGACTACATGTACGATTTCCTGAAGCAGATGGCACCGGGTACTTCACGCAAAGACATTGCCGGGGTCATCTCGGGGAATACAAAGGAAGGAAACGTCATTCCTTTTCCGGGTCTCAAGCCGGTCCAGGAACACCCGACTTTTGGCAACCAATTTGATAAATGCTGTAACGGATTCTCACTCTGAGATCCGGAATCGCCCGGGTTGATGCAACCCGCATTCACGTACCAGTCCGAAAAATCGTGTCGGGTCGTCACCATCGCCACCCAATTCGGCACTGATGGGATGCGAGGTATGCCGGTCACCGATTGAAACATATCCTTTTTCCCACAAGGGGTGGTAAGGCAGATCGTATTTCTGCAGGTACCGATGAACATCCCGGTCGCTCCAGTCAATCAGTGGATGAACCTTGGTGATGTCATGATGAGAACCCAGCACGCGCAGTTTACGCCGGCTGAGCGACTGGCTTCTGCGCAACCCACTGAACCAGCTACCAGGCCCCAGTTCCGCCAGGGCTCTGGACATTGGATCCACCTTGTTCATCTGGTTATAGGTTTGTATACCTTCCGCGCCCTGCTCCCACAACCTGCCATGACGTACCTCCTGCCAGGCTGCTGACATCGCCGGCCGGTACACCTGCAAATTCAGGGAAAGTCTACGGGTCAATGATTCTATGAACTCATAGGTCTCGTCAAACAGGTAGCCGGTATCGATGAGCACCACCGGGATATCGGGAAACTGACGGGTCATCAGGTGCAACATGACCGCCGATTGAGCACCAAAGCTGGAGGTCATGATGGCCGGTGCCGGCAGGTAGTCCAGGGCCCAACGTATCCGTTCGCCCGCGTCCTGTCTTTCGAGGCATGGAATAACAGAGTCCAGTGCCCGAGGTGACCAGTGTTGACCGGGTTGTGGCACACACAGTTTCAGTGCAGAACGGGTCACTTCACATTCCTCCTTTTACAAGATCGGATCCGATGCGATGGGCGTAATCCCCAAAGGACTCGGTATCTTTGCGATCGTATTTAAATTGGATTAAAGCCTGGTCGAGCGCTCTCAAAATGCCCTGTTCATCCACATTTTCCAGCACCAGTCGATTCAGCCGACTGCCATCACGTGCCGCACCCAGGTACAACTGGTAACGCCCCGGCGCCTTACCGACCAGACCGATTTCTGCCAGGTAGGGACGTGAGCAGCCGTTGGGGCAGCCACTCATGCGAATATTGATGTCCTGGTCCTGCAGCCCATGCTGTTTCAGGCTGTCTTCTATCTTGTCCAGCAATTCGGGCAGGTAACGTTCGGCCTCTGCCATGGCCAATGAGCAGGTAGGAAACGCCACGCAGGCCATGGCACCCAGGCGGGCCTTTGAAAGCTGTTCGTGTGCGTCCAGACCATATTCACGTGTCGTGGCGACAATCAGGTCTTTTTCCTGTTCTGTGACCCCTGCAATGACGACGTTCTGATTCGCTGTCAGTCGAAATTCGCCGTTGTGCAACTTGGCAATCTCACGCAGTCCGGTGAGCATGGGGGCATGACCGGTGTCCAAGATCCGTCCATTCTGGATGAACAACAACAGGTTCCACAGACCATCCTCTCCCCTCTTCCAGCCATAGTCATCACCGGTATGGGAAAAAGTTACGGGCCGCACCGACTCCAGTGGGTAACCGAGACGGGATTCAAGTTGGTCACGCAGCCAGTCGAGCCCGTGGTCTTCGACCGTATATTTGAAACGGGCGTGTTTGCGATTGCCGCGGTCGCCAAACTCATGTTGTATCCTGACAATGGCTTCGGCAACCTCATTGACCTGGTCCGGGGTACAGAATCCGAGCAGTTGTGCCAGCAGAGGGTAGGTCTTCGGATCACCGTGGGTCGCGCCCATGCCGCCACCGACGCTGATGTTGTAACCCAGTAGTTCACCGTCATCGACCACGGCGATATAACCCAGGTCATGTGCGAATACGTCAACATCATTGTGCGGAGGTATGGCAAAGGCGGTCTTGAATTTACGCGGCAGATAGGTCTCACCGTAGATGGGTTCAACATCCGTGCTGCCGACCACTTTCTTCTTGTCGAGCCAGATTTCATGATAAGCCGTGGTCTGCGGAAGCAAGTGCGTGCTGAGCTTGCTGGCATCATCAAACACCTGTCGGTGGATGGCCGACAATTCCGGCAATACCGTGCACATGACATTGCGGTTTACGTCTCCGCAGGCGGCCAGGGTATCCAGCAATGAACTGTTGATGCGCTGGATACTGGTTTTCAAGTCATTTTTCAGGACACCGTGGAACTGGAATGCCTGGCGTGACGTCAGACGCAGGCTATGGTTGGCCCAGCGATTGGCGATCGCATCCATGGCCAGCCATTGCTCCGCTGTACAGGCACCACCGGGCATACGTACCCGGATCATGAAGCTGTGATCGGGTTCCAGCATCTGCTTGCGCCGCTGATCACGTACATCGCGGTCATCCTGCTGGTAGATCCCGTGAAATTTTGTCAGTTGTGTATCCGTCTCACTGAGTCCAGCGCTCGCGGTGTCCGTCAAACCCTGTTGCAGCGTGCCGCGCAGAAAGTTGCTGTTGGTCTTGATGTCTTCAACCGGGTTGGAACGGGTGGTATCAGTAGCCATGATCTGTTTCCTCAAAATCCGTAGTTGCCCGTGCCAACAGTGCACGGCCGGTCAGTTGCCAATGCAATACCGGGGTAATGCCTGTCAATGCTAAATATCACTGCTAAATATCGATGACTCATCAGTAGAGATCCTTGTGCAGGCGGCCGGTACGTCCCAACTGTTTAACGGTCTCGGCAGCTGAATCAGCTGTTCCGGCCGGCAGGGTGGCGATTGAGGATTGCAGGGAACCCAGCACATCACGGCCCATCGCCAGCGAACCGCACAGGTAGACATGTGCACCCCGGCTGAGCCACCGATCCAGTCGCTCGATCTGCTCACAAACCACGTGCTGGACATAATGTTTATGCACTCCGTCACGGGACCAGGCAGCATCAATTCGATTCAATAGGCCGGTTTTTCGCCAGTTGAGCCATTCGCGCTGATAGATGAAATCAGTGCGTAAACTGGGGTTACCAAATATCAGCCAGGTATTTCTGTGTGCCCCGGTAGCTTCCAAATCCTGCATGAAGGCACGAAATGGCGCGATACCGGTCCCGGCTGCAATCATGATCACTGGTGCTTCCGGGTCATCCGGCAAGCGGAAGCGGCGATTGGGTTCGACGAACACGCTGATTCTGTCACCGCTTTGCAGACGCTGATTGAGTTGCCCGCTGGCCACACCAGTTCTCTGCCTGCCAATGGCATTGCTGTTAAGGGTGGCGACGGTCAAGTGGACTTCATCATCGACCAGTGAGCGGGATGAAGCGATTGAATATGACCTGGGTGCCAACGGGCGCAACAGATCCACCAGATCCTGTGCCGCAATGTTGGCTGGATATTCCTCCACCAGGTCAAGCAACTGCCTGCTTTCAATAAACTGCCTTCTTTTTGCGCGCGAAAGCCCATTGAAGTGGTCACCAAGTGCACCCTGGTTTGACGACTGCGCAAACTGTCGTATGGTCTGTTCTGTCAGCCTGGTCAGTTCCCGGTGTCGCGTCAGTGCGCTGATCAGGTCACTTTTTTCACCTTCCAGCCTGACCGGAATATCCGGTGCCAGACCCAAACCGGAAATCAGTGCGTCTACGACGGTTGAATCATTCCGGGCCCAGACACCCAGTGAATCGCCGGGCAGGTATTCAAGACCCGCGCCCTCAAGTGATATCTCAAGGTGATGAATATCCTTGACGGAACCGTCACCGGTTATTCTTTGAACACGCAAAACTTCAGCTGCGTATGGACTCTGTCGATTCCAATTGGCAGTAGTGGGCACCAGGCTCAAGACCGGGGCTACTGGTTCTGCCCTGTTCAGGTGCTCTTCGGCCCAACTGACCACTGTTTCGGTGAAACGGGTTGCCTGGCGGTGATAATCAACATCACAATCTATGCGCTCGTCGACAGCGGTGGCACCCAATTGCCGCAGACGCTGGTCGAGTATCTGGCCCGCCAGGCAAAAGTGTTCATAGCTTTGGTCGCCCAGCGCCAATATTCTGTAGTTAAGCCGGGGCAATTCGGGTGCGCGCTCCGCCTGCAGATAATCAAACAACTCAAGCGCTTCTTCGGGGGGATCACCTTCACCGTGGGTGCTGATAACAAATACCACCTGCTCAAGCTTTTTCAGTGACGCGACCCGAAATTGGCCCATCGATTCCAGCGTCGTTTTGATACCGGTTTGATTTAGCTGGTTGGCAAGTCTGGTGGCAATGGCTTCCCCATTACCGGTTTCTGAGCCAAACAAAATGGTCAAAGCCGGAACCGTTGTTGATTGGGTCTCTGCGGTCTCAAGCGAGGGCAGCCTACCCGCAAGGTACCCACTCAGCCACTGCGATTGGGAGACATCCAGTGCACCCAGGCTGTGCCTGAGTAATTCAATTTCCCGTTCGTTGAAGGGTGAATTGTCTGTTCTCAGTGTTGCCAGCATGGTCTGCCACTCAAGTTTAATGAGTCTGCAGCTTATGACTCGCTCAAAGAAAGGTGAACGAAGTTGTTTTTATGGCGCTATAACCAATGGTTCTATAACCGGTGGATGCGGGACGAACTGGCAGTTAATTGATTTGAAATAACCCAGACCGGATATTACAAACAAGGCATAACCGATGTACGGGTGAGCGAGGAACTGGGTGTGAGCACCCGGCAACGCGGCAATGAAAGCTGCCAACCTGCTGCAGCAGAACTTCAATGCTGAGCAAGCCAATGAACGTTGGGTCTCTGACAAGACCTGCATTCCTACCCGCCAAGGTTGGTTGTACCTGGCGGCAGTTATGGACTTATACTCACGGCGCATCATTGGTTGGTCCACGAGTCTTGAGATTGGTATTAATTTGCAAACTGGGTGGCATAAAGGAGTTTTTCATGACCGCTTTTTCGACAATTCATCGCATGACGGCCTACATGGCCTGGGCAGACGACGTGGTGCTGAGTAATGCCGAACGTATCTCCGATGCCGAGCTAATGGAACCGCGAGATGCTCTGTTCAACAGCATCGCTGGAACCTTCGATCACATCCTCGTCATCGCCGAGATTTTTTGGGCCCATCTCGCGGGCCGCGAAAACCCACACCGGGCTCGACGACGAAGCGATTTGCCGCCCTTTTCCGAGACCGCAAGCCGACTCCGGGAAATAGATAGTCGCTACGCAGCAAAGGCAGAAAAGTGGACCGATACCGAGGTCAATGAAACTATCAAATTCGTTTATGTCAATGGTGATGAAGGCGCGATGACAAGAGAAGACATCCTTCTTCATCTCGTGAATCACGCGACATATCATCGAGGGTTTGTAAGCACGCTGTTATATCCGATCATCGGAGACAGTGCGGCATCCGACTTCACGGTGTTCCTGCGCGATATTTGGCCTGACGTGAAGCGTACAATCAGAGAGGACGCAGCCTGATGAGAATCGCATGGATCGGTCTTGGTGTGATGGGCTTCCCGATGGCAGGGCATATTGCACGCGCGGGACATGAAGTAACGGTTTTCAACCGGACGCAACAGAAATCCGATAAATGGACGAGCCAATATGATGGCACATCGGCGAAGACACCGGCTGCCGCAGCCAGGGGGGCTGAAATCGTCTTTAGCTGTGTCGGTAACGACGAAGATCTACTCGCGGTGACGATAGGTCCAGACGGCGCATTTGACGCCATGTCTGCCAGCGCACACTACGTGGACTGCACAACGACGTCGGCCGAGGTTGCACGAGAACTGGCGGAAATCCTGCGGGGACGTGACATGCACTTCGTCGATGCACCGGTTTCCGGTGGCCAGGCTGGCGCAGTAAACGGGCAACTCACCGTCATGGTCGGTGGCAGTGCGGCTGCTTTCGATCATGTTGCACCGGTTCTGGAAATATTCGCGCGAAAGGTTACCCGCATTGGCGATGTTGGCAGCGGGCAGACCGCAAAAATGGTCAATCAGCTTTGTATCGCGGGGGTAGTTCAGGGGTTGGCCGAAGGTATTTCGTTGGCACAAAAAGCCGGGTTGGACATTCCCCTGGTCATGGAGACACTGGTCGAAGGTGCAGCCGGATCGTGGCAAATGTCCAATCGCTGGAAGACCATGGCTGCCGGAGAATACACATTCGGTTTTGCCGTGGACTGGATGCGGAAAGACCTTGGAATAGCCCTGAAAGAAGTTGCCCGCGTCGGAGGTACTGCCCCTGTCGCGGCGCTGGTTGATCAGTTTTATGCGGATGTACAAATGGCCGGCGGCGGCAAATGGGACACATCAAGTCTTCTTCACCGACTCAAATAGTTGTTAATGTCGTTTGGCCATGCCGTGGTCGAACGTCCGCTTCTGTTCCATACATC
The DNA here is from genome assembly GCA_014238945.1 of Lysobacterales bacterium. GTDB lineage: Bacteria > Pseudomonadota > Gammaproteobacteria > Xanthomonadales > SZUA-36 > SZUA-36. The sequence continues at coordinate 24,544 of JABAAB010000061.1, forward strand.
TAATACCAGGGTCGGTTTGTTGACTCAACGTGGTACAGGGCCAGGTCTCTGAACAGCTGTGCATCAGCCACTTTTACATGGGGCAATTTGAGTGAATGAGAAGCCAGGTGAATAACCAGGTGGGCCAGGCCCCTGCGATTCTGTCCGGGTGTCTGGCGGATATCCACTCTTTGTACTTTGAACAAGGGGAATACCGTGGTCTCGGAACCCACCAGACCGTGGCGGATAAAACCATGGTCACCAGCCACCGCATAACCCATTTTTCGCCAGCGCCGTTCCAGTAATGCCCAGGTAAAAGTTACAGCCAGGGGCAAAATAACAACGAATTTCCAACTGGCGACCAGCATCAGAAGAATTGTTACGAGCAGCGTGGGTGGTAATACCTGGAAACCAAGTATCACCTTGAAGAACCGACGGCGGTCAATGCGGGAATATACTGCACTTTCCGCATCACAGCCCGGCAAAAATTCTGCGCTCAGTTCGCTGACCTGCCCATCGTTCAGGGCGGGTACGATAAACGTGGTCTTTGGACCGGTAGGTAATTGACCACTTTCATAGGCACTGCCCGCACTGGCCATCCTGAGATGGATATTGGTGCGTCTGAAGACGCGTGCCATGAAATTTTGTTTCCAGATTACCGCCTGTATCTTGTGTCGTTTCAGGGATTCATCGTGCCGGGTAAGCAATCCACTGTTCTTGCGATAGGTCTCACCTTCAACACTCAGGCGATAGCCATAGTGACGAAACAGGGCTCCAATGACCGATATCGTGGGCAACAACAGCAACAATAATAATAACCCGCCGATCATGATCAGTATCCCGGTAAACACACTGCCGTCACCCTGGACAACCGCGAGTACCTGCTCTAACTGGATTCTGCTGGCCAGCCACTGGAATATTTTTTCGCTGAGATCCTGGGCCCCGAAAACCGCACCGACTGCAATAAGAAACCAGAGTATAAAATTGATCGTCAGACCGTATATGACGATGTCCTTGCTACTGCGTGACAGCAGTAGTGATGGGGCGTCTTCATCGACCTGCTCATTGGTTTTTTCTCCGACTTCAGGATGGCGGGTCTTTGACAGTATGGTTTCACGCAGTGACCTGGCAACAGATTCCCTGATCCCGCCGAGTACGATCTCCTTTTTACCACTACCGGCAGTATCAATACTGAGCAAGGCCAGGGAAAAAGGCCGCATATAGAAGGGTTCGCGAATACTGATGTTTTGTATACGATTGAATTCCACACTCAACTCTTCACGGTGCAAAATACCGCTGCGAACCAGCACCCGGTCACCCGCGATACAGTAGCGAAAACGCAGCCAGGCGAGAATGGAAACAATAATCCCTATCCCCATTGCGGCAATCACACCCGTCGCCATCAGCGCACGCGTGGATTCACCCGCCGATGCATAGGTGGCCAATATGACCGCCATGGCCGGTAAACCGTCCGTCACGAAGCGACGTGCCGCACGCAGCAGGTAGAACACCACGGCAATGGCCGAGGTGCGTTGCCAGTTCAAGAGGGAATCAGCACTGTTCATTCAGTATCAGCGGTATCGCTTCTGGCCAGTATCCAGGCCCTGATCTGCCTGGCACGTTCACGTTGGAGACCGTCGACACTGAGATCGACAGAACTTCCGCCGGCAGTGAAAAACTTCAATGATGCCAGCCCGAACCTGCGTTGCAGGGGCCCGCTGCTGACCTCGATATGCTGTATGCGGTTGTATGCAATCATCACCGTTTTGCGCCAGTAAAGACCGGAGCCATAAGCGATATCATGCTCGCGCACGGCGATACCCTTTGCACGGGACTTTCTGATCACCAGATGAAAAATTAAACCAGCCAATAGCAGGACAAGTACCGGAATCGCCAACAGGTAAATCACTCCAGAAACCAGAACCGGTAGAAATGAAACCAACAATATCGGTGCCCAGATAATCAGTTGTTGGGTCCTGACTTCGCGCTCATAGTCAGCCGACATCGGCTCCATTTCAAGCAAGTCCGCAACAGGCAGTTCGTCCACATTGATCTGCAGGTTAATAAACGACATAGATTGAGTCTCCCTGGATCAAAGATTAACAGTGCTCCCCGATTCCCAAAAGTGCTGATGGTATGGGATTCATCAGTGGCGTATGTAATATCATTTCGGGTCCGGGCATTGGAATTTGATATGGTATTGATACCCTGACAACCCAATCAAACGGGTAGACATTGAATGTGTATCATCACAGCAGAAGAAACCGAGGCCGATCGGCTTCATTGGTTGAAGGTCACGAAAACCAATATATTTGCACGGCATACGAGACCGGGGTACCAGGCGATTGCCTACAGCCTGTCCATCGCCTCAAAGTCGGCAGCAGCGATGATATTGCCCTTGCCGGTGGTTGCTGATTCCGGTGAGGACGCCGTGCAATTTATTGACCTGGGCGCCTACCCCGGTTTTTTTGATAATTTACAACAGGCCTGCGAGCCCGAATACGATCTGGAAATGTTTGACCTGGACGAAACCCTGGAAATGGGCAGAGCCGAGGCCGCCGCATTACTGATGGTGCATGAAGTCGGTGATTATGAGGCCTCTTATGTGCCGACCATGCGCGATTTCATCCGTCTTGACCCACGCTTTCGTCTGCCTGATGAAGTCTGGCAGAAAATGCCGGAATACTCCGATTACGGCTTTGCTGTTTTCCAGTTGAAACTTTCCCTGATGCAGGATGAACAGGAAGTCGAAAACACGCTACACCCCATGGCATTCGAGTTCCCGACACGTGACCCAACACGATTGTTCTATCCTGCCGTGCATGTTCATGATGGAGACTTTCACAAAGACGCGGGGTTTTATCATCGTTTCTATTGTCAGCGGGAAAACGCCCGCTCGGAATTCAAGTTCCAGCAGGACCTGTTCAACGGTCGCCCACCATTGCCTGCCCGGGAAAAGAACGAAGGTGACGTAGGTTTTGATGGTTATCATTGGTATTTTCGATCCATTGATATAGCAAGAGACGTGTTTCGCTGGGAACTCAGTGCAGGTCTTGTCGATCCGGACAAGAGACTGCATGCCATGACTTTGGAGGGTGAATTCCCCAACCGGGACCTGTGGCTGGGTGAAGTGTGTGAAGACACGCCGAAGAAAACTGAAAATGCTTCAATCGAAACCGAACGTGCAAGCAAAGATACGGAGGGGCCTGATTACCCCGTGAAGCAGGAAGAACATTTCAGTCTTCCATTCGGTTTGTTTTTAGTCGTATCAGCGCTCGGCATTTGCTTGCTGATATTTGAATCCACGCGAACCATTGCGTGGGTACTGTTGATCAGTATTTGGATCTATTTCCTGATCGGTGTTGCGAGTGTCGTAATACGTGGAATGCGTGAACGCGGCCGGGGTCCATTTTCCTGACCCCTCTTTTCGCAGCTGAGGCAATTAGAAAAACAAGCAAGATACGAAAAAACCGCCCACCATCCGATCAATCCGAAAACCATAACCCTGTGGTACTTATTGCCTGCAACCCGATTTAAATCGGTTGTGCAAAAGACGCCAGAACAAGGCGGTGACCTGGGAAAAACGGCCGTAGCCAGCAGCACGGCGCAAATGTATTGCTGTCAGTCTACCACTACGGGTCTGCCCTGCCGGTCCAGTTCCACCGGTTCGCCATAGCCAAAGTCCTTCAGCAGTTCCCGCTGGGTGGCGCCGTCACCCACGACGATCCAGACCATTTCCTCCTCAACGAGGTATTGCCCGATCACGCGCTGAAAGTCCGCCGTGGTCATGGCTGCCAGCATGTCCTGTTCTCGCTCGACAATATCGTGTGGCAGGTTTTGACGGGCGATGCGGTTGAGCAGGTCACCCTTGGCCCCCATGGTTTCAAATGCACGCGAATTGCGCTTGATGATCTGGTTTTTGGTCACGGACGCGTCCGCATCGGTGAAGGTAGAGCCATAGTTGCTTATCTGTTCGCGGATCAGCTTCAATGACTCCAGCGTGACATTGGCCCGCACGCTGCTTATCGCCGCCCATGGTGAAACATCGTTTATATAGCTGGCAAGCCCCGAATATGCGCCGTAGGTATAACCCTTTTCAATACGCAGCAATTGCATCAAGCGGGCACTGGAACCACCACCCAGGCGTTCGTTGGCATAGTCGAGACGGGCAAAGTCGTCATCGTCTGACATCAGCACACGTTTACCGACACGGATGACAGATTGCTTGGAACCGGGGACGTCGATAAAGTAAACCGTCTGTCCTTTGGGTGCGTCATTCATTGGGTACTCGGGCATTTGTAAGGCCTCGCCGTGCCATTTTTCCGCCAGTCCTGCAAACGCTGCAACGACCCTGTCACCATTCACTGCCCCCACGACCTGAAGTTTTGCGCCCACCGGGGTCAGATTGTCGGCGTGCCAGGTCTTCAGATCGTCCAGGGACATCGCGGCAACGGACCCGCGTGTGCCTTGCGTAGGTATGCCATAAGGATGGTTGGTGCCGTAAAGAATACTCCTGTAGGCCCGGGAAGAGAGTGCATTGGGGTTGCCCTCCGAGCTGATAATGGCCGCTTCCGTCTCACGCCGCAGACGCTCAAATTCTGCCTCGTCCCAGCGAGGCTCGAGCAGTATTTCTTCTGCCAGCGCAATGGTGGCTTCGAGGTTACGCTCCAGCGTGGTCGCTGACAGTGTCAGTGCCTCCCTGCCGGCAGAAACACTGATGCTTGCACCCAGCAAACCGATGGCTTCTTCCAGTTCTGCCGCCGTGCGAGCGGCCGTGCCCTGCATGGAAAGTGCCGCCAGCAGCGATGCAGCCCCTGCCCGGTCGGCCGGGTCCAGCCACTGACCACCCGGCAGAACCAGTCTGAAGGTCACCAGAGGAACTTCGCTGTCTTCAATACCGATGACCTCGATACCATTGGCCAGTGTATGGCTCCAGATTTCAGGTACCCGCAGTACCGGTGGCGCACTCAGGGCGGGTTCGGAGCGATCGTATTTGGACGCAGTTTTCTGGTAATCCGCCTCTTCTCCCTGGCTGACTTCGGCCTCGGCGCCGGCCACTACCTGCTCTTCAACCACATCAGCGAGTTGCGCACCGCTGATGGCAAGTTCGGGTGTGTCTTTCGGTACAAAGCTGGTTTGCACAAACGGTTTGCCACGTACGTATTGATTATAAACACGCATGACGTCCTCGCTCGTGACCGCCTGCATCAGTCCGATTTCCTTGCTGGCAAAACCCGGGTCACCCGCGTATTCGTTATAGGTCGCAAGTTGGAATGCCTTGTTCAGCACACCGGAAAGATTCTGGTAAAAGCCGGTCTCAAGCTCCGCCTTGATGCGGGTCAGTTCGGTTTTTGGGAAACCGTTTTCTTCGAAACGTGCCAGTCCCTCGGTGATGGCCGCCTCGACCTCATCCAGAGAAGTACCCTCAAGCGCCCGTACCCGAAGGGTGAATTCACCGGCCAGTTCATCAGATGAATTGGACGCTCTCACCGAAGGTGCCAATTTCTTCTCTTCAACCAGTACCTGGTACAGCGGTGCACGCTTGGTACCGGCCAGCACCCGGCCCAGCACATCCAGCGGGTAACTGTCCGGGTGATATTGCTCGACCGTCGGGAAGACCATGCGCAATTCCGGCAGCTTGGCGAAGTTGTCCGGGTACCAGAGCTTTTTGGTCTCCTCCAAAGTGACAGGCATCGGCCCGGTTTGTACCACGTCAGGCCCGCGACGCATTTCACCAAACCATTGTTCAATCTGGGCCTTGATCTGTTCCGGCTCAAAATCACCCGCCACCACCAGGGTGGCATTATTGGCACCGTACCAGCGTTCATAGAATTCCTTGACGTCTTCGAGGGTGGCATTTTGCAGGTCTTCCAGTGAACCGATCACGCTCCATGAATAGGGGTGGCCTTCAGGGTAAAGATTTTTGCGAATTACATAGCTGGTATGACCGTAGGGCGCATTATCCACACGTTGGCGTTTTTCATTTTTGACTACCTGTTTTTCACGTTCCAGTGCCTCATCGGTAACCGTATTGATCATGTAACCCATGCGGTCGGAATCGATCCAGAAAATCTTTTCCAGTGCATCCGTTGGAACCAGTTCATAGTAAACCGTGCCGTCTGTCCAGGTACCGCCATTACGGCTGCCACCCAGTTCCGCTATGTACTTGCGGTTGGCGCCACGCGGCACGTTTTCAGAATCATTAAACGACATGTGCTCAAAAAAGTGTGCAAAACCGGTCCGACCGGTCTCTTCACGGCCTGAGCCCACGTGAAATATCGAAGCGACTGCCACCACCGGATCCGAATGATCCGTATGCAAAATAACCTCGAGCCCGTTTTCCAACGTGTATTTTTCAAATTCAATCGCGAATTCGGGCTCCGCCTCACTGACAGGTTCAGCCGGTGCGACCGGTGTATCTGGCGCAGGACCACAAGCGATAAACAGGACCGGAAAAATGACACTCAACAGGATCCGGAACGTGTATTGCATGAGTTTCTCCACGATGGCAGGCAGAAAAGCCTAACAGAAATGCAGGCAAGGGAAGAACAAAATCCCTTACGACAGGTTATACTCTGCCGATTCGAACCTGTAGACACCGAATATACCAACTCCGGAGACCGATTTTGATACATATTGTGGGTATGGGCTTTGCTTATCCTGATGAAAAGATAAGCAACCAATTTCTCGAAGATCTGGGGACCGGGGCCTCGGCAACCTGGATATCCGATAAAATCGGTATCGAAACACGTCGCTCATCGCTGCCGCTGGAATACATCGCAGAAACCAGGAACAGCGACCCGCGTGCCGCCGTCGACGCCTGTACAGACACCCCCACCAGTCTCGGTGTGCGTGCTGCTTTAATGGCCTGCGAACAGGCCGGGATCGACCCGGATCAACTGGGAATGGTTGTGGCGAACTGCTGTACGCCAGCACAAACCACACCCAGTGAAGCCCAGCGTATCGGCAAGGAACTGGGGATCAAGCGAGCCAGGGTCTTTGACGTTTTTTCGGCCTGCCCCGCTTTCGCCCTGCATGTCGATTTTGTTAATAACCACAAGGAAGAAGCCCTGCCCGATTATATCCTGTGTATCTCGACCGCAACCCTGACCCAGAAAGTGGACTACAACAACCGCACCGATGGCTCGATCTGGGGTGACGGGGCAGCGGCTTACATTCTTTCACCCAGAAAGGAAGGCAGGCTGGCCGTGCACGCGACCAGCTTCACCACAGACCCTTCAAGAAGTGACGCGGTCGTTATCGATACCTTTGGCTATTTTCACCAGGACGGCCGGGCCGTGCGCAATTTCTCTGTAATGCAAACCGTCAAGATGATGCGCACACTGGAAACGACTCATGCCATCGACTGGAACCACGACATCTTCATTGGTCACCAGGCCAATTACACCATGTTGCAACAGATTACCGCCAACCGGAAGGTTCCGGAAAGCAACCACTGGCACAATGTAGTTCATGTCGGAAACCAGGCCGGGGCCGGTGCACCGGCATCTCTTGCCGAACATTGGGATGACATAGAAAAGGGTCAGAAAATTGTTGTGGCGGTGGTCGGTGCTGGTCTGAGCTGGGGATCCATCCTGCTGGAAGGGAAATAGCCGCAAGCGGAAAACCATGGTTTTCCCAGCAGACGGACTTCAATGTCCATCATGGCATGGTCTGATTTAGCGCAAACCAACCAATGAATGGCCCACCCATCAATTGGGAGCGTTGTGCAGGTCTTCGCGGAGCGACTTTGATGACATATAAAAATGGAAAACCGACCACAGACTCACCGCGGGAATGATGTACAGCATCGCATAGCGCAAAGACTCCACTCCATGACTGGGTTCCAGCAGGTCACTCAATATACCCACGGACCAGGGCCCCGCGCCCAGGCCAATGGTATTGAGGATAAAAAAGAGCACGGCCGAGGACATGGCCCGCATACGCAGACCGACAATCCCATGACTCATGGCAATGGCGTTGCCCAGGTACACATTTGCCATAACCCCGGGTATGACCAGGCACACCAGTGCAATGAACGTTCCTTCGACCAGGAAGGCAGCGATCATGAATGGTAATGCAATCAGCCCGGCGACTGCCGGTAGCCAGACATGCCAGCGTTTGTCCCGTGGTGCCAACCGGTCAGCCAGCAGACCACCACCCAATACTCCCACGGCCCCACCGGCCCCCAGGATCATGGCAAGCCAGGTGCCCAGCTCACCGGTCGACATCTGGTGTGTGCGGATAAAAAAGGACGCACTCCAGTTGGCGATGCTGTAGGCCGCAAAGGCATTGAGGCCCGAGGCTATGGCCAGGTGACGAAAAGACTGTCGGCTCCACAATAAGGCCAGTACCTGTCCGACAGGTGTGACCTCGTCGCTGACCTGCCGGTTGTCTACCAGCCCCCTGATTGGTTCACTGAGCGTGATACGCACAATGACTGCAAGCAGGATCCCGGGTGCTCCCACGACCAAAAAGGCCACACGCCAGCCGAAAAATTCATTCAACCACCCACCCAGCAGGAAGCCAAACAGTATTCCGACATTGACACCCATCGAGTAGAAACCCAGGGCGCTGGCCCGGGATCGGGGTGGAAAAATGTCGGAAATAATCGAATGGGATGGCGGACTGCCACCGGCCTCACCAATACCAACCCCGATGCGTGCCAGGAACAATTGAAGGTAGTTTTGCGCAGCACCTGAGATCGCTGTCATCCCGCTCCAGACAAACAATGACAGGGCCACAACGTTGCGTCTGTTGGAATGGTCTGCCCAGCGTGCAATGGGAATTCCGGCAGTGACATAGACCACCGCAAAAGCAAAGCCGGTCAGCAGACCCAGTTGGCTGTCCGAGAGCAATAACTCGCCCTTGATCGACTCCTGCAGGATGGCAAGCAACTGGCGGTCGATAAAATTGAAGCAATACACCACGGTGAGCAAACCCAGGGCGTAATAGCCGCTCTTCTTATCGGCGTAGGGGTCGGTGGTGACCTCATTGGCCATTTTAGCTGGAGTAGTCCGGTGACTTCTGTTCAACCAAACGTAACAGTGCGGGCCATTCGTATTGTCCGGGAGGAAAGACCCGGTACTGTGCTGCTGTTTTTTCTACTATCTCAGGATCAATCAGATCATAGGGTTGTCCACTGGCAAGCACCTGCATCTGCACCTTGCAGGCACGCTCCAGGTAATACATCAACATGAAAGCTTCACCCACCGTTTCCCCGCAGGTCAAAATACCGTGATTTCTGAGGATCAGGGCTTTCTTTTCGCCCAGGTGTTGCGCAAGCCGTTCGCGTTCGCCGGTGTCTACTGACAGTCCCTCATAATCGTGGTATGCCATCTGCGCGTACAAGGGGATACCATCCTGGATCAGGGGCAATAGACCTTCCCGAAGGGCGGATACCGCCAGACCGGCAGACGAATGACTGTGAAAGATGTAATGGATGTCGGTCCGGGTCGTATGGATAGCACTGTGTATGACAAATCCGGTGACGTTGATGTCCTCAGCACTCTCTGCGTTGCCCGGGTCAATAACATCACCATCCCCGTCGATGGTCACCAGATTCGATGCCGTGATCTCATCATGACGCAGACCAAAGCGGTTGATCAGGAAATGTTCAGTACCCGGAATCTTGGCCGTAATGTGGTTCCAGATGATATCGGAAAACCCGAACATGTCTGCCAGACGGTAACAGGCTGCCAGGTCCAGACGGGTGCGCCATTCGGATTCGTCGTAGCGCACGGAGCGGTTGGTTTCTTGAAGCTTCATAGTTTGCTTACCATCATTGCGGATACAGATCAGATGCCAGGTATTTTAAACCGGTGTCCACCGCCACCGTGACCACGGTCTTGCCCGTGCCAAGTTCACCAGCCAGTTGCAGGGCACCGACCACGTTCATGGCACTGGAAGTGCCGGCAAAGATACCTTCCTCCTCCGCCAGTAGGCGGGCCATTTGCCTGGCTTCGGGTTCTTCGATTCCGCGGGCCTCATCAAAGAGATTTTGATCCAGCAAGGGTGGAACCATGCCGATACCAATCCCTTCAACTTCGTGGCTGCCCGGACTGCCACCCGAAATCACCGCGGTGCTGGCGGGCTCAAGGGCAACGATTTTCACATCGGGATTTGCAGATTTCAACTCGGTGGCAACCCCCATGAGCATCCCGGCGGTACCCACGCTGCCACAGAAGGCATCGATCGGACGATCCAGTTGTTGTAATAATTCTTTACCAATCGCGCGATAACCGGTGATGATGTCCGCGTTGTAGATCTGGTTGGTGTAATAGCAGTCACCAGCAGCCGCGAGTTCTGCAGCCTTGTCCATCATCCTCGGGATCAGAGCCGGTGTGGTCACACCGCTGTCACTGTGTACGATCAGCAACTCCGCGCCGAACGCCTTCATGGTTTGCAGCTTTTCAGTGGCGAAGGCATTTGATGACACCACGTGGAAGCGGTAACCCTTGACTGCACAGATAAAGGCCAATGATGACCCCGTGCTGCCACCGGTGTACTCCACCACGCTCATGCCGGGTTTCAGGTCACCCCGTTTTTCCGCCTCCTCGATCATGGCCAGCGCCATGCGGTCCTTGTAGGAACCGGTGGGGTTGGAGTATTCGAGCTTTACCAGGACCTCGGCGTAACCGTTTGGCACCAATTTGTTCAAACGCACCACCGGGGTATTGCCGATGGCCCCGAGCGCATTTGAATTTATAGCGGTTGCTGACATGTCAGGCAATCCTGGTTAACAGTTTCAAGCAACTCGAGTATAAGCCAGTAAAAAATCCTGATAGAAGTTTTTTCGAGAAAACCATAGCAGTAAAACTATTCAACAGCTAAGGAAGTGTTTCACGCCCTGGGGTGGGTCGGGGTATTTGCCCATCCAATAATCATGACCCGGTCTTTATTACCGATGAGATTCACAAACGCTGTTTTTAAAAAAATTTAATTCCGCGCGGTTTAGGAACTTGCTAATCTTGAACAGGCGGCTGGTGGTCTGAATCCGTCAATCGTAGTAACCGGTCCCTTGTTGCGAATAATTCTGGCAATATAACGTTCGAACCATCCGGATTCCGGCTTGTTTCGAGAAAATCCCCGAAACCAGGGAATCCACAACCGTTGTGCCCACCGGCATTGATGAATCTTCAGGTACCCAGCATGAAATTACTGACGCGAATACTGCTAATCTCTTTTGCCACCAGTTTAATGGCCGCCGAGACGAACTTTCTGTCCCGCGGCCAGTTATTCAGCGAGCAGTTTCTTGCCGGTGATACCGGCGGGATCTGGAACGCCATGACACCGGAGATGCGCGAAGCCCTTGAGAGTGCATCCAAATTCAGTGAATTCAGCATCACGGTGCTTGGTCGGGCAGGCGAACCCGGCCAGATCCTCAACGAGGAGTTGAATGAACATCAGGGTTACTACATATTCCGGCAGATCCGGAGTTTCGGCAAGGTAGAACAGCCCATCGTATTGCAGTGGTCATTTGATCCTGACGGACGGATTGCGGGTTTCTATATCCGACCGTTGCAACGGCCACCTTCCGATCTTTATGAGGAATACCAGACCCGCACGCAACTGCATCTGCCCTTCATGGGAGCGTGGCACGTTTTCTGGGGTGGACGTAATCGGTCAGACAACTACCACGTTGACTACCCCAACCAGCGTTATGCCTACGATTTGCTGGTGATCAAGGGTGATGTCAGTCACCGTGGCGACGCCACAAAGCTGGAAAACTATTTTTGCTGGGGTGAACCGATACTGGCCCCCGCAGGTGGCACCGTCCTGGTTGCCGAGAAAAGTCATCCGGACCAGATTCCGGGTGAAATGGATCCACTCAACCCACCAGGTAACCACGTTATCATTGACCACGGTCATGACGAATACTCATTACTGGCACACATGCAACAGGGCAGCATCCTGGTGAACAGCGGTGATACAGTAACGACCGGGCAGGTCATCGGCAGCTGTGGAAATTCGGGAAACACCACTGAACCACACCTGCACTACCATCTCCAAAACGGCAAGATATTCGGTGAAGGTCATGGTCTGCCGGCACCATTTACAGATTACCTGGTCGATGGTAAAACGGTGAAAAAAGGTGAACCAGTCAAGGGACAAATTATCAGCCCGACCAGGAAATAGACGTGCTTGAGGAATTATCATATTTACCGGGACTGGAGCAGTTGAATGATGACTGAACAGCACGTGACCCGGCTGTTGGGCAGTTTGTCATTCATCATCATCGCCGTGGTCCTGCTGGGTGCCGAACCACTGCCTCAGTGGCCCGAATACCACCTGTTTGCAGATGACCGCCGCATTCTTGGCATCGCCAATATGCACAATGTATTATCCAACCTGGGCTTCCTTGTCGTGGGTGCCTGGGGACTGGTGTTCATGGCCGGACAGGCCGGCCTGCAGACCACCGGGAATCTTAAGAATTGCTACTGGGTATTCTTCAGCGGCCTGATCCTGACGGGTCTGGGTTCGGCTTACTTTCACTTGCACCCCAATAACCAGACACTGGTCTGGGACCGTTTGCCCATGACCATTATGTTCATGGGGTTCTTCGCCGCTGTTATCGGTGAACTGCTCGGAGAACGTACCGCCAGGGTGTTGCTGATCCCGTTGTTGCTTGCCGGTATGGCCAGTGTTGCGTGGTGGGCCTGGACAGAGTCGATGGGCGTGGGTGATCTGCGACCCTATGCGCTGGTTCAGTTTCTGCCGATGCTGCTGGTACTGCTGATGCTGTTCCTTTCCCAAAAGCCAGCACATTTCACACCCTACATCGCAGCAATGATCATGATCTATGGTCTGGCCAAGCTGTGTGAACTATACGACCATGAGATTTTCACGACACTGGGCTGGATCAGTGGTCATGCACTCAAACACCTGTTCAGTGCTGTAGCGAGTGCTGCGATATTAATGATGTTGTATCGACGCAAACAGGAAGCAGAACGGTCGGATCCAACAACCTGAGTTGAATCCGACCCCGACTCCCTGGCCAGTTTTCCTAACCCGCTTCGCGCAGTACAAAGCCCTCCAGCGAGACCGTGTGCGTATCTTCAGAATCCGAATACCTGACGCAATACCGTGTCGGAAAATACGCCGCTATCTCAAAGGCCACCGGTTGCCCGATCTCGGTGCATTCGTTTGGGCGATTGGCAATGTATTCATGGGTAATCATGGGTTCCCAGAAAGTAACATGGCCGTCGTAAGCTCCGATGATCCAGGTATGGGTAAATTTTGTTGTCACATCAACAATTTCAGGTGACTGGGAATTGATCAGGTGATTGCCCATGCGGGTACTGCCGCATCACCATTGGCCTGCTGGTTGCGGTGGTCGCCATCATGGTGACCGAACGGTTCATACTCGAAGCCCGGCAGTCTGGGGACAGGCCTGATCAGCCGGTGGTTACCTTAGCTCAGAGCCCTGAAGCCAGCCCGGCGCCTGATGAGACAGATTCGGTGGCCGCATTAAACCGGTCCATTGCCGTGCGCCCGTTCGTTGCGATGAGCAGTGGCCCGGATGATGGATATTTCGCCGACGGCCTGACCGAGGAAATACTCAATGCACTGGCACAGCTACCGGAATTGCTGATCACTGCGCGCACATCCTCCTTTCACTTCAAAGGGCAGGACATCCCCGTCACCGAAATTGCCAAGAAGCTCGGTGTTCATAATATCGTGGAAGGCTCGGTTCGCCGTTCCGGCGATCGCCTGCGGGTCACAGCCCAACTGGTCCGTGCTGCGGACGGTTTTCACCTCTGGTCCGAGACCTACGACAGCACCTCACTTGACGTGATCCAGGTTCAGGAGGACATCGCCGAGAAAATCGCCGTTGCCATGAACGTGGTGATGGATGATGAAAAACGGGAAGCCATGCGACTGGCTGGATTGCGCAATGTGGATGCGTTTATCGCCTACCAGAAGGCAGAGAAGCTGTTTGCATCGGCCCATGATAATTTCAACCTGCTGGAAGATCTCGAAGCCGCGAATGCTTATTACCAGGAGGTGCTGGAACACGTTCCGGCGTACGTGCCTGCCCACGAAACTCAGGCTGATCTTTATATTCACCAGTTGCTCAATGACGCTGCAAAACTGCAGGACAGTAATCTCAGTGTTGAAGAAATGAATGAGGCCCAAAAAGGCGCGAATCACTATGTCAGCCAGGCGCTCGACAACGCGAGAACGTTTTCTGAGGAGAACAGCCTGGGTCTTGACCTGGCATTTTTGAGCGGCAACTGGCGTGGTGTCGGCAGCCGTCTTGCCCGCTATGTCGATGAGGACAATTGCAATTCACCCTCCTGGCTACCGGCACTTTCCCTGCCCTATGGTTACGCAGACCGGATCAAGCTGCGCTACAGAAAGATCAGGACCTGTGATCCCATGGTTTTTGCCAGTTGGTTTGACGAAACCCGGGCATACCTTTGGGATGGTGATGCCGACGAGGCGCTGCGGGTTGCCACCGAAGGCATGGAGGTAGCGACCTGGCTCAATTACTTTCTTATATTCTCACTACTGGCCAAGGGGGAATTCGAAGAAACAGATCATGCGATTGAGAAGTACTTTGAATCCAACGCCGACGTGCTCGCCCTGATGGGAACCAAGTACGCTGCCATGGGGAATGCCGAACTTGCCCTGCAATACCTGGAGCAGGAAGCGTTCGAACCCGGTGAGGACATGTTTTTCACCGTTATTCGCTACGCGCGCCTGGGTGACCGGGAAAAAGCCAACGAAATAGCAGCACTTACAGACCAATACCCCTTTGGTCGTCAGTCTTTGGCAAGCATGATGACCTGGTGCCTGTGTGGTGCTCCGTTTGACCTGGAAGTCACACCCAATTTTGCGGCCAACCTGAAGGAAGCAGGCCATCCCTGGCCACCACCCTCGCCAATTGAATGGCCGCTAAAGGATTGGTGATATACCCCGGCAACTCTGACTTTCTACTCCATTAGTATCGGTACCTGGCTGGCATCACCGGTCATCTGCCAATGAAGCAGGGACACCGGGATAACACCGTATTCATCAAGTTCGCCAAAAAAGTCGGATAACACGAAATCGCCATCTCTCTGCCGGCCCCACTCACCCAGCATGCGTTCGATCAGGTACTTGCCGGTGATATAGCTGGTGCCATAACCCGGCTGGCGAAGATATAACAGTTGTTCAAAACCCAGCAAGTCGAGGTCATCGCGCATCCAGCCACGGGGGGTGCGGGCTACGTGGAAGTCCCGGGCCTCTTTCATGGTGAAGATGTTGGCATGGGCGTACAGTGAGCCCAGACCGCGTGCGGCTCGCTGCGCCAGCATGATCCAGACCACCTCGCGGGCCCGCGGGTTTTCATCGTAAAGCCCCGCGTGCATCATCATTTCCTCGAATCCGGTGGCCATACCCTCGGAACGGCTGTCGAAGATGTTGTACAGCAGCGCTTCACTGCGGATTGGACTGGGGTTCGGATTGTCCCTTATACGTGCCAGGTCAAACCAGTGGTACCAGTGGGTCCACAGCGCCAGCAGTTCGTGGTGCGAGACCGTGTAGAAGAAATTGCGGGATTCTGCCGGTACAAAACTACCCATCTGGGCACGCAGTGCCTTTTCTATATAGTCGTAATCCGGCAGAATTTGCTCGTCGGTGAGAAATTTCGCAAACCGCACCACGGCCTCCTCGGCGCGTTGTTCATATTCTTCCGCACTGGCGATGGGCACCAGTGGCGGCAGCTTGCGGTTGTGGTGTTCCTCCAGTTTCAGCATCGAGGTAGCCCGGTCCAGTTCGCGTCTGAGCAGGGCAACCTCCTCCTCCCAACTCAGTGGCACCAGGTGCACATTACGCAGCTGCCAGGTGTAGTTTTCCTTGCCAATGCCCGAGGGGCCGGTCTTCGAATCCGACTGCTGTTCCAGCCAGGTCACGAATTCGGTGGTCGAGCGGCTTGCGTTTTCGATGGCCTGTTTCAGTTCATCACCGCTGTCTGAGGTTGTTTCCGCCAGACCGGCCAGGGCCTCCTGCTGGTCGCGCAGGTTCTTGATCCCCGCAATCCACAGCTCACGGGCATTACCCACCAGGTTTTTTTGTGCCTGTTTTAACAGCGGTGGTATCACGGCCAGTTCAGAAGCCAGCCTGGTCTCAGCCGCATCATCCAACGGAAAATCATAGGTCCATAACTCCACCAGATTATGGTGCGTGGGTCCTTCATGCGCCGGGGTGTCACTCTGATATTCCCACACGGTGGCGTAAAAAGCCGGGTCACGTGCCCACGACTTCAGCACCCGGATATTGAAATCCAAGCCGTTCATCTCGGCCCGCACCAGGTGCCAGTCCACCTGTTGGGTAACCGGCCAGCCCGATATATCGAAGTTTTTCAGCCTGGCCTGATAGGTTTTGAGTTCCAGATGCCGGTGCGCCGTGGTAACGACGGTGTAGTCCGGTGCACCATTGAGCAATGGCGGACTTTCAAATTCGCGCCACTCTGCAAACAGGGCCAGAAGGTCATCATAGGACTCGTCATTAGCCTGCAGGGCGGGCGTCATACAGGGCAATAGCAGGGCAGTCAGCATCAGGAACCGGCAAACCGGCTTTTGATTACGAAAAATCATTGGGTACAACACTCCTGGAACCATGGAATTGGTATTGGGTTCAAAATAAATAGTCAGCTAAATCCGATGTGAATTTCCAGGCCTCTTTACCCTGGTTTTTACTCTGACCCCAATCCTACATGAATTCCCAATTAAGTACGTGACAGACAGGTAAAAAAGACCTTATCCTGCCCGACCCACCAGAGCACCCGAAGCCAGACCTGCTATTAAGTTGAGTTTCTAATCGATTTACCTATACTTATCCGCCTTAGCTTGCGCACTAATTTTGAATGGAGTGAGCAATTGATCGGATTGAAATCACGTTTATTCTGCCTGCTTGGCCTGTGTTGGTCACTCACAGCTCATGGTGAAGTGCTCTTTGATAATGGCCTTCCGGATGACAGTGCTGGCGCAAGCAATACTTCAGACCTGGGTAACAATTTAAATAAGTATACGACCGCAGACGACTTTGTGCTGGTGGAGGGTTCGAACATCATCACCTAAATCCAGTGGTGGGGGCAATATAGAGGAGATTCGCCATATGCTGATGATTTTGACATTTTTTTCATAAGCGATGATGAAGGCAGCCCGGCATCGGACTGTTGTACCAGCCAGGCCAGTTTCAGCGGTCCGGTGACGAGGTTAGCGAATGGTATTACAGACCAATGGGGTGACACCATCTACGTCTACTCGGTCGAAATTGATCCCCATGAATTGACTGCTGGTGAAACATTCTGGATCAATATCGTTAACCACTCCCCGACCACAAATTCGTGGGCCTGGCGCGAAACCGCCAATGCGGGTAACCCAAAACAGGCCCGGGGACTGACGAGTTGTGATTCAACGATCCGGTTTTATTGCTTTGAGCAATGATGAGGATCTTCGGTTATCAGTAAAAGTCATTGAGGAAAAATTGGGTCAGAGTATAAACCTGGGTAAAGGGGATACATTCACGAGATAAATACCTGGTATTTACACTGACCCCATTCTCATTCCTGGATTCAGGTTTCCAGCCCACATTACTTCATGGACGGGACCCTTCCCGAATTTGAGAAAAGGTCGTATATACTTTTACCAATATAAACACGAAGAAGGAACCCTGAACATGCACAAACAAAGCTTAATCCTCCTGACCATTGCGGCTACGCTGCTGTCTTCCCTGGCCATCAGGGCAGACGACCCCATCAGTGAACGTCAGGATCTGATGGACGGGACCCGGGATGCACTCAAGGCCATGGTCAAAATGGTACGTGGCGAAGCTGAATTTGATGCTGACACTGTCACCAATAGTCTCAATACCATGCAGAACACGGCAGCCACTGCGGGTGACCTGTTTCCACCGGGTAGCGAGACCGGCGGGGATACAGAAGCATTGCCGAGCATCTGGTCAGACCGCGAAGGATTCAACCAGGCGATGGACCACTTCGCAAAGGCTGTGGATACCGCATTGGCAGCCAATCCTCAATCGGTGGCAGATCTTAACCCGGTATTGAGAGGAATCACCAAAACATGCAAGGGTTGCCACGATGATTACCGGCAAGAGAAAGATAACTAATTCCTGAACTCACTCCATTCAGTGCCCTTTAAGCGAAATGTCCGCTGGTGGTTGACAGGTCTTGCCATTAGCTGTGTATTGTTTTGGTGGCTCATCCAGCCCCTCACGCTGGATTCCCTGAACCTTGCTGACGAGAGCGTAAACCTTGTTAACGGTGAGCACATGTTTTACGCAGGCGGCTGTGCTGCCTGCCATGCAAGTACCAGCGATGGCAACCAGCCCTTGTTACTCACCGGTGGCCAGGCATTAAAAACCAGGTTTGGCGTGTTCTATGCACCCAATATTTCGACAAACCCGGAGAACGGCATAGGCAACTGGAGCACACTCGAATTTATCAATGCCATGCGTTATGGCGTATCACCACAGGGTCAGCATTATTATCCTTCATTCCCATACACGTCATACACCCGTATGAGTACAAGAGATCTTGTCGACCTCAAAGCCTACCTGGATACGCTACCGGCCGATTCGAGTCAAAGCCTGCAACACGACCTGAAATTCCCGTACAACCATCGTTGGCTTCTGGGGCCATGGAAACGGCTTTTGCTCGATCCATCCCCGGTTCTTGAGTTGGACCGTGAAGACGCTGAATTAGAAAGGGGCCGTTACCTGGTGGAAGGGCCCGGACACTGCGGGGAATGTCATACGCCGCGAAATATGTTCGGTGCCATGGATTTGAATGCCTGGCTATCGGGTGGCCCAAGCCCGGAGGGTAAGGGACGGATTCCCGACATCACATCGGGCCCGGATGGTCTTGGTGACTGGTCCAAAGCCGATATTTCCTATTTTCTTGAAACAGGTATCGATGCCGAGTTTGACGTGGTGGGCGGGTCCATGGTCGAGGTCCAGGAGAACATTTCCCGGCTCAGCGAGGCTGACCGCAATGCCATTGCAACCTACCTGAAATCTGTTAACTCAAAGCCATGAGTCCCAACATGTGACTGGCCGTGAAAACTTGGGTCACCTCAATCTGATCCCAATTTGTTCTGCGGGTAATCCGGACTCCACGGCGGTGGTACCTTGTGGCGTTCCCTTAACAGGGCCAGTTGCCCGGCCTGCCGTGCTTTAAAACGATCGACCAGTGCCTGGAAACGTGGGTCATCCCGCAGTTTGGACAGTATGGGATCGGTTTCAATATTGATGAAACTCTGCCGCTTGTCATCGGCGCGTTCCAGGGCATCGATCGCCGCATCATGATCACCACGCATCACCTCAATCCATGCATCCAAGATATCCAGGGAAGAAACGTCCCAGCCCTGCCCGCGAAAATCTGATATGCGCTTTTCGAAAAATGCAAGATACCTGTCTGCCTCCTCATCGCGACCAACCCTTTTCAGTACAAAGGGATAGTAGTGACCCCATGAAACTAAATTCGAAACAAGGAATTCGTGATATTCCAGCGCTTTCTCAGCCCCCGGTCCCTGTAGCCTGTCAAAATATTCCAGGGCCTGGTCATAATCAGACGACCACATCGCCGCCAGGGCCCGGAACATCCAGATTCCAGGGTCATCCACATCTGCAAACATCCGGGACATAAACTGGCCGGCTTTTTCCGGGTCCGTGTACATCAGTGTTTCGTAATCATGTATCCAACCGTTCCGGTCCTGATACAGGTCCGGGACACTGACCGGGTCGAGTCTCAGTGCCGACTCAAAATGCAGGGTGGCTTCCCTGTAACGGTATTCACCGGCGAGCAATTTCGCATACTCGTAGTGGGCAGCAGCATAGTTGGGCTGCAGATCAATTGCCTGGCTGAAAGCTGCTTCAGCCTGTTCACGATCCCCCAGCCAGGTCTCCAGTCTGCCCAGCGCAGCCCAGGCTTCGGCACTGCCCTGATCCAGATCCAGGGCCGTTTCCAATGCCTCCCGGGCCTGTGCGTAGCGTTGACCATCGTCCAGTTCCGGGAATGACCTGCGTACAAAGGTGTTGATCTGCTCCACCAGTATCGTACCCGGAACATGTTCAAACTGTGGTGAGCGTAACAGGGCATCAGCCATACCCACCCGGGCGTTGACAAAAGCGGGGTCCCGTTCAAGCGCCTGCAACAACACCCACGCCAGCACCACGTAGGCCGCCGCCACGCGGATGACATTGCGGCGTTTCAGTTCATGGAAGGCGCTGGCCAGTCCCGATGATTGGGTTGTTTTTTCATTGATTTAGATGATAGGTGAAAAGACCGGTGTTTATGCAAGCCATTTAATGGCCAACTTCTCTCTGGTCCCAACCTGTATCGCGGAATATTGATCAACCATGACTATATAACTATCTATATAGTTTGGCGGAGTAGAGAATCAATGGACTTTTTTATGGACAGTCTGCGCTGGACGCATATCGTGTTCGGCTTTACCGGCCTGGCGGCATTCTGGGTGCCGATCTTCGCTCGTAAAGGCGGGGTTAATCACCGCTTCCTTGGCAAGATCTTCAAGTACTGCGCCTATTCTGTGCTGGGCTCGGCCATGCTCTCGGTCGTTTTTCACCTGGCCGGGGGGATCCTGGATGGTGATACACCCCGTACCCACCCTTCGCAGTTTGCCTTCATTCTGTTCCTCGGCTACCTGGCCGTGGTGACCTTTGTGGGTCTGCGCCACGGTATGCAGATGCTGGCCAACAAACGCGATATTCTGGTATTGAATAACCGGCTTAACCGCGGGGTGGCGTGGCTTGCGATCTCCTCCAGTGTGTTCATGATCAGTTACGCGCTTTACTACAAACCACCGGTGATGATTATTTTACTGGCACTTTCACCGATCGGCTTCGGTACTGGGTTTGGCATACTGAAGGCCATACAGGGCAAACGACCGGAGAAAAAGGTCTGGCTGTACGAGCACATCGGCGCCATGCTGGGTACCGGCATCGCTTTCCACACGGCGTTCGCAGTTTTTGGCTCTGCGCGCTTTTTCAGCCTCGGCCCGGAAGGTTGGGTTGCGATCATTCCCTGGGTCACACCGGCGCTGATCGGTATTCCGGCCAATATCATCTGGGTCAATTACTACAAGAAGAAATTCAACGACCTGCCGGTCAAGAACAAACCATCTGCCCAGAGCGCAGCATGAGTCTGTCACACGTACTGCTCGGTATGCTGAACAAACCGGCAAGTGGTTATGAACTGAAGCAGTACTTTGAACAAAGCGTACGTCATTTCTGGTATGCCGAACTGTCACAGATTTACCCGGCGCTGGCCAAGCTGGAAAAGGAAGGCATGCTGAGCTCGAAAAAAACAGCGTCCGACAAGGGACCCAGCAAGAAAGTCTACACACGCACCTCAAGTGGTAAGAAAGAACTGCAGGAATGGCTGGCCGCTGGACCGGTGCTTCGAACGGAGCGCATTGCCTACCTGACACAACTGTTCTTCCTGGATGAAATTTCCAACGCGAAGCGCATTTCCTTCATGGAAGAATTACGTGATGACTTTGCCGCCCGGCACAAGGAACTCAAGTCCGCCGAAACCAATTGGGCCGCCCAGGACCCGGGCTTTCCCGACCAGTTGCCGGACACCGGACTGGTCAAACACATGACCCTGCGCTCCGGCCTGCTGAAATACGCGGTTATGGTGGAGTGGTGCCAGGAGTGTATTGCTTTTTGAAAATAGACATCAGCCAGCCTGGCCTGGTACCCCCTTTCCAGCGCCCTGCCATAGTGCATGACCACAAAGGCATCACCCGGCGCGAGCGCAAGCGCCCTGGCACGTAATTCAGTTATTTTTTCGGAATCCGCGCCGTTCACCAGGCTGAGTACGGTGTAAGCACCACCCAGTGTCGGATCCAGTTCAATCGCTCTGAGCGCGGCTGCTTCGGTGCTTTCCCGACTGGCATATTCCGGCCATGGGAGGTCATACAAAACACGGGACAACCAGTACCATGCCTCAGCGTACCCGGGTTCTATTTCAATGACTTTCTCGAAAAAACCATGGGCTAAAATCAACGAATCAACGGTCTGGTGACGATGGGCACCCAGTCCCTGCAGGTACAGATCATATGCTTCGATATTGACGACCTGACCCGGTTTGATGCCGGAACCCGATCCCGGGACCAGGGCCAGTTTCAAGGCCTCTACAATCGCTATGGAAATCTCGTCCTGAACGGCAAAAATGTCACTCAATTCATGATCATAGGTTTGTGACCAGAGATGCCTGTCACTCTTCGCTTCTATCAACTGCGCGGTTACCCGCACGGTGTTTCCTGCTCTTCGCACACTGCCTTCGAGTATGTGCTCAACACCCAGTTGCGCCGCAATAGAGCGAATATCGAGATTCTGATCCCTGAAAGTGAACGAGGATGAGCGGGAAGTCACATGAAGGTCAGTCACCTGGACAGGTCATTCAAAATTTCTTCGGCGATTCCATCTGAAAAATACTGTTGATCACCCGCCTGGCTCATGTCGACGAAAGGCAATACCGCAATTGATCTGGCAACAATCTCTTCAATTTTTGCTGCCGGCAGAGCCGGTTCACGGGTGTCCAGCAAATTGACAAACAACGTGAATGCTATGGTGACAGCAGACAGGGAGACCAATGCAATAAGCACATAGTCAGTACCATTCGGCGAATACCCATCTTCCATGCCACGGTCAGCCGGCGGTGTGCGCAGCAAACCATGAGCTGTCAGGTCAAATCGCCAGCCAAAAATGAGCACCAGCGGGAATAACAAAATTGAAGCAATCCAGACATAACGAATAGCAGAATCAGGTATCGCAAGCCCGGGAAACGCGAGGTCGGCTACCTGTAATACAACCCAGGCCCCCACGATGTACATGGCGGCAACTTTGAATACACCACGACGCTTGAGTTCACTGGTAAATTACAAGGGTGCCCTTCAAAGCATCTGTAGTTACCATTCATCATAACGGCTAATTGATTTTTGCGCCAAACGAACCCATGAATGATGTCTATAGCGACTTGCTGCGCTCAGCGGAAGTCTAGCGGTTTCGGGGCGGTAACTCGTCGTGCCTCGGCAGGGACTCCGCTCCCAGATACCAACTGGCGCTTGAGGCACAGAAAATATTCTGGTGTGGCCTGATCCCAGGGTCTTCATCCAGAGTCCCAGCGGGCACGACCACCACCTGACCGCTTTTTGACATCCACGGCAGGGTGGATCCGCAGTTTTTGCAAAAGCAGTTGGCAAAATACTTCGTGTCTTCCGAGTCATAACGGCCCACCTCGTCCTCACCGGCCAACCATTGAAAATCATCCGGGGCACCGAACAGGTTTGATGCGTGGGCGCTGCCGGTGACCTTACGGCAGCGTGAGCAGTGGCAATACTGGAATATGCCCATGTTTCCGCTGATCTGATATCGGGCTTTGCCACACAGACAGCTGCCTTTTGCCTTTTCAGTCATTGTTGCCGCTCCTTTTGATCAGGGGTCTGACCCCACCACTTTTTTCGCGCGAATCACCAGCGCGATTCCACCCAGTATAGCCACAGATGTGATGACCAGTCTGGTGGTCATGGGTTCGTCAAGAAATACGATGCCGCCCACTGCGGCGATGGCCGGAACACTGAGTTGTACGGTGGCGGCGGTGTTGGCCTTGAGTGCTGGCAGGGCCGTGTACCAGATGGCGTAACCGATACCCGAGGTTATGGCCCCTGACGCCACTGCGTAGTAAAAACCTGCACTGTCGATAACGATGTCCTCGTACACAACCAGGCTCAGCAACAGCGTAACCGGTACGGCGCGCAGAAAGTTACCTGCCGTTACAGAGATCGGGTCACCCGCGCCCCGGCCCAACAGAGAGTAGATACCCCAGGCCACGCCGGCCACCAGCATCAGAACGGAACCCTCCACTGGCGGCGCCGAAAGACCGGGCAACAGCAGACCGACCAGGCCTCCAATTGCAAGCAAGAGTCCTGCGGTCTGGATGGGCTGCAGACGCTCGCCGGTCTGCAGCCCATGGCCGATCATGGTGGCCTGTACGGCGCCGAACAACAGCAAGGCACCCGTGGCTGCCGGCAGGCTGATATAGGCAAAGGAGAAAGTAACCGCGTAGACAAACAGCACCAGCGCCGATAACCAGCTGCCGTAAACCAATGACGTGCGCTGTTTTAGACGCACCAGCAACCACAACATCAATGCGCCGGAGATCAACCGGACACTGGTGAAACTCGCGGCGTCGATGGCTGTATCCCTGAGCGCCAGCCGGGCCAACAGCGAATTGCCCGCAAACGCGATCATGGTGAGCGTGGTCAGCGCGAAGATGCGGGTGGTAGACGTCGACATGGGCTATGGCTCGACCTGGGCACCGGTCAGGCGCGCCTGTGATCGTCGTGACCAGATTTCGGCCCCCAGTATGGTCAACGACAATGAACCGGCGACGATCAGCAGGGCCGTGGCATCCAGTGGCACCAGCCCCAGCATGGTGCGTAGTCCCGGTACGGTAATGGTAAGAATCTGCAGCAATACGCTGGCCACGATGATGAAATTTAGCAGCCGGTTGCTGGTGGTCGTGTTGGTGATACGCCGCGCCGGATAGACAAAGGCCAGCTGCGCCAGTGATTCGAACAGAAACAGCGAGGTTTGCGTTTCGCGCCCCGAATAGCCCATTGCCGGCAGCAGGAAGAACAGGGAAATACCCAGGGCTGCTTTTAATACACCGGTGGTCAGAATGAAGCGTAAATCCGCGCGGTCAAGCAACGGTGCCGAGGGTCGCCGCGGCTGCTGCTGCATCATACCGGGGTTGCGGTCGATACCCAACGCCAGCGCCGGTGGGCCGTCGGCGATGATATTGATCCACAGCAATTGCACCGCGATCAACGGCACCAGCATGTTGCCGGTCTCGTCGTGCATGCCAAATATCGCTGCACCGGCAACCCCGATGGCCACCAGCAGTACCAGCGCCACATTGGTGGAGAACAGGAAGCGGATGAACTTGATGATGTTGGCATAGATGCCACGCCCTTCCTCGACCGCGGCGGCGATGGTGGCAAAGTTGTCATCCAGCAGTACCAGGTCGGCGACCTCGCGGGTCACATCGCTGCCACGCTGACCCATGGCCACGCCGACATCGGCGCGTTTCAAGGCCGGGGCATCATTTACCCCGTCACCCGTCATGGCCACGGTTTCACCACCGCTCTTGAGCGCCTCGACCAGTGCCAGTTTGTGGGCGGGACTGACCCGGGCAAATACACCCACATCCTGAACCTTTGCAGCCAATTCCCCGGGGCTCAAACGGTCCAGTTGCTCACCGGTCATGACGCTGTCTGAGTCCACCCCGATGGAGCGTGCAACGGCCAACGCGGTGGTGGGATGATCACCGGTGATCATGACGACCCGGATACCGGCCTTACGGGTGTCACGGATGGCTTCGGCCACCTCGGGCCGGGGCGGATCCCACAGCGAAACCGTACCCAGCCATTCCAGGTCTGTTTCCCTTTCCCCATCTGCGCGCGCCAGTCCCAGCACCCGGTAACCCTGGACCGCGGCTGCATTGATACTCTCGTGCCACTGGTTACGTTCATCCTCGGTGAGGCGGCTGCGGTCCAGCAGCACTTCGGTGGCACCTTTTAAGTACGATACCGTCTCGCCGTCTTCAAGCACGGTTACGCGCATGAATTTTCGGTTCGAATCAAACGGGCTGGAAGACCGCCGGGGGTGCAACCGGCGTACTTTTGCAGGGTCAATACCCTCCTTCCTCGCGTAGTCATAGAAACCGGTCTCCAGCGGATCGCCGGAACTGCCATCGGTTTCTGCGTCTGCGGCAAGCACCATGGCCAGCAACGCACGCTGGCGGTCCGGCACACGCATCTCACGCACCACCATGGTGTTTTCTGTCAGGGTACCGGTCTTGTCGGTCGCGATCACGGTCACCGAGCCCAGGGTTTCAACAGCTGAAAGTCTGCGTACCACCGCCTCACGTGCCGCCATGCGGGTGGTGCCCAGGGCAAGTGTCAGTGTCAGCACGGCGGGCAGACCTTCGGGTACCGCGGCCACCGCCACCGCCACTGCAAACAGCAGGGCTTCGTCAATATGGCCAATACCCTCGATCCAGACACCCGTGACCACCAGCACAACAGCCAGCGCAGCGATCCAGCGTGCAATCCGATGACCGAAATGGATCAACCGTTTCTCCAGCGGTGTGGGTTCGGTCTCGACACTGGATAACATAACGGCGATTTGGCCCATGGCGGATGCCTCACCGGTGCGGGTCACACGCAACCAGCTGTGGCCGCGCACCACCAGCGTTCCTGAAAATACCTCCTCACCCGGACCACGGTCCACGGCCAGTGATTCACCTGTCAACATGGACTCATCGATCATCAGGTAGTCGTCACCGGTTAGTTCACCATCGGCAAAAACCCGGTTGCCACTCTCTACCCGGGCCAGGTCACCCGGAACCAGGTCGGCAACCGGCACCTTTATCAGTACACCATCACGACGCACCGTGGCGTTGGGTGCCGATAATTTTTTCAGTTGGGCCAGTGCGTCTTCGGCACGGTACTCCTGCCACACCCCCATGATGGTATTGAGCGCCAGGATGATGGCGATGGCGATCGATTCGAACGGCCAACCACGGGTTCCCTCGATAATCCACACCACCATGTCAAAAGACAGTGCGAACAGCAGGATATAAATGATCGGGCTGCGCAGTTGCTCCAGGACCCGGCTCCACCAGGGTGCGGGCGTGGGTTCCGGCAGGTCATTGGCCCCATGTGCAGCCAGCAACGTGCGGGCCTGCTCCGTACTGAGCCCGGGGTCTGTCACCTGTTCAGCTTGCATTGAATCCCGAAATACAGGTTTGGACACTCCCCGCTTGGATACCGGCGGCAGAATTGCAGCCGGCGTGATGTTCTTTTTTCATGTGTTTTTTGCATACTCGTTGTAGTCCCTGGATATATACTGCCAGCATACGAAAAGTATAGCGACAGCCATGTGTTGCTTAAAGCCACTTGGAGTTTTAGAGTCCATTCCTTATCATTGGTTGCCTTCGTTGACGATTCACAGGAGCAGACAATATGAGTTCAGCCAGGTTTTTGATTATTTTGGCATTGATCACCGCATCATCAGCGGTTTCAACCACGTGGGCAAAAAGTGACCTGCCAGCGACCAACGACGAGGGCATGGAACTGGTCAGGGACAGCGAACTGGCCACCGTCTATGCCGACCCGGGTGTAGACCTGAGTGTTTACAACAGGGTCTGGCTGGAAGAAGCCACGGTCGCGTTCAAGAAAAACTGGCAGCGTGACCAGAATCGAAATTACAGCTTCAAGGTCCGGGACAGGGACATGGAGCGGATACAGGGCGATGTTGCGAACCTGTTTCATGAGGTGTTCAAAAAGGAACTGGCCGACGGCGGTTACGAACTGGCCGACGAGGCCGGTGAGGACGTGCTCCGGATAAGACCCGCCATCGTTGATCTGGATGTTAATGCCCCGGATGTTCAGGGTGCCAGCCGCACTCAGACTTATGCGGAGACTGCTGGTGAAATGACCCTCAACGTCGAGCTGTTTGACTCGGTGACGGGCGACAAGATTGCCCGGGCCACCGATCGCAAACGTGATTACCGGCACGGCTGGATGCAGTATCGCAGCAAGGTCAGCAACCGGGCGGACGCGGAACGCGTGATGAAAGCCTGGGCCGAAGCACTCAGAAACGCTCTGGATGAAGCAAGGGCTTCGGCTACCGGATCAGACTGATTGACCTGTCCGGGTCAGTCATCGAGAGGCGGCAGATCACTAACACCTGACAAAACCACCACCACTGCGTCAGTGGTGGTGGTACAACCCTCAATGTTTCCATGACAGCTTTTGTAAAAGTACTGCCCAGCGGGCACGAATTTATCCTCGAAGGCCGTTCCACCCTGCTGGAGGCCGGTCTGCGTGCCGGCCTGGCACTGGAATATGGCTGCAGTAACGGTAATTGTGGGAAGTGCCTGGCCCGGCTGGTTTCCGGTGATGTGCAAAAGGCACGGCATCATGACTTCAGGATCAGCGAACAGCAAAAGATAAATGGTCATATGCTGCTGTGCTGCAATACCACCGATTCGGACGTGGTCATAGAGGCCAGGGAGGCCAGCAGTGCCCATGAGATCACGCAACAGCATTTAACGGCCAGGGTCAGGGACATTCGCATAGTCAGTGACGATGTTGCCCTGCTCCATCTCAAGACCCCACGTACCCAAAGACTGCGCTTTATGGCGGGTCAGCATGTCATGCTGGGGGGTAATGACCTTCCACAGGCGCATTATTCCGTTGCAAGCTGCCCCTGCGATGATATGAACCTGCATTTCCAGGTGCCCCGGTCTGAACAGGACGCATTTTCTGAAATCGTCTTTGGTGACCTGAAAAAGGGTGAGAAAGTTGATGTCACTGGCCCCGGTGGCGAATTCGTGCTGGATGAGGAATCTCCGCGTTCTCCGGTGTTTATCGCCTGGCAGACCGGTTTCGCCCCGATCAGAAGCCTGATCGAACACGCCATGTCGCTGGAAGTGGTAGAGTCCATTTCCCTGGTCTGGATTGCCAGGAACAAGGATCACCGCTACCTGGACAATCTGTGCAGATCCTGGAACGACGCACTGGATGACTTTTCGTATGTCCCGGTTGATGCCGATGTGCGCCAGGACTACCTGGACATCATCAATGTACTTACCCGGCAATTGGGTATCGGGCCGGATGACCTGCCTGATCATGACTTTTTTATCGCCGGAAACAGTGGGTTGCTGGACCACTGCCAAAAGGCACTGTCAGCTAATGGCCTGCCGGTGGAGCAATTATTTACGGACTCATTGATTCATGCCTGACAAACCGCAAGGGCACATACTTGTGTGTCAGGTTATTGCGAACGAATGTACCTCTGACTAATTCTGATACTCCATCTGGTCAAGCATGGCGATGATTTTTTCCAGTAACTCGCCCAATTGGTAAAGTTCCCTCAGGTAAAGCGAGATCGTGAAATGATGTGATCTTGCCTTACCCATTAAAACGGCATCCTGGCGCAGGGCCAGTAATGTTGCCGCATTGGCTTTTCTGACCACGGCCAGCTCACGCTCGTTCATCACACTAATATGGAAGGGTCCGCCGTGTGGCTCCATGGCTCGATGCACTCGCTGAGCCTCGGAGCGGAGATCGGTGCTGTTTTCCTGAATATCATCCAGTGCCCTGCGCCAGTCAGACAGGGTTTTGCGCAGTGCAGGGTCATTGATCAATCCAAGACGCCCGTCTCCCACCAGGGCGTCAAGTGTTCCGGAGACCGGATCATAGGTCGCGGCTATCACGAGACTGTTGATGATGAGTCCGATTGAGTCTCCTTCAAGTGCGGCCAGTTCAGAAGTTGATGCGGATTGGAAGTACGCGAAATTGGAACGTGCCTCTTCCAGCATTCCCATCATGATGGCCATTTCATCCCGGCTTGCCAGAAAATCACTCTTGAGGTTTTGAAGTGTCGCCTGCTCCAGTCTTCTTTCCTGTTTATCGGCCCACCAGGCATCGATCGCAAAGGCCAGAAGGATACTGACAACAATGACCGCTGCCTCAATCGAGAGCCTGTTCCAGGAAATGGGACTGGTGCTGGTTGATGCCATTTTTTGTTCCTCTGTTGTATTGATTAACCTGGTTTTTTCCCACCGTCCTTGCGTGTCATCAGTCTCATAGCAACCACGACCCCTATGGTCACCAGGGCAACGATGATGGTCGCCAGTGCGTTGATATCCGGTTTAACACCCAGTTTGACCTTGGAAAAAATGTACATCGGCAGCGTATTCGCACCGGGCCCGGAAACAAAACTGGAAATGACCAGGTCGTCGAAACTCAGAGTAAACGCCAGCAACCAGCCGGCGATCATGGCCGGTGCCAAAAGTGGCAGGGTAATGTCGACAAGCACCCGGAATGGCCTGGCACCGAGATCCTGGGCCGCCTCCTCCAGGCTGTTGTCCTGGCCCGCGAGCCGTGCCTGCACAACGATGGCGACAAAGGCCATGCTGAAGGTGATGTGCGCGATGGTGATGGTGTCCACACCGCGTCCCGCCGGCCAGCCGATGAGGTTTTCCAGCGAGATAAAAAACAACAACAGCGAAAGCCCGGTGATCACTTCCGGCATCACCAGCGGTGCAGCGATCATGCCACTGAACAGCCGCCGGCCACGGAAACTGCGGAAACGGTACAGGGCAATCCCCGCACAGGTTCCCAGTGCAGTTGCAAAGGTTGCACTGACCAGGGCGATACGAATGCTGAGCATCAGGGCATCGAAGGCCTGGCTGTTCTCGAAAAGGACACCATACCAGCGTAATGAAAAGCCACCCCAGGTGGTGGCCAGCGAGGACTTGTTGAATGAATAGGCAATCATCGAAAAAATCGGAATGTAGAGAAACGCGTATCCGAAGATCAGCACGGTGAGCGGAAAGGACAGACGCTTCATCATGCTGCAGCTTCCTTGTCCTGGAAATAACGCAGGATCATGATCGGAACGATGAGCAGCGACAGCAGGACGATGGCGATCGCAGACGACAATGGCCAGTCCATATTGAAAAAGTACTCGTCGTACAGCACCCGGCCGATCATCAGGTTGTCCGGACCACCAAGCAGTGTAGGAATCACGTATTCCCCCATGGCCGGAATGAAAACCAGCATGGATCCTGCAATGACTCCCGGCAAAGACAGCGGCAGGGTGACATCAATGAAGGTCCGCACCGGACCGGCCCCGAGGTCAGCCGCCGCATCTCTCAGGTCGCCATCGAGTTTCTCAAGACTCGCATAGAGCGGCAGGATCATGAACGGCAGGTAGCTGTAAACAATTCCGATATAGACGGCGAAATCGGTATACATCATTTCCAGTGGTGCATCGATAATACCCAGACCCATCAAAGTCTTGTTGATCAGGCCGTAGGTGTTCAGCAGGCCAAGCCAGGCATAGACACGCAACAGGAACGAGGTCCAGAATGGCAGGATGACGAGCAACAGGAAGATGGTTCTCCATTTGCCTTCCGCACGTGCAATCGCATAGGCCATGGGATAACCGATGAGCAGAACCAGGACGGTGGACACCGAGGCAAACTTGACCGAACTCCAGTAAGTGTACATATACAGGCGGTCATTGAAGATGGCCCGGTAATTATCCAGCGTGCCCTGGAACCACTGTACTGCCCCGGCGGCCCAGTCAAACATTGGTGTGTAGGGTGGGCGCGCCATGACCGGGTCCGCCAGGCTGATCTTTAAAATGATCACCAGGGGGAGGAGGAAAAAGAGCAGCAGCCAGATATACGGTATGCGGACCATCAACTGATTGACCGCACGACCGGACAGCCGCCGGTTTACAAACCGGACCAGGCGATCGCTGCTTTTAACCAGTGTGTTCACTCTTTCAGCAACACCATGCTGGCGATATCCCAGTGGATATGGACGGTCGCGTCCCAGTCGATCATTCGTTCCGACTGGCGTTCGCGGTTCTGTGCACTGACCTGGATAATTTCACCGGTCTCAAGCCGCACCCGGTAAAGCGACAGGTTGCCAAAGTAGCCCTGGTCCTCCACGGTGCCGGTCAGCACGGCCGTGTCAGCGGTTTCCGGCGGGCTGGTCGAAATCCATATCTTTTCGGGACGCACTGCAAGACATACCGTGTCTCCGTTGGATATTCCATTCTTCACAGGCACCTGCAGCGTCATATCCAATGCAGGCAGGCTCACACTCATTTCACTGCCTGATACGGATTCCACCGAGCCTTCGAAACTGTTGATGGTGCCAATAAAATCCGCCGTGAAGCGGGTCTCAGGGTATTCATAGATTTCTGTGGGTGTACCGACCTGTGGAAAACGGCCCTGGTCCATGACTGCGATGCGGGTGGAGAGTGTCATGGCCTCCTCCTGGTCATGGGTCACCACGATGAAGGTAATACCGCTTTTATACTGGATATTGGCCAGTTCAAACTGTGTGCTTTCACGCAACTTTTTGTCCAAAGCACCCAGGGGCTCATCCAGTAGCAGAACCTTGGGACGTTTTACGATGGCACGTGCCAGCGCCACCCTCTGACGCTGCCCACCGGACAACTGAGCCGGCTTGCGCGGGCCAAAATCCGACATCTGGACCAGATCAAGAACATCGGCCACACGCTCGGAGATCACCGCTTTCCGCATACCGTCGCGTTTCAGCCCATAGGCGATGTTTTTTGCCACGGTCATGTGGGGAAACAGTGCGTAGGACTGGAACATCATGTTTACAGGCCTTCTGTGCGGTGGGATTCCCGCCATATCAACACCGTCGATGACAACACGCCCGGTGCTGGGCTCTTCAAAGCCGGCCAACACACGCAACAAGGTGGTTTTACCAGACCCGGATCCACCCAGGATGGAGAACAGCTCACCCTGGTAGATATCCAGGTCCACCCGGTCAACCGCCGCAAAGTCTCCAAAGTGCTTGGAAACGCCCTCCACCCGGATGAAGGGCTCTATGGTCGGGTCCATCCACGGTCTGCCGTGGCCGATGGGTGCCGATTTTGCTTCGGTGTTCACGGCGATGGTCTCGTGTTGTTTGTACACATTTCCTGAATCATTCAAATCCTGCCTTTAAATTCGCCCAGATCCGGTTCAGCCGGCGCTGGTCTTTCAGTTTCCACGCCGTGCGTGTATGGATACGTTTCAGCATTTCCGGTGGCGGGAACAGGAACGGGTCACTGAGTACGTCCGGGCGAACAAAGGCGTGTGCTGCCAGGTTGCCGGGATTGTAAAAATTGTAGTTGCCGGTGTTGGCACCCACCTCGGCTCGCATCAGGTAGTTCAGGAAAATGTGGGCGTTTCGGGGGTGCGGAGCATCGTTGGGCATCAGGAACATATCGGTCCAGTCATTGGCCCCTTCGATCGGCAGTTGGAACGCGAGACGGACATCTGCCCCGGCCTCGAATGCGCCATTTTCTGCAAAACGAAAATCCCCTGTCCAGGTGATCCCCACACAAATCTCCTCGGCTGGCAGATCGATCAAAAGGCGGGAACTGTCGTAATAACGCACATAGGGATGAACCGACTTCAGGACCTGCTCGGCCTCCGCCCAGGCCACTTCATCAGTGGTGTTAATGTCATAGCCAAGATACAACAGCGTAAGTCTCATGACAGTACCCGGATCATCCAGGAATGAGACACCGCAATCAGCAAAGCGGCTGATCACGGCGGGATCAAATACCATGGCAGCACTGTGTAGCGGCGCATTTGGCATACGTTCGTGCACCATGTCCACGTTGTAGGCGATACCCGTGCTGCCCCAGGCGTAAATAAAGGCGTGCTCATTGCCGGGGTCGGAAAAAGCGGCACGCTGGATGATTTCAGGGTCCATATTCTTGAGATTGGGCAGACGACTTTTATCCTGCTTTTGAAACACCCCCACCGGTAACAGCCGCTGCAAGTCTACCCCGGCCAGCCCCACCAGGTCATAACCCGTGCTTCCAGCGAGCATCTTGCTGATAACGATAATGTCGTTAGCGTAGGTGTCGTAAACAATCCGGATACCGAACTCCTCTTCGAATCCCCTGATCGTATCCGGTGGGATATAGTCTGCCCAGGTGTAGATATTTACAACGGGTTCCTCTTCTGCAAATGAGGATATGGATAACAGCAGAAGCGTGATGTGAAGTAGAAATCTCACTTACTATCCGTACCGACCGGTTGTTGCAGACAGCACCGGCGCGGACCGGGTTGTGTCTGGGTTTTGGGAGTGCAAATGAGGTTGTCGGTTCGCATTGAAACTATATTGCCAGAAATCCGGGGTTCCTGGGAGAGCGGGGTTTTTGACAGAATACCTGTTACGAAATGGCAGTTATGCTATCAGGACAACAATAGCAGAGGGAACCATGACCATCGATGAGGCAACGATTTACGACGTGGTGATCGTCGGGGGCGGAATCACCGGCCTTTTGACCGCCTACATGCTGCGTGATCAGAACGTACTGCTCCTCGAGCGCACGGGGCGCCTCGGTGGCAAGGTCAAAACCATCACCATCGGCAACATCCAACTCTGCGGCGACTACACCCACCGGGTGTCGTACCTGGCCGGCGCAGCGTACAGCAGCTTGCGTGCGGCACGTGCCCTCGGCAGCAAACACGTCGTTCCCGGAGACAAGGAGGTCGTGCTTCCGGACCCCCCCCGATGGGGTCGCTTCGGGTTCGCCTCGCTCGCGGCTGCCGTCGCAGGTGTCGTTGCCGCCGTGATCGGCTTTACCGCCTGATATTAAAGGGTGACCCCTATTCCCCTTTTCGGTTCATGACCAGGTACGCGACAAGATTCCAACTCAGCTCCGTTATGAAATCCTCATCGCTCAACTCGAGTGTCCTCGCCGGAGTCGCTGTGGGGAACAGCGCGCGTTCATTGATGCTGGTGATCAAAACCAGGCAAAACAACTTGATCCGGGCCTCGTCGGGGGGTTCCTGTCCTTGCACCCCGAGTGCTTCGAAGATTGGAGTCAGGATCTCCAGGTAGCTGGCCCGACGCCCGGCGGCCGATACACCCAGTTCAATATCCGGGTGTAATCGCAGATAGAGATAAATCGTACGCAAAATTGGCTCATTGTCCCGAAAGAAATTAACGTGTTGTCTCACCACGTGGGTGACACGCTCTTCTACCGATGTGTGTCGCCGTCGTTGCTCTTCATCCCATAGTGCCTTCCCCCACCCGTTCAAGCGCAGGTCGTATCGCCTATAAAGCGCCGGCAACAGCGCGTTCTTGTCCTGAAATCGCCGGTACAGCGTGGCCGGTGCAACACCCGCCTCACTGGCCAGCTGACGGGTGGTGATCTGCTCGAAAAAGTGATTCTCGAGCAGACGCTCCAGTGCAACGAGGATCTTCTTCCGGGTGTCCCGTGATCGTTGTTGTTGGGGTTCATGTATCTGTGTCAATATCTGGGCCTCTCAAATTCTCGGACAGACACAAGCTTAGCAAATGTGAACATGCGTTTACAAATTGTTTCGTAATCCATATAATGTGATCGTATGTTTACATTTTTGGAGAAATAACATGAATCGACGAACCCTCTGGGTACTGAGTGCCATCGCCTTTCTGACCCTCCCGCTATGGGGCAAATTGCTCTCGGCGTTGGGTCTGTTGAATCCGGATGCGGATCAACTGACCAGATATTTCATCAACAAGGGCCTGTTCGCTGTCGCGCTGCTGGCCATGCTCGCGAAATGGGATGGCTTGCGGAATTACGGTTTCAAACGCGGCAAGAGCTGGTGGTTCCTGCTTCCGGCGGCACCGATCCTTATCCTGACGACCCTGGTCATGGCGAATCCGGAAGCACAGTACGGCTTTGACCTGGTCACCGCCCTGGGCTGGATCCTGGTCACGATTTTCATCGGCATTGGTGAGGAAGGTCTGTTCAGGGGCCTGTTGTGGCGGGCCCTGGAGGAACGAGGCGTACTGACTACCAGCCTGGTGACCTCGGTGCTGTTCGGCAGCATTCATCTGGGGTGGGTATTCGAGGGCATGCCCTTGCATATTGTCGCCAGCCAGGTTGTCTTCGGCGTAGGCATGGGCATGATGTTCGCCGCTGTCAGGCTGGTTTCCGGCTCCCTGCTGGCCGCAATCCTGCTGCATGCGTTTTTCGACTCCGGCATGCTCATCGCCTCGGGCGGGGTCCAGGAGATATACGATGACACGATGAGCGTCGCACGACTTCTGGTTCCAGGTATCGCTTTCTTTGCCTGGGGGCTGATCTGCATCCTGGTGGTTCAACGTCGTCGGACCACCAGGGCCATTCCGCCCACAACCGAAGTGCCGCGATCCGCACCCTGACTTTTATCTGCAAAACTCCTTGTCGGGCGGGCCCTTGCCCGCCCGCTTCACTGACGGAACACCGCATGGATCAGATTGCGAAGCCCGACCCCACGACAGGCCTGTGTATCCGCGAGAATGCCATTTTCTCACGTACCCAATGCACAACATCATTGCGGTGGCTGGTTATCCATTTTTTCCCATACCATGGGTAACGCCAGCCAGCCAAGGGCCATTGCAGGTAAAAAAACCAACGGCAAATCAATCCACCAGTGTGTCTGTGGCAACTGACCGGTGAGTATTTCCAGGATATGACCCAATGCGTGGGCGACCATGAAAAAGGTCACACACAGGTAAACCGGCCGGCATTTCTGCAGGTTGCTTCCGCACCAGATCAGGGCAACACCAAAGGTCAGGTAGGTGGCTGCCACGTCGTGGATAAAATGCTTGTTGGCCACACCGGTAGCGGCGAGGTCTGCCGGGATGGTGACAAACCAGTGATTGGCCGATGCGGCCATCCACACCGCATTGGCGATCATCACCAGACCACCGATGCGAAAAAACCAGCGAACACCGGATCTGAAATTATTCTGCATGCCTCACCCACTGTTTCATTACAAAGTCCTGCAACATCCTCTAACGAACGGTCCGTGTTGACAAGTACATTGCAGGTCGCATCCCTGCAAGTGTTGCACAAGCTGACCGCCTGCCCGATGATGACCCGGCAGGTACGAAAACACCCCAGGAGACCCAGAATGCACAAGAGCCAGCTTGCCGGATTCATCATTGACTGCCAGACCGACGACGTCGGGAAGGCCACGGATTTCTGGTCGGAGGCACTGGGTCTTGTCGCTGAGAAAAGTTCTGACCCTGTCGAATCAGATTACCGTCAATTGCTGCCCCGGCCTGAAGACATTCATATCGAGGTACAAAAAGTAGACCATCCCAGCCGTCTGCACCTGGATATTGAAACCAATGATATCGACGCGGAAGTGAAACGCCTGCAAGCGCTTGGCGCCACCCGTGTTACAGCCATCCGCCGCTGGGTGGTGATGGAGGCACCCACCGGTCAACGGTTCTGTGTGGTCAAACCCGTTCGTGCAACTTTGAGGGAACCGCCAACGAGTGGGATTAGTTCTTTGACTGGCGTTTATCCCTGTCCAGCACTTGGGTGAATAGATGTGGCAACCGTATGGCAGTGTTGATACCGTCCATTGTTACCTGCAGTTTTCGGAAATCAATTTGTTCAGATCATTCTGGGTTTGGTAGGAAAAGCGGATGCGGTCCAGATCGGCAAGCTCCGCCCGCCAGGATGCACACAGCTGTTGTTGCTGAGCCTTCTGGGCTCTTTTGACCCCTGCCGCCACCTTCATACCGGGGTCTGCCGAGGAGCATTCGCTCCTGACCTTGCGCCATTGTTTCTGGATACGTTTGCGCTCATCCGGCTCCAGAAAAGTAGGGCTCCAGCTGTCCCCGGGTACCTGGTATTCACTCTTGTATGCCTGCAATTGCCCCACACGGTCGTAATAAACCGGGTAACTCTGGGACAGGGCCTTCAGGCTCAGTGACGCCTTGATGCACCGTTCCCGGGTCTCATTTATATCAATGGGTTGCACCTCGGGGGCTGGCGATGCGTGTTCCTTGCGCGCATTCTGCTGCAACTGTAAATCATCGGATCTTTTTTGTGCCTCTTCCACCTGTTCCGGGGAGGGCGTCCCCTCCATGGCCACACCGGAGGAGTTGACGTCATCCGGGCAGGACTCTGAGTAGTGGGTCACATTATTATCGTCCACCCATTTGCACATCTCGGCGGGCAAGGAATACGGTACAACGGCAAGTAACAAGCACGTTGGCCGCCGAAATAATTTGAGGACCCTATCAGAATATGCCATGTTACCTACCTTCTGAGCGGATTTACTCCCGCAAGCACAGCCCCTGCAAATGGCAGTGCCAGGACCACGATACGCAAACCGAACCATCCATCACCCACCACACCATCAAGGGCCAGCAACGCCAGCCCCGCACAGATCAGCAATGCAGAGGCAACCAGTCTCCATCGCGGGTAAATGTGATTACCTGAGGTGCCCCGTTCAAACCGCCCAAAACCGAGTGCAAACGGCAGCAACACCACCAGGTAAACGATCAGCCACACGGGCCGCAGCAGCCACCAGCTGTCCGTACCCGGCAGCACTTTCAGCCCGATATCGCCAAACCAGTGTGCAAAAGCAATGGCCAGGGTCGAGGCGGTCAGGTGCCACAGGAACACCGTCATGATCATGCTGTTGACCAGCACGACCACCGTCCAGGGGGTGGCGCGTGATAACCAGCGGCGCATCGGTACTTCAAAGGATAAAAGCAAACCACACTGGACGATACCCAATGCCAGCATGGAAATTTTCGGTGGCAGGGTATTACTGACTTCCTGGCCCGGTACACTGACC
Source organism: Lysobacterales bacterium (assembly GCA_014238945.1). Lineage (GTDB taxonomy): Bacteria > Pseudomonadota > Gammaproteobacteria > Xanthomonadales > SZUA-36 > SZUA-36. The sequence continues at coordinate 62,753 of JABAAB010000061.1, forward strand.
ATGCTGATGGGATAGGGTCCAATGGTAATCAGACCCACCAGCACCACACCCCCACCAATGACCCAGGCCAGGCCTTGTTTTACACCCGCCATGTAGCCGTCGCGCCAGGCATAGCCCAGTTGATGAACCGCCAGCCACACAAAGGCATAGTTGAGCCATCCGACTGCCTGCAGATCGGCCGCAAAGAACAACAGGTCATCAACAATGGCAGCCACAACCAGCACCCCGAAAGACCAGAAACCGTAGCGCTGCCAGGCGCTGTAGGTGATTGGCACGAGAACGACAACAAACACGTAGACGGCCAGGAACCAGATCGGTATCAAAGCCATCTGGGATGCGATTTTCGTTGCTTCCGGACGCAGACCAAGTCCATTCGCACCAATCGCCAGCAAAATCCACAGCACAATGAGTGGCAAAACCGGGCCAACCAGGCGTTGCAGACGTACCTGCAGCCACCCCGCATAGGTTTGACCCTTGCGTTGCGCCGATTGCCACGAGATGCCGTTGGAAAAACCACCGACCAGGAAGAACACCGGCATGACCTGGAACACCCAGGTCATCCAGCGTGTCCAGGGCTGGTGCTCCAACATATTTGAAATGTGGATGGCACCATCGGCCACATAAGGTGCCGCCATCAGCCAGTGGCCGAACACCACTGCAAAGATGGAAAGAGCGCGTAGGAAATCCACGTAGCGGTTGCGTGATTCCGGGGTTTTGCCAGCCATGGCCGAGGCCTGTGACCAGATGCTACGCCGGGAACTGCTGGATGTGGAATTGTTGTTCATTCCTGTACCTCAAACGGAATCCGCTTCAGCGCAAGCTGCCCGTTGCTGATGACCAGCAACACATCCTGCAGGGCCATGATGTCGGTCAGCGGATTGGCGGGGACCAGGATCAGGTCAGCCTCGTAACCGGGTTCAATCCGTCCGGTCCGGTCCCCGAGACCAAGTAACTCTGCCGTGCTGGTGGTTGCTGCCTGCAACGCCTCGAACGGGCTCAGGCCAAACTGCACCAGGTACATAACCTCCAGTGAAATCCGGTTGATCGACTGGTCGTCGTAATAGTTATCGGCACCGGTGGCAAAACGTACACCGATGCGGTGAGCGTCCCGGATGGATTGTTCCAGGCGGGGCACCATGTGCGAACCCCTCAGACGTAACACATGGTCGTACTGCTCTTCCCGCATTTCCAGCATGGTGATGTAGGTGGGCACAAACCAGGTACCCTTCTCTTTCATCAGCTTCAGGGTATCTTCCGAAAGATAGGTGCCGTGCTCGATGCTCCGTGCACCGGCCTCAACTGCGGCACGTGCGCCCTCGTCACCGTGGGCGTGGACCATGACCGATATGCCGTGTTTTGCGGCTTCATCCACCACCACTTCAAGTTGTCGTCGGCTATAGACCTGTTTGCGTGGGTCAGTCTGGGGCAATCCGGCACGTTCGGTACCCCGGGTCTTGATCACATCCACACCCCGGTCGATGTTGACATTGACCAGCAGACGCAATTGCTCATCGCTGTGTACGCCATCCGCCAGCGGAGCCAGCCTGGGATCCGCCAACACGGTCTCTCCCAGGTCCGGTGTCACGTAGACACCGGAGGCCACGATGTCCGGACCCGGCAGGTGTCCGCTGCGTACCAGTTCACGCAGCCCAACATCCTGGTAGGCTTTGACACTGGCACTGCGCACCGTGGTGGTACCTGAAACCAGCGCCCGCTGTGCGGCCCCGGTATTGTCCAGGTGGGTGTGCGCATCGATCATACCCGGCATCAGGTAATTGCCACCGCAATCGATGATGTCGGTACCCGCTGGAATGGCCGACTCTTTTGCCGTGATGGCTTTGATCAACCTGTCTTCGATCAACACCGTTACATCGAGATCAATATGGTCCTCGTAACCATTGAACAAATGACAGTTGATCAGTGCAAGGCCACTGGCACCGGCCTGCAGTGGAATACACAGCATCAACCAGATAAACAAGTAAAATGAATGTCGTTTAGTAATTTTCATAAGCTTTTTCACGTTGGTGTTTGGGTCGTTTTTGGGAGCAAAGCCAGCTTGCATTCTTCCCATACCCATCAGATGTTCACTTGAGCTATTCGGCACCCTGGTCATTCATTTATAAATCCATTAATTTCTTAAATGTTGGTTCATGAAATCCAATGCGAATTGACCGGAATGTTCCCTGGCCGCCGGATTGCCCCCATAGGTAGCGCCTCTTTCTGCGCAAAATGCCAATACCGTTTTTTGCAGTATGGAGTTCGACAATGGAATCCCCAGGCTTATCGTCTGTGCCATTCCATCATCTGTTAAGTCAAGCCTGCAATGCGTAAAGCTATAGGCATTCTCATCAGTAATTAACTCCTGGTTCCTGTCAAATGAATGATGGGCATTGGCATAGGTTGTGATCTCCAGGTTGTCTTTTTTGGCAAATTCCACCAATTCTATGCAAGCGTCTGCAGGCACCCAGTTATCGTCTTCTCCAATCAATATATGTATCGGGGCAGGAGTAAAGGTCAGGTTCTGAGGCTTGACCATACAGGGGGGATAAATGGGTAAATGAGCGGCAAATGTATGCTCCGGGGAAATAATATCCTTGAGCGGTTTCCAGGCGGTAAAAAGAGCAACCCCTCCACCCAGACTCCATCCCGTGATGCCGATATTCTCTCGGTCTATTCTCTGATCATTGGACAGAGCTTCCAGGGCTTTAAATGCATCGTGCACCAACATTGCCGTGGTGGCTGAGGTTTGTTCTCCCACGGTGGAAGAAACATTTCTGCTTTTGAAGCTGTGCAGAACCAATGTGGCAATCCCTGCCTCACGATATCTCTGCATATAGCCATAATGATGTTCACCCCAGCCCTTGCTTCCTGCGACACCTACAATTGCAGGGCTATTACCACCGGATTTGGTATTTTCAGGGAATGTCAAAATACCATAAACATCCTGGTCCATTGATTTGTTGTTTCTGAATAACAGGTCATAAAAACTGAATGAATTTTTACTCTGCAGAATGACAACTTCCTGATCCTCGCCCAGGTCTTTTTCCACCTGCTCCAAAAGGCCGGAAATATCTACCGGGTCATAGGATGTTTGATATTTCAATAATCCTGTTAACAAAGCGACGACAATGAGTACTGCGACAATAATAAGTTTCGGGTGTTGTCTGATCATAATGATTCTCTGAGCCCCTGGGCCCGCGTTTGGCGGTTTTGAAATGCCATTGCGTTACCCTGTCGCGGCAAGCCTTGAGGGGTCCAATTCCTGCCGCCGGGAAATGTCCGGTTTTCGAGATCTAGAACCCGGCTGATCCCGTCGGATATGGCGGCATGTTCCCTTCTGTGTGGCCATGCTCATTGACGTGCCTTATCGCGGTCTCCATGACCTCCAGTCCCTCTCTCAACACTTTTTCATCCATGTTCAGTGCCGGGTACATACGTATGGTGACCGCCTGGTCTGAAATGGCCCAAACACCGTGTTCGAGCATCTTTCCGCGTACCGCACGGGCAGTCCACCAGTCTTCCTCGTCTGCTGGTGCGTCATGCGGTTTCTTGAAACTGACCCCCATCAATAATCCGCTGGCGCGTACCTGGCGCACAATATCGTATTGCTCCCAACCGCTCATGATGTCCCCGGCCACGCGACTGAGGTGGGCCGCATGCTCTACCACTTTGTCACGCTCGTAGATCTCCAGTGTTTTGATGCCTGCGGCGCAGCCGGCCGGTGTGCCCGCAAATGTCGAGCCTGAAGAGAACGCGTCGTTATCGCCCAGGATGTCGTCCCGGGCCGCAATTCCTGCACAAGGTTCAATACCTCCCGAGAGGTTCTTGCCGACCACCAGTATGTCCGGGATCACATCGTAATGATCCACACCCCACATTTTTCCAGTCCGTCCCAGGCCGGTCAGCACCTCATCGGAGATCATCAGCCAGTCGTTCGCGTCGCAGATTTTCCGAATGCCCTGCAAAAAGCCGGAAGTTGGTATCCAGTTGCCGCCTTCGGCCAGACCCGGCTCGACCAATATGCCGGCTATGTTGTCTTTGGCCGCTATGCAACTTGTAATGTGATTGTCGAGATACCACAGGCAATATTCTACGTACTGTGACTCATCCATACCGGCTGGAATCTGATCGCTGTAGGGATAAGGTGCCTTGATCGCCCCACCTGCCCAGCTTTCGAGGTAGGTGCTTTTTTCCGCGGAATATCCACCCAGCACCTTGGTGGCAATGCTGCAACCGTGGAAAGATGAATCGAAAGTAATGATGTAGCGCCGCTTCGTATGTGTCAGAGCCAGGTGGACAGCTGCTTCGGCCGCCTCTGTGCCCGATACCTCGTAATTAAAACGAGGCAGGGCTTTCGCCGGCATGATATCGGCGAGCATTTCAGCCAGGTCATAGCGCAACGGGTGATCATAATGAAATCCATAGCGATTCTGTGCCTGGTGTACGGCCTCAATGATTTCGGGGTGGGTGTTACCCAGAGGGTTGGTTGCCCAACCGTTCTGGAAATCGATGTAACGTTTGCCATCCATATCCCAGACAAAATCACCTTTCGCCTTGTCGACGACGATCTGCCGGACCGCACGAAAGCCACGGCGACCGGCCTTTTCCATTTCGCTCTCGAACTTGAGACCGTTGCGAAACAGGGTGATGCCGCGTTCAAGTACTGCTTTGGTCTTCGGGCCTGGAAATTCTTCAGTCATTGGTCGTGCTCCTATGTCTAACTGTGATCAGCGTAGTCCGGGAGCCCCTTGTTCTAATCCTTCGTTTTGGCGGAACTTTCAAGGATCAGGGGTTCCAGTGCGAGTGCGGTAAAAACAAAAAAGATACTCAATGCAAATGCAATCCCCAGGGCCTGGGTTCCGGCAGCGAGGCCGACCGCCATGCAGGCAAAGATAAACAGAGCATCGGTGAGGTTTTTCAGGGAAGTCCGGTAACGCACCCCTGCAAAAATACCGGTCAGAGCAAATGCCAATGCAAGACTGAACTTGACGATGACGATGATCGCTGTCACCACCAGGGGTAACAGCAACAAACTGGCGCTGACTTTACGTCCTGCCGGCTGTTCTTCGGCTACTTCAAGATCACCCACCGCAAGATAAACCCAGCGAACCGGAATCATGATCAACAGCGCGCCCAGCATGGAAAGTGTGGTGCTTATTCCATCGGCCATCAGATCAAGGGGGATTTGCACATGCGATATCAGGTTGACTATATCCGTCTCGGTGACCAGGTCATTGCCTTGGTGCAACTCTTCCAGGCCACCAAATGGCAGCAGCGGCATGATGTTCGGAAACACCTTTATCAACATCACCACGAATGCCACCAGCACTGTGTAGTAAATAATTAACTTGAGGCCAAGCCTGTTTCTCTGTTTGGGAGTCATGATTTTTGCAATTTCACAATTTTCATGATGATACAACAGAAACCCAGAAAATAATTGGGATCAGAGTAAAAACCTTGGTTCGAACACGCGGCTCGTTGGTTTTTTCTCTGACCCCAGTTATCCAAAAATTATCCTGGTTTTAGAATGTCCCGCGTAATGAAAACTCGAAGCGCCGCGACCATCGGGCATCGCGTAGCTCCCGGCTGGTCAGAATGCCACCCGCACGGCCTGCAGCATAAAGATTGCGTTCCCGGCTCCAGTCTTCATCCAGCAGGTTTTCTATTTCAAACTTCGCCACAACATTTCCAAGAAATTGTTTTTCAACAAAGACAGTGGTCCAGCTCTGTCCTGCAACGTGACTTATTCTCAACTCGTCGAAATCGCGGAACTCGGTACTGCGGTTAATCCAATTGGTCAGTCCCCATGACAAGCCGTGATCAGGGATGTCATGGCGCACTTCTACACGGCCACCAAAACCAATACCCTCGCCATCAAAAGGAATTGATTCACCGGTAAATGCATCTGTGGCTTTGGTTTCCTGCCACTTGAGGTCTGCCGAAAGCTGTATGTTCGGAATACCGATGAAAAACAGACGTATGGCACCTTCCAGCTGAATCTGAAACCTGGTTCCTGTTCCGCCGTTACCAATCCCTGAAACTCCCGGGCTTGTTTCTATCGGTTGAAGATTGTCGGTGAAACGCTGATACAGCAATGTGGGTTTGATTGAGCCGTTGTCATCGGCCAGACGATGTTCATAGCTGGCTTCCATGGTCCAGGCTTTTTCGGGTTCCAGGTTGGAGTTGCCACCGGTTACGTCATTTTCCTCGTTCACCGATGAAGCAAAAGCACCAAAATTTAATTGTGAGACCTCACGGCGGACGGAAAACTGGAGCTGGTCATCGGGTGACAGGTTATAGCGCAAATCCCAGCTTGGCTTTAAAAATTTGAAGGTACGGGATTTCGTAATTCCACCTGTCTGGCTGATCTTTGAATATTCAAAAACCAGGGAGGAATCCAGACTGAGTTCATCAGATATCTGCCACGAATGAATGGCAAAACTTTCATCGCGTATTTCCTTGATGGTTACGTCACTGCTGTCTACGTCCTGCTCGACCAGCACGCCGTCAATACGCTCAAAATACTGAAACCCAACGACCTGCTTGTTGAGTGCGACTTCTGTTCCGAACTCAAGGCGGTGATTGCTATGTTTCTGCCAGACAACGGAACCCCTGGTAATTGCCTCAGATGAAAATTCATCGCTGAGTGAAAGGAAATCTTCCTCATATTCGTCTGCCAGTATTTCGGCGTCGGCGCTCGATACATCGTCAACCTGTTCTTCTGTATAAAGCCCGAGCACCTTAAAATTCCAATCATCAGTCAAGGTGGTTCCATAGTCACCACCGAGCTCCCACTTGCTCAACGAGCGGTCCCGGCGTCGTTCAGTAAATCCGGGTATGGTCAGGGCACCCGATGCGTCAGCCAGCAGAAAGCTGCCCGGTCTGGGTTGTGTCATCTCGTCATCATTGTAGAGACCATTGATATTGAGCTGGTCACCATTGTCAAAATTGAAAGACAGACCTCCACGTAATTCACGCACCTTTTCGTTCCAGCTTCTTGTCTCTTCCAAACGCTTGGTTGGCGTATCATCGCCGTCGGTAAACAAGGTGTCGAACTGGTCCCTTAGATCAACACTGTTGTACTCTGCGGCAAGCGTGTAATCCATTATTCCCCTTTTGCTGCCGTAGGAGACCGTTCCACGCGGACTGGCGTCTCCACCGGTTCCCAGGAACATCCCGGCACTCCATGCACCCGAACCACCGGCGTCTTCAAGCAGCACCACGTTGACCATGGAATCCTGGCTCGACACCTTGATGTCCGGGGATGACCCGCGGATCACTTCGACCCGTTCTACCTGGGCAACCGATAATTGCTCCAGTGCGGATCGGCTGTCGTTTTGCTTGCCGGACAAGCGTCTGCCATTGATCAGAATTCTATCGTTGCCATTTGAAAACCCGCGCTGATGATTTCTGTTTTGATTCAGCAATGCCGCCCCGCCCGGGATTCGCAGGATAAGATCCGCGACAGAAACCAGCCCTGACTGTTGTTCAATAAAATCCAGTCCGTAGGTTACCGTGCTGGATTCGGCGCTGACGAGATCCTCGTTTGAGGTTGTGTAGGCAGACAGATCTTCCGTGGCCTGGATCTCCACAGAAAAAAGACTCAGACCGAGCATCATTGACAAGGCTGAGATTCTGATCGGGAAGTCCCTCATAATTCTTGCTTCAAAAGTTCGTCTCTTGTTTTGTCGGCAGAAATGATCAGCAAACTTCCTGATCTGGTAATACCGCTATTGTTTATCCTGTCACTCCTGACCGTGATTCGGAGTGAAGATTCGAGTCATGAAGGCCAGATAGGGCCAAGCGAAGTGATTTTGCGATAAAAAAATTAAATGAAATTGGAGTCAGTGCGAAAACTCATGGATTTCCAGATGAGATCAAGTCGTAAACAGAGCACATCAGTTGTTCAACTCACCAGATGAGTTACTGCCATGATCGTCGACCGATGAATTTCAGTCCAATCTTTTAAGGTTATTAGCCAGTATCCGATCTGACAGTAATCTTTATATACCATTCAAGCGAAAGGTCTGCTCTGCGATTGATAGCGGACCATCAGATCAAACGTGTTCACAGGGCACCTGGTACAGCCTGATGAGGTAACTGAGGGAGAATATCGAGTTATCACACACCCTCGGCCGAAACCAGCTAGTCGCTGCATTAAAATTTTCACGTATCCTACAGCCGCTTTGTGGTGAACAGCAGTCATATAAATCGGACCTGGCCGGACGCTGTTTGCAATAATAAATCCGGACTATTACACCTTAAGCTTGCTCTTGTAAGAAATCACCGTGGGCGGCTTTTTCCCTTTTCCTCGTTCAATTTCATGGCCTTCTGATTCAAGTCGCTCTATCTGACTTTCCGCCGCACCTGGAAACTTGATGTTTATCGCCCCTTCAGCTTTTAAAACCCGCCAATAAGGTGTCACTTTGTCTCCTTTGACCAGTCTTTCCTCTTCCGCAGCCAATGCAACATACTTCAGATAGACCCCGGTCGGTATGGCTGCAGTTACCTGTACATTTTTCTCCCTGGCCAACTTCTCCCTGATCAGGTCATTGGTTAACAATTCACCTTTCCGGGTCTCGTTGATGAGTCGCTCAATATCCAACGCATTGGGAATCAGAATTTTTCCTTTACCCAACTTTTCTTCCCACTCCGGGGTAATCTCATGAATTTTTTCTTCGACCTCATTCACTTTTTCACGCCAGGTTTTTTTTACCATGGGAATATCTCTTGAGTTGTGGCCTGCCACAGGCTGACATCATGCATATAAAGTGCATTGTATGCTGCAATACAAAAAAGGGTTGGATCCAATTTTTCCTGGCACGCATGAGTCGGACTGAATCCTGGGAAAACCAACTTTTGCAAGCAGCCATTGGAGGTAATTTGGTAGAAGTGGGGAGAACAGCGGGATTGCCAGATTGTTCCAAGGTCATTTGATACTGCAAAATACCTTTTATTCTTTCTGTATTCATTCATCTCCATTTTCCGTATGGTAGTGGTCGATCAGGCCGATATATGTACCCAACACAAGAAGCATAAGAGAAAAATCATGTCAGATACCAACACAGATACCCCCGCGACACCCATCATATTCGACGGCTGGCGTTCGATTTCCATTGCCCTGTTCATGGCACTGGTTGGATACACCGTGATGGTGAGCGTCCCAGTACTGAGTACCGCAGCGGTGGAGATGTTGGGCTTCACCGAGGAGCAGGTTGGAAGAGTTTGGGGTCAGGATCTGCTTGGATTGTCTATTGGCGCAATCATAGCAGCACTGCTGGTCGCCCGGGTTAACAGGCGCCATCTGGTGATGGCGGGTATCGTGTTGTCCATCGGTGCCAACGCCCTGTGTATGTATTATGTCGACTATGAATCCATGTGGTGGCTTCGAATAGCCGCCGGGATTGGCAGCGGCATTTTCACCGGGGTTTCGGTGGCGACACTGGGGGGAACGACCAGACCTGTGCGGGCATTCAACCTGCTGTTACTCGGGTTCTCCTTTTCCGCGGCGCTGGAACTACATATATTGCCGCAATTATCCATGAATCAGATCTATCTGTTTTTCATCGCCACGACCGCAGTCTGTGGATTGTTTCTGCACTGGCTGCCAGCCAGGCCCCTCAATAAAGAGCAACTGTTACAACAGGAACAGATCGAAGTTGATGTGGAAAACTGGCATGTCCCTCGATTCCTGCCTGTAATATGTCTTACCGCTGTGTGTTTTACCTACATCAATATTGGCGGTTATTTTACTTATATTGAACTGGCTGCCCTGGCCGATGGTATCGCCCAGGAATGGGTTGGCCCATTATTGACCTGGTCATCATTTTTCGCACTGGTTGGCTGTGTGCTTGCCCTGTTGTGTCAGCGATTTGGTTTGTTCAAACCCCTGTTTGCGGCCCTGTTCACCATGGCTGTACTGGTCATGATGCTCAGCGGCGGGATCACAAATTTCAATATCGCGGTGAGCCTGTTTACATTCCTGGCCTTGTGGACATTCGTCGATGTTTACCAGTCGTCGATGATGGCACACATGGACCGCAGCGGATCCATGGTTGCCCTGCTACCCAGTGTGCAGGGTTTTGGACAGTTTGTTGGTCCCAATATTGCTGCATCAATCCTGGGCGCCGGCATGGGTTACGGCACCATGTTTCTGGTCAGTGGCAGCATGGCCCTGGTGGCGATGTTTTTGTATATTGGCATTTTTGTCTATATGCACAAGCGCCCTGCGGTACTGACCGAGGCAACCTGAGGGTCTTTTTTCCGGTCATGGACGGGTGGCAGCAGGATTAAACCCTGGATCAGGTCACGATGTGCTTCTGCATGCGGCGATAGGCCCGCCCCAGCAGACGACGGATCACCCATTCTCCGATCAACACCGAGGTAAAAATACCCGGCGTATTCAACACTGCTTTGCCGACCAGCCATACGGCAAGCAAAGGACTACCGGAGCTCATCTGCTCCACCGCCTCCTCGATAAGACGGCCACTTCGTCTGAGCTTAAGCGCTTTACGCCTTGTGCTTTTTGGTAGCGAGCGGATTATTCTGTGTGCCACCTGCTCACGGAGCAACCGAATATCTACCGGACGAGCCTGTCCAGCGTGAAAACGATAGCTCATCACTGTTTCCGGCCTCAGAATGACACTGCCCATCATGGCCACTCTCATCCATAAAAGCCGGTCTTCACACGGAATCAGCTTTGGCTCTTCAAATCCACCGACCGATCTGATGATGTCAGTACGGTACAGGTTTTGACCTGAGACCGAAGACCAGCCAAACAACAGCTCGTCCAGAACATTTCGCTTCAGCCCACGCCGTGGATGGGCATCTCGTCTTTCATAGCCCTCCTCGGTGAACACGGCCCATCGTGCCCCGATGACTGCATTTGCATCAGGGTTTTCATCCAGGGAGTTGGATAGCAAGCTGAGTGCGTCTGCCCACAACCAGTCGTCATCGTCCAGAAACATGACGTAGCGCCCCCGGGCCATGGCAAGACCCTTGTTGCGCGCCAGGCAGCGTTCATGGTTCTGCTCGAAACGATGCAAGCGTATCTGTGTATGGGTTATTTCAGCCAGCCACGACCAGGTCTGATCGCTGGAAGCATCATCGATGACAATTAACTCCCAGCTCACACCCTGCTGACATATGACGCTCTCGACACACTGCTTTAACCACTGCAGCCTGTTGTGTGTAGTGATAACAACGGTGACCCGTGGCGACCTGGCATTATCTTCCCGTATCATCTTTTGGATTTCTTCATACCTAACAGTTTGTGATACAGATCAAGATGCGCATTCATTGCCCGGTCCACTGAAAACACTTTTTCTACGAACCGATAGCCCGCTTCACCTGCCTGTTTCCAACGATCATTTTCAACAAGTGTGGCCAATCCCTCCGCCAGCATGCCCTCGGCGGCCACGATTCCAAATCTTGATGCAAATTCATCCGGGTTGGTAAAACTGAGGATTGCACATCGGTGTGCTGCCGCTTCAATAAAGGTGGTGGGCAAGCCCTCACGCAGTGAAGTATTCACAATCACCCAGCTTTTACCCAGGACATCGCTCCATTGGGAATCTTTGAACTGATCCAGCACACCGGTCATTTCAAGATTGCTGATCCCCGAGTACTTCTGCCGCAACTCCCTGTCGCGCTGTGGGTCACGGGCGGCACCGACGGCTATGAAATCATGTTCGGGATATTGCCTGGCCAGTTCGAAAAACAGCTCTACCCGCTTACGGCCCTCCCATCGCCCAACGTAACAAATCGTTGGTTTCGCGGCCTTTACCACCGGTCCAGGCACATCAACTGGTGTGGGCAAGAAAGAAGGCCGCTCACGAAGCCGATACATCGACGCGGTCTTTTCTTCAAGGAAACGCGCAGCACAGTGCAGGCTGTCCACGTTTTTGACTGCAAGGGTGACCAATGGGTTATCAATAAAATACCGGTACTGGGCCCATCCCAGCCGGGACATCCCGGCATATTTCGTCTCAATCTGCCAATCCCAATGATCCATGGGATCACGAAAGGTAATGACGTGGACCGCGCCTGGTTTTGCCAGTCGGGCCAGCAAGGAGGTTGTTGAAATATCCTGGGAGTGATAAACGTCGGCATCACATTGTCGCAGTACTGCTATACCTTGCCAGGGCCGAAGTGGATCGTATTGATACACCGACATGCCATCAAGCTGATAACTGTCCGGCAGTTCGGGAGACCGCCTTGGAATGACAATGGACACGCGGATGCCACGTCTTGCAAGTTCACGGCCAATGAAGCGTGTCGCGCGCCCGAAGCCACCGTAGATGGAATCACCAAAGAGTTCGATACAGATCAGGCAAACATGACGTACCGGGAGACCTTTCATTGGCCTATCTCCAATGGCCAAGATGGTGGCCGGTCAGTGCTTCCAACCTGTCAATATCGTCATGATAAGTGACTGCCAATCTGGCACGCAATGACGCATCAATCCGTGGTCCCGGTTTCAGATTCATCTTGCCTATGGACCGGGTAATGGCATCACGGGCCCAAAGCGGTAACCGGTGCTGCGCCCATTTGCGCAGGGTATTGTCCCCTACCATATGGTGGTGCAACCACTGCCAGCGTGGCTGTCGGGATGACACATTCTCCCGGGTCAGCTTTGGACAGTCAGGATTTGCCACAGAGAGATGCTTACAAACCAGGTTCAGTGTATCCAGTGGGTTGTTCAGCCAATCCTCGTAGAATACAACCAAAAGCTGTTCGCGTGGGTAGTAACTCAGCCACCGTTCCAGCTGCGACGCGTAAAACCCCCGCTCGCGGTACAGCCATGCAGACCGCCAGCCCTTCTCTTTACGGTCCCGCTCCAGGTTCCAGGCGGATTCAAAATCATCCACCGTCTCAAACCCCTCCTGTAATAAATGCAGCCATTGCGAATAGGCCCTGTCGACAGGGTGGCGCAAAATTGCAACCAGACGAGCCCAGGGTATTTCTTTGAACGCGTTTGCCGGTGCCTCGGGGTCGTGCAAGTAGGCGGTAGTGGCCTCACCTGCCCGCGAATGATCAGGACAGTCGCCGAAAAGGTCAAGATAGTCCTTTGTGCGGAAAGTGATCTTGTCGGCATTGGCTTCACCACCCGGACATGAGTAATGGGGTTTTTCCCCTGGATAACTGAAGTATCGGGGTTCCTTACTCGGACCGGTGTAAATCCCGGGGTGGTTGGAAAGGACCTTGTGTAACGCGGTAGTGCCGGCCTTTGGTGCGCCAATGAGTAAAAAGTCCGGCCACCTTTCACGGCTTTGCTGAGTGGTCACTGTTTTGTCCCCCCCACCAAGCTGCCGATTGACTCCACACCCGCCTGCCAGGTGAAGCCGGCCAGGTTGGCCAACTCCCAGATGAGCAGCAATAGCCAAACCCTGGGTCGCAATTTTGCGGGGACATCACGCAGTGGTTGGCTGACATATGCCCTTAGCCCCCTGTGTAATTTGAGTGATTCGGACATTGCGCCAGAGTGTCGGCTCCGACGCAGGGAATGATACCTCCATGCCCCCCTGCCATAATTAAAGAATTGCTTCACAAAACCTGTGAGATCGGTTCGGTGTTCATGAATGACGACCGCGCCGGCCGCGCGCACCTGCTGGTGACCGGAATGTAACCAGCGATCTGCGAAGTCCCTGTCTTCAGCTGCCAAACGTCCAAAAGCTTCATCACAACCACCGATCGAAAGGTACAAATCACGGGGAACAGCAAAGTTCAAACCCGGGAAAAACCCCGGTGTATCCGATGTCGCATTGAAGCAGGCATCTACTGCTTCGGTAATCACCTGGCCCGTACAGGCAACAACATTATCGGGATACAGGTTGCGGATTACACCACCCACAAGAAATCCAGGATTTGCTTCTGCACTGATGAGCAATTCTTCCAGCCACGAGGGTTCCGCTACACAGTCGTCATCAATAAAAGCCAGCAAATCGGCACTCGCTTTGCTCGCACCAAAGTTTCGATTGGCTGCAACCCCCCTGTTATCGGTGTGAAAATGGCTGATGTCCAACCGGTCTTTAAATGTCTTCACAACACTCGTCACCGGAACGGTGGAAACATCGACAAGCACCAGTTCAAAATGGTTTCTGTCCAGACTTTGAGCTACCAGGGACTCAAGACATCTGTGTAATATTCTTGCCCGGTTATAGGTCATTACGATGACGGAGACTCTCAAGCCTGGAGGGTATTCAACTTTCATATTAATTGTCACGTGTCGTGATTTTTCCTGGGCAAAAATCAAAGTCGTCAGCGCTCTATTCTAAACGGCGGAGGCCGCCAGCGTGGTGTTCTCATTTTAGCGGCAACAAGAGCACCTGACCCACTTTTCTCCCAGCGGAGTCTGGCTGTGCCTGCAGAACTTTGTACGAGAGCAAACCTAAACTTCAGAAATAATTCAGAAGGTCTTCATTTGTGGTCCTGCCCAATGCACAGGTGGCTTCCCCACTTGACGCACGCATCAATATAGTCGAATATCGATATCGAATTTCGATATAAGTTAATACCACATGAGCGGCAATGATAAAGAACTCTACTCGGGGCTTATCCGCCTCCACGTTCTGCACCACGCGGCAGACGGGCCTATTTACGGCAGCTGGATGATCGAGGAGCTTCGTGAACACGGCTACGAGATCAGTCCGGGTACGCTTTACCCGATGCTGCATGGTTTGGCGCGCAAGGGATATCTCAAGATGCGGCAGGAGGGGCCTGGCAAGCGTGCGCGGCGGATTTACACGATTACCAAGCAGGGTAGTGACGCTCTCGCAGAGGCCAGGATTAAGGTACACGAGCTGTTCGGGGAATTTTTTGAGCATGATTAATAAAGTGAAAAACGACAGAGAGGGACCAACCAAGTGCAAATAGGAACAATAGAAAGTATCTGGCGTTATCCGGTCAAAGGGATGCGCGGTGAAGAGGTCCCACACATCTACACGGCATATACCGGCTTGATGGGTGACCGGATATACGGTGTGGTTGCTGCCGATGGCGACCCCGGCCATCCGTGGCACACCGGGCGCAACCAGGAGGAATTTGTGCTCTACAAGGCGCGCTACAACCCGGACGAGGAATTGTTGTTGCCACCCAATCTGGACGCTTCATACGACGAATGGGAACCCGGCATTGATCCGCTTTATCCTGATGCGGATGCATTCAGGGTGAGCGTGAATACCCCCGGGGGGGTAAGTTACAACGACATCGAAGACCCGGCATTTATCGAGGACCTTGAGAAAATCACCGGCCGGTCACTGCGGATTCACGTAACCCAGAGGGGAAATTTTGACGCCCGCCCGGTGTCGCTGATCTCGTTGTCGACTGCTGCCAGGCTGGGTGAGGAACTGGGCATGGAGGTCGACAAACGCCGTTTCAGAGCCAATTTTTATGTCGAGTGGGACAATCAGGATGACCCGTTCTACGAATTATCATTGGTTGGTAAAACCCTGAAAATCGGTGAATGGCTGGAGCTGATGATCATTGAGCGCGACCCGCGTTGTACGATGATCACCCTCGATCCCGATACCGCCGAAGCCACCCCCAGGCTGTTACAGCACCTGGCCCGAAAGCATGCCGGAGATGCCGGTGTGTTTGCCGCAGTCCTGAAACAGGGGCGGGTTAACAAAGGCGACCGGATCGTTTTGAAATGAGTCCGGGCAAAAAGGACGATATCGAGGCGCATTCAATCGAAAATACACCGATCAATCAATTTCGCCTGACCCTCGATGGCGAGAACCACAACGTGCCCATCTCTGCGGGTGACACACTGTTGAAGGCGGCACTGGCGGCCGGCATTGACGCACCTCATTCCTGCACCAAGGGAAGATGTGGCACCTGTATGTCGTGGCTTCGGAGTGGTGATGTATCCATGGACTCAAACCGGGCACTGTCACCAAATAATATTGAACGTGGTTATGTTCTTGCCTGCCAGTCACGACCCTCGTCCAATACCCCGTTGTGGCTGGACTTTGATCTCTAGATTGCAAGCACATCCAGGCAGTTTCCGAGGAGAATATTAATGCATGCTGAAAACCTGACAGGTAGCGGTAAACCACGATCTGTCGTCACTGTATTCCTTACGTTCCTGCGTCTGGGACTGACCTCTTTTGGTGGGCCGGTGGCGCATTTTGGTTACTTCCATGAAGAATTTGTCGTACGACGCAAGTGGCTGGACGAACGCGCTTTCGCCGATCTGCTGGCCCTGTGCCAGTTCCTGCCGGGGCCAGCCTCCAGCCAACTGGGAATCGGTGTCGGGTTGTCACAGGCGGGTTTGCGCGGAGCAATCGCTGCATGGATCGCTTTCACCATGCCGTCCGCTATCGCACTTATCCTGTTTGGATATGGCGTCATAGAGTTTGGCGACGCGCTTGGGACAGGTGCCTTGCAAGGCTTGAAAGTGGTTGCCGTTGCCGTGGTGGCGCAGGCCGTTTGGAGCATGGCGCGAAGCCTTTGCCCGGATACGAAGCGGGCAACCCTGGCGGTACTGACCACCATTGGCGTGCTTGCAGTCCCCTCACCGTTCGCACAGGTGGGTGCCATAGTTATCGGTGGTCTTTTTGGCTGGGTCATGTTGCGCGACGATGTACCGACGGATCATGTCGACCTGGGTGTGCGGGTGAAACGGAGTGTCGCAATCACCGCACTCGTCCTGTTTTTCATTGCATTGATTGGACTGCCGTTGTTGGTTCTTGCCTATCCATCCCAGACCCTGGCGCTGGTTGATTCCTTTTACCGCTCCGGCTCGCTGGTGTTTGGTGGTGGGCACGTCGTTTTGCCCTTGTTGCAGTCAGAGGTTGTTCCCCCCGGCTGGGTGACACAGGATGCGTTCCTGGCGGGTTATGGTGCTGCGCAGGCTGTGCCGGGACCACTGTTCACCTTCGCAGCCTTTCTGGGAACGGTGATGAGCGTAGCCCCAAACGGGGTCATCGGCGGTCTGATTTGTCTGCTGGCAATTTTCGCGTCATCGTTCTTGCTGGTGGTCGGAGCCATGCCGTTCTGGGATGCCCTGCGTCGCATCGGCGCAGTGCGAAATGCATTGCTCGGCGTAAACGCGGTGGTGGTTGGTCTGTTGCTCGCGGCCCTTTACGACCCGGTCTGGACCAGTGCGATATTGTCGGCGGCCGATTTTGGCCTGGCCCTGGCGGCCTTCACTTTGCTGGTGTTCTGGAAAACTCCGGCCTGGCTGGTGGTGATCCTGACCGCGATTGGCGGTTGGGCGTTGCAGACGGGACCGATGTGACAGCTGAGGTCGGACACAACTTTGACGGCATGATAATGAACGCTGTTGAAACCGATGAAAACGGCGTGATTGGCCCCGAAACCCTGTTTCAATTTCACCAGTCCGGGCAGCATGTGCACGCCGAGTACTCCGGTGGAAGAGTAGAAAGAGGATACCTGGTTGGAATCATTGAGGGAGCGCATTTCGAGTTTCGTTATTGCCAGTTGGAAACAGACGGGACACTGAACGGCGGAGTGTCAATTTGTGAGATAGGGGTTTCAAATAGTGGTCTGGTACAAATTATAGAGAACTTTGAGTGGGGTTCCAGGCCAGGTGGCGGCAGAAATGTCATTCAACAACTTGAAGCCCGGTAAAATCATCACATATCCAAACGCCAACGCATGTCAGGATGAATTTTCTGTTGGCGTTGAAGCCGGCCAATTGATTTAGTAGTCATTAATTATTCCTCACGCTGAAGTGTCTATGGAAAAATACCTGCAATGCACGAGCTCAATTCTCAAAACGTACAATGCCCATATTGCGGAGAACTGATTGAAGTTCTTATCGATTGCTCTGTCCCGCAACAGGACTACATCGAAGATTGCCAGGTCTGTTGCCGGCCAATAGATTTTTATGTGCGTATTGATCAGGACGGTGTACCGACCGTTACTGTGTCGCATGAAAACGAGTAGTTGGGTAATCAGACACCCGTTATTGATGCGCAGACCGGTACCATCAAGGATTTTAAAGCAATCTAAATTCAATCGGCAGGCGATGGGGAGCATTAGAATTGGAACGGGCAATATCCGCAGTACTGGTGATCGTGGGTCTAATCAATTTCGTTCCGATCATTGGAGTGACGTCCGCTGAGGTCCTCGCTACCCTCTATGGTATTCCCTCTCTGGATGGCGATTTGCTCCTATTAATGAGACATCGGGCGGTATTGTTCGGGGTTCTGGGTGGTTTGATCATTGCATCCGCGTTCAGACGGCATCTCCAAACCGCAGCACTCGTTGCAGCCTTTATGGCCATGTCGGGTTTTGTCGTGCTGGCCCTGATGGCTGGCAATATCGGTGTCAAGATTCAAAATGTGATGTGGGTAGATGTTGTCGCAGTGGTGGGTCTTTCCTGGGTCGCGCTGGTGCGGTTGAGGCAAGACAAAATTTCATAGCAACGAATTGCTGAGTTTTTCAAAATCCCGGTGTTTCTGGCAATATAGCTCAAATGCTACTGATCTTCGGCGCCCGTGAAATTCCACTGGTCAGGCCATTGATCAATGGGTTTCGACCAGATAAATGCTCAACATGATCAGCTCCGGGTCTCTTGTTAATGACGTTAAAAGAATAATGTAAATGGCAGCACCCATCACAAAACCGCGAAAACATCATCGTTCGCCCGTTATGTTTGCACTGGCAATGTGCACCCTGGCGACGTTATTCGGCTTTGATTCACAAGGGCCTGACACGCCGCAGGGGAGTCAGCACGTTGACGATTTACAGGGCATTGAATCCCGGGGCTACATTCGATTTGGGCGTAAATCCTGGGCGGGCTTTGACTCATTGCCCCAGGAAGGGTTGCCCATGCAGTCCTATTATCAACTCGCCGGTGATTTTGCGAGTAAACGCGGGCTTCAGGTGCACTGGGTCGATATCGACGACTATATTGAGTTGCTTCAGGCGGTTGATACGGGCCGTGTTGACGCCGTGATCCATAATGTTACGGTCACGGAATCACGTTCGGAGCAATTTGCCTTTACCACTCCTCTGACACTCAGTGATGAATGGCTGATAGGCCACCAGGAAAACAAAACCCTGACACCCGGATCCCCCGGGTTTGCCCAACTTACGCTGGGGATTCCCGATGGGACCGCTTACCTGGAATCGGTAGCCGACACGTCTGAACTGGCAGCCCTGACCCTCGAACGTCTTCCCTCCGACATGCTGCCGGATGAAATCGTCGACGAAATTGCAGCCCGGAAGTATGACCTGACCGTCATGGACGCTGGGAGCGCCCGTTATCTCGTTGGCCAGGATTCAGACCTTGAACACTTGTGGACGCTACCGAACAAACGGTCCCTGGCATGGACCACACGCCGTGACAGCACCCAACTGCTCGCCGCCTTAAACCAGTATCTTGTCGAGCAGCAAATCGGCGGTCGGCGCACCATGAGCGAACGCCTGGACCTGGCCGGTATCAAGCAAAGCGGTACCCTGCGTATGCTCACACTGACGGGGCCACAAACCTTTTTTCTCTGGCGTGGTGAATTGCTGGGCTTTGAGTACGAATTACTGAAGCTGTTCGCCGAGGAACAGGGCGTTCGCCTCGAAGTCGTTCTGGCCCCCGACCGTGCCAGCCTTTTTTCCAACCTCGAATCAGACCACGCGGACATCCTGGGGGCCGCGGTCACGATTACCGAAGAACGTAAAAAGTCCGGGCTAGAATTCTCCGAGCCCTATATGTATGTCGATGAGGTATTCGTCAGTTCGGCAAACAATCCCCCGCCCACCAGCCTGGAGGAATTAAAAGGTCGAAAGATTTTTCTGAACCCGGTCACTAGTCATTGGCAACATCTGCAAGACATGCACCCGGATGTCGATGTTGTGGCCGTCACGGAAGACACCGAGGCACTTCTGGACAAGGTTCGGAAGCAGGAATATGACGTAACCCTGATGGACAGCCACCTGCTGGCCATCGAGCAGGCATACAACAAGGACCTGAGCGATGGCCTGATCCTGACCAGGGCAGCACCCATTGCCTGGGTTGTCCATCCGGACAATGCAGAACTCGGCCGGGCCCTCAACGAATTCACCAAACGCATGTACCGAAGCAAAACCTACAACCTGTTGTGGCAAAAATACTTTGGCAACGAGCGGCGGGTGAGTCGACACGAAAGCCAGCGCATTGTTGGGTCCAAATTGTCTCCCTACGATGGTCTGGTTCAACAGAACATCCAGGATTTCGACTTCGACTGGCGCATTGTGGTATCACAGATGTACCAGGAGTCGCGGTTCGAACCTGAGCTTACTTCCTATGCAGGGGCGCGTGGTCTGATGCAGGTGATGCCCCGGACCGCCGGGCAGGTGGGCGTGGCTGAGGAGGACCTGTGGAACCCCGAATACAACATCCTCGCCGGGATACGCTACCTGAACTGGACCTGGGAACGGTTCGAGGATTCCCTGCCTATGAGCGAGCGACTGTGGTTCGCACTGGCTGCTTACAACGCAGGCCCCGGACACGTACGCGATGCTCGCAAACTGGCCCGGGACCAGGGGCTGAATCCGAATTTGTGGTTTGATAACGTGGAGCAGGCCATTTTGCTGTTGAGCAAACCCGAGTACGCGCAAAAAGCCCGCTATGGTTTTGTGCGGGGTGGTGAACCGGTGAAATACGTGCGTGAGATACGTGAGCGGTACCGGGTATATGTGGACCACCTGAACAAATTGGAGACCAACCCACCATCACCACGATGACTGAAATCAGCAACAATACCTATTGTTCCAGTGCCGTTTCGGTTGCCATAGGCGCATTTCTCGATGCCTTCGCGATCACGTTCCTGGCGCATGACGACACAAACTGTATGAACCTTTCAGGCAATATTTTTACCGACAGCTTTGTAAACAAGGGGTTGAGTCCTTTCGTTTAGCCAGTAACGATCGGCAGACCGCTACCTGTTACCGCCCAGGCCATCCCGCTGACTGGCACCGACCTGAGGCAGACCAACAATAGACCGATCAAAGGCGGAGCATACATATTGATGACCACACAACCCAAACTCGAAAAAGTAGGCAAGACACGCCGCATCGGTGCGGCCTTCACCCCGTGGATGATCTATCCCTTTTTCATGGTCCACATGCTGGCGTTTGGTCTTTCCGGGTTTTTCATGGCCTATTCCGACGACCACCCGGACATCAGTTTTTTGTACATGCACGGCGGCATTGCGATCGTGGTTTACCTGGTGTTTTACCTGGCCATTTTCGGCAGGGACCAGGTCAAATGGATGTTTATCAACGCCGGACTCGGTCTGCTGGGGATATACACCCAGATCGATTTGATCCTGTCAATTTTTGGGAAAAACGCGGGGGACTTTCCAGTATCTGTTCACGTCGTTCCATTCCTGTACTACATTCTGTACACCTTTTTGCTTTACCAGTTTGTTCTGCAAATCACGGGCGCGCACAACAGCACACACAGGAGAAAGATCGTGGAAAATGTGTACGTGGTGAGCTCAGTGCTGGTCTATGGTGGTCTTTACCTGATGGAAAAAATTGGCGGTTAATCCAGGCGAACCCAATGAGGCCAACCCAATGAAGGTACGTCGATCATTTTTGAATGGTATGGCATGGATTGCAGCCTTCCTCGGTGTTATGAGCGTGCTTGGGGTGCTGGCCTTTCACTTTCCGGAGTACCTGACCACACCGCGACTGAGGGGTGTTTACTCGGATTACCAGGTAAGAACCCTGCTCTACACGGGTATGATTCTGGCCACTGTAGCGGCACCAATCGCGCTGTTTTTCTCTGAGCTGAAACGCCACGCGTTGCTGGGTCTGGTGTGTGTGCTGTTGGCCTGGCTCGCGGGTGGTGCCGATGTGTCCTATGGTGATCAGGTCAGGGATTCGGGTTTTTACATCAGTCTGGACTGGATACTGCTGGATCTCATCCTGATGGCGACACTGTTCATCAACGTGGAATTGTTTTTCCGGTTGAAGAAGGAACAGGTGATCCTGCGCAAAGGCTGGCAGGTGGACCTGCAACATTATGTTGCCAACCATATATTCAACGGGGGGCTGGTGTTTGTTCTGTTTCTCCCCGCCAACTGGCTGGCCAGCCAGCTTTCGCTGCAGTCCATTCAGGCTTATTTCCAGGGTTTGCCACTGGCCGTGCAGGTGCTGATGCTGATGCTGGTAACCGATTTCACCCAGTACTGGGTGCACCGGGCCTTTCACCGGGTTCCGTTTTTGTGGCGCTTCCACAGGATTCACCACAGCGTGGAGAAAATGGACTGGCTGGCAGGCTCTAGACTCCACATCGCCGATGTCCTGATTACCCGCTCACTGAGCCTGATACCGATGGTATTGCTGGGGTTTTCAACCGAGGCCATCAATATATACCTGCCGATACTCGCCCTGCAGTCCGTATTCATTCACTGCAATCTTGAGTTCGAACTGCGCTGGCTACAGAACGTGCTGGCCACACCGAAATTTCATCACTGGCACCACACCAATGACTCCGGCTGCCTGGACAAGAATTTCAGTGTGACCCTGCCGGTGTTTGACCTGTTGTTCGGGACCTATTACAACCCCCGAGGGCAATGGCCACAAGACTACGGTTTATCCGGAGGACACCCGGAAGAAAATTACCTGGGACATTTACTGGCGCCATTCAGGAAACAAAACACAGACAGCGCTGTGTAACCCGAAATTGGTCTGTCTTTATGGCCTGCTTTAGCTTACTTTCCGGGCACGGACATTACGCCCCTTGACCTTGCCGCTGGAAAGGTAATTGAGTGCCTGGCGCAGGGCTGTGCGCTCGATCGCGACGTAGCTGGTCATGTCGAATATATCGATTTTCCCGACCTGGGATCCAGCCAGGCCGGCCTCCCCGGTCAATGCCCCCAGCAGATCACCTGGTCGCAGTTTGTTTTTGCGGCCGGCAGCGATCTGGATGGTGACCATCGGTGGCCGCAAACTGAAATCGGGGTCACGATCCAATGAAGCGTATGTATCACAAATGCAGGGTTTGTCCTGGTAAATTTCGATTTCCCGGATACGTTGTTGGTCCGAGATGGTGAAAATACTCAGTGCCAGGCCCTTTTCCCCGGCGCGGCCGGTGCGCCCAATTCGGTGGACATAGACTTCCGGGTCACGCGTCAGTTCATAGTTGATCACCACTTCCAGTGACTTAATATCGAGACCGCGCGCTGCCACATCGGTGGCCACCAGCACCGGGCAGGAGTCATTGGAAAAACGCACCAGCACCTGGTCACGTTGCCTCTGGTCCAGGTCGCCATGCAGGGCCAATGCCTCGACCCGGTGGTCACGTAAAAGACGGGCAACCACGTCACATTGTTTTTTGGTATGGCAAAAAACCAGCGCATTGCGGGGTTGGTAATGTTCGAACAGGGCCAGCAGGGTATTGTTTCGCTCGTGCTTTTTGACCTCGTAAAACAATTGCTGGATCACACCGGGGTCGTGTTCGACTTCGACCGTGACGGTGACCGGGTCACGCTGCACGGAACGACACAAACGTTTGATTTTTTCAGGATAAGTCGCGGAAAACAACAGCGTCTGGCGGGCCCTGGGTGCATGCCTGATGATGTCCTTCACCACATCGATGAAACCCATGTCCAACATCCGGTCGGCTTCATCCAGTACCAGTGTTTTCATTCCCTTAAGCTCCAGGGTTTCCTTGCGCAGGTGATCCTGGATACGCCCGGGTGTACCCACAACGATATGCGCACCATACGCCAGCGATCCCTTTTGTGGTCCAAATGGCTTGCCGCCACACAGCAATACCAGCTTGATATTGGGAATACTTCTGGCCAGTCTGCGCAACTCTTTGCCCACCTGGTCTGCCAGTTCACGGGTCGGACACAGGACCAGGGCCTGGACACCGAAAAAACGTGGATTGATCTTCTCGAGTAAACCGATGCCAAACGCTGCAGTTTTACCACTGCCTGTTTTTGCCTGTGCGATCAGGTCCCTGCCCTTGAGGATAAGGGGCAGGCTTTGTGCCTGCACGGGGGTCATTTTTTTGTAGCCGAGCGTAGCCAGGTTCGCCATGGCTGCGCGGGAGATGGGTAGCGTGGTGAAGGATTCGTCACTCATGTTTTTATCTTGATCCGGTGTGTCTGGCCAGAATCCTGTCCAGGTGATCCGCGAAAGCCTTGCGATCGTTGTGACCCAGTGCTGGTGGACCCCCGGTGTTGAAACCGCTGGCCCGCATGGTTTCCATGAAATCCCTGATATTCAGACGCGCACGGATGTTTTCGGTTGTATACAACTCACCCCTTGGGCTGAGCGCGCTGGCGTCTTTTTGAAGTACATCCGAGGCCAGCGGGATATCCCCGGTAATGACCAGGTCCCCTGCAGCCACTCTGTTGACGATTTCGTTATCGGCGACATCAAAACCCGCCGGGACCTGCAGGGACTTTATGAAATTTGACGCCGGTACAGGAATCTTTTGATTCGCAACCAGTGTCAGTTGTAGCTTTTTCCTCTGCGCCGCCTTGAACAGGATCTCCCTGATGACCACCGGACAGGCATCCGCATCCACCCAAATATTCATTTCAACAGTACGTCATACAGAAATGGTGCTAGGGGACGCATCGGTGCAAGCAATTCAATCTTCGGCACCTGGGCCTTCAGTGCCCACCTGTTGATCAGAGAACTGCTTGTGGGACCCATCGCAGTAAGGTGGGTCGGAGGTATGCTTACACGCACACAACCAGCCTGTATCGTCTTTTTCGGCGATAATCACACGTGGCCTGAACGATGTGCCCGCGTGCGAACCATCACAGAAGGGCTGATCGGATGAACGACCACACACACACCAAAAATACCGCTTACCTTTCAGCATACTGACCTGGTGTGGCTTGTTACCGGATATGACAGGATTACTCAATGTCGTTTCTCCATTTATTTCTGTTGCCCGCGCGGTGTCTTATGACTTACTGTCACCGCGTCTCCAGCAAGTAATCCTGACACACTGGCCGCATCCCGGATACACCAACAGGTCGTTAAGCGTGCTGCAAAGACGTCATGGCTGTCATTATTCACTATTTAATCTGCTGCCGAGCAATTTCTGATGATTATATTATCCAAAATGAATCAGACAAAGTAACTGTCATCTGGTAACCGCCCAATACCATTGGCATTTCCCCTGACCCCGGGATTTCCAATATTTAACATAATTTCTATTTGCGGTTAGAATGGGGTCACTGGATTGATTCTCATTTAGCCACGGACGGTTAATCATGAAGCCATTTGCCAACCACTGCCTGGACCGTATGACCTATGGTGCAGACCGGATGACCTGCATTCATTTGAGCTGCTCGGCGAAAATGACGACGACCGCCTGGGTGCCTACCTGGACCAGCAACTGGCTTGGTCAGGTATTGATGACTCGGCTTTTGATGCCCTGATTGCAACACTGGATTACACCACCCTGGACAAGACCCTTGATCAGCTTTGGGCTGATCATCATGTTTATACTGAGGTAGAGGGATTCGATCGCAACCTGCCCATCCAGGAAATGGATCGATTTGTTATCGCGCGGGCCATTCACAGCAAACGACAGTTACTCGAGACCCTGTCCGATTCATGCACCGGGCCGGACATCGACCGTTTTATTGGCCGGCACCGGATGGTTATCCCGAGGATCAACAGCACTGGCTCGGCAGCAATGGTCTTTTGTATGTTTTGCGTTGCATGGATTGGCTTTGTGATCGCAGTTATTCCACCGAAGACCGGGTCATGCCCATCCTGCCCATTACGCAGGCTGCGAGCCTGGATGACCTGCCATCTAATTCCCCCAATGACCTGGCAACATTCTGGCTGAGCCGGATTCTCGGTTACGCACCCGAGGGTGGATGGCCGGGTTCAAGCCTGCATACAAACATGCGGGATTTCCTGGTTCAAAACCCCAATGACCCATCGCTTTGGCCAGCGGACATACCCTTTACCGACATCGACGGTACCTACAGCCCATGGTATTTTTACGAGCGTTTAAGGGCCCTGGTCAAATTGATTTTGTCCTCATCAGAATTCTTGCACAGGTAAATATCATGATCAGTCGC
Source organism: Lysobacterales bacterium (assembly GCA_014238945.1). Taxonomy (GTDB): domain Bacteria; phylum Pseudomonadota; class Gammaproteobacteria; order Xanthomonadales; family SZUA-36; genus SZUA-36. The sequence goes on from JABAAB010000061.1 coordinate 88,768, forward strand.
AGAAAATTTCTCAAGGGCTCCGGTGCATTATTCACATTGGCCGGAACCGGCATCACCATCAGCCTGTCACCACGCGGTTTTGCTGGACAATCCAACGCCAATTCACTGGTCATGCTGTTTTTCAGGGGGGGTATGGATGCCCTGAATTTCCTGGTGCCTTTAAGCGGTGATAACCGCACGGAGTACGTCGCCAAGAGACCCAACATCCAGGTACCTTTGAATCTGAGCCTGGATCTGGACGGTGATTTTGGTCTGCCTGCAAGCTGTACTGCACTTCACTCGCTCTACCAGGCGGGTGATATGGCGATGTTGCACGCGGTGGGTATGCCGGCGGGATTGAGCTCTCGCAGTCATTTTGATTCCATGGCCATGTTCGAACAGGGCACACCCGGCGACACGTCCAACGGAATTGGGTGGCTGTCTCGTCACCTGGACTCATCACCGTCGGTACCGGATTCTGCGGTGATTCCTGCCATGACGCCAGGAAACCCACCTGAAAGCCTGAATGGAAATTCAAGCGTGATGTCACTGGACAACGAAGATACCGATAGCTTTCACCCGAACAGCGGTAGATACCAGGAAGAGCACATGGCCACGCTAACGCAGATGTTTGGTGGTGATTCCCCACTGGATGCCGCCATGCAAGGCACCATCGAGAATGTCAACATATTGACCGGGCTGGAACTAACCATTCCGGACAGTTACCCGAGTGAAGCACTGGCCCAGGACCTTGGGCTGATTGCGCAGATCATCAAGGCCGACCTGGGTTTGCAGGTTGCAACAGTGGATTATGGTGGCTGGGACACGCACCAGAACTCCGGCAACCTGGGCACCGGCTTCTTTGTGGGTCAGTTGGGTGTTGTTTCCGCCGCCATTGGCGCCTTTATGTCCGACCTCGAGTCTGCCGGCAAGAAGGATGGTGTCCTGCTTGCGACCCAGACGGATTTTGGCAGACGGGTACGTGAAAATGGCAACCGGGGTACAGATCATGGCAGTGCGCAGGCGATGATGGTTGCGGGTGGAAATGTCAATGGTGGCAAGATATACGGTAGCTTTCCCGGCATCACCAATGACGACCTGTACCTGAATACCGACCTGTCGGTCACCACCGATTTCAGGGAGCCCCTGGGTGACATTATTAAAAACCACCTGGGAAACCCCAACATTGGGACAGTGTTTCCGGAATACACCGGCAGCAGTGATATGGATTTAGTCAAATCCAATGTTCTGATACCCGGTGAAGTCATTTTCGACACCGGGTTTGAATAAGGACTAAACAAATCTCAGTTTTATCCTGGGCCGTTGCTGTTGGTTCGACCGGGTTATTTTCGAGCTAACCTGGATGCCATTTCCTGATGTATCAGGTTGATGGCTTTCAGTGGCCGGACCATCACCTTGAAATCGATGATCTTTCCCTGGTCGTTCCAACGGATCATGTCGACACCGTTCATCACCACGCCCTTCACTTCAACTTCAAATTCCAGTACCGCATCCTGTTCGTTCATGACCTCGCGGACATACCTGAATGTATCGTTTCCAAGCACATCCAGCGCAGCGGCCAGGTACATCCTGGTGATGGCCTTCCCCCTCTGTACCGAGTGCACCACCGGTGAGTGGAAAGTGACCTCATCGGCCAGGATTTCGTCTAATTCCTGGATATCCTTTGAGCGGATAAAACGATGCCAGGCATTTATGGTTCCTGCCCCCTTCGTCATGTTGTCCATGCTACTGACTCCCTACAACAGATTAAACCCAAACATCGTTCCGCGCCGTTAACTCTCCACCGGCCTCGCCTGTGTTGACGATACCGCGAGGTTCAATGAGCAGCACCCGGCATTCATCTTCCGCCATGGGTTTGTGCTCCACACCCCTGGGTACCACGTACATCTCCCCTTCTTTCAAATGCACCACGCCATCGCGAAACGCGATTTTCATGACACCGTTCAGGACGATGAACACTTCATCGGTTTCAGTATGGCTGTGCCAGACAAACTCACCCCTGATTTTTACCAGCTTGAACTGGTAGTCATTCATCTCGGCAATAACCCGGGGAGACCAGTGTTTCTCGAAACGGTCCAGTTTGTCGTTGAAATTGATGGATTTGTGATTCATTTGGGGTGTACCCTCAGGGCATATCATTCAATGACATGCCATTCAAATAATAATGCCACAACATACGCGCCGCCGTTGCACGGTGTGGTCGCCAGTTTTTTGCCAACCCGGTCAACTCGGGCTGTGATGGTCGTTGCTGCAGGTTTTTCAGATTTTTTGCGGCGGTGGCCAGGGCAATGTCACCTTCGGGCCACACATCCCCTCTGCGCAGAGCCATCAACAGGTAAATACGTGCGGTCCATGGTCCGATACCTTTTATCTTCGTCAGTTTCGCAATAACCGCTTCGTCTTCTGCTTTGCCCAACTGGCTCAACACCAGGCTGCGGTTTTTTATGGCCTGAGATACATTGATGAAGTAGGAGGCTTTCTGACGGGTGATACCGATTTCACGCAGGGCACCGGTTCCGCCGGCCAGGATATTTGCAGGGGTAATCGACTGGGTACTGGCTACCAGTCGCCGGTACATGGCATCGGCCGAGGTCAGGGAAACCTGCTGTTCGAGAATAATACGCAGCAGGGTAACAAAGCCGGGTCTTCTCGCCCACAATGGCGGTGGTCCGTGGGTGGCCAGGACCCGGGCGAAATCCTCATCGGACGAGGCCAGTGCATGCGCTGCCTCAAGCAGAAGTGCTTTATTCAGGGTTGTCGGCATTTTTTGAGATCATGCATTATCCGGTCCTTTGACGATGTCATCCCGGAAGAGTCCGTGTCATTCCTCTCAGGCATTGTTTATACCGCTACCGAGATAATGATGGCCTGGATTTTACCGTCCACCACCCCTGAACCAAATCGTTCTGACACTGCTTTGCCTGCAACTTCAGTCGCATGTTGTAACAGCGTTTCGTCCCTTGCCTCGATCTCATTTCGCAGTGGTGTGCCCTGGCAATAGGCGACGGCGGGAATGATGGGGTCATCGGCGATACTGCGCGCCTCCAGGGTGTCAATTTCCGCACTGGCCGTAAAACCGGCGTTGCGGAGATCCTTCCTGATCTGGTCTGTATCCGTGTATCCATGGGGTGTGCGGGGCAGGAACTCAGGCGGATTATCAGGAAATACCTCTTTCAGTGACTCGGTTACGGTATGGGCAAATTCATTGTCGCTGATCTCATCCCAGACATTGAACAGGAAGCGACCACCGGGTTTGAGTACCCGACGAGCTTCGCAGTAGGCCTTAACCCGGTCAGGGAAAAACATCACGCTGAACTGGCACAACACCGCATCGAAGCTGGCATCTGCAAATGGCAGGTCAAGCGCATTACACTGACGCCATTCAACATTGGCATCCGCCCTGACAGTGGCTGCATGGTCCAGCATCGCCTGGTTCAGGTCGGTCGCCACAATCGATACATCCGGACCCAGTGCATCGACCGTTGCCCGGGTAGCCACACCGGTCCCGGCAGCGATCTCCAGAACTTTTGATACGGGTTCAGTCGCCGTACGCCGGGCCAGATCCTCGGCGTACGGTACAAAAATGAGCGGTACCAGCAGGGTCTCATAAATTTCCGGTATCGAACCGGTAAAGTGTTTATCGGATTGGTGCAATGTCATGAGTTTCTGGTCTCCTGCCAGTATGGTTCAGGTAAAATTCAGCCGGCAGAATTGCCTGGTGTCACGGTGTGTTATTCCTGGTCCTTGTTCAGGGTAATCGGCTGGCCCTCGATACCGGCGTAAAATACGACGATCTCCGCTGGCTCCTCCGACTCATTCATACCATGGTGCCACTTGTCGACTACCTCGATGATCGTGTCTCCCGTTTTCATGTACAGGGTCTCACCTTCCTGTGTTACTACCGTCAGTTCCCCCTTTAACAGCAAACCCGCATTTATAAACGGGTGTTGATGCATGGGTAGACTGGTGTTCGGTGCGATGGTTATCTTCAGGATCGAAATTTGCGGTTTACCCGGCGCATAAGCCTCCAACTCGCTGCCATCCCAACTTTTCACCGATTTTACCAGCACTTCTACGCTGATCGCCCCGCTTTCGCTATGCACTTCACGGGCCTGTACCTGGCTGCCCAGTATCAGCGCCAGGCAGAACCCACCCAGTATTGTCTTCATGATGTATTCTCCGTTATTAACAGCAAACCAGCACAACTCTTGATCACTTCAGCTTGATGGTATCGATTGGTCATCCACGGGGCTCAAAACCAGGATAGGAATCCTTCGTTCACCCACACGGGATTTATATTTCTCATAGCCGGAATACAAGCGGGTGGCCCGCTCCCATAAAATTTCGCGCTCATCATCCCTGGCCTCACGCATGGTCACCTCAATCCTGTTGCCATCAAGCAGAATCACGGCCTGTGGACTGGCCAACAGGTTCTGATACCAGGCAGGATGAGAGGTGTTGCCAAAACGGGTACCGATCACCACGTATTGGTCATCATAATCCAGGTACAGCAACGGTGCCTCACGGGGTTCACCGGTCTTTCGACCCGTGGTGGTCAACAGCAGGGTGGGCATACCCAGTGTCAGCGCGAACTTTCCCCGTGTGCGACGCATCAGCCAGCGATCGATTACCGGACTGATCACGCTCAGAAATCTTGCAACCGGTTTTGAACTTGCCAGGGCATCAATGGGTCTGCGCCATGCGGGTATGTTTGCGGGCCTATTCATTGGCTTCGCCACGTCCGTCACCTTGTTTGCCACAGCTACCCGAGCCGGCTCGGTGCATTGGCTGTGTTACACAAACAGGCATCAATCCACGATCGCCTGGTAGACCAGTCCACGGAATTGTGCCCGTAGGGGATAACTGTCGGATGGCATCAACTGGGTCAGAAAAACACCGATCAATTCCTCTTTCGGGTCAATGAAAAAATAAGTGCTGGCGGCGCCACCCCACGCATAGGTGCCGGTGGAACCCGGTACATCGTTTTCTGCAACATCTGTGATGACGTAACCGCCGTAGCCAAAACCCAGTCCAAGCTGCATTTCACCACTGCGGTTTTCTGTGCGCCCCACCCAAGGGTCATTGATTTTTAAACGGGAATCACCATGACCGAGATGATCCAGCAGCATCAGTTCAACCGTCTTGCGACCCAGTATTCGTGCATCCGCGAGCACCCCACCATTGACCAGCATCTGGCAAAAACGCAGATAATCAGTTGCCGTTGACAGCAGACCACCCCCACCGAAAGGAACTGCCCCCGCCTGGCGGAAGCCACTGTCTTCAACTGCCTCGGATAATTTCATACCTTCGCCATCACGGTAATATACCGGGATAAATCGCCCAAGCTTGCTGTCCGGCAAGGAAAACGAGGTGTCATTCATCTGCAAGGGATCAAATATCCTGGTCTTGAGAAACTGGTCAAATGGCTGGTCGGCGACCACTTCGACCAATCGTCCCAACACGTCAAATGAAACACTGTAATGCCAGGCCGAGCCCGGTTCGAACACCAGTGGCAGCTCCGCCACACGATTTGAAAACTCGTCAAGACTTGCGGAAGACCACAGCTTGGCATCGGCGTAGAGTGCCCAGACTCCGCCCTCTGGTTTGTCTCCATAGGTCAGACCGGCCGTATGGGTTAACAGGTCCTCAATGGTGACCTGTTTTTCTGCCGGTACGGTTTCAGCGTTCCCGTTCTGATCCTCACCCGTGTAGATCTGCATATGCTCGAATTCCGGCAGGTAACGCGAAACCGGATCACTCAACAGGAAACGTCCTTCCTCATACAACATCAGGACCGCCACCGTGGTGATGGGTTTGGTCATCGAGTAAATACGGAAAATGCTATCGGTTTGCATCGCCCCGACGCTGTCCAGGCTGGCCAGTTGGCCGTGACGGGCAACCGCATAAACCACACCGGGTATACGTCCCTGGTCAACATAACTGCTGGCCAGGGTTTTAATATGACTGAGCCGTGCTGCCGATAGTCCGGTGCTGGCAGGATTCGTAGCGGGAGAAATCAGACCATCCGCCAGTACCGCTGCACAACCGGTTAAGGCCACAAACCAGATCAAAACAACGCGTGTGTTTTTCATTTGTATACCGATTATCCCAAATTCACGGTTTATTGTATTCCAAAGGTTTGACCTGTAGTGAAACCTGCTTGTCTTCTGCAAGCCACTGGGTACCCACTTCCAGGAACCCGTAATCGCGGTGAAATTTCAATGACACCGGATTGGATGGCTGCAGGTTCAACTCGGCAGCCAGCCAATGCAGACCCTGCGTTCTCGCCCATTGTTCTACCTGCGTATAAAAACGCCGCCCAAGACCCGATCTGCGGCATGTCCTGGAAATTACGATCCGGTCAACGTAAAAAAAGTGTCGCAGACGATCCTTGAACCAGCGATAGTTGAGGCTGTCGTAGGCACTGCCGTCAGTGAAACCGATCAGGAACCCAACGACCTGGTCAGAATGTTCGACCACCAGGGTTCGACTGGACATATCGTGCAACAGATGAAAGCGGTCCTCATCCATGGGACTGGTGGCCGTTACCGAAGCCAGGTTGATCTTGACTATTGCAGTGGCGTCGTCACTGGTTGCAAGACGAAACTGATACTCACTCATTGGCTGACCCCTGCAATCTGTGCCGCGACCGCCTGCCACCAGGCTGTGCCCACGACGGGCACTGGCCCGAATACCGCCAGAGTAATCACCACCGTGCCCCACAGCGTGACCGGGTGAAACCGGCCATGGCTGAATCGGTCCCAACCGAGAAACGCGACCATCAGAACCACATGACTGACACCCGACATCGGTCCTGCAATGTCCGGAAGATCAAGTATGTTGGCAAAAATCCGACCGTAAGTTGCCTGCAGTACCGATAGCGTAGCAAGAATCATCAGACGTTTGTGCCAGTCGGGCCGGTCACGCAGCGCAATCGCGGCAGCGACACACAGCAGGTATATAAACAAAGTCAAAAAACGGAAAAAAGGTACGGTGACGGCGTTGAGCTTGTCACCGCGTGCCGCGTAAAGCGTCATGACTTCGGTTTGCACCACGACACCGGTCACCACCACAGCCATCGCCACCACGGCCCCAAACATACCAATATAACGATGCAGATCCATACCCTCCAGCACCGCCAGTAGTGGTTGTGACACGATCAGGACCATCCACGACCCCACACTCAGGACATGCCAGGGCATGGTATCGACAATGTTGGTGTAACTGCCGCCCAGGATGGGGGAGACATAACTTGGCCAGAAACCAACCACGGCGATCAACAAGCAGACCAGCCCCCAGGTAAAGAAACCGCGTGTGTGTTGCCTGTGGGCAGAGACAGTTGAATCAGTCATGTGTCATTATTTTGCATACAGCCGCCATGGGATTGTACCTTCAGGGCATTACCAATCTGTCCAGAGCTACAAACTCTCTTCCGTGGCAGCCCCCAACAGAGTCTGGATCATATCGGTAACCGCCTGGCTGAATGTATCACTGTCAGATGATGTATTGACCAGCAAAATGGCCCCCCTGCCTGTTTCCGGATAAAAATAGGCGTGTGTTCTGACACCGGGATCACCACCGCTGTGACCGACCACGGTCAGACCCTTTTCTCCCGTCCGGTAGGACCAGGTGATGGCCTGCTGGTGATTTTCCGCGTCGGCAACTCCCCCCAGCACCTGCCCCGTGACGAATTGTGGCCGGAACATGGCCTCAACCGTTTCCCCGGATATGAATCTTTCATCATCCAGGGTACCCCCATTGATCATGGCCGCAAAAAAACGGCTCAGATCCTGCACACTGGTGCGCATACCGCCATCAGGCCAGGTCGCAAGACCGTACCACTCAATCAATGTATTGCCTTCCTCACCCCATTTGTAGAGTTTCGAATGCTGATCGGTGTCGATCTCGGTCAACATCCAGCCGGTCGAGTCCATACCGAGTGGCTTGAAGATCCTGTTCGCTGAAAAGCGATTGAGTGGGTCCCCCGAGAGCAGTTCCACCAGGTAGGCGGCCAGCCCATAGCCGATGTTGCTGTATTGCTTTGTTGACCCGGGCGGGTAGGTGGCGAAATTTTCCGGTTTAAAATAGCGGCCTGTCGGTGACAGGTATTCCTGTACAAATTCACCCAGGCTGATGGGGTTATCCGAACCCGGGAAATACACGATTTCAGAGCCGTAAAGTTCATAACGGTCAACAATCGCAGAACTATGCGTCAGTAGTTGCCGGGCTGTCACTGCCACACTCAGATGATTGGGATTTCTCACTTCAAATGGCAAATAGTCATTCACATCACGGTCAAGGTCCAGTTTTCCCTGTTCCACGAGCATCATCAGCGATGTACCGGTCACGGTTTTGCTGATTGATGCGACGTTCATGATGGTATCGACCGACATGGGTCGTTTTGTCTCCAGGTCGGCAAAGCCATGGGAAGCCGACCAGGTGATTCCGTCGCCGTCCATGAGTGCCATGGAGAAACCTACCGCGCCGGCGGCAAGTAATTGCGTGGAGGCGGAATCAATTTTAGCGGTATCAATATTACCGGATTCTGCGGACACATTGCCGTAACAAATCATCAGTACCGGTATAAAAAATTTTGTCAGGGTGTTCACGGTGAGATCAGTTCAATTTCAGCTGTTGATAAACGGGTTCAAACAAAATGGGATGACGGTCAAAAGATGCTAGCTACTCAACCGGTACCACGAACGGGGCAGCGGGTGCCCCAACCTGGAAAACCGCCAGTTTCAGTGGCTCTGTCCCGCTGGGGTTTTTGGCATCCATGGGGGTATGGGCCTTCATCTGCAGCGCATCGCCTGCTGTATATACTTTCTTTTCGCTACCTTCGAGTTCCACCTCGAATTCGCCCGCAATCACATAAATAAACAAATTTGCATTGTGATAGTGTCTCGGTGCCTTCCATCCCGGTGGGAAATACGCTTCCCGGATCAATACATCGGATCCATCCCCTGGCTCAAGGGTGCTTTGGTACAAAATGTTGTTGTACTGGGTCTTGCTCCCCGTCTGTTCTCCGGATACGGCGGTAACAGAAAGCAGCGTCAATACGCCTGCAATGATTAAACTGTACAAAGGCAAACTACTTACTTTCATCATTATTCCATTGATCATGTCACGGGTAATCGCGGCGGTCATTGTAAGTGAAATTCCAACGGGGCATCACCACCATCAATTGACCAGGTTCCTACGATACCGAAACATTGATGACTTCGAACTTGTTGTCACGTTCGAACATGTGCACGAAGGCCACATATTCGTCTTCTGATTTTGTATACCATTGACGCCAGAACACCCGCACATCATCCCTTTTCCTGAATATACCGACCCACTCCCTTTCGGCAAAAAAGCCCAACTCGGCCTGGTATCTTTCACACTGGGCCTGCAGGTTCTCCTCGGTGACGATCTGTTTCAGTCTTTCACTGAAGTCCCGGACATGTCTGACGTGATCGATATCTGTCGAAGCCTGCATCAACCTGTCCATGATCGGGTCTACGATCTCCATGATTTCGGTGTCCGACATTTCCAACCAGTTCATGAAAACCCCCGAACAGCCCTTGGTGACCGGGTGACGATAGAGAGATTACCCGGCTGGCCGAAGTTCCTGGCATTCATTGACCCGTGTCCTGGCTGCGTTCCTGCTCATCAACAAGTCGCCGTAACTCCAATTCAAGTCTCCTGGTTGTAAACAGCTTGTATATCCCTGCGATCAGGGCATAACCCAGTACCGCGTAAAAACCCAGGTTCTCTCCCAGCTTGTTTATCAACCACATGGCACCACAGTAAAAAGTGGAACCACCACAACGGTCGGGAACATCGCCGCACCGGCGTTTGGTTCTCTGCCATTTTTCACATGTCTGATGTTTCCCTGTACGACTTCCAGACCGAATCCAATAAAGCAGGAAACCAGGGAAATAAAAACTGCCATCTTGTAGGTCATCTATTCAACGGTGATACTCAGTTCCAGGCCGTTAAAAATCAGCGACGATTCTTCACCGATCGTCACGGTCAGGTCGGGACCGGAGACAGAATCTCCTTTTCGAAAATCTATCTTGACATGGGCGGTGCCCTCTTCGGCCGGTTCTACCAACACCGAGTAGTGAAAGCCATTTTCTCCAGCGACCTCAAGATCTGATTTTGAATTCGGTTCCATCAGCACTGACTGACTGAGCAGTTTTTCATCCTTGAAGCTGACTTGTGAACTCACCCACAATGATTCAGCAGCAAAGGCAAGTGCGGGGAAACCCAGTGCAAGTCCGACAGCTAATAGCTTGATTTTCATTTCCTTTCCTTTTCAAAATTGACGGGTAGAACAATCGCCAGAACACTTTACTGGCCGAGTGCATAAATAATAAAACCGAGATACATCAGGTGAATAAATAACGCCACTCCAGCAAGGACGGAATTTTCTTCCCGCTTGATCGATACCATGGACAGAATGACCCCGGTAACTGCGCTGCCTGCGATCAGAACGAGCAGCCACGCCAGGTCATTCCATACCCGAAAGCCACTTGAGCCCCCGCCAAATATTAGAATTACCAGAAAAACAACCGGCACAACTACCAGGCAAAAAGAAACCAGGCCAAAAACTGCCCGGTTTCTTGGCGTTTTCTTCACACGATGATTCATTTTCCATCCCATCCACATGAAGCATCCGGATGAACTCACTATATACCGTGACCAACTGTAGAAAAAGCGGGTAATACGTATCGGCAACATCGGTCTTACCGGTGTTGGCCGCCCCAGGGTTGATTGGTACCCGAAAACGCAAAGAGGGCTTTATCAGTCCACTGTAGATTTACGCTTCTGAACCAGAAACGTCTCGTACTCACCGGGGCACGGCTGCCTTGATCGATTCACGGCACTGGATCCCGGGAAAATTATCTATTGCCGAATGAATTCAAGTTCGCTGCCGTCCCCGATCCATTGAATTCGATTGAAAGTTCCGGTCCCGCTGTCTTCCTCAAATCTCAACTTCTGAATGAAACCGGGTAAGTAAAACTCGGTATTCGAGTACGGAACAATTTGCAGAGCCGGCTGATTATCGAAATCAATCCACACCCTGTCTTGTTCATCCACACTGATTCTGCACGTCCAGATATCGGTATCGGCGCCCCCGTCCTGCGCATTGGTGACCCGTTGGGCCGCGAAGATTCCCTCAAAGCGTTCAAGCATTGCGTGTTCCAATTCGATCGCAGTCGGTGGTGGCTCGACGGCCTTGAATCGTTGCATGCCGCCTCTTGAAGTAAAAATTACATGCGTCATGACTCCCGCATCATCGCTATGGAAGCGAATCGTGTCTGCGGGTGTCTGTTCATCATAAAATTCGTCCTCGGTATTGGCAAACAGGACCGGGCTGCGCGCGACCTGGGCGTAGCGGGCCCTGAACTGTCCATCCTCATCCAGGAAAAAGTTTGCCACCACATTTCCGTCCGAGTAGTAACCCGTGTAATTCTCGAGTATCTCGCGGGCAACAATGACCTGCTCCCGCTGTGACAGAGGTGTGTATGTGGCCAGGCTTACCTGGGTAAGTTTCTCCTGCTCCGTAACGATCAAATCATTCACACTCAGAATGATCGCTTCGAAGCGTTCATCATCCCACAGTGGTGCCAGGCCGGGCTCTATGGTCATCCGCCCCCTGTCCCGATACCCCCGTTCAACCGCCTCGTCCAGTGCTTCCAGGGCAAGTTCATAATCACCGCTCATAGTCCGGGCCATGGCCAGGCCATAATATGTCAGGGGATGAACAAACCCCTGTGTATTCAGGTTGGTCAGGACAGCCAGTATTTCGTCCAGCATCTCGCTGCCATGACCTGGCTCATTTGCGCTTTCGTTGCCATGTCTTATCAGGAAATCTGCTATTAACAGGTTCCCTCTTTGCTCGAAGTCTTGCGGGTGGATTTCCGCTCGTCCGCCAAGATGTCCGAGATATTCAGACAGGTAGGACCTGGCAGTCTCTATCTGTCCTCCCATGTAGGCGGCACGGAACAATGAAAATATATAACCCAGGTCCCTTCGTTCCCCTGCCAGTTGCAGTTTGTCCTCGATCAATTCGATGGCCTGATCAAACTCACCGCTGGCCAGGTGCCGGTTATAGGCCGTGATATTAAACTGGTTAATTGCTGCAACCTCTTCAGCCCAGCGCTCAGATTCCTCGATGTCTTCGAGTATCAGGTAACTATCGGCAAGCCACTCCATGGCATCCACGTTGCCGGGGTCGATGGCCAGGATCTTGCGTGATTCCACGATGTTGTTGACCAGTTCACCAGACCAGTACCAGGTATTGGCAATGACTTCCTTGTACCTGGTGGGATTTTCATCTTCAAGTTCATCCACACGCACTAAATGCTGACGGCTGCGCGCGAAATCACCCCGTCTCTGATACACATAAGCCAGGTTGTTGTTGACCGGTCTGTACATGGGCTCAAGTGCGTACGCGGTTTGCAACGCGACCAGTTGCTCATCGTAGCGGCGTATTCTCCCCATGGCATTCGCGTACCACAACCAGGCGGAAAAATTCTGTTCATCGAGTTCTATTGCCCGACCCAGTGCCTTTTCTGCCTCGGAATTCTTTTCCTGGCCAAGATACACCAGTCCCTGGGAGGCCCAAACCTCGGACACCGAGTCGTCCAGTGCCATGGCCCGATCGATGGCTTGCTGGGCCAGTGCTTGCGCTTCCCCCCCTTCCATATTGCCGTAGTCATCCAGCAATGCGTAGGAATCGGCCAGTCCTGATAAAGCCAGTACGTATTGCGGGTCTTCATCGATCGCGGCGGCAAAATAATCCCGCGCCTTTTCGATGGATTCCGCCGTGCGCAGTTGCCAGTGGTGCCGTCCCAGCAGGTAGAGGTCATAGGCAGCCATGCTCTGTGTTGGTGTCTTGTCCAGTGCCGCCTGCTCTTCAGGCAGCAAGGTGGCACGCAGGGACTTGACCACCTCGGTTGCAATTTCGCCCTGTACCGCGAACAGGTTCTCGGCCGTCAGTTCCCGGTCGTAAATTTCCGCCCACAGGTGTTCATCGGTCTCGGCATTGATCAGCTGCAGATTGATACGCACCCGGTTACCCGAACGCTGGATACCACCCTCCAGTATGCTGCCAACACCCAGTTCGGCGGCGATCTGCGGAATGGTCTTGGTGGTGTCCCGGTATTGCAGCACCGAGGTGCGTGACGTGGTCTTGAGCGATTTGATACGTGACAGGTGTGTCAGCAGGTCATCATGGATACCCAGGGTGAAGGGCTCGTTTGCCTGGTCACCGCTCATGTTGGTGAAGGGCAACACCGCAATGGATTTGCGCTCCGTCGCGGTGCCAGGCTGGCCGGTGTCCCCAGGCGCAAGCGGTTGACCGCTGGCAATTGAACTCCGCTCCGCATCGTCAGTCGTGGACGGTGCAAATTTGTCAAAAACAAAATACCCCAACGCCAATACCAGCGCCACGATGATCATACGGTCCAGTTTGCGGCCGGTCTGGTTGGTTATGGACTCGGAACGATCAATTTCCTGTTCGCGTTTGAGTCCCTCGGGTGTCAGCTCGAATGCCCAGGAAAAAAATATCGCAATCAGAAATCCAATACCCAGCAGCAGCAGGATCATCTGGAACATCCAGGCCGGTGCATCCACGTTGTTCAGGATCACATCCACCAGCTGCAGTACCAGCCAGGACATGGTCACGTATGCCAGGGCTACCCGGACCACATTTCGGCGTTTAATTTCTTTTAAAAATGACACTGGTTACGATGCCTGCATCAGGGAGTAAGTGAAGATCATGATAGAGCATTGATAGTACAAATGCTTCTGTCCAAAGTCCCGGTTAAATTTGGGTCTTTTTTAACTTCCACTTTTCTCCGCCGGTCACTGCATGCTGATGTTTTGGTCAGGCTGCATGTGGGCGTTGCCCTTGCTCACAGATTCACGCACCGGGACCCGCGCCGGCCATACCAACTGGCACCAGCACCTCGCAGAGGTATAAAATATACCTCTTGCGATTTGATCATTCGCACTTAACAGGGAGAAAAACCTTTATATGAATACATTCAATCGAGGTCTTTTAAGAATTCTTGCGCTGGCTGTGCTGTGCTTTTCCGTCAGCGCCAATGCCAGTGATATCAGTGCCGAAATCCATGTAGACAAAAACTGGCTCAAGGCCAGTGATGATGTCCTGGTTGCCATCAGCCTGACCAACCATGGCAAAAAACCCGCCCGGGTCCTGAAGTGGTATACGGCCGCGAATGGTATTGAGGACAGCCTGTTCAGCGTCAACCGTGACGGGCATTCTCTTCGCTACCTCGGTGCCCATTACAAACGCCCTGCAGCACATCCAGGAAATTACCTGAATCTAAAGGCCGGTGAAACAGTGACTCATATAGCCGAGTTATCAGCCGTGTATGATTTTTCAAAAACCGGTGATTATTCCATCCGCTTCAAGGTCGAATCACTGTCCCTGTTCAACCCCGGTGCTGAACACCGCAGTACCCGCAGCCAGTTCAAGATGCCGAGTCTGATTTCCAATGAGTTGATGGTCTGGGTGCAGGGTCGGGAAACCGATTGGTCCAGCATGGATGAAAGGGAATATGACCGTGGCGGAAATGGCAATGGCGGCGGTGGTAACGGTGGTGGTAACGGTGGCGGCAAACCCGGGGGAGAAGATCCACCCACCGGTGAGCGGATCAGCTTTACCGGCCGTTGTTCCAACGGTGAGAAATCAACCATCCTGACCGCGATTGATGAGGCCATCGGTATTTCCAGTGATTCGCAGTCCTACCTTAACAACAACATTACCGGTGACCGCTACACCACCTGGTTTGGTACGGTCAGCAGCGGTCGATACCACACCGTGGAAAATAATTTTACCGAAATCAACGATGCAATAATCAATGCCGATATCACGGTCGATTGTAAATGCAAACAGAACTATTACGCCTACGTCTATCCGTCACAGCCTTACAAAATATACGTATGCAAGGCATTCTGGGCAGCACCCATGACCGGTACCGACTCCAAGGCCGGTACCCTGGTGCATGAAATGAGTCACTTTGACGTGGTGGCGGGTACCGATGACGTTGTTTATGGACAGACCGGGGCCAAGAACCTGGCCATCAGCAGTCCGAATGATGCGATCAAGAACGCCGACAGCCATGAATATTTCGCGGAAAATACACCGCATCAAAACTAGGCATAGTTGCTACAACCCCAGAAAACGGGAGTCCTTGGCTCCCGTTTTTTTGTAGCTCGTCAAACCCGGCCAGAACCAAAGGGTGCTCATGTGATCAAAACCACAGATTGTTTATTAGCCCGCACCGGATGAAGGATACCTGTGATCGACAGATTGAAATATTGCTGCCTGCTTGCCGTATCTTTAACCATCATCGCCGGTGTAACCCAGGGCCGGGCAGAGACCCACTCTGATTCGGGACCATCAATGAAGCCTTCGCCACTGACCTGCCATTTAAAAATTGACTCTTCAGAAATTACTGATGAGCCAGTGATCGTGCTGTTCGAATTGCATAACCAGGGTGGCAAGGAACTGGAGATTCTCCGTTACTTCACACCAATCGAAGGAATTCTGGGGGCGATATTTCAGGTAGACTTTCGCGGACAGGCACTGGAGTACCGAGGCCCCATGGTCAAACGACGGGCGCCCGGAGAACATGACTGGCTAACGCTGGCGCCCGGCGTGAGCCATGCTGCCAGCAATGAAATCGGTGCTGCCTGGGATGTTGGCAAACCCGGAAAGTATTCCCTGCAATTGGTCCATGACATCCAGTACCGCAGTGCGGGCAACAACGAACCCTTGTATGTTCCTGCCAAAGATTGCGGAACCATCAATTTTTCGGTGACGAACTAGGGTTTGACAAATTTCAGTGTCATCCGGTCAGACTCGCCGATTGACAGGTACTTGTCACGATCCTGATCTCCCAGCGCCAATGACGGCGGCAACGTCCACACACCTTGCGGGTGGTCGTGCCCGTCCTTTTCATTGCGGTTCATATCAGAGCGCGCAACCAGCTTGAATCCAGCAGCCTCGGCCAATGCGATGAGCCGGTCCTCAGAGACATAGCCGTCTTCCGCATTCGGGTCTTCGCTATCCGGATCGGGCCAGCGATGGTCGACCACACCCAGCACGCCACCCGGTTTCAACACGTCGAACATCACTTTGAAGGTAATGGCACCCGTGTGCGTACCGTAACCCGGGTTGACCCAGTTGTGGGCATTGCGAAAGGTCAGAACCATGTCAGCCGTACCTTGAGGTGCGATATCCACCTGGTAAGGAACATCCAGCGCCGTGATGATGACATCACGATAGATTTTCTGGTTCGCTCCCATTTTGCTCAGAAATGTTCCGAAGTAGCGTCTTTGATAACCGTATTTTGGATTCAGACTGTAGTGAGCCGCGTACAGTGTTCCACGGTCCTTCAGGGCTGGCGCGAGGATTTCCGTATACCACCCACCACCCGGCCAGATTTCGACCACGGTCATGTCAGACCGGAAGCCAAAGAATGACAGCGTTTCCCTGGGCCGACGGTAGACATCCCGGGCCTTGTTCTCCGCACTGCGGTGCTCACCGGATATGGCTGCATCCAGAGACGCTGCCGTCGCATCATCCAGTTCGTGGCTGTCGGCGTTTGCCACCATGATGTTTGTGCTGATACCTGCGATGGCGATATAAATCAATCTGCACCAGGTTTTGACTCTCATGGCTGGCTCCTCGATGGTCGTATTGGTTAATCGGGTTTGAAGGAGTATCCTCTTAGATTATCAAGCAGGAGTAAAGCGTGGCGAATTTTACGCTTTCGTCAAAGCCACGTTGTAGCCAACTCTTGGGTAACAACGGGATATTCACTATCATCTCCAATTCGGCAAACAATCACCCGGGGAAGTCAGTCATGCCTATTAAGAAATATCTGGTTATTTTGCTGGCGGGGTTGGTTCTTCTCACCGGATTCGACCGGGTTTCGGCCGCTGCACTGGATGCCAAAGAAGAGGCCCTGGTTGAGTGGAGCAAGGCTCACAGCGATGAGGCGGTGGACCTGATCGAACGCCTGGTCAACATCAACAGTGGCACGCTCAATATCACGGGTGTCCGGGCAGTGGGTGAAGTGCTCCGGACCGAACTCGATGCATTGGGTTTTGAAACCCGATTCGTCAATTTGCCCGATGAAATGAGGCGTGGACCCCATCTGTTTGGCGAACTGAAGGGTGATCGTGGGAAGAAGCTCCTGCTGATTGGTCACCTGGACACCGTGTTTGAACCGGAAGATGATTTTCAGACCTTTGTTCGTGAAGGATCCAGTGCAACCGGGCCCGGTGTGGACGACATGAAATCCGGTGATGTGATCATCATCTATGCACTCAAGGCCTTGCGCGCTGCCGGCGTTTTGGATGGTGCCCGGATCGTGGTGGCCTATACCGGTGATGAGGAGACCACGGGAAAACCAAACTCGATATCCCGTAAGGAACTGATCGAAGCCGGCAAGTGGGCAGACGTTGCGCTGGGTTTTGAATCCGGGATCGATTACGACGACCGCGAATGGGCAACCGTTGCCCGCCGAAGTTCTTCCGGTTGGTGTCTCGAAGTCACCGGCAGGCAGGCCCACTCCTCCGGAATATTCAACGAGGAAACCGGTGCCGGCGCAATTTTCGAGACAGCCCGAATACTCAACGCCTTCTACCAGTCTGTGCGTGGTGAGCAGTACCTGACCTTCAATGCCGGCACCATCATGGGTGGCACCGAGGTCACTGCCGGGTGCAAAGACAGCCGGGGTGAGGTATTTGGAAAAACCAATGTTGTTCCCAATCATGTGGTGGTGCGTGGTGGAATGCGCACCATATCCAATGAACAGACATTACGGGCACGCAAGGCCATGATGGATGTCGTTGAAAACGGTCTTCCGGTCACCGGGGCCAGCATCAGTTTTACCGATGGCTATCCGGCCATGGCACCGACCGAGGGCAACCTGGCGCTGGCCGATATGTTGTCCGAGATCAACGTGACGCTTGGCGGCGAGGAGATGCCATTGCTTGACCCGCTGCGCCGGGGTGCGGCCGATATCTCGTTTGTCGCCCCCTATGTCGATGGCCTGGCCGGAATGGGTGCCTATGGTGACGGCGGTCATACCCCCAACGAAACCCTGGATCTCGATTCGATACCCCTGGCGATTCAAAGGGCCGCCATCCTGATTTATCGATTGAGCCGACAGTGATGCGTAACGAAATTCTTGGACAGGTGGAAGGTCCGTATTGAATATTCATAAATACACTACGCCCGACAAGGTTGCCGTTGCTGCTGCCGTCTTCGTTTCCGAATGTGCCGGGCAGGCCATCCGTGATCGCAATCAATTCACACTGGCGTTGAGTGGTGGGTCCACACCCTGGAAGATGCTCGGTGAACTCGCGGCATGTGACTTGCCCTGGGGCCGTGTCAAAATCGTACAGGTAGATGAGCGGGTTGCACCGGATGGTGACGAATCACGTAATCTTGAACACCTGAAAGAAGTCCTGATCGATCGAATTGGTCTGCCAGCGGAGAATCTTCTGGCCATGCCGGTTGAGCACCATGATCTCGCTGAAGGTGCCCGGGATTACGCTCGCAGGTTAAGCACACTTGCCGGCCAGCCCCCCGTTCTGGACCTGGTGCATTTGGGGCTGGGTGCAGATGGGCACACCGCATCATTGGTACCCGGGGATCCCGTCCTGGACACGAATGTTCGTGATGTGGATATTACGGGAACGTATTGCGGACAGCGACGTATGACATTGACCTATCCGATAATCAATCGCGCCAGGCAAATACTGTGGTTGATCACCGGAAAAAGTAAAGTCGAAATGTTGAATCGACTGATTGAAACAGACATCGGTATTCCCGCCGGAACAGTAAGTCAACGGCAGGCAACGATCATTGCTGACTCGGCTGCACTTTCCGGTCAGTCCAAATCTTAAACAAGGAACAAAGACATGCTAAAACTAGGCTACAAGGCATCGGCGGAACAATTCGGGCCACGTGAATTACTGGAGTTCTCCGTTATCGCGGAGCAAGTCGGTTTCGACTCGGTCATGGTCAGTGACCATTTCCAGCCCTGGCGTCACACCGATGGCCACGCACCCTATTCCCTGGCGTGGCTGGCCGCACTGGGTGAGCGCACAACGCGTGTCGATATCGGTACCAGTGTTGCCACACCAACGTTCAGATACCATCCGTCAATCGTGGCACAGGCCATGGGCACCCTGGCCTGCCTCAACCCGGGGCGGGTCATCCTTGGCGTCGGAACCGGCGAATCCATGAACGAGGTTCCGGCAACCGGTATCAAGTGGCCAAAGTTCAAGGAGCGATTTGGACGGCTGCGGGAATCCTGTGAACTGATGCGCAGACTGTGGACCGAGGATCGTGTGACCTACGAAGGCGAGTACTACCGGACAGAAAATGCCACCATTTATGACAAGCCCGATGAACCGGTACCCATCTATGTCGCCGCGGCCGGCCCCACGGCATCCCGGTTTGCCGGCAGGGTGGCTGACGGTTTTATCTGTACCAGTGGCAAGTCACCCGATTTATACAGGGAGACACTATTGCCCAACCTGCAGATTGGTCTCGAACGGTCCGGGCGTAGCCTGGATGACATCGAAAAGACCATCGAGATGAAAGTATCCTTCGATACCGACCGTGACCAGGCCATGCAGGATACTTCCTACTGGGCCGCACTGGCGCTGTCACCGGATGAGAAAATGGGTGTCGAGGACCCAACCGAGATGGAGAAACTGGCTGATGCATTGCCATTGGAGCGGGCCGCCAGCCGATGGATCGTCTCGGATGACCCGGATGAGCATATCGAACGAATTGCCCCGTACATAGAATTTGGTTTTACCCACCTGGTATTTCACGCACCGGGTCCGGACCAGGAACGCTTCCTGCGTCTGTACTCAAAAGAGATTCTGCCACGTCTGCGAAAACAGTTTGGCTGATGGTACAACCACAACCCACAATTCAAGTGATGGCAACCGATTGGTGAACAACGGGCTTCTCCTCATTCGTTTGAGGGTTTGCAACAGGCTGTGATACCGCCGCTTAGGGAAGCCCTGGACATCCCGGGGTGTCGAGAACTGGTCCATTGGCTCTGAGCCAAAATTTATTCAGATTTTCCCCGTGGTTAATGTGCTCATTCCAAACCCGTGTTTGGCGGCAGATTTTCATTCAGAAATTCGGTCATCAGGCCATACAGATGTCGCTTGGTCGTTTCCTTTTCGTCAAGAGAATGACTGTGGTCCGGGTAGATCATCAAATCAAAGGTCTTGTTGAGTTCAATGAGTTTGTCGACCAGTTGTTCGGTACTTTGAAAATGAACATTGTCGTCGGCTGTGCCGTGAATGAGCAGCAGATCGCCTTCAAGACCGGCGGCGTGGGTGATCGGGGACCCCAGACGGTAGCCTTCCTCGTTATCTGCCGGCAGACCCATAAAACGCTCCTGATATATGGTGTCATACAGACGCTGGTCACTGACAAAAGCAATGGCCAGTCCCACATGATAAACATCGGGATAGCGAAACAGGGCGCTGAGGGTCATTTGACCTCCCCCACTCCAGCCCCAACTGCCGACCCGCTGCCGGTCAAGATATGGTCTTTCATCGAGCAGCGCCCTGACAGCTGCCACCTGGTCCGCCGGAGATTGAATACCAATCTGACGATATATGGACTTTCTCCAGTCCCGCCCCCGGGGTGCCGGGGTGCCACGGCTGTCAATACTGGCCACGATATAACCCTGCTGCGTTAACATCAGGTGCCAGAGACCACGGTCAGTGCTCCATCTATTGAGCACCGTTTGACCCGCGGGTTCACCATAGACAAAAATCAGCAGGGGATATGATTTCTGTGGATCAAAACCGGGTGGTTTCATCATCCAGCCATCCAGTTCCACGCCATCTCCGATGCCGATTCTGAAGAACTCTACCTCTCCTCGGGGTGTCGCATCCAATAATGCCGCGACCTTGTTATTTTCAACAATATTGCGCTGTTCCTTGTGGCCGGGCAGTGACACGAGGTTGATCGTTGGTGGCTCTGCAAAGGTCGAAACCGTATGAAAGGCCCACTTGGAATCAGGTGATATCCGGTAGCTGTGAAAGCCGGATGTTTCAGCAGGTGTCAGACGCTTCATACCCGGTTCTCCCCGCAGCGGGGACCGATACAGGTAACGGGCAGCATTGTCATCGGGGGATGCGATGTAATACACCCAGCCGTCGTCCGTATCGATATTCTGAATACTGATGATGTCGAAGTCCCCGGGGGTGAGGAGCTTGATGTCCCGCCCGTCACGAGAGACCCGGTACAGATGCCGCCAGCCATCACGTTCACTGAGCCAGGTGAAGTATTTACCCTCGTCGAACCACTTCAAATCCTCGTTGACGTCGAGCCATGCCTCATCGGTGTCGGTGAATATGTCTTGTGTTGTACCGTCTTTTGCATCTGCAAGAATGACCCGGTTGCGATTTTGCAAACGGTTGACGTATTGGATGATCAGTTGTTCCGAATTATCTGCCCAACTCATCTGCGGAATGTAATTTTGGCGGGGGTCATCATCGAGCTGCACCCACACGGTTTCTGCGGTTTCGATGTCGACCACACCAACCCGGCTAGCGGAATTGGTGGTACCGGCCTTGGGGTATTGCAGTGGTATCGGATGTGAGTAAACGTCACCGGTGTTTTTCATCATGTAGAAGGTCCCAACCCCTTCGGTATCAAACTGCCAGTAGCAAATCCGCCGGGAATCGGGACTCCACTTGAAACCGTCACGCAGACCGAACTCTTCTTCATTGACCCAGTCACCGGTGCCATTGACGATCAGTTCGGAGCCATCTGTGGTCATGGCCCCGACGGTATTACCGTCTATGCTCTCAAGGTAAATGTTGTTTTCGTACAGGTATGCGATGTGCTGACTGTCCGGAGAGAACTTGGCGTACATCAACGTTGATGGCCTGGCGGCCGTGCCAATCTGTCGCAGGCTCCAGTCATCCAGATTGAGTAACCAGTAGTCGCTGAGCGGCTTGTAGCGGCGAAACTTTACCGTGTTGGTGCTGATCAAGATAAAGCGCCCGTCATCCGACCAGGAATAGTCCTTGATCTCCAGCGGCGTTTCGGCATCCTCCGGCACCAACCGGCTTGCATCGACCAGGATGGTCTGCTCACCGGATGCTGAGTCGTGCTGAACGATGTCGAATCCGTCGGGAGTAGATTTCGACTCTTCTACGGTCGTGTAACTTGCCCCTTCCGCCAGCCACTTGCTGGACACGGGTTCGTTGAGCTCGAATTCCTCATCGTGAAAAATCCTGTCAACACTGAGCAGCGATTTCGATTCCGCCCCGGCCTGCATCGCCACGAGTGCTGCCAGCAGGCTGAAAAAGTAGTGGCCTGCAGGGTGTCTGTTTTTTCTGGTCATTTATTGTAATCCTTGATTAACAAATCCGGCCCACCCCCAATTGGCCTGTTGTCCGGGCCATGATGTTATAAGCAGTCAATGGATGGATCAATTAACTGCCAACACGGTTGGAATGGTGCAAGCGGGCCCAAATAAAGTATTGCTCAACGTGCTGACAAGTCAGGCCAGGTATCGCTCAGACGGTACCCCTGAGGCCACGGATCCCGGGAGTCAAGCTCCAGTTGATATCTGCCGGTGATCCAGGCACGACCCGATATGGATGGGCGTATGGCGACTTTGTCACCCACTGTGACTTCCTGTTCAATGCACCCAAGGAATTCCGAATCGATAATGGAGCGGGCCAGCAGGGTATCTCCCAGCCTGGCCTGGCCTTTGGCATGCATCACCGCCAGGCGGGCCGATAATCCGGTCCCGGTCGGGCAACGGTCTACCTTGCCCGGTCGGACCACGACGGTGTTCTTTCCGACTCTCTGGCCTGCTTCCTCAACTATGGGCCGGGTAAACTGGCAGAATGATATCTGCGAGATATCCGCGTTGCCCGGATGCCGAAATCCGAGTTGCTCGTTTGCCGCCTGCGTGATTTTTATCCCGGTCTCGCATATCTCGCGGGCCTCATCGGGTCTGATCTCAAAACCGGCGCTGCTGGCGTCGACTATGACAAAGGTGTCCCCCCCGTAGGCAGTGTCCGCCATCAGGGTTCCCATCCCTTCAATTTCCAATGGCACATCGAGACGATCGGCAAAGGAGGGTACGTTGGTCACGGTGATTCGCTCTGCCTTGCCATCACGGCATTGTGCGCTGACGTCGACCAGCCCCCCTGGAGCCTCCAGTTTGAAGCGGGTCTCGGGTTCGCGCATGGTTACCCTGCCGGTCTCCAGCAAAACCGTAGAAACACAAATCGAATTCGAACCGGACATCGGTGGTGTGTCTTCCGGCTCCATGATGATCCAGCCTGTAACCGCCTGCGGGTCCATTGCCGGTACCAGCAAATTCACATGACGAAACACACCACCCCGCGGTTCATTCAGCACGAAATTACGCAGAGTCTGATCTTTGGCAATCCACCGTGCCTGTTCCCAGATGGTCTCACCGGGCGGTGGTTCGACACCACCAACAATAACGTCTCCTACTTCCCCTTCGGCGTGACAACCGATGATCTCAACAGCGTTTTCCAGTCCTGGGTTCATTTTATTTTCCAGTAAATCAATAAAGGGGCCAGGCCCCTTTCTTTCTTCATTATGCCCGTTTTGTTGACAAAGAACCTTGACCCCGTTCTTCCAAAACAGAGTACTATTGCACCGGTTATCAGAAAAATCGAAGGAGCCATCCCATTGAACATTAGCAGCGCTGTGCCACGACGGAATAATTCATTTGCCCTGATTGGGGCGTTCATTCTGTGTCTGCCCGTCATCAGCTGGGCCCAGGCACCCATCGTACAACCGGGTGCTCCCGGGGAAGATTCACGGACACTGAGCGCGGAGGAGGCTACCGAGATTGCGGATACCGCTTACTCACCGGCAGATGTGGTGTTTCTGCAGGACATGATTCCGCATCACCACCAGGCAATGGAAATGGCGGCATTGGTCGCCGACCGCACCAATCGCCCTGAACTCCTGGACGTCGCGGGGCGCATCGACGCTTCCCAGGCCGATGAGATTGCTTTCATGCAACAGTGGTTGGCGGAACGCAGTGAACGGGTACCTGACCCCACCCACCACGAGGCGATGTACACCAGCCACACCATGGCAGGTATGGCGACACCCGAACAGATGGCCGAACTCGCCGCCTCGTCCGGCATCGACTTTGACCGCATGTTCCTCACTCTGATGATCCGGCATCACGATGGTGCGGTAAAGATGGTCGAGGAACTGATGGAACAGCCTGGTTCCGCCTATGACCCGGTGTTGTTCGAATTCACCTCCGACATCACCAATGACCAGACGACTGAAATCGAGCGCATGAACAAACTGCTGGTTGGACTATCCGACGATCCCCGGGCAGGTTTGAAGGCCGGTTTCGATGATGCAGGGCAGGCGATTCTGAATATGAAGCTGGTTGCTTCCCTGTCCAGGCCCCCCGGATTTTTTGATCCGGACAACCCATTGGAGAAACCTGCCAAACCTCTGCCCGAGGAAGACGAAGATAGCGGGGAGGCTGTTGCAGAGGATCCACTGCCCGACGACGGGGTGGATGCAGTGGCAGCTACCGGGGATGGGCAGGAAGACGAGGAAGAAGACAGCAGTAATGATGAGGACGGGCGCTCGCCCATGCTGAGCTTTATTCATACCGACATAGCCTTTCGCGATGACGTGCTGGTAGCCGGCAGTTACCACGGATTCAACGTCTATCAATTGCAACAGGACGGCCTGCCACAGCACATGGCTTCCATCGTGTGCCCAGGCGGACAGGGTGATGTGTCCATCGTTGGTGACCTGCTGTTCATGTCGGCGCAGGAGACCCGTGGCCGGCTGGATTGTGGACTGGGCGGTGTCATGGAGGATGTCAGTGAGGATCGTTTTCGCGGTCTTCGCATATTCGACATCTCAGACCTGACACGACCGGTACAGGTAGGTGCCGTGCAGACCTGTCGTGGCTCCCACACCCACTCGGTGGTATCCGGACCCGATGCAAATGGCAGCATTATCGTCTACAACTCCGGCACCTCCAGTGTTCGCGAGGAAGAGGAAATGGAAGGATGCTTCGATGAAACACCCGGCGATGACCGCACCGCCCTGTTTCGTATCGATGTGATAGAAATTCCTGTCGATGACCCGGGCAAAGCCCGTATCGTGGACAGCCCGGCCGTGTTCGCCGATCCCGAGACCGGTGTTATGGCAGGCCTGTGGCGTGGCGGGGACCATGGTGATGAGACCCAGGACACCTACCAGACCGACCAGTGTCACGACATCACTGTATTCCCCGATCGCGGGATCGCGGCAGGTGCCTGCTCAGGTAACGGTATCATCTTCGATATCTCGGATCCGCGTGATCCAAAGCGTATCGATTCGGTGGTGGACGCAGGTTTTGCCTACTGGCACTCCGCGACCTTCAATAATGACGGCAGCAAGGTGTTGTTTACCGATGAATGGGGTGGTGGCTCACGTCCGCGCTGCCGTGCCCATGACCCCCTGACCTGGGGTGCGGATGCCATCTATGACATCGTTGACGGCAAGCTGGAATTTCGGGCTCATTTCAAGCTACCGGTTCCTCAGGTTGAAGAGGAAAACTGCGTTGCACACAATGGCTCCATCGTACCGGTGCCAGGTCGTGACATCTTTGTCCAGGCCTGGTACCAGGGTGGTATTTCGATCATCGATTTCACCGATTCCGCCAACCCGGTGGAAATTGCTTACTTCGACCGGGGGCCCCTGAACGGGGAAGAGCTGATCTTTGGTGGCTACTGGTCTGCCTACTGGTACGAAGGCTACATTTACGGCACCGAAACGGTACGGGGACTGGATATCCTGTCGCTAGAGGCCAGCGAATATCTGACTGAAAACGAAGTAGCGGCAGCGGCTCTTGCCAACCAGGGCCGTCGGTTTAATCCACAGCAGCAGTTTCGTGTCACCTGGCCAGCCGAACCGGTGGTGGCGCGTGCCTATCTGGATCAACTGGGGCGCTCGGCATCATTATCGGAAACCATGGCCGGAGATATTACCAGCGCACTTGACCGTGCACAGCAAAGACTCGAAAAGGACAAGACCGACAATCGCCTCGCATCAAAGCTGGATGAGCTCGCTGCATCACTGGCAGAGGATACCGGTGATGACATTGCAGACAAGCAGAAATCGGGGCTGGCGGCGACACTTGGTGACATCGCATTGCGCTTGCGCGACTAAACAGATTTTGACTTTATGGGGTCAGCTTCAAGCAGGCTGACCCCTTTTTAGATCTTTATTACTGATTCAGATCCACGATCCTGGCCATGATGCCCCAACCGCCAAAGGCCTCGGACACTGCTATCCAGATTTCATTTTCACCGGCCTTCAGAGGCAGCGTGACACTGTCGAACAGGCCGATGGTTCCGAGGTAACGATAGTCGCGGCTCATATTGGTATTGTTGCTGTTTCTGCTGCAGGGAATGCGTAGGCATCGGCGAGTGCGGTAAATTTGAAGTTCGCAATATGCACCGATGAAAAATTTGCCGAGTGCAGTCCAGGTCCGCCAGCGGTGACCCCTCTCTTAAGGTCTCCGATGTGCAACACCGGTTCATACGCCAGCAATCGTAAAGAACAGGTTGCATTTGCAATCCAAAACCTGAATAGCGATGGGCAGTTTATCTGCCTGGAAAAATGTATGCACGATGACCTCGAAGAATACCTGAAACGTGAAGATCAAAAAGACAAGAAGTTTAAAGCCAGGTTTTACAGCGAGCATCAACTAAAAAAAGACACGATAATAAAAACCATGCGACATGGGCAGGTCACCGTCTCCAGGCTTAACAAAGCAATAAAAGGAAGATTGAAGCACACAAAACTGATCTGGAATTCGTGTAACTTCTACTACATTGCTGCATCAAACGATCGTGGGCGGCTGGACTCTGTTGTCGCATTATTGGGACCTCCCTGTATCCGAAGCGAATTTAATTATGAGCGCGTTCCCGAGGTTCTGTAAGATTGAATATCAAAAACAGGATCTGACTTGGCACCGATGGCATTTGGAGGTTGCCCAAAACACGGAAGTTTCCCAATTAGTTATCCAGTACAGGAGGGTTGTGCGGATGATAACGTGTGCATGGCTTAAGACATTTTCTCAATATGGCATTTTGACTGTGAACATACAGCGTAGGTAATGAGCAAATGAGTGAGATAACCAGAAGAGACTTCATCAATGGAATGTTAATGGCTGCCGGAAGTTCCATGTTGCCTTTTCAGACGCCTGGCCATGCAGCCATGGCCGCAATGGGGCCGTCCTATTATCCACCGGCGCGCACCGGGCTGAGAGGAAGTCACCCGGGTTCAAATGATCATGCACACAGCAGGGCATGGAATCAGCGTTCGGACTGGGGTCCAACCACAAGACTGGGGGAAAGTTATGATTTGCTGGTTGTGGGTGGAGGCATCAGCGGTCTTTCGGCAGCCTATTTCTATCAGCAAAAGCATGGAAAAGACAAGAAGGTACTGATCCTGGACAATCATGATGATTTTGGAGGGCATGCGAAGCGCAACGAACACAAGATCAATGGCAATACACTCATAAGTTATGGCGGATCACAAACGCTGGTCGAACCACACCACGCAGATCCGGTCGTACGCGATCTGCTCAGGGATATCGGTGTAGACCTTGAACGATTCAAAACGGCCTACGATGTTGGTTTCTTTAAAAGAAATAATCTGGGCGCTGTTACCTACTTCAACGAAAAAGTATTTGGCCAGGACAAGGTGGTCAGACATCCATTTTGTAATTATCCAAACTATATCGAGGGGCTCCTGGGAGCCAAAATTTCCAACGAGGAAGCCGCCAAACTAGCCCCCCTCAGCGATGCAGGCAGAAAACAGCTACTCCAGGTCCTCAATGGCGGTCTGCACACGATAAAGGTGCCCGAAGAGGAACTGCGCAACTACATTCGCACGCATTCCTACTTTGATTATATGAACAACACCTTGGGGGTCGATGATCCCGGTGTGATGAGAATGGCCCGACATTCCGGTCTGGACTGGGCAAGCACGGGAACCGACCTGATGAGCATAGCCGCCGCCAGTCGCTGTGGAGCCATGGGCTTTGCGCCCAAAGCAGTCTATGACGAAGACAACCCCTACATTCATCATTTCCCCGATGGCAATGCGGGTGTTGCGCGGGCGTTAGTTAAGAAAATGATTCCCGCTGTGGGCAAGGGAAACAACGCTGAAGATCTTGTTTTATCCAGATTTGACTATGGAAAGCTGGACAGTAGCGGCAATACCGTTCGCATCAGGTTAAACAGCACGGCGGTCAATGTCCGCCATGCTGGTAAGCCCGCCAGTTCAAGCGATGTTTTCGTGAATTACATCAATGACGACCAGTCGTACCAGGTAAAAGCCAAGGGGGTGGTAATGGCCTGTTACAACATGATTATTCCGCACATCGTGTCCGGTCTTCCCCGGGAACAGGCGGCGGCATTGAGGCTCCAGTCGAAAAGCCCGTTGCAGTACACCACCGTGGGCTTGAAAAACTGGAGGGCACTGAAGGAGATGGAAATCGGCGTGGCCATGTCTCCCGGAAACATGCACCAGGCCGTTCTGATGGATTTTCCGGTGAGTATGGGCGGCTATGAGTACACCAAGAGCCCTGACGATCCCTGTGTTATTCAGATGATCAGCTGTCCTTATGGTGAAACCATTGGAGCGCCCAGGCTTGAGCAATTCCGTGAAGCCCGATTCAAAATGTTGGGGCTGCAGTTCAAGAATTATGAGGACGAAATCAGAAGTCACCTGGGCGGCATGCTGCCGAAGGAGTTATTTGATTTTGACCGGGATGTAGCGAGTATTTCGGTCAATCGCTGGGCCCACGGTTACGCCAACGGTGGCCCCGGTGATTCCACAAGCATTGGACGGCAACCCTTTGGGCGGATCACCATCGCCAATTCGGACTCTGCCCCGGGCGCTGACGCGAAAACGGCCATGATGATGGCATCAAGAGCCGTGAAAGAAATGGGATAAAAAACACCATGTAAGGTGAATCACGATGGATATGCGTCGATGGACGCGAAACACCGGATTCAGCACTTGCCGGCGCGATGGTCCAGACATTAAAGTCGCTTCGGCGTTCTTTGAAGGGTGAAATTGCAAACAGGGTTTCGCTCAGTTCTTTCGCCTTGGTGACAAATTTGTCATGTTCGTCGTCGGTATACCCATCACCCAGAATCAGCAGGTCTGCCGTGATAAACGGATCGCCGTTTTGTTCTATTGCAACGACCTGCCCTGCCCCGCGTACGCAACAGATTCCTGGTGAACCAGGTAATCGCCCGGGTCAATGTCAATCCGCCAAACTTCTTCGAATCCGTTTACCGCGTAATGCTTGTTGATGACCAATTCAAAAACCTTCTCCTGGTTGGGCAGACGAACAGACTCGTGAAATGTGCGGTTTTGCTGCTGAGCCACTCCGGTGGTTTCCCACTCGCCGTAAATAACGCTGAAACTCCTCGACCAGACGGCGTCTCCGGATTCAGGATCGGCCACTTCGAAAAGATACTTGCCTCGCAACAGCCTGTCGATGGGCTGTTGTAAGTTACCCGCAAAGGCCAATGGCTCCAGCACGACCTGGTCCAGACTGAATAATTCGGTGTCAGCATTGCCGGGGTGAAAATAGTCAATGCGCAATGAATCTCATCAATCAGCGCTTCATCACTCATTTGCACAAGACCGTCTCCCTAGCAATTATTTTTGTTCCTGTTCAAAGTCCATGTGTACTTAACTCTGACATTGCTGTATGCAGAATGACGCGAGCAATCAAAATTGGTTAGCATTGAATTTACCCTCCGTTACTCACCAGAGCAGATTTGAAGGGCAAAGATTTATAAACTTGAGCGCACCAAACAATAATTTAGGGGAAATTTATGAACAAACTCTATTACCAGCTTGCACTCGTTATGATCATGGCCCTGCCAGCCGAGGCACGCTTTCATTATCAATCAGATTTTTCAGCGGAGGATTTTCAGGTCAGACGCAACGTTATTTACGAGGCCATCGGTGACAATATCGCCATCATTCAGGGAGCAGAAGAAACGGCCGGTATCTATCGCCAGAGTAATAGCTTCTATTACCTGAGCGGCCTGGAGAGTCCGTCCGCATACATGTTGCTTAACGGCAGTACCCGGGAAACTGTTATTTTTCTGCCCCATCGCGATATCGGCCGAGAGAGGGTAGAGGGGCAGGTACTGTCGTTTGAAGATGCTGACCTGGTCAAGAAGCTGACCGGTGTGAAATATGTTCTCCCCCTTGAGAAGATGGGAGAAGAGTTAAATTATTATCTGTGGCGTGCACCCCACCCAGCGCTTTATACACCCCATAGTCCTGATGAAAAAACCCGGCAAAGCCGGGATGAAATCCTCAGTTCTCATGGTCGCAGAATAGCGGACCCATGGGATGGGCGACCGTCCAAGGCGGGGCATTTTATTCATCTGTTGCGTCTGCGCTACCCGCAATTTGAAATACGCGACTTATCTGCCACGCTGGACCTGATGCGAACCATAAAGGATGAGAAAGAAATCGGTTTGATCCGCAAAGCCAGCCAGCTTGCAGGTCTTGGCATCATGGAAGCCATGCGGTCAACAGAGCCCGGTGTTATGGAGTATCAACTGGAAGCCGCTGCCCGCTTTGTTTTTCAAACCAATGGCGCCAGGGAAATGAGTTATGCGGCGATTGTCGGTGGCGGGCAAAATGCCTGGATGGGTCATTATTCCGCCAACGCGGATGCCGTCAACGACGGCGATTTGATCCTGATGGATATGGCGCCTGATTATCATTACTACACATCGGATGTGGCACGTATGTGGCCAGCCAATGGAACCTATTCAAAGGACCAGCGTGACCTGTACGGTTTTGTGATTGAATATCACAAGGCATTCATGCGCTATCTGCGCCCCGGAGTCACCCCGGCTCAGATACTGGAAGAAGCCGCCAAGGACATGCGCGAAGTACTCAATGGCATATCATTTTCGAAGGAAATATACCGCAAAGCCTGTGAGAAAGCGCTGACGTTTGGCGGCCATATCCAACACCCGGTGGGTATGTCTGTCCACGATGTGGGAACACACAGGGGCAAGCCACTTGAGGTGGGGATGGTCTTTTCCATTGACCCCATGATCTGGGTTCCTGAAGAGAAGCTCTATATCCGCATGGAGGATGTCATCGTCATCACCGGGGACGGTGTGGAAAACCTGTCTGCGAATTTGCCGTTTGAAATGGATGATCTCGAGGCATTGATACGTGAAGAGGGCATCGTACAGAAACGCCCGGCGACATTGAACTAGTCAGCCGGTCTGTCTGGCAGAGCTACTTCGGCGGCCCTGTCCCGAACTGCTTTGACCGGATCATTATGAGCGACTTCTGTCAGGGCGGCCCTGACACCATTTGTCTCAATGTGTTTTTCCAATTCGCCCACGGCCCACAACCTGCCGATGACACCATCGTGAGTTAACTGGTAGAGCAATTCCACGGTGGACTTATCAAATGCCCATTCTTTCAGCAGAATATCGTCCTCATCGAATCGAACCAGTAGCGGTTCATGGGCTACATCGAAAGTAAATGTCTGTTCAGGCTCATTCAGCCAAAGGCTTTCGACCTGCTTGCCCTCCATGGTCGTAATTCCCAGCCTTATTGGCAGACGGTAGATCGGAGTACCTGTGCTGGTGTCCTGGGTCTGATTAATGGTCAGGGAAAGTGACTTTTTTTGCTTGTCCCACGTGTAGGAGACATCCAGTTCAGGATGCCCCGGCTTCAACAACCATTGATCAAAAAACCAGCCATAATCCTGGTTTGTGACGGTGTTTACAGTCTCAAAAAAGTCATTGGACACTGCATTGCTGTAGGCATGCTTTTCCAGGAAACTGCGCATGATTTCAGCAAAGGCCTCATGCCCGGTCAACTCCCGCAGCATGTTGAGGATAATGCCACCTTTTTCGTAGGCGTGGCGGTCAAACATATCGCTTCCCTTATCCCATCTGTCGGTTACAACGGGTCGCCTGAATTTTGTCTTTGCTTCGGTCAGATAGCTTTTCTTGTAGTCATCAATATACAGAGCACCTTCATCCGGACCCATCGCATGAGCTATGTACAGATATTCGCCATGGGTTGCAAAACTTTCCGACAACCAGTTGTGCCCCCAGTCCCTGAAGCCGATCATATTACCCCACCACTGATGGGCGATCTCGTGAGCGATCAACCAGTCACTGGCGTTGTCATTTCCTTCCCTCTGACGATCGATTACATTCCTGGTCAACAGCGTGGCCGATGTGCTTTCAGCCCCTCCACCCATACCAGGAACAATGACCTGATCATATTTTACCCACGGGAATGAAGTGCTATAGAGTTCCTCGAAATAAGCAATTATTTCTGCCGTATTTCTGAAGGCTTGTGCCGCCACCGTTTCATCGCCCGGATAAACCCAGTAATGCAGTGGAAGGTCATCATGCTGGTCTTCCAGCACACTGTAGGGACCAGCTGCAAACATATAAAGGTAGGTGGGTTGTGGTTTGCTTTGTTGCCAGTGAACGGTGCGACGCCCGGATTCAGTATCTACACGATCACTCAGAAGTGCCCCATTGGCCAGAACCTCAAACCCTGCGTCAACAGTGATGATTGTTTCATGTGTTGCCCAATCGCTCGGATGGTCAAAGGATGGGAACCAGTAACGCGCCCCGTTTGGCCAGTTCAACGAGTTTACCAGACCGGGGTTTGTTTCTGTCTCGTCTCTGAAATCCAGGCCGACCAATACATTTCCGTCCAGATTTGCAACGCCATAACCTATGGTGAGACTGGCCAACTCGTTGCTGGCCAGTTCCCGGTCCAGACTGATATCAAGATACCCTTCCCTCTGTATAAAGTTGAGGGTTTCTCCGCTTTCATCCGCAACATGGCTGACATCAAAATTCACACTGTCGAGTGTGATCTCACTGAGGCCATCCACGGTAGATGAAAATGTTATGACCGTTTCACCGTCAAACGAGTGCGTGCTTTCTTCTATGTCCAGTTCAATACGGTAGTGCTGCACATCAAAATCGTGAGGTCGCAGTGTTTGCTGTTCGCGTGAATCAAAATCAGATTGGTCTGCACCAACAACGGCCCACCAGGGCAATGCAACGAGGGTAAAAATGCCGCCGATCAGACCTTTTTTTATTTGAACCGACATTAAGCAGTCACCTGTTTTATTCGTGAATCAAACCGCAACAAACGGTTACGAGCCGGCATTTTAACCACATCCGGTCACTTGTTGGCAATGTGCACCGCCACAATTTTCA
>JABAAB010000038.1 GCA_014238945.1 Lysobacterales bacterium
AGTCATTTGAGGCCAAAGGGGACGGTTTGAGGCGCACGGATGACCAGTACACCGGTGGCCCGGGGACGGCAAAGGTCAAATATGCACGGGGTTGCACGGGGTCAACGGTCACTGATACTTTGCTGAATTGCAAATAAGGTGGTTTAGACTTCCTATCCACGAGGATGCTGCCAAGGCACTGCAGGCCAAGCTTGACAAGGTCCTGAATTCAGATTAACCACAAGTGGTATTCAAATAAACTGGATCCGGCAGAAAAGGCCAAGCGGCAAAAAGCTGCCGCCGAGTTCAAGGCACGGTACGAAAACTAGTTCGTAAGCTGTTGTGTGAAACAAAACCCGCCGGTGAGAACCGGCGGGTTTTCATTACAGAATTTTGATCGGGCTACCGGAGCCGTTGAATTGACGCCTTGCGTGTCTTAGAGTGATCCTCTTTTGACACACGAAGGAAAAGCTGTTTCATCATCCATTCAAAAATGAAAGTCGTTGTCACGTCACATAATCCGGTCAAGATTGCAGCAGTCAGGAAAGCTTTCCAGGCACAGTTTTCCGGGCTTGAGATTCAATTGATCCCGGTTGCGGTGGAATCAGGCGTGGCAGACCAGCCTATGTCTGACACCGAAACCCGGCAAGGTGCCCGGAACCGCGTTGCAAATGCCAGGCGGAAAAACCCTGATGCCGATTACTGGATCGGATTGGAGGGAGGCCTGGATCTCTTCGATAACCACCTGATGGCTTTTGCCTGGATGGTGATCGCCAATCATGATGATCGGATCAGCGAGACCCGTAGCGCCACGTTGCCACTTCCGCCAGAAGTACAAAAGCTGGTATCTGCAGGGCTGGAGTTGGGTGAGGCCAACGACCGGGTGTTTTCAACCCTGAACAGCAAGCAGGGTGGTGGTGCCTTTGGTCTTCTTACCGGTGGCCTGATGACGCGTGAAAGTGTATACACGCAAACCCTGAGCCTTGCCCTGATTCCCTTTGTGAACGAATTGTGGACCTGATTGCTCGATGATTCAGCGTCTTGCAACTAACCTGAGTTAATGACGGATCAAGAAAAGCAGCAACCGGCCCTGGAGAGGGTAATAAGCAAAACCGGTTACAGTCCTTAACCTTGAACGGGGTTATCGGCGCGGGAATCTTTGGCCTGCCGGCAGTTGCTGCGGCGAAAACCGGTGCATTCAGCCCGTGGCTGTTTGTTATCGCAGGATTGCTGATATTCAGCGTGGTGTTGTCTTTTGCACGGGCCTCCAGCATGTTTCGTCACACCGGTGGGCCGGTTTTTTTGCTAGCCAGGCATTCGGCCCGTTCGCCGGATTCCAGATTGGCTGGTTAACTTACCTGGCACGTTTTCTTGCAATGGGTGCGAATGCCAACCTGTTGGTCACATATGCCAGTTGGTTCTGGTCTCCGCTGGCCGGTAAGCCGGGCAGGTCGATTGTGATGTCCATATTTATCATGGGTTTAACCTGGTTAAATGTTCGTGGCGTAGAAAACAGCATCGGCATTATCTATTTTTTCACCGCGCTGAAGTTATTGCCGATTTCATTGCTGGTTCTGTTTGGTCTTGGACACATTGACCTGCAAACTCTGGGTGGAGCTGATCTGCCTGAATTTGACGCGCTGAGTGAAGCAGTGCTGATTGTGCTATATGCCTATGTTGGCTTTGAGGGCACCGTGATTGCAGCAGGTGAGGGGCGTAGCCCCAGGCGTGACTTGCCGCGGGCGATGATCAATACCGTGCTCTTTACCGGTGTCATATACGTGCTGGTGCAGCTGGTGGCCGTTTCAAGTCTGCCAGGGCTGGCGTCCAGTTCGACAGCCCTGGCAGATGTTGCAGTTGTTGTTTTTGGGCCAATAGGCGCGGTCGTATTAACCCTCGGTGCCGTATTTTCGATTGGTGGTAACTTACAGTCCACGTATTTATCGGCACCCCGGATAACCTATGCCCTGGCACGAGACGGGTGCCTGCCTTCCATTTTTGCGCGGGTGCACAACCAGTACCACACCCCGCATATTTCATTGTGGACTTATGGGGTTTTGTGCCTGGCCATTGCCTTGAGTGGAAGTTTTGTCAAGCTGGCTGTCATGAGCACCGTCGTCAGGCTGTTGACTTACATGGTCTGTATAGCGGCATTACCGCGGCTGGAGAAATCTATCGAATCAAGGGAGGGCCAGTTTAGTCTGCCGGGAGGCCTTCTGATTCCCGGTATAGCCATGGTCTTGTGCCTGTGGCTTATCACGTATGCGTCGATCGAGGCTTGGCTAACGACCCTGGCCTTCGTGGCGCTCGGCACCGTTTTGCATGTTCTGTCCCGGCGCCGGGCCTCGAGGCCAGATGCCAGTTGAGTGTGTTGAAGCTTGTTGTTTGAATTTCAAATACTTATCAGGAAATGCATTCAATCAAATGGGAAGGCTAAGGTCTTTATTAATTTACAGAATACCACTGAGTCGGTTGTGCAATCATTGCTTTATTTCAGCCACGAATACCTGAAAATCTGTTTGTTTGTTTTTGTCCCTGACCAGTGGGCCTGATCAGGAACGGAATCACGTAGCAATTTAACAGCATAAGATTCGTTACCATATAAATCTATACTAATATTATACAAATAATAAAATAAATAGAAATATTAAAGATATTAAAATAATATATCTGTATAATAATTGTACATACATCGATTTAACTATAAAGAGGTTTCTATGAAAAAATTGGTTTTTCTCCTGGGTTTTATGACATCCATTTCGGCTTTTGCCTGCGAAAGCAAACTCCTGAATCAGGATTTTCGCCGCCTGGCATCACCCGATCAGGTGAATTTATGAGAGACATATGCAGATAAAGTCTTGTTGGTTGTCAATACGGCTTCGAAATGTGGAAATACGCCGCAGTACGATGGGCTCGAGAAGCTGTATCAGGAGTATGGGCCGCAAGGTCTTGTGGTGTTGGGTTTCCCATCCAATGATTTCCTCGGCCAGGAACCCGGTACAGAGGAACAGATAGAGGAGTTCTGTCGCCTGACCTACGGTGTTGAATTTCCGATGTTCGAGAAAACAACGGTGAAAAAGAATAACGCCCATCCGTTTTTCATGATGGCCATAGAAGAAGCGAGGTACACCGTCACACTCAAAAATGAAACGTTAGAAATACGCCAGTATGAGGCCTCGATCATTGCCGAGGTCATCGTATCCGGCAGTTTTGAAGATGCTTCTAACGTCGCGTTCAGAAAATTGTTAATGGGCCCTGATTTCACAGTGCCACCGATGCCACAGACTGATCGGGCCCGTACTGTATGGTGTGGCGCCCGTCACCGACAAGCAGCGCGGGCGTCGACCGACTTATTCTGCATCAATCCCAAATGTAGTATACATATAATGTATACACCACGGGGCATCACATGATAGGATCAGGCGTGGGCCACGTGTCGCGTGTCTACGCGAAGTGGTAAGTACGGAATAAGCATTAAACGGTGGGGACACATCAAAATGAAACACATTCTTAGAGGGTCTTTTCAAGTTTTTTTAACATCTGGATTGGGTTGCGCCCTGGCGGTGATGTCCATCACAACGGCGTTTGCCCAGGAAGATGAGGTCGAAGTGGACGAGGCGTCGGCATTGGAGGAGGTCATCGTTACAGGCTCCTTCATCAATCGTAAAAACCAGGCGGAACAGTCCTCACCGATTGCAATCATTGGCAGTGAATATCTGGACGATATCGGCGCAACCAGCCTGTATGACGTGATTCCGTCACTAACCATTAACCAAGGCGGACAAATCTTTTCTGACAGCACCGAACAGGCGCGCTCGGCCGGGGCCACCAATATTAATTTGCGGGGACTCGGAGTAACCTCGACCCTGGTTCTGGTTAATAGTCGACGCCATACCCTGTCACCGGCAGTTACCCAACAGGGCGATCAATTCGTTGATTTAAGCACTTTGATTCCGGCCATTGCCGTGGAACGGGCGGAAGTTCTGAAAGACGGTGCATCATCTTTGTATGGGTCAGATGCCGTTGCCGGTGTCGTGAACTTTATCACGCGCAGCGATTTCGAGGGTGCCGAAGTCAGAGCCATGTACCAGGACAATTCTCACGGTTATGACGAAAGATCTGTAGGCGCCATTTTCGGTGCGGGCAATGAAAATGGCCACTTCACGTTGGCGGTCAATTACCTGGATCGTTCTTCCTTGCGCAATTCGGATATGCGTGATTTTTACCCTGGAGAAAACCAGGATTCGTGGAGTGGCTACAGTATGCCCGGCAAAGTGATCGCGTTTGACGTTCCGCCGGGGCCACCAATCAAGGTGATCGACCCCTTGTGTACCAGCGGCGATGCATATACCAAATGGCCGGGGCTTGTCCGACCCAAAGGCGGTCCATTCGCAGATGGGTCCTGCCAGCTAAGTTATGCATGGTTTGGTGATGTGGTCGCGGCGACCAAGCAAACGCAGGGGTTCGCCCAGGGACACTACCAGATCGGTGAGAATACGGAAATCTTTGCCGAAATTGGCTTTGGTCGCAATGACACCACCATCCACACCACACCCAGTCAGCCGATGTTGGACGCGGTGGATATGGCAGATACCCATCCGGACATCATTGCGGTGGCCGGCGAAAATGCACTGGCCGACAGTTTCAGTGGTCGCGGGACGCTTTTTGCCCGCCCACTGGGCGCGGGTACGGAGCCCGGAAACTCTCCATTGAATTATGAATCCTGGCGCTACCAGGTTGGTTTTCGCGGCAACTTGAAAAACGACTGGAATTGGGAAGCTGCCTGGACACACAGCATCAACAAGACGTTTGCAGAACGTACCGATACCATCACCGCCAATATGCAACTCGCGCTCGACGGTTACGGCCCGGGCAACAACCCCGCAGGGCAAAACTATTATCACTGGCTTTACAGCGCTCAGGATCAAAATAGCCCCGAGATGATGGCCTTCGTGCTGGGGTCATTTGGCTACAACGCCGAGGCCAGCCAGACGGTGATTGATGCGCACGTAAGCGGAGAGCTGATGCAAATGAAATCCGGGGCGCTCAGCGCCGCATTCGGTGTGCAGGTTCAAGATGACAGACTGTCCTATGACTTCAACGAGTTGTCGAACGAATATGTCTTCAACTTCTTCGGTGGTGGTGATGATTTCAGTGCCAGTTCGGACGTCAAAGCGGTCTTCGCTGAATTCTTGATTCCCGCCGGCGAAAATTTTGAAATACAGGCAGCGGTTCGTTACTCTGATTTTGAATCCAACAGCAGCACCGATCCAAAAATCGCCGTGCTGTGGACACCTAACGATAACTTAAGCGTACGTGGCAGCTGGGGAACCTCTTTCCGAATTGCCACGCTGTTCCAGCGGTACTCATCATTCGTGACGCCCGCCTCCGCCAATGATCCTCAATTTGAAAACGAGGAGGTCAGCTTCATCAGCGTACTCACAGGTGATACGGCCAATCCACTGCGGCCGCAGGAAGCCGATGCAATCAATGTTGGATTTACCTGGACATCGGAGTTCGGCATGCAATTGAGCCTGGACTACTGGAACTTTGATTACGAGGACTTCATCACTGCGGAAACGCCGCAAACCCTGCTGGATACAGAGCCTGCAGGAGGCAGCCCCCAGATCATCCGGGGCGCAGGCAATGCGGTTTCGAAAATCATTCTTTACTTCCGTAATGCCGGTTCTGTGAAAACGGACGGGATCGACTTGAGTATCAACTATGCGATGGACCTCAACTCGGCCGGATCCTTAGTGCTGGGTTGGGATGCAACGCAGGTGCTCAATTACGACCTCGACGATCCTGTAATCGGACCGATCGACGGCCTGGGCAATGTGAACGACGAAAACTTCGGTGCGTCGATGATCGAACACAAGTCTGTTTTCAGCGTGTTATGGGCGAAAAATAATCATTCAGTCAACGTCTTTGCGCGCTATTTCGGCTCATACGAGAATGATAATGCGAACAACGCAACGGTGGATTCGTGGACCAAGATCGACGCGCAGTATGCCTATCGGTTGCCACCGCTGATGGGACGAGCGGAAGAAGGCGCCCTGGTCACGCTCGGCGCATCCAATTTGTTCGACACAAAGGCTCCGGCTGCGCTTAACTCGATTGGATACGACGCAACTCAGCATGACCCACGCGGACGGACCGTGTATGTTGGGCTTACCTATCCGTTCTGAGTAACAGCTTCGACACGAGGTGATGATTTAACAGGTGGCTCCCATGGGGGCCACCTGTCTTATTACGCGAGCTGAACGCATGCCTTACAATTTTCATGTGATGACTTACCCGCCAAGGCGTGGGATCACAGGTTGGTTACCTCTCTAGCTTGCATGAAATCTACCCGGCTCACTGAGGTTAAACACGTCCTTGGCGTTCGCTCGTTCGCGATTTACACCGCCTGCAATTCGATTTCCATGGTCGGGGTGTGGATGCAACGCCTGACCGTTGGCTGGCTGGCCTGGCAACTGACGGCATCTGAGGCATGGGTCGGTGCCATCGCATTTGCGGACCTGGTTCCGGTGGTGCTGATCGGGCCAATTGCGGGTGTTTGGGTCGATAGACCATTGCGCCGGCTGCTGATCAAGGCCTGCCAGTTGACCATGCTGCTGCAGTCGCTAGTCCTGTTCTTTCTCAGCGTCTTCGGTCTGATCAATATCTGGGGCCTGTTTGGGCTGGTGCTGGTCAACGGCATAGTCGCGGCCATCTACCACCCGGTACGACTGTCCGTCGTACCCAGCCTGGTTGGAACGAAACATTTGATACCTGCGGTATCGCTAACGGCGATAACTTTTCACATGGCCAGATTTGCTGGTCCTGCACTGGGCGGAATGATGCTTGCCTGGCAAGGAATCGCAGCAACATTTCTGGCGGTGACGTTTTGCTACTCGATCATGTTGGCAGCCGTATTGTTTCTCAAAATACCATCGCGTCCGTGGCTCGCCACGCGCGTACCCCGCTCGGTATTGTCCGAATTGCGGGACGGATTTGATTACGTCCGCGCCCACCAGGCCATCGCTTGGGTTCTGTTAAGCCAGTTGGTGCTTGCCCTGCTCGCGCGCCCGGTGGGTGAACTGCTGCCAGCCTTTGTCGGCTCGGTATTAAACCTCGGTGCACAAGTGCTTGCCTTACTGACGTCCGCAATGGGTATCGGAGCGGTATGCGCAGGGTTGCGCACTCTGTTTCTGAGCGGTGACCGGGATTTGGTTCGCATGTTGCTGGCGAGCACCGTTCTCTCCGGGGTCATGGTCAGCATGTTTTTACTGGTTAGAAACACCTGGCTGGCAGCGACCTTGATTGGTCTTGCAGCGTACTGGATCACGGTTTGTGGCATCGTCAGCCAGACCCTCATACAATCCTTCGTCGAGCCGAGTAAGCGCGGCCGGGTAATCAGCATCTGGGCAGCGATATACCGGGGAACACCGGGCGTAGGTGCTCTGGTCATCGGCTATTTAGCCAGTATTTTTGGCCTGGCCTGGACCCATCTGGCCGCCGCATTGGTCAGCGTCTTTATTGCCCTGTGGATGTATCGCGAGCGCGGATCGATACGCAAATTTTTGGGTACTCCACTGATCTAGAGACTGCCCGGACCAGACGGGCAGTTACCCGGGGAAGTGACCGGAAAGTGCATTACTTATAATGTATACATTAATTCAGATGAGATATAAAGAGCGCTCGATGCACCCAAACTGGGTGCATGCGCAACAGCACCGCAAGTGCTGCCGTAATCCACCCGAAAATCAAGGGCCTTGGTCGCATAAATACGGAGCCATCTGACGATGCATAAAGGGCGCATACCGGTATCTGTCATCACGGTCTTCCTCGGCAGCGGGAAGACCACGCTCTTGAATTACCTGGTCCGTCACCCGGGCATGGGTGAAACGGCTGTGATCGTGACGGTCACTGATACTTTGCTGAATTGCAAATAAGGTGATTTATACTTCCTATCCACCGAACAGATGCCCAACAGACCGAACAAAACCATCTACATCCTGCTCGTGCTGAGTCTGCTGTGCAGCGCATCAGCCCTGGCTCAGGTACCTGAACTGAAACCGATCGACTCCGGCCAGAATACCCAGCAGGCAGCCACCGTGGCCGAGCTGGTCATGTTGCTGAAACGTCAATTGCCTGACCTGACACAGCTTCGGGCTACGGAATTTT
This sequence comes from Lysobacterales bacterium, assembly GCA_014238945.1. GTDB lineage: Bacteria > Pseudomonadota > Gammaproteobacteria > Xanthomonadales > SZUA-36 > SZUA-36. Next base: position 8,149 of record JABAAB010000038.1, read on the forward strand.
CATCCGGCAGCGTCACCGACCTGATTGCGCGGGTCGAAATCGCCCAGCGACGTCACGCCTACCGCAATACGATGGCCAAGCTCCAGAGCGCCATCGACCGGCGCGCGGACGGCCGCACGGTTTTTGCACCGGCCCAGCGACAACTGGAGCAACTGCTGGTCACTGACTCGCTCGTCATCCGGCAGGAACTTGAACAGCAGAGTGAAGGCATCATGCGCTTGATGGATGGGATTGGCCTCGACAACCCGGAAGCCCAGGTTGCCGCTGCGGCGCGGCTACGGGTTGAAATTCCGGAGGAGGACGTGTTGCTGCAGGACTTTGAGCGCAACATCAGCCTGCGCAGTGCGGCCGGCAGGGACATCAATGACGATCTGGCGAACCTCAAGCAGCGCTTGATCTTTCGAGGCCAGATCCAGGCCGGCATACTGCGTACCATCACCATTGCGCTCAACAGCCAACACGGTAGACCGGTGGGGTTCCCCTCACAAGCGTGATGCTGAGCCAGGCTCCATTAACACTGCGATTGCCCTGCTGAGTAAACCGGATAGCCATCTTATCCGTATCGGTGCCGCTAAAAACGAAATTCCTACTGAATGCATGACCAGGATGACCCCAGGTGGTAAGTTCGGCTTGTGAGGTCCCCGAGAAAAATACCGCCACGAAGGCGAGGCCGGCTGTAAACCGTGTTAGGCGATTTATTTTCATCATTTAGTTAATACCTACATTAAAAATCAATGAGAGCTACTGGCTTCGAATGACAAAAGCATGAGGAGTATAGGCTTAATTAAAGCCACATTGCCAGAACCCCAGAAATCTTAAACCTCACTATTTGTCAATATTTTGCCTGGGTGACAGCGAAGTATCGCGCCATTTGCCCGATGAAGCCTGGAATTCACCTTGTCATCCGTCAATTTGACGCCAAATCCGTTTCCACTGCGGTTCCTGTTTGCCAGCAACCCCAAGGTCATGACCAGGGCGTTGGCCATTGTCTACCGCACCATCGCCACGCACTTAACCCGCAAGGCGGGCTTCACAAAACCCACGGTGCAGACCGGCGCCATGCCCCTGATCCAGCGCTTCGACAACGCGTTGAACATGAACATCCATTTGACGTGCATGGATGCACTAATGTCGCGGGCGCAGGAATCGCAGGAGCGGCTATCTCCAGGCTGGTTTCCCTGGTGCCAAAACCCAGGGTCGCTACGGGAAGGGAGTCATTTGAGGCCAAAGGGGACGGTTTGAGGCGCACCGATGACCAGTACACCGGTGGCCCGGGGACGGCAAAGGTCAAATATGCACGGGGTCAACGGGCACTGAAACTTTGCTGAATTGCAAATAAGGTGGTTTATACTTCCTATCCACTAGATTTACCGTGTCCAATAGTGGAGAGTGCAAGTGAGAAAGATATGTGTGACGTTGATGAAAATTACCCTGGTGGTCTCCATGTTTGCCGGCTTGATTGCCTGCCAGAGGACCGGGGAACGACAGCCCACGGAAGAATCAAATCAACAAGCCTCACCAGCAGTCGCACGAGCAAATAACAGCACGGTGGAAGCTATGAATCTCAATCAGCAATTATCATCAGCAAGACAGGATCTCTCAGACCGCCTGGGGATTGAAACAGAAACGATTACGATCAGGGGCGCACGTCAGGTCACCTGGAGTTCGGGTGACCTGGGTTGTCCAAAACCCGGCATGAATTACACCCAGGCATTGGTGCCGGGCGTCTTGATATTCCTGGATGTGGACGGCAGAACCTATGGTTATCACGCTCGAAAGGGTGGAAAACCCTTCCACTGCCCCACCAAACAGGCCGTAATGCCCAGTTCCATTCAAAAAGAAGACCTGGCCTGAATTCGTTCTTGCATAAAAAAACCGCCCCGGATCAAATCATCCGGGGCGGTCGTTTAACACTACTTAAAAACTAGACCTAGGGCCTGGCGATTGAAATCACCGGTGAGGTCCAGCTTTCCCAATGGGCGGGATTATTATCATCACCCAGCGGTTTTAACACGGAGATAATAACGACATATTCACCATCCGGTACAACATTGGTCTTCTTGCCATTTACTGTTGTGCCATCCCATGGGAATGAGTAGATACTATTCTCAGAGCTGCTACGGCCAAAGTAATCAAAGTCGTATGCGCGATGCCAGGACTTGCCTTTATTGGCATCACGGACTTCAAAGCGCAGTTTACGTGCCTGCTGACCGAGATTTACCCAGAATTCCGGCATGTCACCGGGTAACATGCTGCAGTTAACTTCACAGCCCACTGACCATGGCAGTCCATGCGGGTTCGCACTCAGAATTGACAGATCCTGGTAATCGCCATCAAATCCGGCATACGGCACACGGTAGCTCTGCCCGCCACCTTGTGGGTCAAGCAGAATGTAACCGCCGTAGAGCGAATTACCCGGCCCCGATGGCGGGATGAATGACACATCTACTGTTGCCTCGCTATTGGCAGGAACCAGTACGCTTGGTGGCATGATGAGGAAACCATCGGAAATCCAGAAATCCAGAACGGAGGCATATGTGCCGGTCGTGGCAATTGCCCACCACTCTTCCCAAAGATCATAGGTCACATCTGCGCCACTATTATTCTCAATAGTGATTTGATGTACAGCGGGAGCACCTTCGCTTTCACCGAGGGAGATCTTGCCAGGCTCAATATGTGTTGTTGCCAGGATAGAGTCATCGATATCCAGCAGACCTGCACCTTGACGGTGGACGGGTTCGTAATATCCTTCACCCGGGATTCCCCACCATTCAAATGGATCGGCGCTGTTTTGCAGGATCCGGCGCACGGCCTGTGAAGGTGTGTTTGGATGTGCTTGCAGCAACAGGGCTGCGGCACCCGCAACATGTGGGGAGGCCATGGAAGTTCCACCCAGTGTGGCGTAATCGGCCTTTTCCATTACATAGGTTGAATAGATGCTTCCACCCGGTGCACTGATGTCGGGCTTGAGGCTGAGGTCGGCCGCAGGTCCGTAGGAACTGCTGGATGCGATGTACCCACCCGTCGGGCTGGGAACCGATGTGCTTTGGTCCGTCCAGGTCAGGGAAGCCGGTGCAGCCTGCGCCCGCATGAACAATCCGTCCTCCATTGAAATGCCGACTACCGGCGTGGTGCCGTCAATCGGGCCGCCCAGTGTGCCATTGAAGACACCTGGTGAACTGTTGTGGATGACAACTGATGTCGCACCTGCGCCGATGGCAAAGAAAGCTTTCTCATTGAATGAGCAGGCTCCGCGGGTAATCAGTGCGGCCTTGCCGGACGGATCGGCTTCAAGTACGTCGCCCTGTGAAAAGACACATGCCCGGCCAATGTAAACATATTCCTCGGTACCGGACGTGGGTGATGGGCCAGCAAATGACATTTCTACATAACCGACCGGGGTTCCATTGACTTCAAAATAGGGCAGGAATGCATGTGTATTGTCGACAGACGCAACACCAATGACTTTTTTGCCAACACCTGGTGCTCCGGCGGCAAACGTGCCCAACGCACCTGAATTACCAATTGACGCTACAACGGTTACACCCTTGTTAACCAGGCGGGTTGCTGCAGCGGCGGTGGGATACTGTGGCCATGACCAGAAAGAAGAACCGATACTCATGTTCAATACTTGCATGTCATCTGCGAGTGCCATTTCCATGGCGGCGATTATGATGTCTGAAGAAGTTGACCCATTGCAACCAAAGACGCGGTAGGCGCCAAAGGTTACGCCTGGTGCTACACCAGTCACTGTTCCACTTGCACCAACAATGCCTGCCACGTGTGTTCCGTGACCCTGGCAGTCATCGGGGTCGCCATCGGGATCAGGTGTATCACCGGGACCGGTATAGGCGTCGCCCACGAGATCATATCCGAATTCGACCCGGCAACCGTCACCAAAACAACCACCGAGATCGGGGTGATGATAATCAATACCGGTGTCCATAACGGCTACCCTTACTCCGGTGCCGTCAAAACCCAGGCTATTCTGGACAATATCCGCACCTGTCATTTCGATCGCTGTGAACAGATCAGGGTTCGCAGCAGCGGGTTTCTCTGGAACTGTCATGGGGATGACCGGGTACAGGGCTTTAACGCCGGAGATGCGGCTTAATTTACCCAGTGAATCCGGGTCAATGGTGATTGAGAAACCATTGAACAATGTATCGAAGCTATACCGTTCGGAATATTGCAATCCGGCTCTCTTTGCGGCGGAGCGGAAGGCGGCTCTTTCTTTTTTTAGTGTTCTTTGTTTGGTGCCGTCTGCCAAAGGAGGACTTGCAAGTTCAACAAACCAGCTATTTGAGCTCTCATCGACTATGCCGTGGGAATTGGCCGATGGTGGTGATGTTTGGGGTTCAAGTTGTTGTGCGGCACCAATGGCTAGAGCTGGTACCAGCATAAATGCTAATAGTAGTGGGTATTTCCTCATATGATGTTTTCCTCCTGATTTAAACCAACGAACTTCGTTTACGAATAAAATGTTACTGGCTTAGCTCCCAAATTTGGGGTACGAGTTGACACAAAATGCGAGATTAAACCAGCACTTTCCCTGCACTGAATATTGCGTGTCAGTCCTAAAATGTACCCCCCGCTTATTACAAATTCAACGATAGAAAAAAGCCAATTGACTTGGTTTTTCTGCGCGTGAACAGTTAGAGCGGACAGCCAGTATACATAAAAAAAATTTAAATAAAAATTTGGGCAGGATTTGGAAATTGAATCTATCTTTGGTTCGGACGTGCGAACCAATGCACTGGCAATGCCTTTTTCCTACCTATAATTAAAGTACCAGGCTGTGTAAAAACAGGGCTTGGTGTGTGCGTTAATACAACGTGACTTGCGACGTTTGCCGTCAAGCACGGTTTCACTCAATGTTCACAGGAGGAAGCCATGGCTATCGCAACAACATTGAAATCATATCTTGAAGATCACCATGTCGAGTACGACATGGTCGAAGACTCTCACTCCTCTACCGCTCTGGAATCTGCACATGCAGCACCTTCCCCTTTCCACTACGCTTTTTACTGGCTGCACAGCCCGGAGTGCTGACACTCATTCAGCGTTTTGGCTCTGCCCTCAATCTGAATATGCACCTGCACTAGCTGTACCACTTGCAGGCAGCTTCGATCAATTACCGGATCGCAATCGGTCCGCATGCAGGGCGCAAGGCGTTGACCCTTTACAGCGTGCCACCGGATGTGGCGGATATTCCCATGCTGGCCCGCTGGTACGGCTTCAGCCTGCATGCGGCCACGGTGTGCGAAGCGCACCAGCGCAGCA
>JABAAB010000030.1 GCA_014238945.1 Lysobacterales bacterium
GGTGTGTGAAAACTCCACTCGCGATATAATCACACTCACCCGCTGACTCACAGGATGAGTGGATTTATCAAAGGCGAGGATCGCTTTCAAGCCACCTTATTTCCAGAACGTTTAGATGATTATGTTGCAGAAGACAGCGCGATTCGCGTGGTTGATGTCTTCCTCGATGATTTGGACTTGTCCGGCCTGGGTTTTAGAACCCAGCCCAACGATACAGGCCGCCCAGCCTACCATCCATCAACCATGCTCAAGGGGTTTGTATACGGTTATCTCAACCGGGTGCAATCGAGCCGCCGGCTGGAAATCGAAGCACAACGCAATGTTGAGCTGATGTGGCTAACCGGTCGTTTGGCACCGGACTTCAAGACCATTGCAGACTTTCGCAAAGACAATGGTGAAGCGATCCGCTTGGTGTGTCGCGAGTTCGTGATGCTGTGGCGCAAGTTCAACCTGTTTGCCAACGCCTTCGTGGCCATTGATGGCAGTAAGTTCAAGGCGGTGAATAGTCGGGACCGTAACTTCACGCGTGCCAAGATGAAGCGGCGATTGGCTGAAGTTGAAGCAAGTATTGACCGTTACCTGCAGCAGTTGGCCGCTGCAGATCATACGGAACCTGCAGAGGACAAGACCCAACGATTGGAAGACAAGATCGCTGCAATGCGCAAGGAGATGGCACGCCTAAAAAAGCTCGGAGCCCGGATGCTTAATGCACCGGACAAACAGATATCCCTGACAGATCCGGATGCCCGCTCAATGAAGACCCGTGGTACTGGTATCGTCGGTTACAACGAACAGACCGTTGTGGACACAAAGCATCATATGATTGTTGCACATGAAGAGCGGCAGCGATCGACGGCAACTGGCGAACATGGCCAAGCAGGCCAAGTCAGTCATAGACACCGAAGAACTTACGGCAGTTGCTGATCGGGGTTATTACCGGGGTGAAGATATCCTCAACTGTGACAAGGCCAACATTGAGACCTACTTGCCTAAACCGCAGACATCAGGTAACCAGGCCAAAGGGCAGTTCGGCCGTGATGCCTTCCGTTACATTGCCGAAGATAATGAGTATGAATGTCCGGCTGGCCTACGTCTGGTGCAACACTCGACGACGCAGGACAAAGGCCGGACCCTGCATAATTACTGGACTTATAAGTGCCGGTATTGCGCTATCAAAGCACAATGCACTTCGGGCGTGCACCGTAAAATGTCCCGATGGGAACACGAAGAAGTACTTGATGAAGCCCAGAAACGCCTGGACCAGAACCCGGATATGATGCGTATCCGTCGGACCACCGTGGAACACCCGTTCGGCACTTTGAAAGCGTGGATGGGATCGACCCACTTCATGACCAAAACACTCGACAGGGTGAGTACCGAGATGAGTCTGCACGTGCTCGCGTACAACATGAAGCGAATGATGAACATCATTGGCACAAAACCTCTCATCGAGGCGATCAGGGCATAGAAAGGCCCTTTTTAGTGATCAAATAGCACCTATACAGACAATCGCAGTTCCTTCTGAGCACCGAAACAATCCTCTGGCCAGATTACCCCAACCAAAACCAACCCCGATCAAACGTGTTCACAGGGCACCTGGTACAGCCTGATGAGGTAACTGAGGGAGAATATCGAGTTATCACACACCCTCGACCGAAAGCAGACGTTCGAGACCACTGAAATGATGCTTTCCAAATGGCTGCTTTGGGATGATTAGCAGATGATCACTCTTTGTAATTTCGTAATACGGCGAACGGCCACAAGCGGCACATCAGCATGCTGCCAACACAAGAAATTCAATGATTCATTTGGCAATTATTGTTTTAAGCACCAGTGGTTGACTGCAATAGGGACACAAAGAAGTCATCTCCTGCAAATATTCAAAGAACTCCAACGTCGAAATATCTTTCGTGTGGCCTGTGCAATCGTTATGCCAAGCTGGTTAATGGTGCAAGTCGCAAAATTATTCCGGAAAATTTTTCCGGACACCCAATACTTTCACCATTATTGTGCATCCTGACAAATTCCAAAAATTGGTGGGGTAAGTTATTTTATTTAGGTAAAATTGGACAATATTTTGTTTGAATGACCTATACTCGCACACCACGAGAATATGATTTTCGAAGGGAGGAACAACAAGAAGTGATTAAGGTTTCAGAGACATGAGTTTTTTCGATGAATTAAAGCGCCGGAATGTCTTTCGTGTCGGCATCGCCTACGTGTTGATGGGATGGGTGCTGTTACAAGCGGCAGATTTTGCCTTTGATCTGATCGCCGCACCAAACTGGGTGATCCAGTCAATATCAGTTGTGGTCGTCATTGGCCTGCCGATTGCGCTGTTGCTTGCCTGGGCTTTTGAGATGACACCTGACGGCATCAAGCGTGAGAACGAAGTCGACCGCAACCAATCCATCACCCCAAGTACCGGCCGTAAACTCGACTACACCATCATTGCAATACTGGCTGTGGTGATTGTCTCCATGGCTGTTGAAAGAGTTTACTTCTCCGATGATTCTGGTATCGAAGATGCCAGTGCCGTCAATGCCGCCGCGAAGTCCATCGCCGTCCTGCCTTTTGCCGACATGAGCCAGGCGCAGGACCAGACCTGGTTTGCCGACGGCCTGGCCGAAGAGATACTCAACGCGCTGGTTAAGGTCCCCGACCTGCAGGTGACTGCGCGCACTTCCTCCTTCGCTTTCAAGGGGTCTGACAAGCCCATATCCGAAATTGCCGCCGAACTGGGTGTTGAACACGTGCTGGAGGGCTCAGTCCGCAGCTCCCGCGACCGGATCCGCGTCACCGCCCAGTTAATCCGCGCCAGTGATGGCTTCCATCTCTGGTCGGAAAATTATGACCGGGATTTGGATGACATGATCAGCATCCAGGAAAACCTGGCGCTCAGTATCGCCACGGCATTGCAAACCAGCATGGACCCCGAGGCCCTGGCAGAAATGGCAAAAGCGGGCACGCAATCCATTGAGGCTTACCAGGATTATCTGCGCGGCCTGCAATTGAAACAGAAAGCACTGACCATCGCAGAAGACACCGAAATATTCGAGCAGGCCTATGCACAATTCGAAAAAGCACGCGCCATTGACCCTGGCTTCGTGGATGCGCACGTGCAGGCCGCCGACTACTGGAAAGTTGAGCTGTCGCCGACGCGTACCGACACCGGCTCATCCGGCCTGCGGCCACTGGAAATGCTGCGTGAGTACCACGAGCGCATCGGCCTGGCCATCCAGAACGCCACCAATGAGGCTGACCGGGTCCGCAGCCTGGCTGACCGGGCCATGCTCGACCTGCGCCTTCGTGAATCCCGGCGACTGTTCGATCAGTACCTGGAATTACGGCCTAATGACGAATCTACACGTTTCGAGTTATTTTCTGTACTGGCGATGCTGGAGGATAAAGCGTCATCGCGCAATGTTCTTACGTATTGGAAAACCAAGGGCGAAACGGACAGCTATTCCGCCAATGCCTACATGAATGACGCCTACCGCGTGGTTGACCCCTCGGAGGCCGCTGATTTTGGCCTCAAATCGCTGCAGCGCTGGCCAAACACTACCGGGCTTATATACCAGACTCATCGCACCCTGGTTTGGGCAGGTCGGTTTTCAGAAGCCTCATCGTTAGCAGCCCGCTACGAGACGCTGGTGCCTGGCAGCAACCCGCTGATCCAGGCCAGGGAAGCCTGTGCAGCAGGTGACCGTATCGCCGCAGAGGCCATATTGGCCGAATTTGATCTAAACAAAAGTAATGTCCTGTCCTCAATGTGGCTGATACACAACATGCTGGGCAATACCCGTGAAGAAATCGAGGTGCTGCGACCCCTGGAAGACAATGGTGTTTTATTCAGCCTGGCTTCATTCCTGACCTATCACAAGTTTGACCCACGCCCTTACCCGGCATTGATGGCCGTGCTGGAACGCGAGGGTATTGAACGCACGCCTCCAGTGATTCCGCCATTTCGCTGTCCGCCCCCGCAGCAAAACTCGATTGCAGTGTTGCCCTTTGTAAACATGTCGTCGGATCCGGAGCAGGAATATTTTTCTGACGGGATTTCGGAAGAGATACTCAACTAGCTGGTCAAACTGAAAGATCTGAAAGTGGCTGGCCGGACCTCGTCGTTTGGTTTCAAAGGCAAAAACACTGACCTGCGCAGCATCGGCAATGCACTGGCTGTGAATCACATTCTCGAAGGCTCGGTGCGCAAATCCGGTAACCAGGTGCGCATCACGGCGCAATTGATCAAGGCTGATGATGGGTTCCACTTGTGGTCCGATACTTATACCCGTGAATTGAACGATATCTTCGCAGTGCAGGATGAAATTTCACAGGCCATCGTCGAAGCCCTAGAGGTCACCCTCAGTCGCGATGAACAGGAAAATCTGACCCGCCGTTCCACCAATGATATCGCGTCCTATAACAAGTTCCTGCAAGACCGGGCCCTGTGGCATCAGCGCGGCTTGTCCGGCCTCACAGCAGCGATTGAATCCTTGCGCGAGGCTGTGACCCTGGACCCCGGATTCTCCGATGCATGGGCTGCCCTGGCCGATGCGCTGATACTGATGCCAGAGTACGGCGCCCCGGAGGTACACGAATACGTGGCCCTGGCCCGCGAAGCCAATTTCCGGGCAGTGGAAATCGACCCGGACTCAGCCCATGCGCTGACCACCCGCGCCTACATGAAGTTCATGCACGAATATGACTACACAGGTTCCGGGGAGGATTTTCTTCGAGCGATTGAGCTGGAACCCACCTACCCCACAGCCCATCAATGGTATGGCGAGTTGCTGGCCTCGCAAGGTGACGTGGATGGTGCCCTGGCGCAGTTTCGCAAGGCTGCTGAATTGGACCCACTGGCCCCTGTCATGTGGCATGTGGCGGGTATGATCTCATCGAAATACGACCGGTTTGAAGAAGCTCTTGGCTATTACCAGCGCGTGTTGGAAATTTCACCCAATTTCGAGAGCACGCATGGGAACCTTGCCCGGACTTATGCCAGAATGGGTGAATATGACCTGGCCCGTCAGTCCCTGGACCGCAGCCTGGAATTGAAAGGCCAGGTAAGAGTTGTGAAATACACCATCATCGACGCGATGGAAAACCCTTTGCCAAAAATTGAAGTGCTCGCAGACATGGCAAGTAATCCCGAAATCTATGTCGATGGTGCGATTTATAATGCCTATGATTACATGTTGCTAGGCAAGCCGGAATTGGCCCTGGAAAGCCTGCAGAAGGGCCTGGAAGCTGGAGACCCTTACGCAACTTTCGCTGGTTGGTCATCCGTCTATGACGTCTTACGGGGTGACCCCCGTTTCCAGGCACACCTGGCAAAGATCAATATGTGGCCTTGAGTTTTGGGTTTACGTTTGATTTTCTTCCTGGCGCTGCAGGCTCAGACCGATTGTTCTCTTCCAGAATATTTATAGGAACCAGGGTTCGTTTAGTTCGACGGCAAGAACCAATCCTACCTATTTGACAAAGCCATAGGCCATTGGCTTTCGATTTGAGAGAGGGACCCTTACCCGTTTGAAAGCTGTCGTTCACTTGAAATGAAAATCAAATTTATGAAGTACCGCAACCGGCCTGATGGTTAAAAGCTTTCTTGCTTTTTTTAGCAGCTTGAATCGAAAAAAATAATCACCTATATAGAGATACCACTCGACTGCCGAGGAAATATCAGATTGTGGTTGCCTATAAAAATCCCGGAACTCAGGGCATCGACCCATACAGGTACGGCTCTCTCGATTAAGGCACGATGGCCAGAACCCAGATGCCTATACCGGGTGTCCTGAATGAACTGATTTTTGCCTTGAATTGGACGACCATTGCTGAACGGGCAGTCGCCGCCGTTCTCATCAGCAAACCTGTCGATCACGTGGAATTCAGTATTGGGAACATATCTATCAACAAGACACTGATGGGGATGGTCCAGTTTGCGATTCTCTTCGGCAATGTTGAAGTTAAGACAGGGGGATCTGGCGAAAATTTTGAAGCTAGCTATTCAAGCTGGAGACACCGTCGCAAAACACCGGGAAAAAAAGCGAAGATCGGCGAAATAACGATAAAACAAGATGCTGTTGCTAATGGTACGAGCAAGTCCGTGATTTTCCACGAGTGTGTGCACGCCCTTATTGACATATGCAACTACAATATGGCACCGCCTGATAGCAAAAAAAGCATGGGGACGAAGCCTTTGCCTACCTTGCGGAAACCCTGTTTATGAGCGCAAGCAATATGAAGATTCCCGGTGCCAGTGCTGGTCTAGGAGGGGCGGTTTTTGCAGAGGCAACCGCGATTATTAAATCAAAAGACATGCTTATGCATCCAGGAACCGAATTGCAATGGTCAGATTGTGACGCCCTGGTTAAGGCAGTTAAAGCAGTACCTGAATATCGTTAATCCAGAGAATAATCCATTTTCGATAAATATCTCTGCTGATACTTAAATCTGAATTTACAACATTATACCAAGTGGCGATTTATGAATCGATTGATCTTCTTTGTTTTCACTATCCTGTTTTCGGGTGTTTCCGCCCAGGCAGGGGAAATTTTTGATGCGACCGGCAACCGGCTCTTCTACACCGAGGAAAACAGTGACAGCCACGAGGTTCGCATGTCCAATGGCATCGCCATGGAAATGGTCACCCTGGCACATAAATACGAGACCCGGCAAGCCGGTATCTTCGGACCCAATCACAAGGTCTATTACTTCAATCAAATTGATGGTACATACTCCATGCTGGGTGAAGAACAGGTTCTGCGACTCAAAGATAAATGGTTGGTAATCAACGAAGAGACCTGGCGACGGCCCCGGCCGTTTGATCTGCCTCAGGGCGGATTCTTGCTGTCCAAAAAAGATATCAAGAAACGTGGTATTACGGCTAAAAAACACCACATGCTGATCGAAATCAAGATCAAGCCTGAATTCGTGGCGGAGTTTGGCTCCGCAATGACCAAGTAAGCGAAGAACTCGCCGGTATTCCAGCACAACTGATTCACGCAAGACTTGCACAATGTGCTCGGCTGGCGGGATGTACAGAACGGGGGCCAGGGTTTCGCCGACGAAGTCTTCCGGGTCTTCGCCAGAGCACACCCCGAAATTGAAATCAGGGCGATCAACGCTTCCAGCGCCGTAAATGCCATGCTGCGGCATATCCAGTCATTCACAACCGGCACACACGGGAACATCTGAATTTGCTTACATATGTTGGTTGCTTTAGGCTCGGCGGCAACAACCCCACCATACAAAGGCCAGTCGTGATCAGAACAAACTTAATGCTTGTTGCTACTGTCATTACTTTTTTCGTAGTTAGTCCGCTACATGCTCAGCGTGCCCGTGATCTCGGTGTTCCATTTCCTGGTGTGCCGGGACCCCACAACGCCATCACCGATGTGGCGGGCGTTGAAGTGGGTCATACCACGCTGATCAGCGGCGAAGGCAGACTGGTAAGAGGAAAGGGTCCGGTTCGCACGGGCGTTACCGCAATATTGCCCCGCGGAAAAGACTCAACCAGCCCGGTGTTCGCGTCCTGGTTCACATTGAATGCTTCCGGCGAGATGACCGGCACCACCTGGCTGGATGAGCGCGGCCTCCTGGACGGTCCAATCATGATCACCAACACCCACAGCGTCGGCATCGTCAGGGATGCGGCGGTCGAATGGATGGTCGACAAGGATTGGCAGGCCCTGTGGCATGCGCCGGTGGCTGCCGAAACATATGACGGGGCGATGAATGACATCAACGGTTTTCATGTAAGAAAAGAGCATGCCCTCGCGGCATTGGCCAAGGCCTCATCCGGGCCGGTCACCGAGGGCGCGGTCGGCGGAGGCACCGGCATGTGGTGTAACGGCTATAAGGGCGGCATCGGCACAGCCTCGCGTCGTATCGAATTCCCGCAGGGTGTTTACACGATTGGAGTCCTGGTGCAATGCAACTATGGCAGGGGCCATGCATTGAAAACGATTGCGGGCGTTCCGGTCCACAAGATACAGGGGGTAGACAAGCCGTGCTACACCGACCGCAACATCAAGGGCCAGTTTTCGGACTTCATCCCTTATTGCGACGAAGAAAAGGCCAGCGGCGAACGCGCCAACGACGGTTCCATTATTATCGTCGTGGCAACAGACGCCCCGCTTTTGCCGCATCAGCTACACCGCCTGGTTAAGCGTCCGTCACTGGCCCTGGGACGCCTGGGGGCCACCAGCAGTGATGGATCGGGTGACATATTTATCGCCTTTTCAACTGCACACGACGGAATCCTGAGCGAGGACGAAACCTCCGCAGGTCTCAGCATGCACCCCAACAATGACCTGACAAAACTATTCCTGGGCACCATCGAAGCCACCGAAGAGGCCATCATTAACGCCCTGGTAGCGGCAGAGACCATGGTGGGTGCGGATGGACTCAGACTTCCTGAACTTCCAGAGGACCTGCTTCGACAGATCATGCAGGAACACGCAATCGACTGATAAAGGGAAGTCTCTACAATCAACGAATATTGCTGAATTTCTGTGAATGCCCAGACTTTTATCCTACCTGGACGCGGCCATCGATGCCGAGTGAGGCGAGGGTAGGACGAAGCCGGACTGTTCCAACATCCAGTTCCTGTGGACATCCGAGGGACCCGTCAGTATGCCGATGGCTGCACCCGGTGGGTCGAAAATTATTGAGTTCTTATACACCGTGGTTATTCCGGGTTTCATCATGGGTCAAGGCAGTCGACAGACCTTTCCTTACCAATACGATTAGCACGTTTTGGGAACCTGAAATAAAAAATCAGAAGATAATTCCCCGACAAATTCATGCAAACCTCTGAGGTGACTGGCAAAAACGCTAAAACCACTTATACTCAGGATTTCGCACAATGAAAAGTATCGCAATGGTGATAAAGCACTACGGTTGTACGAACTTATCCCCATTGATTTTGGGGTTCTTGATGTTGCCGCTGGCGTTGGGGCTCGTGTTTCTTTCGGTTCCTGTATCAGCGCAGGACAACGCCAGCGAAGGTTTGAGTGCAGCCAAAGCAGAAATGGTGAACAACTATGAGGCTGCCAAGGCCGAAGGCAGAAACGCAGCGGCGGCCAAGCATGTTTTGGACTACGTGGAAAAAACCGAGGGCGAAAACGCCCCTCTGACAGTGGCCATGACGCAACGCTATGGCAATCTTCTCCGCCAGGAAGGCGACATCCGGCAAGCCATCTCCATCCTCAAGACGGCCCGCGAGCGGGGTATTAATGCCTACGGCGAGCATGGTATTCAACTGTTTGAGATAAACATGGACCTTGGCGAGGCCTATGTTGAACGCAACATTGGTATCGGCATACCTCAAAAATACTTTGACGATGCCCTGGAGGTCCTGCGCCAGAACGGACAGCACGAGACCGTTCTCTATGTGAAAGCGCTGGTGGGGATTACGTCCCGATTAACACAGGCTGGTGCCCTGGAAGGGGCGCTTTCCGCCGACACAGCCGGCGTTCAGTTAACAAACCCGGGTGGCGACAGGTTTGAAACCCTGCTTGGTTCTGGAATGAGTTCACTCACACATGCGTACCAATCTGGTTATGGTGTACTGGAACAATACATGCGCGAAGCGGTTGAACTGGCCGAGGTTCTGGTAATCGAAGATCCTTATTTGAGTGCACAGGTTGCGATAGTGCAGGCCAAGACAAAAGTGCTGGAAACGATGTTCCTGGAAGTGGTACCGACCATTGTCAGAGGGAGCATTTCAGACGGCGCAGCACAGGAAAAATATCAGCAGGAAGACAGCCATCTGTTATCCGCAATCGACGTCCTCATGGCAGATGCCGGACATAATCAGGATTTTCTGGATATCGCCAACAGTGCCCGCATGGACATTGCATGGCTCAGCCAGGATATGGATCAGATGGTTGGTTTTTGCAACAGCAATACCCTCAATATGGCCTCCAGATACCCGCCGGACAGATTGTTCGAGATCGCTGACGATGGCACTGTGCTTGCACCGAGCTTCTCATTCAGGATTTCAAGCAACATATTCAGACGACTGGAGGCACGAGAGCGCAGCGATTGGGGGCCAAACAGCAGAAACAAAAAGATTCCTTACTTTGTCCCGGTCTGCATTGATGGCCGCCTGATGGCAGCGATGATTAATGTGCCCAGGGTAACCATTGAAGAGATACGCCGGTGACCTGGGCAGACAAAATAAATCACTGCTACCTGGTTGCGTCAAACAACCGCCCGTGTAGGGTTCGAGCCTATCTGGACGCAGCCATTGATTCCGGGTGGCGTGCTGTGGCAGAACAAACGGCACATCTTCGATAAACGCGGCTAGCAAAACGCAGGTGCTCGTCGGTTTTTTCCAAGTCACACTGCGCTCCTCCCAGGGGGAGAAAGAAGGACAAACCTCGCCGTTTCCGGGCCTTTCTAAATGGTCCCGTAAAACAGGAATCCCTGAAGCACCAGGAATTATGAGCAGGACAATAACAAAGGCTGCGTGAAAACTTTTGTTTCGAGTGACAATCGCCACCGCTGATAAGAAAACTATGACTGACTGCGCGATGAAGTATTGGATACCCAGCCCCAAAAAATAGTCCGTACCCTTGGTCAAGGCAACGCCGCTATCGACGAATTGTATTACCAGGAAAGTCCCGAAGATCCAGGCACGTTTCGCATAGTAGTACTCCTCAAAACTGTCATAACCCGACAATATGACCGGGGACAGCAAGGCGCACAGCAGAAAAATAAGAAAAGCATACAAAATGACAAGCAAATAAGCGCCAAATGTGCAGACCTCGATCTCGCGCAGATTAAATTCCCACCACCACCAAAACACGGAGTAAATGAACATGGTCAGGACCCAACCCAGGTGCAGCCAATAAGGCCTTGAATTCTCAGAATGCTGAATAAGTCGGCTCACACCCAACAGGAGCTGAGCCATGCCAAGTCCGATGATAATTTACGTGCGTTTCAGCGTGTCCAACCGGGATAAAGGCGGAATCTGACTGACGAATGTGTGATTCTCCCGGTTGTGCCGGGCCCGGCGGTAGTTGTGGTCTGAAAAAACAAAAAGGGCCCCGGTGGCAATGGACAGGATGACATTCCATACGCCGAGGGTATGTAGCCCCATGTTTTCTATCAACAGCAGTTCGATCAAGCCCAGGAAAAACGGGGAGACGAGATCACCGATTGATGGTATCCATGGTCACTCTCGTCAATGACAGCCCACTTCTCGTCACGACCTGCTATTCCTTCGCAAAATTCGCACGGATTTTGTACTGGAAGTTCAATCATATGCTGAAATCAGCCTGCTGCTTATTGGCAGCATCGTTGGCAATTCCTGGTCTTGGCTTCGGGTCATTTTCGGCCAGCGATTAGTCTAGCATGAGAGCATCTGCTTCTTGGCTGAGTTTGCACTGCGCTCTGTGGCCTGATGGTTCTGAGTCCGAGCATCGTCACGATATTGAGCAGTTCATTGCCGACCAGGCCCGTGGGCCACAAGCCGTTCATCTTGCGCTGGACACATCAGAGAATGTCGCAGGGTTCGCAGAGCTCTCAATCCGACCGTATGCCGAGGGTTGTCACAATCCAAACTCAGCACCATGAATCTCCGCTTTCGACAAAAACGGACTCAAGAAAACTCTCAAGTTGCAACTTGAATTAAAAGTCCGAAAGTATTGACGCTGACTTCAAATCTCCTGCTTTCAGTCGCACTCAAAGTCCTCTCCGTCCAATCGTCGGCAATTGGGCGGAAAACCATGCTCACGCCAATAGGCCGCTGCTCCAATCTTTCTCATCATTGGCGCGAAATAATCTGAGTTTCTGAAACCCGTGTTTTCTCTCAACCACACCCAACGGGTCTGGCTCGGAACGGGACCCAGGAGGTGGTACGCCTTAAATGAAGCAAACTGTGTCGAAAACAACGCGGACGTGGACCCGGACTTCTCAATCCAGTTGAGCAGCTCTTGCAAACCACGACTGTGATCCCTTTCCGGGAATTCCATGGCATCCAAAACGGCGCTGACGGGAAATGTTAAGTCATAATCAAAATGGCTGAGCAGGATCAAGGTGGCCGCGAGTCGATGGTCCAGGGATATCAATCGTTGCAGGAACTGTGACTGAAAGTCGAGGACTGGAAAACCATATTTTGCCAATTGTTCAATCAGTGACAACGCCAATTCATTCTCATTGACGATCATATAATCTAATGAGAGGTGACGCTTGCAATTCGCATAAGCCGGGTCGATTTCCAGGCAGTGCTTATAATCTGCTATGGATTCTGCCTGGAACCCCAATTCCGAGTAAGCAATCCCACGCCATAAGTAGTTCGTAGTGTTGGTGGGATCCAACTGAATGGCGCGATCCAAGTTGGCCATGGTGGATATATAATCTTCATTGTTTGATGCGATTATGCCCATGACCGCCCAGGGTGTTGACAGCCCGGGATCCAGTTCAAGTGCGCGTTCGGCAGCCTGCATCACCAAAATATTCATAAATTAATACAGGTTAATGACAATCGAAGGTCAGCTTATGGCCGAAAGCGCTTATTCACAATTATACTAATCTTGGCACAAATCAGCACAATCACGCCAAGTATGTACGTTAAGATTGGCTGTACGTCATTGATTTAAATGGTGGGCCGTGTAGGATTCGAAGCTACGACCATCGGATTAAAAGATTCGCACCTGATTTATCAGGTCTTTATTAATCAGTCACTTACGGTGTTTGTCTTTTTGTATTGTGCCCGTAAACGCCAGTAAATGCCGGTAAATAACGGCTAGTGGGGCACAAATTGGGCACAATCAAATATCTGGATATAAATTTTCTGAACCTCCGCTTTCGGCCGAGGGTGTGTGAAAACTATTTAGCCTTCACTGATATTGGGATAGCACCCAATAATTGACTTGGCATACCGTTTAATTAAACCCATAAACTCCACATACTTAGCCGATCATCCGTGGATCGGCGTTGATTTCCCACTTTGGATTTTCGAGTTTGAGTTTTCACACACCCTTGGCCAATAGCTGCCAGCCGTGTTACTCGGAAATCGTGTTTTCAGCGGCTTGTGCCGGTAACACTTCAGATATGTGAACGTCGAGTAACCGAGCGACATCTTCAAATCCATATGACGGAGTCCAACCGAGTATCTGCTGTGCCAATGATGAGTCATAAACACGGTCAATAGACTCAGGCAGTTTCCATTGGCGAGCAGCAAAAAGATCGCAAATCGCAGGACACTTTTGACGAAGAACTGTCTTCGGTGTGTGCTTTAAATCGTAGCAATCGGACTGCGTGAAGGGCGTCGATCCAGACAGAACAAACATTCGATAATCTTCTTCCGGACTTCCAAGCGCCAGTCTGTGACCTTCCGCAACATCACGAGCATCAATGCCGCGATGCAACCGGTACATCGCCATTATAGGCGCAGGTTCCGGAAAACACCTGGACATTCTCAATGTTGTCACCTTGAGATTCTGATTTGCCATGGTTTCAAGGAACTGCTCTGCTTCCAACTTGGTTCGGTGATAAATCGATTTTGGTTGCGGGATGGTTGCCTCGTCGATCCAGGATGCTCCGTCAGGATGTTGTGAAGCATAGCCGTAGAGTGCAGTGGTGCTGGTAAAAACTAATACCCGGACACCGCAATCGATAGCCGCCCTAAAGACTGTCTTGGTTCCCTCGATGTTTATTCGATAAAACTCGCTATCTTCATAAATTCCTACATGTGGTGCATGTAGTGCTGCTGTGTGAACCACAGCCGCCGCTCCCTTGAACGCCTTGGTCAATAAATTGTAGTCGTCGATCTCGCCAAGGTGCGTTGTCACAGACGACACCGAACGGTCAACACCAACAACTTCATGCTCACGACAAAGTGCAAAGTGAATTGCACGTCCAATACGACCGCTGGTTCCTGTCACTGCAATTCTCATGGATGCAAGTTTATCTGGTCATGCTTGTGAAGCACAGCTAATAGCAGCTTCTGGCCGAGGGTGTGTGAAAACTCCACTCGCGATATAATCACACTCACCCGCTGACTCACAGGATGAGTGGATTTATCAAAGGCGAGGATCGCTTTCAAGCCACCTTATTTCCAGAACGTTTAGATGATTATGTTGCAGAAGA
>JABAAB010000060.1 GCA_014238945.1 Lysobacterales bacterium
GGGGTAAAAATCACCCATCACCTGGCGCCGCCGTTGCTCAGCCGCCGGGACCGCACCACCGGAAAAATACCTAAACTGAAATTCGGCCCATGGCTGCGGCCGGTTTTGCGTCTGCTGGCACGTTTCAGGTTCCTGCGTGGTACCCCTCTTGACCTGTTTGGATACACGCGGGAGCGTCGCGATGAACGGGCGCGGATTGACCAGTACGAGCAGTCGATATCCGAATTATGCTCATCCCTGTCAACCAAAACACTGGCACCCGCAACCGCAATCGCTGCACTGGCTTCAACAATTCGAGGCTTTGGCCATATCAAGCAACGCAATGTTGAAGTGGCCGCGGTGGAAAGGGAGCGTTTGGAAGAGCAGGTGAAAAAACTTCAATCCTGTACGGAATGATGCTCAGTCCTGTCCCACGGGCGGTACCGATTGAACTCTCCCGGGGGGTTCTGCGGGATTCAACACCCTGCGTGCGCTTTCCGCGCCAACCACCGGCAAACCATCGGGGTTCAATAAACCAATTTGCACCAGTACACTGGCCTGGTCCCAGTAAATGTGCTCATGGGTGATTTTTCCGTCCCTGACACCAACAATGACTGCAAATGCCACCGCAACCGGTTTCCCGGTGGGTGCAATACCCGGCAGCATCCAGTCAATCACCGTGGTGTGGGTGAAACTGATGACCAGTTCATCCACGATCTGATCCTCTCCCACGGTTCGTGACACGGGATCCATCTTCACATCCGGTGGAAAGAACTTTCCCACCAGGTGATCCCGGTAAAAGTCACGCACACCCAGCTGACCATTGCCGCCGATCATGGTGGGTACGGTATGCAAATAAGGGTCATCACACATCGTGGCCATGGTGGTATCCAAATCGCCTTCGAGCTCTGCAGCAACGTGCTTTTCGAGCAAGTCCACCATCTGTTGTTGTCTCTCTGAAAGCATTTTGCGTCGCCCTGAAGCGTGCCCCGATGGCCAGTGTCAGCACCATTGCAGTGAACATGAGTGGTAATTCCCCAACTATAACCGATTTCAAAAGTAGAGATCAGGCCACCATGGCCAGTTTTTGAATCTGAGTGATACCACCCAGACCCATGTTAGGGCGCTCATGATTGTAGATCCGGAGCCACCGGGTTGCTCATTCCTGTTCCCGAGGGTTAAAACATGGTGAGCTTGGCGCAAATGTTCTAGAATTTACCCGCCTGGCCCTGCTGATTGAAGAGATTGAACCATGAGAAATTTAATTGCCATCATACTGCTGTTGACTGCTTCCAATGCCGTTGCCTATCTTGATCCGGGTACCGGCAGCATGTTGTTACAGGTTATTCTCGGTGGAGTAGCGGCGATATTGGTGGCCGCAAAACTCTACTGGCACAAGATCATGACCGTACTGGGTATGGCAAAAGCCGGGGATTCCGAAGACGAGGGCATGGCAAATGACGGGGATTCCGAAGACGGGCCTTCCTGAACCTGCCATGAGTAGTTCAAACGCCGAGGTCAACCCCGGTTCATTCCGCGACCGCGACGGACGGGTATATCACATCCATGGGCGCGTAATCAGGGGCCTGAGCGCATCAGCACTGGAAGAATTTCGCCACCTACAGCAAGAATCCTTCTTCACCAAACTGGTCAGTTCCGGAAAAATAGTAGCAACCCGGGAGATTTCAAGCGAAGAAGCCGCCTTACCGGAAGAAGTGAAATCACAGTGGTCCGGATTCATCGAGCATGACCCGGTAGCGGTCATCAGTTACCCCTATGAATGGACCTTCAGCATGCTCAAGGCCGCCGCGGGGTTGCAACTGGAACTGGTGGAAAAGGCGGTCAGTAACGGCTACACCCTAAAAGATGCAACCCCCTACAACATCCAGTTTGTTGCGCGTATGCCGGTTTTTATCGATATCCCGTCTTTCCAACGTTTGCAGCAGGGTGAGCCGTGGGTGGGCTACCGGCAGTTCTGTGAAATGTTCCTGTTTCCGCTGTTGTTGCAGAGTTATAAGAACTGTGATTTCCAGCCTTTTATGCGTTCCGCAATCAATGGCATTGATGTCCGCACAGCCGCCTCGTTGTTTGGTTTCCGCGACCGTTTTCGCAAGGGTGTAATGAGCCATGTCTGGCTGCAATCCAAACTGACCAATCGTTACGGAAGCTCTTCTGAAAATGTACGTTCCAATCTCAAATCAGCGGGGTTTAACCGTGAACTGATACTCGCCAATGTACGTAAACTGCGCAAACTTATCGCCCATCTGGAGTGGCAGGCAGGTGCTTCCGAGTGGGGCGATTATGATCAATGCCACAATTATTCGGCAGATGATCACCTCCTCAAGGAGCAATTTGTACAAACGGCCCTGGAGACCGAAAAACCCCATACCGTGTGGGACATAGGCTGCAATACGGGGCAGTTCTCACGTATTTCAGCCAGATTGTGCAGCCAGGTGGTGGCCATGGACACGGACCATCTCGCCGTGGAACGATTGGTTCTTGACGCCGATACACCGGAAAACGTACTCGCGCTGATCCAGAATGTAGCCGATCCTTCTCCAGGCTGGGGCTGGCGTAACCGCGAACGGTCTGACCTGCCCACCCGTAGCCCGCCGGACCTGGTGTTGTGCCTGGCGCTGATCCATCACGTGGTGATCACGGCCAATATCCCACTGGCCGAGTTCATTGACTGGCTGGCAGGACTGACTGGCAAACTGGTGATCGAGTATGTCTCGCGCAAAGACGAAAAGGTGAAAACCCTGTTGCTCAACAAGGAGGACAAGTACGACGACTATTCTCGTGAGAGTCTACAGGCCAATCTTGAGCGGCATTTTGAAATCCGTAGCAGGAAGGACGTCAACAACGGTGACCGCAGCCTGTACCTGTGTGTTGCCAAATCATGACCCGTGGTCTGCCTGTCAGGTCAACATCCACCCGGTCAAATTTCAAAAAGCACTGATCCGTTCAAATATCCAGAAACTGGCAATACCTCCAATGCCGTAGACCAGGGTGGTTTTCCCCCATTCAAGATACTGCTGCGACAGCAACCGTTTTACCAGGTAGGTCATCAACAAGATAAAACCAATAAATACCAACTGACCCGCTTCCACGCCGAGGTTAAAGAAAACCAGCGCGGTCGGAATGGCATTATCGGGCAATCCCACCGCCTGCAGGGCGTTGGCGAAGCCCAGTCCATGCAGCAAACCGAAGCTCGCTGCGACCAGCCAGGGTCGGGTCTCCACCATGTGGAGTTTTGCCGTGCGGGGTTTTGCCGTGCTGCTGGTTTGAATCTCACAGGCCAGGAACACAATACTGAGGGCGATCACCGCTTCAACGGGTTGCTGCGGTACCGATAAAATATCAAGGGTCGCCAACGCAAGCGTAACACTGTGCGCCAGGGTAAAAGCGGTAATGGTCAATACCAACAGGCGAATACTGCGCACGATAATGAGCAGGGCCAGTACGAAAAACAGGTGATCCAGCCCTTCCAGGATATGCTCGATACCAAACAGGAAATAGGTGCCGGCGACCTTGAGACGGGTGGCAGCCTGCGGAATCACGTGACTGGGACTGGCCGGTATCAGCCGGGTGGTGCTGGTGGATTCATCTAACCACTGTAACTGCACCAGGATATCTGTATTGGTCACATTCAGACCGGTTGCTGAAATCGTTTTGCCCTTCAGGCCACCCTCGCAATAGCTGTACCATCTCTGGATGGTGGCACCCGCAACCGGTCTGAGAGTTGGCTTTGAGCGCTCGACACAGCTGGCGGGAAGATGCAGTCTTATGGTCCGGTCATACTGGTCCTGAGGAACCTTCCAGAGGACGGCAAACAGCTGATCCGACTCCTCGGTGATCTCGAGATATCCCGGTCTGATCTCGTCCGCCACCAGCGGACCCGCCAGGGAAAACAGTATGATCAACGCACTGAAAAATCGATTCATGACGAGTCAAAACTCAAGCCGGAAACGTCCACCTGGTACTTCTGGCGCAGACTTTCCATGAAGGCCTCACGTAGTTGCCGCTGTTTCTCGCGCCGCCATTCGTCTGTGACCCTGTCGCGAATGGTGTCCAGTGACGGCAATTCCGCGGGTCTGGTTGACTCGATCAATACCACGTGCAGTCCCAATGCCGATTCAATCGCACCGACCCATTGATGTGATTCGATATCGAAAATCTGCTGGGCAAAGTCAGAGCCAAAGCTGTTGGCCACCTCGGTGCGTGTTGCATCACGGTGTGTCATGGGCAACCAGGCCCGGTCACCGAGCGTTGTGGCATCAATGCTGGCATCCGAATTGAGTTCCGCAGCCATCACCTCGGACTTCTGCCGCGCAGCCTCACGGTCTTCGGCCATCAGGAATATTTGCTGGAAGGAGATTTTAGGCGCGACTTCAAAGCGTTGTGCGTTGTCGCGGTGGTAACTCTCGAGATCTGCCTCGGTCGGCTCAGGAACGGGCACCAGGTCACTGAACAGGAATTCCATCTTCTGGGCCAGGCGGCGGCGAACAATCTGATCCTGCTGGTCCAGACCCAGTGCAATCGCTTCGCGATAGAGCATTTGCTCATCCGTAAAAGCATTAAGCAACAGCTGTTTTTCTTCCCGGGTCGGTGGTCTGCCCCAGGTTTTGGTTGATTGTGCCGTCAGCAGGTCGAGATCCCACTGGGTAACAACAACCAGGGCAGGGTCGTTTGCCTCATCCGGGTTCATCCAGTCAAAAACCAGGAACAACGCCAGCCCAATCAACAGGAAGTGGGTCAGGGGATCTTTCAGTATGTTCATCATGTTTATGTCAAAACGAAGACACACCGATTTCCTTTAGCTGGAAACCGGGGTGTGGAATGTTGCAGTGCAACTAAGGTGTGTACCAAATCGGAGAGGTGTACGCCCGCTCTGTTGTGGTCATTTTTACATTGTCAGGTATGTCTACATTGAATCGCAGGGCATCATATGCAGTCCAGCGTGGCGTCGGAATCTCAATAACACGTGCGTAATAAAACGCGCTTTCAGCCGCGTCGAAATCAGGATCCTGCCAGACCGTGATCAATTCTGTCGTGCCAATGGAGTTGGTCCAGGTTGCATTTTCAACATCAACGGTGTTACCCACACTGGGTACTTTTCCACTGTCGGGATCAGCCACCCGGTCGCCTGACCAGGCCACGTCATAAACTTTTTCCTGCAGGTTGCCGTCCCGGTCCAGCCAGCCCTTGATAATCTGGATGCGATCCAGGTTACCATTGAGCGGATCTTTCAATGCACCGACCAGGAAACCGGGGCTGGCCGAGTCATCCGGTCGTGAGGACAGGTCACCCCCCATCGGTACACCCTTGGCGTAACCAACATTTGCGGGCAAGCGTGATTGGGCATCTCCTGCAGTGAAGTCCCAGCCACCAAAAAACCGTACCGTCATCCGACTGCCCGTGGTCGCATAAGTCTCCTTGCGTTGCATGGCTGCAAAAATGGATTCGCGGGTATTTTCCTCAGCCCACACCGCGGCCCATCCGGAAGAAACCATGGAGTAACCGGGATATTCGTAATCACCGACTTTTGCCATCGGGTGAAGATAACGTGCCGCAGAAGGCTCACCACCCGAGTGCTTGCCAAAGAAATTATCTTCTCCTGCTGTGGCCAGCGCGGTGTGACTGTCGGTGGAGCCAATCATGCCAAACTTGTATGGATTGGTACCGAGTTCCTGTTCAAGTTTCAAACCCAGCTTGAGACCGCTGCGTGCGTACTCACCTTCAAGCATGTCATCGGTTTTTAACACGGAAAGGTCGAGGTTACCCACCTCCCAGGTCTCGTAATCGGCGAACTCGTCATCGGGTGAAAGATACGGATGTGCTTCACCGTCCCCTTTTATCTGAGTTGCTTCATAGAGGGGCTCCCAACGCATACGGGATTCAACATATTCGCTGGTCAGTTTCTTGCCGAAGGCCCGGTTTTCCGGGAACATGATGCCATTACTCATATTGCCGTTGTGTGCAATGGCCAGTACCTGGCCAGCGGTCTTCGCTTCATAATCCGTCATCCACTTCCACAGATCGACCGGGTTAGGACTACCCAGTGGTGGCGTCATGGTGAATGGTTCCACCAGGCTGGCTCGATTAGCATCATCCCGGTATATCACCACCCGATGCAGGTTGTTGCCTTTGACCAGCGAGGTCCATTCATAACCGATAAAAGCGGTGAAATTACCCGGGTCGTTGGCATCTTCAGCGGCTTTAACCAGGTTATCCCAGGTGTTTTTATAAATGGAAGTCCCGGGCAGGGACTTGAGTTCTTCGGGAAACTTGTCCTGGGAAAAGGCGACGATCAGTTCCGCTGCAGCCTGCACTGCTACCTGACCACCCGCATTGATCATGTCGTGCCACTTCCGACCCTGTTCACTGGCCATGACAAACGGTGCACCCTCCTGTAATTTTGGGAACAAGCCCATATTATCCGAGTGATCCGAGACCACCAGGAAATCCAGTGGGCGGGACAGTCTGGCCGGTTGACCCGTGGATGAAATAACTTCCTCACCCTTGGCAAACCGGTAGGAGTCATCGGGCATCAAGGTGACACCAAAGGCCCCGGCATCAAATGAATTGGCAGTGTGCAGATGGGTGTCACCCCAAAGCGGACGATCCGGAAAATTGCGTCCCGCATAGGGCGAATAGGCTTTTTGTTTCTCGGTACCATTGAGCGAATCGCTGTCTTCAGTGACCAGTCCCACACCGGAAGCCATGACATTGATATTACAGGAAAAAATCAGAACCAGGCAGGCGTACACTTTGAATTTATTCATCAATTGTCTCCCAAAATTCAGAAGGACAGTATAACGGTTTCCAGTTAATTGAGCAGTCTGGTTGGTCGCTGCATTTCAAGTATTTTACCCGTCATTCACTGTTCCGACCCTGCTGTCACTTTCAATTCGAAATTCTTCGTCCTTAGAAGTCTGATCAGAATGTTGCTAAAGTGGATGGTTCAGCAAACAAAAATCCCAGGGTTGTTGGAAACCTGTGTCCCCGTATTCAGGGTAAAGCCGTCAAGGAGGTATTGACATGCAGTACACTAAATCGTCCCATTTCCATTTTCCCTGCCTGGCGTTGGCCTGTTTACTGTTTTTTGTGCATGCTCCGGTTCAGGCCGGGGTACATGGTTGCACATTTGAGACAGCCACGGATCTGCGTGGAGAAGCTGAAGTGTCTCTCGAATCGTGGAGTAATGGTCATAACCAGTGTGTGATCGTCAGCTTGCATACGGAAGTAACATGGACCGGAAATTTCACCGCACATCCCCTCGTGGGTGGGGTGGTGGCTACCGCGGACCCCACGAGCCCCATCACTTTAAGCAATCCTGATGGTTCGACCACAACGGTGACATTCTCCCTGGTGGGTGATTATCCTTATTTTTGCACCGCTCACGAATCCAATATGGACGGTGTGATCTATGTGCGCGCCGATGCAGTTGATGATGATGTCTATGAGGACGGTTTCGAAGGAGATTCGTCACCATAAGATCGGTTGTTGGTTTTTGATTGATTGTGGCGGTTGCCTTAAGTTAGGCCGGCTGCATAAGGAGTATTCCGATGAAATCCAGGTTTTTGCTTATCACATTCACCCTGACTTTGGCCCTGTAACTGATATTCCGGGGCCAACTCAAGGAGGTCATGCGCAGTGATCACCCCGATCCCTGCCTGGTGGGTGAATTGACCCTGGCGATGCAGCTGCTTCGAAAAGAGGCGACCTTCTGATCCCGCTCGTTATCGTAGCCTTGATCCCCGGAACGGGATCGATCAGGGCAGACCGCGCCCATTGTCCACACCGTCATCAAGCAATCGTTTGAGGCCATCAAGCTGAACATCCCAGACCCCGTCGACCGCCGCCGGCCATTGGCCGGTACCTGCCGCGAAATATCCACCGACCTGGTAGCGAAATACCAGCACAGTTTTACCTTCCTCTTCGCTTAAGGTAAAACTCATGGCCCCGGCAACACCCAGGGACTGCAGCGGCCCCAACCCACCACTCATACGCAATAATTTATTGGGTTCAACATACACTATGCGCATATGTTCAACCCAGCCTCCGCCGGGCAGGGACTCACAAAAACAGCCCCCGGGAGTGGTATCCATGGTCATCATGCCGTCCTTGCCGGCATAAGTGTGATCCAGGTTCCACCAGCGGTGTACTTCCAAGGTCAGGGTGTCGTAGACCTCTTTTGGTGTTGCGTCAAATTCCCGTTGGGTTTGCAGGGTAAAACCGGACTCACTGCGGTCGATCACCTCCGCGGACACAGCACTGCTGAGGAATACAGAAAAAACCAGAACCCAATGTATTAATTTCACGACCAGACTCCCGTTGGGGACCATTATGAACTTAAGCTGTCGTTAAAATCTAATCACGTCGTAAAAATCCAATACCCGTCAGCTTTTGAGTGACTCTCCTATTACCGAAAGCAGGTTCTCCATGTCCACGGGTTTTTGCAGGTAGCGGTGGCACCCGCCCTGAGGGCCTTTGCTTCATTTTTCTCAGGGTCTGCCCCGCTGACCACGATAATCGGCGCCAGGGCCACAAATGGGTCCAGGCACTCCAGCACGACAAAACCATCGATGCGTGGCAGACCGAGATCCAGCAGGATCAGATCCGGTTGGTTCTGATTTGTTTCTTTTATAGCCGCAACACCATCCATGGCGAGCAGAGGATTATGGTCGTTGGCAAGCAGATGCAGTGCGATGAACCGGGAAACGTCCCCGTCATCCTCCACTATTAAAATTTTTTTCTGGCCATCTTTCCGGCACTCCGAATCATGACCTCCCCAAATAAATCAAAGTCTACCGAGCACCAAATTGCTCTGGGTACAAAACAATCCCTGCCCCATGGTCACATAGCTTTAACAGTCCCCACCATCATGAGCGATGGGTCGTGAGGTGTTTCACTCCTGACGCAGTGGTTCCATGGGTATTGCGATGTCAAATACCGTTGACGCTACACCCATTCCGTCCTCGCAGGTATTCGGGGGCACCGTGGGCTTGTAATTTTTTCGGGCAGATGGTGTCTCCGCCGCCCAGAACATGTATCCCAACATACCCGGTGTCACACCCTCACCCGAGGGCATCACGCTCTGGATGTATTCCGCGTGTTCCCATTGCTCGGAGGCATAAAAATCCGTGCAGTTGGCCATATTGCCCTTCAAATAGAGACCGCCCGTAAACCTGTTGGGTGCCTTGGGTGGGATGACCGGGTTATAGGTTGGTTTGCCCTCCACATGTTCCTGCCAATGTGACGGTGTTCCCGATGAGCGATGAACCATGGCATTGGCATAATCGAGCACGGGATTATCGTTGTCCAGCCAGTTGATGGTGGCATAGCGATTCAGATCCTGCAGGTACCGGCCACCGGCAGCGAGGTCGATGGTGAGACGTGCCGCCGGATTTTCACCGCTGGCATCATAGGGATGTACGGAACGGTAGGCATCGACAAACATCTGCAAACCCACCAGGTCCGGGTCGGTACTCTGTTCGTAATCGATTTCCATACCGACACCAAATTCACTGGCAATGGTTGCCGCGTTGAGACCCAACTGGACCGGATCGCTAGCCAGCGCCTCATTCCAGAAATCCACATAGGTCACACCACCGATGGACATCATGACCCGGATACCCTCGTTGCCAAAATAATCCACTATGTCCTGCGTCATCCCGATTGGTACACCATTGACGGTGGTCGCATCATTGGTCAGGTTCAGTACATCCAGTGGCTGCAAAAAGCTCAGGATCACGAGATTGACCGACGGATTTCCATCACCTCGATCGATCAACCAGTGATTGGCCTGGTCAAACTCGACCATATCGCGTTCCAGGGTCCAGTCCGCGTAGTGGTTACCGGCGTGCCAGACACCAAAAATCTGGATCGGGGTCATCTCTGAAGGTGGGGGCGGTGGGGGATCCACCGGCCCTGAACACTCGCCCCGGTCTGCCCAGGTGGGTTTGTGGGTGCCGGGCACCACCCCCTCGGTGGATCGCTTGGCACGCCATTCATGATTGGCATAACTGACGCTGTCACCACGAGCATAAGATGTCGCTGTGTCCCAGGCCGGTACCGTGCACTCCGCAACAGCCACTGTGCTCGCGAACAATGCAAACATTGGAAAAACCACGTTTTTGAAAATGTATTTAAATTTTTTCATCACATACCACATTGTCTCAACAAAAAAATCAGGTGACGGGAAGATCCATACCGTGCTACATGCAGTCACTGGATTCCGGGCTTCCAGGAGCCTTTTTCTTGATCAGCCCGGGCAGTAGGCTGTAAAACGGATCCTGTTTATGGAGTATAGCCGAAGCCACCCAGTCAGGTTGCCTCGCCAGAGCGGGCACTTAAAAAAGCCGGGATAAAGCCAAAGGCATTGAAACCCCCTATTCCAACCCGGGTGTCCTGCCAGCGGATCTACAGTTTGCCTTCCGCTTCCATTCGCCGGACGTTTTCACGTTGCTGCGCCTGCATTTCATCCAGTTGCTGCTCCACTTTCACGAAACGGGGTTCAGATCTCAGCTGCTGCAGCATCGGGTGTCGCACCCTTTGCCACCAGGAATAATAAAAACCATTTTCCACCTGAAGTTCAACCAGACTCAGCGCCTTGTCCGTGTCGCCAGCCAACAGGTAGCACACGGTGGCGTCGTAGCGTTCGGGGTAATCAAGATAATTGGGTAACTCGGTTTCATAATAGGCGAGCACAGTAGCAAGCAATTCCCTGCCCGGGGTTTCATCACCGGTACCCATCATGATCCAGGCTACTGTGCAGGACAGTGATATGGATTTTTTGTAGGCCTGTCCCCAGGTTTCACGATCCCAAAGTTGTGGCTCCAACTTCTCGTAGGCGGAGCGTGCACCAGACAGGTTTCCATCCATTACATGAATTCCGCCCAGGCTGTTCAGCACCATGGGGTTACCTGCCAGTCTTTGTGAAAGCCAGTTTAAAGACTCAAGGGCGGACGCAGCATTTCCCGCGTACATTGCACCTATCATGTCAAGAACAGCGAGGAACAGGTGTTGCGGATTAATCTTTTCGAGCTTCTTACGGACCGATTCAAACCGTTCCATGTCATCGAGCGCCGTCAATGCGCTGGTCTCATTGATCAGCAGACGCGGATTTCCCGGGTCAATTTCCTGGCTGCGGTGTATCCAGTACAACATCTCGTCATAATCACCAGTCTCCTCCTTCAATAGCGCCATATACTGAAAAGCAGCTGAGAATTCCGGGTCGCGCTGGATCACCCGTTCTATGTGTTGCTGCGCTTCATCAAATCGCCCCAATTTCTGGTACAGGTCGGCCAGTTCCAGTGGTCAATGCTGGACAATGGATCCAGCTCCGTTGACTTCAGGGCGTGTTCAAAGGCTTCACCCAGCAGGGCCGACAACGCCAGACCACTCCATGCCCGGGCAAATTCCGGGTCCAGTTCAACGGCGCGCTGGAAATGACCACGTGCCTGGTTGAGCTCGTCCGCCTGTCGACGGGTGATCAATTGCCGTCCCGCCAGGTAGGCGTCGTAGGCGGCCAGGTTATCGGTCGGCCGGGTGCTTATCCGGTTTTGCTCTTCGGGTGACAGGGTGGCCTTGAGTGCCAGGGCAATACTTTCCGAAATTTCGGACTGGATGGAAAACAGGTTTTCCGCGCTCAGTTCACGGTCAAAAATCTCGGCCCGCAGGTGTTCATCGGTTCCGGCATCTATCAACTGGACATTGATACGCACGGTGTTGCCCGAGCGCTGCGCTGCACTGCCCCCTCCATGACCGTGGCCACCCCCAGTTCGGCAGCAATTTCAGGTATTGTTTTCTGTGTTTCCCTGAACTTTCCCACCGAGGTCCTGGAGATCACTTTCAGTGATCCTATCTGTGCCAGGTTGGTGAGCAGGTCGTCGTGGATACCCTCGACGAAAAACTCGTCTTCGGCGAGGCGACTACGGTTGTCGAACGGCAGGACTGCAATGGATGCAGGATCCACAGGTTTCGGCTGTTGCGCATTCACCTGCCCCGCCTTGTCTTCCAGGTGTTCGGCGGTGGCGGTTGTGTCAACCGATTCCAAGGATTGCAGGTAGAACTTGTCCAGCAACAGGTACACGACGGCCAGCGCCAACAGCACCACGATGGCATTATTTAGTTTCTTGCCGGTCTTGAGTGTGACGGACTCGCGACGGTCAATCTCAGACTCCCGTTTGAAACCGTCCGGTGTCAGTTCAAATACCCAGGAGACCAGCAGGGTCACGGGCAGACCGATCGCCAGCGCGATGATCAGTGCCCGCATGGTCCATGCGGGAAAGACAAAGGCAGCAAACAGGATGTCTGAAACCTGGATCAGCAGCCACGAGCCCACCAGGTAAGCCACGGCCACTCGCAGGACATTACGCCGCTTCAGTTCTGCTATCAGTCTCATAGACTGCTGTTCGCCTGGATTTCCCGCAATGCCCGGGTCTGTCTGTTCAATCGCTGGATACGCTCTTCGGCGACGGCCAGGAAGCGCGGCTCAAAGCGTACCTGGTCGAACAGATCCATCTGTTGAGCCCACCACCATCCGGACAGGTGATTGTGTTGTAGCTGGGTTTCGAAAACCTTGAGGGCCTTATCGGTCTCTCCGGCAGCCAGGTAACAAAACGGCAGGTTGAATATGTCCACGTGCTTCCGAACACTCGGCAGTATTTCCTCAAAAAACCGGATGGCCTGTTGCAGCAACCGTGAACCCATCTCCTGATCCCCCGTATTCATCATCGTCCAGGCAACCGTGCAACCCTGCATTGCATCCTGTTCCAGCAGGCTCTGCCATCCACCAGGATCGAACCAGTCCGAGGCAGTTTCCCGGTACAGTTTTCGGGCCAGTTCGTAATCCCCCACGTTCATGGCGATGTCGGCCATGTACTGGGTGACAAGCGAAGGTGCCTCCCTCATCGACAAAACCCACTGGATCGCCTCGCGTGTACCCGCGGAATTGGCCCGTGCCAAATTCAGTTCCACATCTACGACTCTTACCCAAAGGTGATCCGGGTCAAGCTCAACCATGCGATCACGTATACGCAGTGCTGATTGATGATCATCCAATTCGAGAAAAACCTGCACCAGGTCATACAACGGCCTCAGATTTCCCGGGTCCATTTGTTGATACTTCATCGCATATTGATAAGACTGGTCCAGCTGAGTATCAATCAATAAGTGATAATCGGCGAGAGAGCCCCAGGCGCTGGGAAACTCCGGGCTCAGTTCAATTATTTTTTCATACTGGCGCTTTGCCATGGAATGAAGACCCGTGTTGAGATAGGCATGACCCAGCACCAGGGCAATCACCGATGAACGCGGGTCCAGCTCGGCGGCCTTGCGCGCGAGTTGCAGTCGCTCCTGGATTCGTAAAGGATACTGAAGCAGCAAATCCGCATACCAGTGGTACGCCCTTGCATAATTGGGGTTCAATTCAATGGCGCGCTGATAAGCCTGCTCCGCCTCGGTGTACTCTTCCCGACGCAGGTGCAGGGAGCCGAGGGATGCGTATGCCTGACCCAGGTCACCATCAATGGCCAGGGCATGGTTGACCGCATCCTCCATGACGACAGCTGCTTCACCCTGGTCCAGCGTTCCGTACCAGGACACCAGCATGTTGCTGTCGGACACACCCACCCAGGCCAGGGCAAATTCCGGGTCAAGCTCCACTGCCCGGGTGAACAATTCCCTGGCCTGTTCCAGCTTGGCCGAGTTGCGGGTTGTTACCAGTTGACGGGCTTCAAGATAGTAATTGTAGGCCTGCAGGTTATCGGTTGGGGTCACATCGATACGCCGCTGTTCCGTGGGGGACAGGGTTGTCTGCAGTGCTTCTGCAATGGCATTTGAGATTTCACTCTGGATGCTAAACAGATTGTCCACTGTGAGTTCACGGTCATAGATCTCCGCCCACAGGTGTTCGTCGGTGCGTGCATCGATCAACTGCACATTGATACGCACCTGGCCACCCGAGCGCTGGATACCGCCTGCAAGAATATGGGCCACACCCAGTTCGTCAGCAATCTCCGGTATCTTGCGGGTGGTGCCCCTGTACTCCATCATCGAAGTACGGGAAATCACCTTCATCGAACCGATCTTGGCAATGGTGGTGAGCAGCTCATCGTGGATGCCGTCGGTAAAGAACTGATCTTCCTCGCGGTTGCTGCGATTTTCAAAAGGTAAAACGGCTATGGATTGACGGGATATTTCCGGTTCGGACTCTGCGACCGGCGTTGTGGTGGGCTGCTCAGCTGTTTCTGCGATGGTCCCCGGTGGGCTGACCATCGGATCGGGGGCTGAAAACTTGTCAAACAACAGGTAGACGATCGCCAGGGCCATCAGCAACAGAATGGCCTGGTTAAGTTTGCGACCGGTTTGGGTGGTTATCGAATGTGTCCGGTCCACGCCTTTCTCGAGTTTGATCCCTTCGGAGGTTAGTTCAAAGGCCCAGGAAAAAAACAGCGTCAGGAAAAACCCGATTACCAGCAGGACCACGATGAACTGCATAGCCCACTCGGGTGCCTTGAAGGTTTCAAGCAGGATATCCGCTACCTGCATCAGCAACCAGGCGGTAATCAGGTAGGCGATGCATACACGGAATACGTTGCGGCGTTTGAGTTCTGCGAAGAAACTCATACGCAACTTCCAGTGACCCTGCCTGGCAACAGTTGTCCGTTCATTATGATCAAAGTTGAGAACCTCTCACCCGCCGGATGGCTGCGTGGCTTTAACCATTCTCACGCCATTCCGTTATCAGGAAATGCGAGTATAAGGAGAACCAGAATCCTTTGCCATCTACCTTAAGTTTGTCTGCTTAAGTATGGTGGATGATCTTCCGCCGGAAATGGGAAATCCTGGCGATCTGTTCCCTGATGACTGAAATCAGACATCGTATAAAGTTAATCCGATGTTGAGGTTCGCCATAATCCCATCTGATTCTGGTCTGAATCTCCCGATGAGCGTAGGATTGTCCCGTCCAGCATCAGCCAAAAACCATGTAATGCACATTTTCAGGGAATTGCAAAGACGTAATGTATTTCGCGTGGCGGCCGCCTACGTGGTGGTTGCGTGGTTGCCCCGGTATTTGTAACTGCAAGTCCCGTACCGGGCCTGTCCTGTTACATTCCGTGATAAAAACGACAAATCCACAAGATATGTGCCCGTTAGGCTGTGGGCATGAAAATCAAAACGATCTACCTCACCCTGGCCCTGCTGCCTGCATTTACCCTGGCATCAGAAAATATTCACCTGCGTTACAGCGATCCTGCCGGTGTGCTCAGCATGGAAGTGAAACACGATATCCGTGCTGGTAAAAACGGCAATACTGCAGCAGGACGCACATTCTCCCTCGGCTTCGAGCTGGAATCAGCCAGCGAAACCGTCTTGGTCACGCTGAATCAGGCATCCGGTACCTACACCGCCCACGACATGACCCAGCGATTGCCCACCAGCCACCATAAGGGAAAATCATTCAAGCTGGAGGTAACAGACGATGGTCTTGCATTACGTCAATCTGACGTAGACAGGGGCCCGGTCGTCGACCTTGGCTGGATTGTGCAGGGAGGTTACCCCATTTCATTGGCGCTCACCGACCTGGTTCCCGTGTTACCAGAACCGGCGGTGGACACCGGCTTTTCCTGGACACCGAATACTTTCTGCCGATCCGCAAGCTCTCAAAAATCACCGTTGAAGGTGAGGAGATGGAAACCGTGACCAATATTGGTGACTACAAGAAAGTGAACGGGATCATGTTTGCACACAGCTAGGCGGTACAACTCGGCCATGGCGCACAAATGATGAACTATGACAGCATAGAACTCGACGTGAATATTCCCGACGAGCGCTTCATGATGCCTGCCAGCGATTGCTGAGCAATCCGGAAAACTCGATCAACGAACCTGGTTCATCGGAGAGACCCATGCCTCGAAACACCTCACTATTGACGTTGGCCCTGATGTTTGTGTTTGCCACAGAATCCGTACTGGCCGCCAGCATCGACTCCTACACCTTTGGTGGGTTACGTGCCCGCGATATCGGACCGGAGGTCATGAGTGGCCGGATAGCCTCTATCGATGCCGCGACAGGTGATGTCCTGACGATCTATGTCGGGGCAGCCTCCGGAGGGGTGTGGAAGTCCACCGATGGCGGGACACGATTCAAACCGGTTTTTGATGACCACCCACAGTCCATCGGCGCAGTTCGTATTGACCCTGCAAGCAAGGAGACTGTCTGGGTAGGCTGTACGGTGCCGTGAGTTCCTATGACGGCCGCCCGACCACAACACAGATGGAACAGCAAGTGGTCTTGCAGAAAGAACTGGATGTCGCCATGGCAACGACACAGGCCCTTCTGGATGAGGAACTGCCCGGACTCAACCGCTGGCTAAGCCGGCGAGATCTTGACCCCTTGCAACGTATCAGCCGCCAGGCCTGGAATGAACGGGCTGGACAGGAAGGGTCCCTGGGGCCGGTCGACAGCGCACAAGCACGCTTTTTCTTGCCTTTCCTGTCGCTGGCTATTACTCCCTGATCAGGGCTGTCGAAGAGGTATCTGAAACCCGGGATCGTTGAGATTCGAATCGTGCTAGCGGGGCCGCTAATGTAATGCACCCCCCTCTCCCAGGACCCGCCGTGGACCCTTCCCTGGGGGCTTGTTATGAAACTTCCCGTTTCATACAGTCCTGTGAGAGGGGGGTGCACTACCTCAGCCAGGGCGCGGAATCTTGGTGGATGCTGGATTCTTTGTGGCTATAAGGCCTTTTTGAAAGTATTTCGTTCACGCGTATCATGGTGATCATGGGTTTATCACCATGAATAAAATACGCATTCCACAACTGGTCGCCCACCGGGGTTATCTACAGCGCTTTCCTGAAAACACCTGGCGGGGTCTTGAGGCTGCGCTGAAGGCCGGTGCACCCTGGCTGGAAATTGATGTTCAGATGTGCCGTGATGGTGAATTTGTGTTGTTACATGACGACGGCTTCAAACGAACCTCGGGGATCGATTGTTCGGTTTTTGATTTAGACAGCGACGAAATCGGGATCAGTGTCCACGAACCCGGACGCTTTGGCGATCGCTTTGATCCCACACCGGTTTCACCCCTGGTCGAGGTATTGGAAAAACTTCGGGCTTTTCCTGGTGTTCGGATCATGGTTGAACTCAAGCAGGAAAGCATCGACCGCTGGGGACTGGATGTGGTGATGAAAAAACTTGCACCGGTTCTTGCCAGTTACCAGCCACTGAGTGTATTGATCTCGTTCAACGATGATTCCCTCCAATGGTGCAAGGCCCGTTATCACCGGATTCAAACAGGGTGGGTTTTGACCCGGTATGACGATACAACCCATACCCGGGCCGATGAACTGAAACCGGACTACCTGATCTGCAATGAACTGAAAATCCGCCCCGCAACAACACCCTGGCCAGGTTCCTGGCAATGGATGCTGTATGACATCACCGATCCGGACCACGCACTTGCCAGGGCAGCAGATGGTATCGACCTGGTCGAGACCGCTGCCATCGGCCCCATGCTCAGGGATCCGGGACTAAAAGCGGGGGCCGTTGACCATGGATTATGACCTGCTGGTTATCGGTGCCGGTATCCACGGCGTCACCGTTGCCCGGGCCGCTGCTGAGCGCGGATACCGGGTACTGGTACTGGAGCAATACGATGGTCCGGCTCAGGGCACTTCGAGCAAGTCATCGAAGCTGATCCACGGGGGTCTGCGTTATCTCGAAAGCGGTCAGATCCGGTTGGTGCGTGAATGTCTCAGCGAACGACGCCGTTTGCTCAAGCAGCAACCCGACCTGGTCAAACTGGTTCCCTTTCATATACCCGTTTACACCCACACCCGGCGCAAAACCTGGATGATCGCCATTGGACTTAATCTGTACCGCCTGCTCGGTGGCAAGGATTTCAAGCACATAAAACGTCCTGACTGGCCCAAACTGGATGGTCTGAAGACCAAAGGTCTTAAAAAAGTTTTTCGATACTGGGATGCTCAGACCGACGACCTGCAACTGACCAGTCGTATCATCGCGGCAGCAGAACAGGCTGGCACAGCCGTACATTATGGTGCCGTGTTCAAGGGGGCACGGTGGACACCTGAAAGCTGCGAGGTCAGTTATGAACTCAAAGGCGAAAATCGTACCGTGAAAGCCGGGAAGATCGTCAATGCCAGCGGACCGTGGGTAAACTCCGTTCTTGGAAAATTTTCGCCAAGGGTTTCGACCCGGGATATCGAACTGGTTCAGGGCACCCATATTGTGATCCCTGGCAGACTCCGGCGGGGCATTTACTACCTGGAAGCTCCCAGTGACCAGCGGGCCGTATTTGTTATGCCCTGGCAGGGCAACACGATGATCGGTACCACGGAAACAAATTACCGGGGCGATCCGGGTGATGTCATGCCCCTTGAGAAAGAGATACGGTATCTTCTGGAAACGCGGAATCATTATTTTCAGGACCCGGTGAATTGGGCACAGGTATTGGACAGTTTTGCCGGCTTACGCGTGCTACCCGCCAGTAAAGGTAACCCGTTTGGCCGCAGCAGGGAGACGATACTGCACCGGGATCCAAAACTGCCCAATGTGCTGAGTATTTACGGCGGCAAACTGACCTCTCACCACCACACGATGGTGCGGGTGATGAGACTGCTTGGTCTGGAAAATACCGCCAGGGGGGCTGACGAAAGAAAATAGGCACCTGGTGACGAGATTTTCCTGCCTTGTATTGAGCGTATTGAACAGGAAATCCACCGCATAGGGTGACCGCTCCCTATGCGACCCGGCTGAATGAGGCCAGACAGGTCAGTGGCAAATGTTTGTAGTAAAGTTAAAAGAAACAAGTTGTTGTTCTGATTATTCGAGGGAGGTTTTCATGGTTTCTATTACCACTTTATGGCTGCCCATCCTGGCGTCAGCAATGGGGGTTTTTATCGTCAGTTCGATAATCCACATGATACTGGGCTACCACCAGTCTGACTGGATCAAGCTACCGGCCGAGGACGAGGTAATGGATGCCCTGCGGGAATTTGATATCCCGCCCGGCGACTACATCATGCCCTGTGGTGGCAGCCCCAAGGCCATGGCAGATCCCGAATTCGTCGCCAAATGGACCCGTGGTCCGGTGGCCATGATGACGGTCTGGAAGAGCGGCCCACCCACCATGGCCGCCAGCCTGTTTCAATGGTTCCTCTACATTTTACTGGTCAGTGTTTTCGCCGCCTATCTTTCCGGTCGCGCCCTGGGTGCCGGTGCTGAAACCCTGGAAGTCTTCCGCTTCGCAGGTGCGACCGCATTTGGCGGTTATACGCTGGCGATATTGCAGGCCTCAATCTGGTACAAACGCCAGTGGTCTACCACCATCCGATTCGTTATTGACGGATTTGTGTATGCCCTGGTGACAGCCGTAATATTTGGCTGGCTCTGGCCTGCCGCCTGAGATCCAATGAATCTCACCACCAGTGAGGCCCAACTGCTGATAGAACTGGAAACGCGTTTGCTGCGACCGGAGACACGCTCATCGCGGCAAGCGCTGGATCGGCTGTTGGCGGATGACTTCACTGAGATCGGCAAGTCAGGCAGGGTCTATGACAAGCAGACAGTCATTGCCGGTCTGGTCTCCGAAAGTGGTGACCTCAAGTTCATTGCCGACAATTTTGAGACCCGGGTCCTCGCAAGAGACCTGGTCCTGCTCACTTATCAGACCAGTCTGGAACATGAGCAAAAGCACCCGGGTGCAATTCGCAGTTCAATCTGGCGGCGCAGCGGCAGGGACTGGCAATTGGTATTTCACCAGGGTACCCCTGCGCCAGCAATACCCCCATTGGAATAACACCCACAGCTACCGAATTCCAATCTGCCCTGGCCAAAGCACATCTGTTGATACGTTATTTATATTAAATTCAATTAGCAACCAATATTAGACGATCAATAGCTGAAATTGATAGATTCAGCCATAGTAAATCTACCTCGGTGCACCTATTGTATATATCAGTAGTTCACAAACATGGAGCAAAACAATGGCAAATGTGGAGATCTATACCAAGAGTTGGTGCCCATACAGTGTCCGCGCCAGAAATTTCCTGACCAGCAGGGGCGTGGTCTTTGATGAAATTGATGTGACCGACGATACCGTACGCGAAAGGGAAATGATCAATCGCTCTGCACGCACATCGGTACCACAGATTTTCATAGACGGATACCATGTCGGTGGCAGTGATGATCTCGTTGCAGCCGATGCGAGCGGGCTCCTGGAAAGGCTTTTATCCGACGACTTTAACAGGGAGGTTGCATGATCTGAAATGACCCACGGGTGTCCAGCTTGTGTCCATCCACAAGGTGGGCACTGCCTGTATTCTGGTCGTTGAATCTGGACAGACCGTACCGGACGCTGAATAGATTTCACCCGGGTGAATCCAAACGGGTCACTTCCGGACTCTATAGGGTAAGCAATTAATTTTTATCAATAGGAGATACTCATGGGCGAGACTTCAATACCCGCAGTACTGTTTATTTCCATATCAGTTGTTGCCATATCCTTTTTTTACTGGAATCACAAATCCCGCCAGGCGGTGCTGGAAACCGTGCAGAAATCCATCAAGGCGGGTAACGGGTTAACACCTGACATGCTGGTCAAACTGGGTGGCTCATTCGCACCCCGGGTTCGTGACCTGCGTCGGGGTATCGTGATTCTGTTTTTTGGTGTGGCCGGAATGATCGCCAGTATGTTCCCGGACGTATCGGACCTGGTAACCGCCATGCGCATGGTTTCCGTGTTCCCCGTTATGGTTGGTGCTGGCTTCCTGCTAGTATGGAAACTCGATCGTTATTCTGAATAGGCGCTTATGAGTACGGACCAGGAATTGGTGGCCCAGGTCATCAATACCGGCAACAAGCAGGCTTTTACATGACGGGTGGAACACCACCAGTCGCGCATACGCCAGTTTTTACGTCGTCTGACTGCCGTTGACTGGCACAGTGCGGACGATATGGCACAGGACAGCTTCCTGCTGGCCTATCGCAAGATCGGTCAATACCAGGCCAGCGGCAGTTTCGGTGCCTGGTTACACAGTATTGCCTGGCGTCAGTTTCTGAGTTGGCAACGCAAACGGGCCCGTCGTGCGGAGGTGGTTATGCTCAACGAGATCGTTGTCGATCAAAGCAGCGCCGTTGCGGCCGAACTGACTGCCCAAAGGTTGATGCAGGTTTTGAGTACAGATCAACGTGTTGCTGTGACCCTGTCATATTCCGTGGGTATGACCCATGCACAAATCAGCGAAATTACCGGATTTCCACTGGGTACGGTCAAAACACACATCGGCAGAGGCATCAGGAAAATGAAACGATTATTGGAGGGCGACGACAATGGCGTTGCCGCGCCCGTGCATCAAACAGTTTTTGAGGAAAAAAGACATGCTGGATGAACTGCTTCAATATCACCAGGAGCCGGAAGACGGAGGTTTTTCTGACCAGGTGCTGCAAAAAATCAATCAACCCGATCGTTCAAGACGCTGGATACTGTGGATGAATGGGGCCATTGGGGCGGCCTTTGGTATCGCGGGAGCAACCATGCTGACACAGCCCCTGACTGAACTGACAGACTCATTATTCAGCCAGAGCCCGCCGTGGCTATCCGCGGTATTGGCCACTGCTTTCCTGCTGCTGTTTACCTGGTTTCTGAACGAAGGCCGGGAGTAAATTAAGCTCTAACTGGTCCGGCTATTCGGAATCTAGAATATCCAGGACACCGCCAAAAACGGCAGTACAGGCAACATAAGCAGCTCCTTTGCCCTGGCCCGACAACCGCTCAATACCCGACCCATGCTGACCATCGCCTGATGCTCCCTGAGCGTTTATGATAAGGGTCAATTTATCGGTACCGAGCATGTGAATACCAGACGCGATTTTTTGTCCGACATGGCCGCTTCGATCTCATGGAGCGCATTGATCTTGCTCGGCCACCAGAGCAGGGCCATCATCCCGCACGGTCATCACAACATGATTTCAGCGCACCTGTTACTCAAAGGCGAAATGCATGTGCGTCAATATGACCTGCTGGACAAAACATCCGGTCACCTGCTGATCAGAAAGACCATAGATGAGGCCCAGGGCCCGGGGAGCCTGTCCAGCATATCTCCGGACCGGGACAACGTGCACTGGCTGGTCGCGCTGGACAAGCCTGCCTATACATTTGATGTCATCATTACCGGGTTAAACACACAATCGGACACCGACTTTGATATCTACAATATCGACCCTGAAGGAGGTGAACATCAAATTGATGGCAGCTTGCTGGCACCCAGACTTTCAGTGAAAGATGCACTTGCAAAGTATGATTGATGACGAGGAAAAGGGATTGTCCCCGTTTTTCTTCTTCACTTCTGGCAATATAGCCCTCGTTTAACCAGTGCCCAGGATTACAAGCATGTCTGAAATGACCATTAACGAAGCAAGAACCGACCTCGCGCGCCTGACCCGCAAGGGTATGGGCATGCCCATGGCCGGTCTCATCTACTGGGTTGCCGTCAGCCTGCTGGTGCAGTTGTTTCCACTCAAGACGGCGCTGCTGTTCAGTTTCTTTGCCACCGGTGCGGTGTTCCCTTTGGGTCTTTTGTTCACCCGTATGCTGGGTGCCAGCCTGATCAACAAGAACCATGAACTGAACGGTCTGGGTGGCATACTCAACGCCGTCCAGGCCTTTTACTGGCCGGTGATGATACTGGTTTATATCACGGTTCCCGAATGGACCATGTTTACCATGGTGGTGTTATTTTGCTCCCACTTTCTGGGCTATGGCTGGCTATACCAGAGCAGGGGTTACATTTTCCTGTCCATAGCGGGGCCGGTCATTGCCATCTTGATGGCCCTGACCATGGGCGCAGCCACACACCAGGCCCTGCCTCCGGTGATTGCGGCAATTTATGCCATTACCTGCGCCATGTTATTAACCGAAACCCGCTCGGAGCCGACCGGTATCGACGGACGCAACTGAATGCGAACAAGACCAAACAGGGTGACCTCATCATGATCTCGGTCATTGTTCCGGTTTTCAATACCGGTGAATACCTGGAACGGGTGATCTAGGCCCTGCTGGACCAGGACTATCCACGCTCGGACTACGAATTGATCTTTGTTGACAATGGCTCCACCGATCATAGCCTGGCCATATTGAACCGTTATCCCGAGATTCGGGTGTGTTCGGAAGCGTCACCCGGTTCCTATGCAGCGCGTATCTGCGGAATTGAGCAAGCAAAGGGTGAAATTCTCGCCTTCACCGATTCGGACTGTTATCCGGTCCAAGGCTGGTTACGATCAATTGAGCGGGCATTCAACGACCAGGAAACCTGCATCTGCCTTGGCCCCCGCATACCGCCCAGAGACAACAGCTGGGTGAGACTGGTTTCCGAATACGAGAACCAGAAGGCTGAAATGGTGTACCAGTCCACTGACCCCTTGATGTATTTTGGCTACACCAACAACATGGCTGTTCGAAAATCCACCATGGACCGTTTCGGGCCATTCGTACGCCGGGCACGTGGGTCGGACACGATCTTTGTACGTCGTGTGGTCGACGGCCTGTCCTGCGATGCCGTGGTCTACAATCCGGACATGGGTGTTCAGCACGCAGAGCTGGAATCGATACGTGTGTATTACCAAAAGGTGGTGACCTACGGGCGTAGCCGCAAGGCCTACCGCCACGTCATCTCGGTACGGCCGCTGGGTCAGAAAGAGCGTATGCAGGTGTTTTTACAAGCCACCCGGGGTGGGCGCATCATCGATTCAATTCAGTTGTTCACACTGCTGGCGATTGGCGCGGTCGCCTGGTGGGTGGGTGGATTTGGCGTCTCCGCCACCGATGCCTGAAAGGCCAATGACTGATTTCAGCAAAAAGCCAGCGGTTTCATTCATCATAGAGTGGGAAAACGCACGCTTGGCTGATGCGCAACGATCCATATCCATGTTGCAGGAACTGCAACATCAGGTCCGGCAAATGATCAAACGGCGTGAAAAGAACGCCACAGACGATACACAACGGCCCTATTGCGAACTGTTGATTGTGTTCGATGGTCTGCAGACACCTGCCGCGGACATCGAGAAAATTCTACTGGATCACGCCGGTCTGACAGACCAGACGCTGCCCTTTGAACTGCTCTCAAATCCTGGCGGTGGGTATTACAAAAACAAGGACTTTGGAGCGCAACGAGCCCACGGTGATTTAATCATCTTCCTTGACAGCGACGTCATCCCTGAGCCGGGCTGGCTTGAGCAAATCCTGTTGCCCTTTGATGATCCTGCTATTCGCCTCGTCACCGGTTGCGCTCACATCGAGCCCAACGGCCTGATCGGCAAGACCTTTGCGCTGACCTGGTTTTTTCCATTGCGTAACGACGCAACGTTGCTGACCACGGTCACCAGTTTCTTTGCAAACAACCTGGCAATGCGCAGGTCCTTGTATGATAAATACCCCTTTCCCGACCTCCCCGGTACCTCTCGGGGGAGCTGTCTGATATTGGCGGGAACATTGGCTGATGATAACGTAGCCCTGTACAAGGCACCATCTGCCCGGGTCCGTCATCCGGCACCCAACGGCTTTAAGCATTTCGTGTTTCGTGGCCTTGCCCAGGGTCGTGACCGCTTGTTCCGTGAACGGGAGTTTGGTTCCCCATGGTCAGCATCATGGCCAGCGGCCATGACCCGGCTGGCAAGTAACTGGGTGGTCAGCTGGTGGCAGGTTTGCACAAAGTTCAGGCGGGTTGGGCTAAACCCTCTAATGATTCCGGCTGCAATTGTCGTGTCTGGTACTTACTATTTCCTGTATTTCAGCGGTGAAACCATGCTGTTTCTTAACCTGCGGTGGGTATACAAGATCCGCGTCTGAACCAGCCGCCCAGATCTTGCTTAACGCTCCTGATCAAGCGTACGCCGAAGCGGGGCAACATAGTCGATCAGAATGTCATCATGGACATCATTGCGGTCGTGATATTTAAACCTGCTTTCATCCTGAACCATTAGCCCACTCCAGTATTCCCCGAGTATACGCCTGCGCTTTTTCTTTTCCACGTACTGCTCCCGGCTTTTAATCACGTAATGGTTGATTCTCAGGCGAGATACGGAAACATCACGCAGCGTTGTCAATGACCAACGATAGGGATCGACCGGGATGCGGGGAAAGAACCGGATGAGTTCCCGGTACAACCTGTTTTGCACCCGTTGAAAAAAAAGCGGCCAGCGCTGACCACACGCCCTGTTGCGCAATATCACCTTTGCCGGTTCGCGGTTCTCGTTGACCGCAAGCGCACCGTCAATGTATTCGGCGTAGTGGGCATTCAGAACACTTTTGGTGCGGGAAGGGTCGATTATGGTCTTGGATTTTTTATTGCGTATCCAGGCTGTGG
The DNA here is from genome assembly GCA_014238945.1 of Lysobacterales bacterium. Classification (GTDB taxonomy): domain Bacteria; phylum Pseudomonadota; class Gammaproteobacteria; order Xanthomonadales; family SZUA-36; genus SZUA-36. Next base: position 25,376 of record JABAAB010000060.1, read on the forward strand.
GTGCCCTGTTTACGAAGTTTTCGATGACCAGACCTCCAGGGCTTTGAATGTGTCCGGATGAACCGTAAACCTGCCAATTGACCAATACGCCGGGAAACTCTGTGTAGTCGTCAAGTACTGTGGGCAGATGTTTTTCCTCGGGTGAGAACAGAAATTCATCGATGTCCAGCATGGCCAGCCAACGAAACCCGGTACCAAATCTGTGCAGGCAATCATTGTAGGCCCGGGTCTGGGCAAATTCCTCAAAGGAAACCGGCCACGGCACCAGTGTGACCAATCCTTCATCACAATAGGGTTGCAGCACAGCTACGCTATCATCTTCACTCAGGTTATCGTACAGAACAAAATGACCGACACCGACCAGCCTATGAAACTCTATCCACTCCCGCAAAAAGGGTGCTTCATTCTGGAATATTGCGCATACTGCTAGTGGGAGTTGGCTCATAAGAACGTCAGTAGAACACAAATGGGTACAAAAGAATCACCCCCGATGCCGGATAGGAAAAAATTTACCTGAAATGTAATGGAGGGGTATTTCATAGCACCTGCCCGTACTGCCGGGTACCAGGAGCGGGTACCCGACAAGGCCAAAACAGAAGTCGCCGAACTAATCAGAAGTTACCAGTAACCAGTCACCAAACGGGTTCTGTCGCCGGTAATACGCGATGATCTCAACCAGACACTGGATGATCTTGAGACGGACCGTGTCATGATCATGGATGGTCTGGAATCGGGCTTCGTCCATTCTTCTTCCAGGACCGCTTGCGACGTATCGCAAGCGCTGCAAGACCCGGTAAATAAGTTCGTCAATCTTCGATAACCCCACCTTTGAGATAGATATCCAGGAATTTGACGTAGGCATCGGATGCCGTGACGCGATTTGATTTCTTGCGGAACCCATGGCCTTCATCCTCGAAAACCACGTATTCAACCGGCACCTCGTTGGCCTGTACCCCGGCGACCAGTTCGTCACTTTCAACCTGCAAAACCCGTGGGTCATTGGCACCTTGCACCACCAGCATCGGTTTGATGATGTTATCCGCGTGGAACAATGGAGAGATACGCCGGTGACGTTCAGCATCTGTGGCCGGATCACCCATTTCGTCATACAGCGCCTCTTTGAAAGCCTCCCACCACGGCGGGATGCTTTCCAGTGTGCGAACCCAGTTGGTCACGCCAAATATATCGATCCCAACTTCGAACGCCTCCGGTTCAAATGCCAGCGCCGCAGCGACCATGTAACCCCCGTAGGAGCCACCGATGACACCGACCCGCTCCCCATCGACCCAGTCCAGTGATTCCAGATACGCGCGGCCCTGGACGATGTCCTGCAGGTCTTCCTCGCCATGACGTCGGTCATCGAGATGGAAAAAGGTCTTGCCATAACCCGATGAGCCCCGGTTATTGGCGCCCAGGATGGCATAGCCATGATTGACCAGGTGCTGTACGAAGGCGCGGTAACCGGTCCGTGTCTGCCCACCGGGGCCACCGTGTACCAGTACCAGCGCCGGAACGGGATTGTCTGCACTCGCACCGTGTGGTTTGTACAAAACGGAGGGGATTTCCAGACCGTCAAAACTCTTGTAACGCACGATCGCACTGGTCACCAGGTGACTTTGATCGATGGCCGGGTTCAAGGCCTCGGTCAGTTGGTGTGTATGGCCCTCGGCCAGGTCTATAACATGGATATTGGAAGGTGAATCGTCGGCGTTGATGATCAGGGCGATATGTGACTCGTCCGCGGAAAACCGAACATTGCTCAAGTCACCGGGCGGAAGTTCCGGTAATTCAAGTTGTTCACCTGTTTCCGTGTCCAGCACCGTCACCTCGGTTCTTGCATCCGCATTGATACCCGAGACCTGGTAGCGGCCACTGTGTGAATAGATCACGTAGCTGACATCCCAGTCAGCCTCGACAACTGCAGATTTTTCACCGCTTTCGAGATCGTACTTCCAGGCCTGGAACCATTCACCATGTTCGTCGGTACCATAGACCAGGCTGTTGCTGTCCGGCGTAAATTCAAAACTGAAATACTGGATGTTGTCCATGTGTCCGGTCAGCAACATGGGTTCATCATCGTCCGAGTCCAAATCAACCACGAATACATCTGAATCGGCGCTGGTTCGCGGCTTGTCCAGTGCAAGCCAGCGGCCGTCCCCCGAGATGTCTGAGATCTGGAACCCGGGGTTCTCATAGACCATTTCCCGACTGTAGTCGGATGCTGAATACCGGTAGACGTCAAAGGCTTGCTGGTTGCGCTCGGTGGTGGTCAGGTAAAAACTTTCACCGTCCTGGGACCAGGCCAGGAATGATGCTTTCAGTTCTTCACCCGGGGTCAGGTCCCGGGTACTGCCATCTTCTTCGCGCAGGTAAACATGGTTCAGTTCGTTACCACCCCCATCGTAGGTGTAGAGCATGCGTTGGTCTGCCGGGAACCAACTGACTACAAACACCGCATTATCGGTCGAATCCGTCAGCTGTTCAGGTTCTCCGCCATCAATGGGTAAGGTGTAGGCATTGAAAACACCCGATTCATCAGAAGCAATCAACAGGGTCTTACCGTCCGGAGAGAACGCCAGGCCGCTTGAGCCGACCATCGAGTACGCGGTGGTTTCAAAAAAGGCCTCCGCACTGTATTTGGGTATTTCGACCGGTGCCTCAACGACGGCCTCTTCAACCACCGCTGCCGGTTCGCGTTCACCGCAACCTGCCAATAGAACAGCCAGGCAAACCACGTACAATCCACGCTTTAATAAAGTCATTATTCAAAACCCTGATAGCAATTCGGAGCGGTGGATTATACGCGGATTTGAAGGGCTGCTCAGAGTAGCGCATTTGCGACCGATCGTTTGCCGCTATACTCTTTTCCAGCCAGCTAAGTCAGTCATCCAATAGCAAGGAAGAACCCGATGTACACAAACACAAAACCAATGATCACGGGTATGTTGATTTGCCTGTTGATTCTGGGTTCCTGCTCCCCCGCTGAACAATCTCAGGAAGCCAGCGAATTGGCAAGACTTGAGGCACGCGCTCAGAACATCGAGATCATCCGTGATGATTTTGGGGTACCGCATATCTATGCCAAAACCGATGCGGATGCGGTATTCGGTCTGCTGTACGCACAGGCAGAGGACGACTTCAAACGCATCGAACGCAATTACGTCTGGGCCATTGGACGACTGGCGGAAGTCGAGGGTGAAGAGGCACTGTTCAGTGACCTGCGTGCACGTTTGTACATGACCACCGACGAGGCCATCGCGGCATTTGAGAGCGCCCCCGACTGGCTTCAGGATTTGTGCCGCAGCTTTGCCGATGGACTCAACTACTACCTGGCAACCCATATCGAAGAAAGACCGGCCCTGCTGACCCGTTTTGAGCCCTGGATGCCGATGTTTTTCTTTGAAGGCTCCATCGGTGGCGATATCGAACAAATTCCACTGGACGGTATGGAAGCATTTTACGGTGAACAACGCGAGGCACCGCGCAGCGAGGAACTACATGACAAGGACCCGGGCGGATCCAACGGTTTTGCCATTTCAGGAGAACGCACACGTTCTGGTAACGCCATGCTGCTGATCAACCCGCATACCTCGTTCTATTTCCGCGGAGAAGCCCACGTGGTCAGCGAGGAAGGCCTCAATGCCTACGGTGCGGTCACCTGGGGCCAGTTCTTTGTGTACCAGGGTTTCAGTGATAAGAATGGCTGGATGCACACCTCGACCCGTGCTGATTTCAAGGACGAGTTTATCGAGGATGTGTTCGAGCAGGACGGCGACTTGTTCTATCAATACGGCGATGAAGCACGACCTGTGGATGTCTCCAGCGTGACTCTGAAATACCGTGACGGGGACACCGTGTCCGAACGGACATTTCCCATGTACCACACCCACCATGGGCCGGTTACCCACATGATCGACGGCCAATGGGTTGCCACCAAAATCAACTGGGACCCGGTGCAGGCACTCGAGCAGTCCTACACCCGAACCAAGACCAACGGTCACGACGAATTCCACCAGATGATGGGTATCCGTACCAATTCATCCAACAATACCGTCTATGCCGATGCGGAAGGCAATATCGCCTATTACCACGGCAATTTCATGCCCCGCCGTGACCCGGCTTTTGACTATTCCCAGCCGGTAGACGGCAGTAACCCGGCCACCGACTGGCAGGGGTTGCACGAAGTAGATGAGATCGTTACCCTGCTAAACCCGCCCAACGGCTGGTTGCAAAACTGCAATTCCACACCATTCACTGCCGCATTGGAATTCAGCCCCAGGCGGGAAGACTTCCCGGCCTACATGGCACCTGATGACGAGAACTTCCGTGGAATTCATGCGGTACGGGTACTCAAAGGTCAGGATGATTTCACACTCGAGAAGCTGATCGAACTGGCCTACGACCCGTACCTTCCCGCGTTCGAAGTGTTGATTCCGGGTCTCGTGGAGGCCTTTGACCGCTCGTCGGAAGACCATTCAACCCTGGAATCCGCCGTTGATGTCTTGAGAGACTGGGACTACCGGGTATCTGCCGAATCCGTTGCCATGACCCTGGCCTTCCACTATGCCCGCCAATACGATGAGCACGGTGAATACCCCGAAGACCTGGGACTGATCGCCTTCATGGAATACCTGGGCAGGCAATCTCCGGACAAAGACCGTTTGCAGATATTTGCCGATACCCTTGCCGGTCTTGAAGCTGATTTTGGCAGTTGGCAAACCCCCTGGGGTGAAATCAACCGCTTCCAGCGTCTGGATGGTTCCATCGATCTGGCCTATGACGACACGTTGCCCAGCCTGCCCATCGGCATGGGTCCGGGTTGGGCAGGGGCATTGGCTTCATTCGGTGCGCGCCACCATCAAGGCACCAAGCGTATCTATGGCAGTAGTGGCAACAGTTTTGTTGCGGTGGTGGAGTTTGGCGACAGGGTCAGAGCCATGACCCTGTTGGCGGGTGGCCAGAGTGGCGATCCGGGGTCACCACATTTCCTCGACCAGTCCGAACGCTACCAGAACCGCCAGTTCAAGGACGTGGCGTACTATCGTGAGGATGTGGAACAACGGGCTGTGAGACGTTACAGACCGGGGCAAACAGATTAGGTAATGAAGACCCGGTGGACTTCATTTCATCATTCGATATGCCTGGTGTTTTATCATCAATGGTCCCCAGAGAGCGTGGGCCAGCGCCTTTCGCTCCAGTTCGCGATCACCACTGGTGTCCAGGGTCAGATGGCCATCTGATCCGAGTTTAAACAAGCGGGGTTCCAGGTTGGCCTGGAGTACAACAACGCGGTCGTCTTCCAAATATGCCTGTAACGCGTTGAACTGCATCATGGCACGACCACTGCCATCGGCATACTCAGGCCGGGTCAGATCACGTCCTATTGCCGGGTGGCTTGCACTGACACCGATCAGTGACAAAAGCGTTGGCAGCATGTCAATCTGGCTGCTGATGCCTGGAATCCGCTGTGGCTCAATACCCGCACCAACAATCACTGCCGGGATACGAAATCGCTCAATCGGTACCAGGTTGGCCCCACGAACACGGACACCGTGATCTGCGATGATGAGGAACACGGTATCCTCCCAGTAACGGGATTCCGCTGCCATTTCGAAGTACCGGCCCAGGGCATAATCGGCATACCTGACGGCGGTTTTCCGGGGCCCGTCAGTACCGGGCACGGCTTCCACACGGTTTTCCGGGATATCAAATGGTTTGTGATTGCTTGATGTGAAAACCAGGCTGAAAAACGGCTGGCTGCCCGATCGGTCAAATTCCTCATGGGCACGTTGAAAAAGATCTTCATCCGACACGCCCCAGGAGCCGAGATATGAGGGATTCTCGTAGTCTTTTTCATCGATCACCCGCTGAAAACCATTGTTCAGGAAGAACCGTTTCATATTATCAAAATGCGACTCGCCACCATAGATGAAACTGGTCTCATAACCCTGGCGGGCAAGCAGACCAGCCAGAGTAAAAAAACCTGACTGGGTCTCAGCGAGTTTGACCACGCTTCTCCTGTTGGTTGGTGTAAAACCGGTAATCACGGCCTCGATTCCCCGCGCGGAGCGGGTTCCGGTGGCATAAAGCCGTTGCAGCAAAATACCCTGGCTGGCCAGTTTGTCCAGTTCAGGCATCAGGTCTTCACCTCCGAGACTGTGCACAAACTCGGCACCCAGGCTTTCCTGCAGGATAATGACCAGGTTGTGTGGTTTTTCCCGGACCCGGGTCGCCTGCTGATGATGCATGGTAGACAAAGACACCACTGACTGCTCATCACCAGTGATCCCGGCTTCTTCCATTATTGTGACCATTACCTCCTCATCCCCCATCCTGCCATAACGATGTGGTTCGTCCCTGGCATCCCTGCGATGCTCATAAATGGCATAGAGCAGCGAATAGGGAGAGTTCAGAGGTAACTGGTTGACCATCGCATCCTGGGAGAACGCAGCAATACTCGGATTGACCGGGCGGTGATCGAGTGTTGACCGGATCATCAGGAGCAATACAAGCGCGACAAATGGTAGCAGCCCAAACCAACCGCGAACCGGTACCCTGACATCTGAGTCGGGATCACTACTGATATACCGAAACATCAGCCAGCCGGAAAAAGCCGCGCCAAGGGTAATTGCCAATGTCTCGGCAAAATAAAAGCCGGTCAGTATGGAGAAAACCTCACCCGGATAACGCAGGTATTCAACAAAAAGATAATTCGGACGGCTGTCGTATTCCCCGATAAATGAGGCAGTTGACGCCTCAACCCAAAATGCCAGGAACGTCACCATTGCCAGGTAGACCTTGATCAGCGCGGAGCCTGTACGATGCAACGCATCGCCGGTGTGAAACCACGGTTTAAGCAGGTAAACCGGTCCAAACAGCATGGCAATCAATATGGCATCGAACCGAATACCCTGGAGCAGGATGAACCCTGCCCCACCGGTTTCCTCAACCCGTCCCCAGTTGACTGCCAGCAGGAATAACCTGGAAATTGACAACATACCAAAAAAAACCAGGGCGGCCATCGTGATTCGTTTGTATAGGCCGATTATGGATGTCAGCGGCATCTCGAGTCCCTTCTGTTTAATTTCTTACAATTGCGGCAACAAGCCAATTCCGGGAACAAAAGTATAGTTGACGGGACTGGTCGTGACGACAATCAAATGACATTCCGGATTTGTAAAATCCCGGATACGCGGACCGAAACCAGGGACAGGCAGGGAGAAACTGTGTCTGTAAACGGGTTACCATATTGTCTGCCATCGACCATGGGGGAGACCGTGCGTAATTACCCGTTTCATTCAATTCTGATTTGCCTTTGTGGGGTCCTGTTGCTATCGGTACCGGGACGGGCAGAGACAGTGATCACCAGCAACCCAAACGGTGATCCCGCCCACGGACAAGCGTCCATGTCACTGGATGAAATCGCCAGGGAACTCAGCAACCCGGTGGGTATCATGCGCAGCATTGGTAATGAATTTGAATACCGGAGCTTTCAGGGAGACCTGCCGCTGTCCAGTGAGCAATCTTCATGGGTTTACCGGTTTGAGCCCTCGATACCCTTTGAACTGAACAACGGAAAACGATTCATCGTACGCGCCTCGATACCGATCAGTGATGGAGAGCCAGAATGGGATATCGATTTTGGCCACCCCTTGTGGGATCCCGAACGCAGATATACCGAGTTCCTGCTGCGCCAGAGTCCGGAGGTAACGGACGATTCAGGTGACTTCCTGATCGGTCACGGACACTTGAGTGATATTTCCTATGATCTTGCCTACGGCGGTGTCAGTGAAAATGGGTGGATCAGCATGTATGGCATGGCTGGCGTGTTCGGAAGTTCCACGAATAAAAGCGGCGCCAGGCACCAGACCCTGCTGGGTCCTGAATTCGCCATTGGCAAAATTCAACCATGGGGCGTTATTGGCGCCTGGTTCAAGCACCTGGTAGATGTTGGAGGTGAGGACACATTCAGTACCAGTGAAACCAGTATCGATGTGTTTTTCGCCCACGGGCTTGGCAATGGATGGCAGGTGATCTCAAACCCCGCCATTATCTATGACTGGGAAGCCGATAGTGGAAACGGCTTGTTGCTACCGCTGGGGGGTGGGGTGGCCAAGACCACGCGTATTGGCAAAATACCTTTAAAAATGGAGTTGGAAATATATCATTACATCGTCAGCCCGGATCGCTTCGGACCGCAGTGGCTGATGAGCTTCAATATTACGCCCGTGCTTGGCTGGAAATGATACCGACCCGGTAAACCGCCCATGTCAGTCTTTGTTTTGGCCCCCGGCTGAATCCGGTTTCCAGTCCGTGTATTTCTCATAGGCGCCTACTTCATCCCGGTACTCGGGATACTCATCCAGTCTTTCCGCCAGCCACTGGAACCATTCGTGGATGGAAGGGCGACAAAGTTTTGTGCGCAACCATTCAGTATGTCCTTCGAGCACCCTCCAATGGGCCTGGATGGTCCCACCCATCAGGTGCTGAACAAGACGGAAAGGAACCGTTCTTTGATAGACCATCAAACCCACGGCCTCCAGCGTGGTGCTGACCAGCATGGCTGCGTCCTGTAATTCCTGCGGCATGGCATCCTCCCCGCAGCGCTGGCACTCCTGCCCGTATTCCATGACCAGGCGCAAAGCCCGGGTGAATTCATGGCTCTGGAAGGCCCGCATGATCTCCATGGAAGCTGCTTCCTGTCTTTGCTGGCGATAGTGACGAATTTCTATCAAACCAAAGACGACACCGCTGATGACCAGCAAGGCACCGAAAATTTCAGCAATGTTGGCCAGGGTTTGCAGAGTCACTTGTTTGTTCCGTTATCGAGAAACACCCGTTACTTCAATGATAGTCACATAGGCTACCAAAATGCAGCTTTCATATTTCAACCGGTAAATGACCACGGAGCACCAATCATCCGCCTATAATGACCAGGCTGCCGGTTAATGAGGGAAAAACCATGGATGAGTTAATGGCTGTTTGCGCAGGGGTAGGGCTAGCTGCCGCCTGCGGTTTCAGGGTTTTCGTACCTCTCTTCGTCGCCAGTCTGGCTGCAAATACGGGGGTAGATTTGCCGATGATTCCAGACCAGTCATTTCAGGATATGCTGGGGTCAAGCCATGCCTGGATGGGCAATGACCTGATTACCTTCTCACTCGGTACTGCCACCGTCTTCGAGGTGGGTGCCTATTACGTTCCCTGGCTGGACAACATACTGGATTCGATTGCCACACCGGCCGCCGTCGTTGCAGGAACTTTTGTATCCGGCGCCATGATGCCGGAACTCTTTGGAGACGGTTCGTTCAAATGGGTCGCAGCGATGATCGCTGGAGGTGGTACCGCAGGTATCGTGCAGGGGGCCTCGGTTATCACCCGGGGCGCATCGACCGCCACCACCGGCGGTCTGGGCAACCCGGCTGTTTCTACCGCCGAACTCGGCGGATCGATATTGACTGCGGGTCTGGCGATACTGGTGCCAGTCATCGCAGCGTTGCTGGTGCTGGTACTGTTTTTTTTCGCCCTCCGTGCGATTATCCGCTTCTTCAGGAGAAAATCCGCAAACAACGCTGATCCGGACCCCGGCAGACTGCTGGAATAAAACCAGAGCATGACCACAACGGAAATCAACGCTGCCTGTTGCTGTGACTTCGCCCAGCAATACCAGAAAAACACCCACCCGGCATTCCGGGCATTGGAACGATCGGTGCTGGGTTGCGATTATGGTGGAACCAGCTGGACAACCCGAGAGCAGGCAGAACGCATCCCGGATCTTCTCGGGCTCCACGACGGAATGCATATGCTGGAACTGGGCTCGGGTGCTGGCTGGCCATCCGTTTTCCTGGCCGGATTGAGCCAATGCAGGTTGACGTTGCTTGATCTGCCGGTCAATGCCCTGGGTCTCGCTTGTGACCGCGCGCGGGCCGAAGGACTGCTCTATCTTCCGGGGGCGGTGTCTGCCAGTGCCGCCCAACTGCCATTTGCATCGTCGAGTTTTGATGCGCTCGGCCACTCTGACGTGCTCTGCTGTCTGCCTGAGAAGAGTGAAATGCTGCATGAGTGCCGACGTGTGGCCCGGCCCGGTGCACGTATGTTGTTCTACGTCATCGCCCCGGCAACAAATCTCGGGAAAACTGATATGGCCGAGGCGATTGAGGCGGGGCCGCCATTTGTTGATATGGCGGATGACTATGCTTCGATGTTGCGTGCTTGCGGCTGGCATCTGCTGCAATGTGAATCGATTGATAAACAGTACCTGCAGTCGCTGCGGCGAATGACCTGGGGGCTCGAAGCAGACGCAGCAACCTTTGACGGGCTCATGGAGCCGGGAGAATTTCCTGATATGCTGAAACGTCGCCATCGCCAGGTCAAAGCGGTCGAACGCGGACTTTTGGTACGCGAGATGTATCTGGCTGTAGCCGTATGAACCTTTCTTTTTCCAGATGATAAACTTACTCAAATTGACCTTTGGGGATAGCAAATGAGTCTCACAAACACAGTGGCGCGACGGCCTAACCCTTTACCGGGTGCTCCCCCACATGAAATCAAGGCCCCTTCAATATGTTGACCCGTCGCCGGTTTCTGCAAAGCGTTGCGATTGCCGCAACCACGCCCGCCCTGACCATTTCCTGTGACTCCGGGTCCCGGGTCATTGCCCCACTGCTGGCAGATCCGAATCAGATCATTGAGCTTCCCAAAGGGTTTTCCTATACGGTTGTTTCGCGCAGCGGCACGCCCATGAGCGATGGATTGCGTGTCCCGGGCGCACACGATGGCATGGCCGCGTTCGAGGGCGAGCAAGGCCGGTTGATCCTGGTGTGCAATCACGAACTGTGGCCGCCACAAACAAACATGAGTCCGTTTGGCGACAGTTTTGGAACTTTATCGGAATCTTTCAAGGCGCGTATTTACGACCGTGGTGGTGATGCCACACCCGGACTGGGTGGCACCACGACGACCATTTACAATCCCGCCAGCTTCGCAACCGAGCGTCAATTTCTGAGCCTTGGAGGAACCGAATTCAACTGCGCTGGGGGTAAAACGCCCTGGGGCAGCTGGCTGAGTTGTGAGGAATCTTTCGGTGAACCGGGCCCGGTGGCATCCGAAGACGGTAACGGGTTCGTGCGGGACCAACGTCACGGTTATGTATTTGAAGTTCCCTCTGCGGCCACCGAACTGGTCAAAGCAGTGCCCTTGAATGACATGGGCCGTTTCGAACACGAAGCCGCCGCCGTGCACGAGTCCACGGGTATCGTGTACCTGACCGAGGACCAATGGCACAGTCTGTTCTACCGGTTTATTCCCAATGTACCGGGTAAGTTGCACAAGGGCGGGCGACTGCAGGCGCTGGCAATCACTGACCGGCCAGGTACAGATACTCATAATTGGGAAGCCATGGATGTGCGTCTCAATGAGACACTTGCGACCCACTGGATCGATCTTGAGAACGTCGATGGCGATGTGAACGACCTGCGTAACCGGGGTGCCGAGGCCGGTGCCGCCACCTTCGCCCGAGGCGAAGGACTCAGCCTGGCGGGTGACCGGTTTGCATTTACCTGCACCAACGGTGGCCCGGCACGGCTGGGACAGGTGTTCACCTATACACCCAGCCCCTACGAGGGCACAGAGAACGAGCAATCAACGCCCGGCGGATTGACCCTGATTGCCGAAAGTGATGCGGACTCCCTGCTCAATAACTGCGACAACCTGACCATGGCACCCTGGGGTGATCTGCTGGTCTGTGAGGACACGGGAAATAGCGGCAACCACTGCGCTCTGGTCGGTATCCGGCCAGACGGTAGCCAGTACCTGCTAGCCAATAACGCCTATTCGAATTCGGAACTTGCGGGGGTGTGCTTTTCACCCGATGGAAAAATCATGTTCGTTAACATTCAGTACCCCGGCATGACACTTGCGATTACCGGACCCTGGCCGGTCTAAGACACGATCGGCCAGCGACGGGAATTGGGGTTTCAGACATCCATCGACTGCATTCTTTTCAATTCGAGTTGCTCGTATCGAACCGACAGGCTGCTGCGTATTTTACCGATAACGGCGACAAGGATGATGCCGATCAGCAACAAAGGAAAATAAACCGTATATGGTTGAGCGGTAGCCAGTGCCACTACACCGCCGACAACGCTGGCGATGCCGATGACGAGGAGCACATTCGCCGAACCGAGCACAAAGCGTCGTGCCTTTCCACGAGAGGACACGACGCCAATCAGTGCGCCCCACAGCCCAATAAGAGTACCGCCAATGCCACCCAGCAACGCGGTACCGCGGTAACCAAACCATTGCCCGGTCGATTGCAACGGGTCTTCACCGCTAGCGTATTGATACAGTCCAACCTCACCAATCGACACGGTCCCGGACCCTGGCAAAAACAGCGATAGGGCAAGCTTTTCAGGATTTGGTGATGCACCGTCAGACTGATCGGGGCTGTTGGCGTAAAAGGGCAATACAAAAGGTCTCCAATCCGAGCTGCCGGATAGCATGCCGAGTGGGCCTGCCGCTGCCAGACTTTTCGAGAAGAAGGTGCCTGCTTCGCCAAAATGACTGTCCAGTTGCAAATAGCCATCGCCCCGCACGTTTTCATACCGAACCATTCCCTTCAGCGCATACACTGGCGAGCTAATGGCTGGATCGGGCAACTCGATCAGCCGTTGCAGTGGTTCCCCAGGCACGGCTGTAATTGTCAACGGTTCCTCGGCAAAGGATACGACGCTGACCAGTTCTTCGGCCTGCAGCGAAGATGACAGTAGGAGTAAAGAGAACAAAACAAGTAAAGTTCTCATCGCAGCTGTCTCCTTTCTGTATCTGGTTGATTGTTCATTTCCTTCTGATGTGCGGTAAGCAACGCTTTTAACGTTCCCATGTCGATCTTGCCTTCGGCGTAGCGAGCACGCAGCATGCGTTCGAACTCTGAGACGATCTCCTGGCTATCAAGTACTTTTATTTTTCCAATCAAGCGATCCAGACGTAAGCGCACCGTTGGGTAACTGATGCCGTAGGCGTTGGCAAGATCTTTAAGTGAGCCGGAAGCCAAAACAAACCGTTTAATGAAGGACGCATCCTCCTCTGAGAGCTGTTCATACCACGCTTTCACCATAAGAGCTAATATCACTATTATTAAATACAACTTTAATTATATTAATATCAATATTAAAGTCAATATTAATTTTACTTAAGTTCTAGGAACCATTTGGAAATAGTGCAGGTTTGGAGCAATCTGATGGGTTGGATAGTCTTTGGGTGGCGGCATCCGGGCCATCACCTGACGACTAATCATTCCAAAGGAGCTTGCCTATGAGAATCCTGGAGTATAGACAACATTAAAGCTATATAGCCAATAATTGGCTGATATTGAAACTGTGCTTACGTCGACATTTATGTTACTTCGCTGCGTATTATCCCACCCGTTGAATGGTGAAGACTGGATTCTGGTCTGTGATGACACGGGGATGACACTTGCCATTACCGGACCCTGGCCGGGTTAAGACACGATCTGTCTGCGGCTGAAATGGGGGCGTTCAGGAATCCCTCTGCATCTACTAACTTTGTCCGGTACTGTCCTGCTGGCTTGCATGGCGCCAAAATATAGAGCCCAAAGCCACTATCCAGATGAGCAAAAGTAAATTGGCCGGCATACTGATGACCATGGCCAACGCGGAAAAGCCCGTGTAAGCAAAAACCACCCCGGCGATCGCTGTTGGAATACCCGCGGTGACCCCCAACCATCCCAGCCACTTTGGCAGGCGTTGATCAGCAATCACCGCCAATCCATACACACACATGGTGAGACCAAAAAGCAAACTCATGATGCTTGCCAGACCCACTTCGATCTGGCGAACCGCGTAGGCCCCGTGAAATATTGCCGCTTTGTCCGGTTCTGACGATGCGGCCCAGGCATCAACCATCATTTTCAGAGCAATGCCGTCTACGGCCTGGGTCGCCGCTGCGACCCCCAGGCCAACTATCGCGCCCCCGGCACCGACCCACGCCAAACCACTGGCCGTTCCGTTCGCAAGCAGTCGGGTCAATGAGATCATCACACACACAATCAGTGCAACACCCAGTAGTTGTAGCAGGTGACTGAAAACCCACAATGGGTCATTGGCGTATTCAGCAAATGCTGCGACCGTGTCACTGGGATCGGCCCCGGTCGGATGCAGAAACGTCCCTGCAAACAGGAGCAGTGTGCCAGCAAATGCAGCTACAGAAGCAGTTCGCAATGTGTGTTTCATTTGTTGTCTCTGCTCAACCATTGAGACGATATTGTAATACCCGGGATGGTTATTGACCGCATTCCATTCGAACACCTGCGTTACTGGTAACTTTGCACCCGGCGGAGTGCTCTGGTCGCAGGCGCGTAAGAGGAATTCTGATGCTCAGCAATCCAGGTAGTGAGCAAAAGACTGATTCCACGAATATACTTACTCTTGTATGCAACTGCGTCATAATCAAAAATCATCAAATATCTGTCTTTACTGGAACATCACAAGCTATGAATAAATCAGCCCGCACCATTCTGCTCTCATTGGCCACCGTTTTGTTGGCCAGCTCCTGCAACGAGACCGAACCACCACCGGTAGCCTCAGCAGCGGATACCGTGTATAAAAATGGCCGGGTCTATACGGTTGATGAGCAACGGTCCTGGGCCAAGTCGGTCGCGATCACCGATGGACGCATCAGTTACGTGGGCTCCGACGACGGAGCCGCTGCACACATCGGCCCGAACACGACCGTGGTCGACCTCAATGGCCATATGATGTTACCCGCCTTCCAGGATATCCACATACACCCCATTTACGGCGGTTTGGAAGCTTCCGCCTGTGACCTGAACGCACTGACTACCCTTGAGGAATACCGTGGTGCGATCGCGGCATACGCGGCCGCCAATCCCGATGAAGCCTGGATACAGGGTGGCGGTTGGTCGATGCCTGTTTTCGGTGCTGGTGGTGCACCCGGCAAGGACATACTCGATCAACTGGTCCCGGACCGTCCCGTGTATCTTTCATCTGCCGATGGCCACACGGGTTGGGCCAACAGCAAGGCCCTGGAGATTGCCGGACTCAACCGGGACACACCCGATCCCGTCGATGGCCGCATTGACCGGGACCCGCAAACCGGGGAACTCATTGGCAGTCTTCAGGAAGGGGCCATGGACCTCGTAACACAACACATCCCGCCGGCCACATTGGAAGACAGGATGGATGGACTGCGTTATGCGCGGGATATGCTGCACAGTTATGGCATCACCTCCATTACCGATGCCATCGTGGGGCAGCAGGAACTCGACGCCTATGAATCCCTGGACCAGCTTGGCGAGTTGAAGCTGCGTGTGCTTGCATCCCTGTGGTGGGACAGGTCAAAAGATGAATCACAGATTTCTTTCTTTGTGGGGCAACGCGAAAAATACAGCCGTGGCCTGGTGCGGGCGAATACGATCAAGATCATGCAGGATGGCGTGCTGGAGAACTACACCGCGGCGATGCTGGAGCCCTACCTCGAGGGTGGTGGCACCACCGGTATACCCATGGTCGAGCCGGAATTGCTCAAGCAGGTTGTTACACAACTTGATGCCGAGGGCTTCCAGGTTCATTTCCATGCCATCGGGGACGCAGCCATTCGACAGGCACTCGATGCCGTTGAAACGGCTTTGTCAGCAAACGGTGAGCTCGGTCACCGGCACCATATTTCCCATCTGCAGGTGATCCACCCGGATGATATCCCGAGATTCGGTGAGCTCAGCGTGGTGGCCAACTTTCAGCCACTTTGGGCCAGGCTGGACGCATACATCAAGGACCTGAACATCCCGGCCATAGGCGAGGAGCGCACCGGTTGGATGTACCCGATTCAAAGCATCATGGATGCCGGTGGCATGGTTGCCTTCGGCAGTGACTGGTCGGTCTCGACCGCCAACCCCTTCTACGAGATGGAAACCGCGGTGACCCGTATGGATGTGGACGACTACTCGGTGGCCCCGTTCATTCCGGAACAAGCCATCGATATTACGGCAGCAATCGATGCCTTCACGATCAATGCCGCCTTCGTCAATCATCACGAAAATGACACCGGTTCCATTGAGACAGGCAAGTTTGCTGACCTGATCGTGCTTGATCAAAACCTGATAGACATCGATCCAAAGTCCATCTCGGATACCACGGTGTTATTAACGCTGTTCCAGGGCGAGGTGGTATACGGTGACAGCGGAGATTTTTAGGAAAAACGATCACCGCAGATGTCCGTGTACCTGGGAATCAAACCACCTCAGGACGGTCAGGGCAATCCATTGAAAAGCCCTCTCGAAAAACTCCAGTTTCACTGGATTCAAGGAACCCGCCATGTCAGAAACAACCTGTCTCATACTACACCGGAAATCTGCCAATGAGCCCTAAGTCAAAGAGGCGGTCAAGGCAGTTCGTAAAGAGGGTATCAAGCTTCGTGTGTTGGTGCCCTACCACAAGTCCGAGAAACCTCGGGTGGTACACGAGGCACTGGAGCGCGGAGCAGAACGCATTATAGCCGGTGGTGGCGATGGCACGATCAATGCCGTCGCCGATGCGCTGATTGGAAAGGGCAAGGAAAAACCAGCCGTCACACTGGGTGTTTTCCCGTAGGGCACGGCAAATGATTTCGCCCGTGGGTGTGGACTGCCCGCCGATGATCTGACCGAGTGCCTGCGTATCGCCTGTACCCGTGATGGCCGTCCGATCGATGTTGGGGTGATGATCAAGCGTCACTTCATCAACGTCGCCAGCATGGGATTTGGCGCCGAAATCACGGCGACGACGCCGATTCAATTGAAAAAGGCGCTCGGTGGGGACGCGTATACGCTGATGGGAATGGTCAAGGCCATGAAACTGACACCCTACACCGGCAGATTGCTGGTTCCAGGGCAGGATGCCATTGAAGGCAATATATTGTTCGGGGCGGTGGGCAACAACCACTTTGCCGGAGGTGGTTTTGATATCGCACCCAATGCGAAACTGGATGACGGATTGCTGGACTTCACGGCCATCATGCACAGTCCCGGTTTCAGTCCGGCTGATCTGGCCCGGGAACTTAAAGACCCGATGAACCCGAAAAACCGTTTTGTGTTCTACCGTCAATTAAAGCAATTCACAATCGAAGCTGATCAAAAATTGCACTGCAATCTGGATGGTGAGCCGGTCAGCAAGAAAAAATTGAAGTTCAGTATTCTGCCCCGCCATTTACGGGTGGCCTATTGAATGCAGGACAGCCAGTCGGGCCGGGAATCTCAGCGGAAGCCCTATGCGCGTTTGGTTCAAACCCGAATACGTACTGATTGGTTTCCTGGAAGCAAGACTTCATGCGATGGATCCGGAACATTGGTCTTTACGTGGTTCAACTTGTGGCGATCCGTTTTTCCAGAGCAATAGTGCCTCGCTTTATTTATACTGCTAGCGGCTTTTTCAGCGCCTGAATACATTTTCACCAGGATGTTCAATCTGTACCCAGACCCGCAGCTCACCGTGACCAGGAATAAACCATGAAAATCACCTCAATGACCACAATAATTAGCCTGTTCTCGGCCCTGTTGATAGCAACAGCAGTTCAGGCACGGCCAAAACCCGGCCCGGCGGCTGATTTTGACGCCAAACAGGCCGCCTGGCAGCAGCACCTGGCTATGGAAGAGGCCTCACCCTATGCCGGTTTGAAGTGGCGCAATGTCGGGCCGGTGGTACAGGGGGGACGCCTGGTGGATATGGAGGTGGTTCCAGGGCAACCCTATACATTTTATGCCGCTTATGCATCGGGCGGGCTTTGGAAAACCAGCAACAACGGGCACAGTTTTGAGCCCCTGTTTGATCAGCAGGCCAGCATCATCATGGGTGATATCGCGGTTGACCCGAACCACCCGGAAACAGTGTGGGTCGGTACGGGCGAGAACAATTCATCGCGTTCCTCCTATGGTGGCATGGGTCTGTATCGCTCCGATGACGGTGGCCAGAACTGGCGCTACATGGGTCTGGGAGACACGGACCGCATTGGCCGTATCCTGATCGACCCCAATGACTCGGATCGTATCTTCGTCGCCGCCCTGGGCAAGTTGTATACACCCGGTGGGCAGCGTGGCATCTTTCGCAGCAGCGATGGGGGCGAAAGCTGGCAACAGGTACTCGCCGGGGGTGAATGGACCGGGATAATCGACCTGGTTTTTAAACCCGATGACCCGAATACATTGTATGCATCTGCCTGGGACCGCCAGCGCCGGCCCTGGGATTTTACCGAGGGCGGGAGTGGCTCGGCAATCTACAAATCCACCGATGGAGGAGACAGCTGGTCACATCTTGAAGGTGGGCTGCCAAAGGGCGATTTTGTCGGGCGTATCGGACTGGCAGTCAGCGCGGCCAGTCCCGAGACCCTGTATGCCAGTATCGATAACCAGCAGGCCCTGCCCGAGGACCAGTGGGAACTGGGCGACCGCCCGGTCAATGCCAAGCGTTTGCGCAACATGAGTAAAGAAGAGTTTCTGCAGCAGGACAGGAACGAGATCGAGCGTTTCATCCGCGGTTCGGATTTTGCCGTAGAAATTGATGCCGACACCCTGATCGATTGGGTCAAATCCGATGAGGTCAGTATCCAGGACATCATCGATGACCTGGGTGATGCCAATGCCAGCCTGTTCAATACCGATATCGTCGGTTTACAGGTATGGCGTTCCGATGATGCCGGCGCCAGCTGGAGGCTGACACACGATGGACCGCTGGACCAGGTCGTATACAGCTATGGTTATTACTTCGGAGAGATCCGGGTTTCTCCCAAAGACGTGGATCAGGTCTATGTGCTCGGGGTACCGATAGTCAAGTCCGACGATGGCGGCAAAAGCTGGTTCTCGGTTCATGGACCCAAGGTTCACGGTGACCATCAATCGATGTGGATCAACCCGCAACACCCCGAGCATCTGCTGATCGGTAACGACGGTGGAGCCGATGTGAGTTATGACGGTGGTAAGACCTGGGTCAAGGTAGATGCCCAGCCGCTGGGGCAGTTCTACACCATCAATGTCGACATGGCCAAGCCATACAATGTATACGGCGGTTTACAGGACAATGGCACCATCCGCTGCTCCTCGACCAATCGCTGGCAGAGCGGCGAAAATTGCAGCCGCATCAACGGTGGTGATGGCATGTACGTTGCAGTGGACCCACGTGACAACAAGACCACCTATACGGGCTCGCAATTTGGTTATTACGCCCGCCTGGGCGATGGTGGCCGTAACGAAGTACGCCCCCGCAATGCCTTTGGTGATCCGGCATTACGCTATAACTGGAACACACCGGTGATCCTCTCTCCACACAATGCCGACGTGGTCTATTTTGGAACCAACATTCTGTATCGCTCGATGGACCAGGGCCAGACCTGGACCGCCATTAGCGAAGACCTGAGTCGTTCCAACAACCGGGGTGACGTACCCTACGGCACATTGACCACGCTGTCCGAATCCAGCCTGAAATTCGGCCTGATCTGGGCCGGCACCGATGATGGACAGGTGTGGGTGACCAACAACGGTGGCGACCGATGGCAGGACGTGGCGGACAAACTGCCAAAAGACCGCTGGGTAAGCCGGGTCGAGGCTTCCGCTCATGATCTCAACCGTGCCTATGTCACACTCAATGGATATCGTGATGATGACATCCGTGCCTATGTCTACCGTACCGATGACCTGGGCAAGCGTTTCAAGGATATCAGCAAGGGCCTGCCCGCCGAGGCGGTCAACGTCATTCGGGAAGACCCGTTGATGGAAAATATCCTGTACGTGGGCACCGATCGTGGTGTGTATGTGTCCACCGACCGCGGTGAATCATGGAGCGCCCTGCAGGGCGACTTACCCAATGTACCGGTACATGACCTGGTGGTGCACCCGCGCGAGCGTGAACTGGTGGCGGGCACCCATGGCCGCAGTATCTGGATCGTCGATTTGCTGCCGCTGCAGGAATTGGTGGAAGCGGGCGATGATACCGCACTCAAGGTTTTTTACGCAGCTGACGTGCAGGCCAGCCGGGGCTGGCGTGGAAAACGTTCCCGTTGGTTTTTCCGGCCGGAGTATGCACCCAAATCAACCCTTACCTACTGGAGCGACACCGCAGCACCGGCCAGTATCGAAATTGTTGACAGCAATGATGCCGTGGTTCGCCGTATGGACAGCGATGCCCTGCTCGGCATGAACAGTTTTGAATGGGATTTACTGGTCGATGAAGAACGGGCCCTGGCTGCTGAAACCAGCGCCGGGGAACAGTCAAAAGAAAGTTCGGATGAAGCCGATGAGGCAGATACCAAAACGGAAGAAATCAAACAAGCGGACGCCGAAGACAGGGACACCAAAGATGGGGAAATGACCAACCTGTCCGATACACCCTATTCGGAATCAGTCCGGCTTGGCCATATCCTGTATGCCACCCCGGGCAAATACAGTATCCGCGTCACCGTGGGTGAGAACAGTGACAGCGTCAGCTTGAAAATCAAGCCACCAAAGGACTATGAACCGAGGACCAGCGAACCCTACAAATTGCGTGGTAAAAAGTAACGAACAGCAATGAATCAGATAACCAACCGGATGGCCCATACCATTCCAAGCATCATGGTCGCCACCGCCATAAGCCCGCGTCGGTCGGGTGAAAGCCAGAAGAACAGACTGGCGATGCGCCCGGCAAGGGCGATGGGGAAGCCTGCCACCCACAGGTCTTTGACCGCCTGTGGGCCACCCCGCTGCATGGTTTTCTGTACCTGGCCCATGGCCTTTGCCACCGGGCCAAACAAGGCCACGCTCTGTGTTTTTGTGACCTGCTGACCGGCTATTACTGCCTGCATCATGCGTTGCAGGGCCGCACGGTCGGCTGCCCACAATGACCGGTAAACGATGGTTCCTTGGCTGTTTACCAGGATGGCCGAATTGGGTTTTGGATCCAGCGCACGGTGCAGGTCTCCATCGATGGTGTCAACGGCCACCGTCCAGTCAATCTCAAAAAAATTCTTCAGGGCACGTGCG
Organism: Lysobacterales bacterium; assembly: GCA_014238945.1. Taxonomy (GTDB): domain Bacteria; phylum Pseudomonadota; class Gammaproteobacteria; order Xanthomonadales; family SZUA-36; genus SZUA-36. Next base: position 46,392 of record JABAAB010000060.1, read on the forward strand.
TGGTCCAGTTTTTCAGCCAGGGTTTCGGCCTGCCCTATGTGCTCACCTGGATGTGCTTCGCGGCTGTACACCATGATGAATTTGACGCGATCGCCCAACTTTTCATACAGCCTTTGAATATGCGGTGCAGCGCTGGCCGTATTCGGGCAGGTCATTGAACCGAAAACCAGCAGCAGCGGTTTGTCACCGGGCAGGTCATCATTGCCCAGTGGGTCGCCTTCGGTGGTGACCAGTTGAAACCGGGGTAATGCATCACCCGGTCCTGTCGTCGTTTTCCCAAATCTCAAATCCCGGAACAGCAGACGGGTTGTGAAGTGTTTGTAACGGTAATCGTTCCCCGTTGCCAGGTTCCCTTGTGAACTGTTTTCCGTATTCATGAGTCGTTATTTACACTGCAATCTGCGGTGCTCCTGATGATATTCAAATTCTGGTAACAGACTTTACTTTATGGGCAGAGACGGATAAATGAGTAGATCGATAAATCTTTATGCGCAGCAACAATAATCAGCCAATGATTTGAGTATTCGGTGTGATCGAAATATTAGAGACAAACGGCTAAAGTACACCAGTGGTTTACCCTGGTATTGAACCTTGACCCCAATTTGAGGAAATGAAATGTCAACAGCAATATTGAAGATCGAGCCACAGGTCAAGGACCTGGGCGAATTCGATGTACGCCGGGCGCTACCTTCCCCCCAAAGACGCATGGTCGGACCGTTTATTTTCTTTGATCACTTCGGACCGGCCACCTTTTCTCCAGGTGCCGGTATACAGGTGCGACCCCACCCCCATATAGGCATTGCCACGGTCACTTACCTGTTCGAGGGGCAGATTGTCCACCGCGACAGCCTGGGTTATAACGAGGTCATTCGGCCCGGTGCGGTCAACCTGATGACAGCAGGTCGCGGCATTGTTCACTCGGAACGTGCCGGGGATGATATTGGGGAAACCGCCCGTTTGCACGGATTGCAGTTGTGGCTGGCTCTGCCGGATGAGTTGGAGCAGACCGAACCGGCATTCATGCATTATCCCGCTTCAACCATCCCGGAGTTCGCACATGAGCAGGCCGCTATCCGGTTGATAGCAGGCGAATGGCTGGGACAGCTTTCCCCGGTGAAGCAGCACTCACCAACCTTGTACGCTGAATGCCGCTTGTCCAGTGGTAGCCGCGCTTCCTTTCCACTGGAGCATACGGAAATTGCCATTTATGTTGTGTCCGGGAAAATCGGGATTCATGGCGAAGATATTGCCGGGGGCATCATGTTGGTACTGAATGAAGACCCATCCGTCGAAATTACTGCTCAGCAGGACAGCATGGTGGTATTCATCGGTGGTGACCCGGTGGGTGAGCGGCACATCTGGTGGAACTTCGTCGCCAGCAAACGCAGCATGATCACCCAGGCCAGGGAAAACTGGATTGAAGGCCGTTTTACAATGGTCGAAGGAGATGATGAATTTATTCCGGCGCCTGATTAATCTGACCCCCCAAACCCAAACCTGTTGACGATATAATCTCCGATACCTCTTGAGTGGAGACTGCTCTGATGCAAGCCAACCCGATTTCCATTGCGTTAGTTACCATCGTGTTGACCGGTTGTTCCGGAACCTACTACAAGACCATGGAAGGATTTGGCCTGGAAAAACGCGACATACTCGTGGACCGGGTCGAAGATGCCCGTGACGCCCAGGATTCCGCTGCCGAGCAGTTTGCCTCGGCACTGGAACAATTCCGCGCCACGGTACAGTTCGATGGTGGTGATCTCGAAAAGACCTATGACCGCTTAAATGATGAGTACGAGGACAGTGTGGACAAGGCGGACGCAGTCAGCAGCCGTATTGACTCGGTGGAAAATGTGGCCGAAGACCTATTCGACGAATGGGAAGATGAATTGGAGCAGTATTCCCGTGACGACCTGCGCAGAGACAGTGCTGCCCTGCTCAGGGACACACGCAATCGCTACAGCCAGTTGATGAAATCCATGCGCCGGGCAGAACGCAGCATGGACCCGGTCTTAACTGCCTTCAAGGACCAGGTGCTGGTACTCAAACACAACCTCAACGCCCGTGCGATCGGATCACTGCGTAATGAACTCAGCAGTATTGAGCGCGACACGGCGGCGCTGATAACACAGATGCAAAAGGCCATTGCCGAGGCCAATGAATTTATTGCCTCGATGGAGGCCGGTTCGGACGCCTGATCGCTCAACTGGCTTAATCAAGCCCTGTTGTTACCGAACAATAGAGTAAACACCGCAAGCTTGGATAGATAAGGCGGTTCAATCAGAGAATTTACAAACGCTATTAATTGAACACCTGATTTGCAAGCTAAATGTAAATATGTGCAAGTTAAGTTTTAGATTTTTTAAATCGTTGGGACTTCTAAGAGATAAATATAGACTACTATTAAAAATCTTTTTCAGAAACTTAAGGGAACCCATCTTGCTAAAACATCATAAGTTTCCATGCTGTATCTACAATTATACTCAAATTCATTTAAATGAGGTTCTATATGATATTACGTAGCGTAACAAAACACGTTAAAGAGCAAAATTGGTTTGCTGTATTTGTTGATTTTATGATTGTAGTTGTTGGTGTTTTTATTGGTATTCAAGTAGCGAACTGGAACGATACTCAAGCTTTTAGAGAGAAAGAAAGGCTATTATTAAAAGAGCTTGAACGTGAAATAACCGCGGGAATTGATGTAACTAGTCAAAGAGGAGAATCATATAAACAAGTACTCGAAGCTGGTATAAAGTCACTATCTATATTATCAGGTGATGGTGAATGTAAAACTGATTGCTGGAATACACTGGTAAATTTCATGCATGCATCGCAATGGCAAGACATTCGTACCAATCGAGTGATATATGATGAAATGCGTCGACAGGGCTTACCACGTAACCGAACCATTATTGAAAGTATTGAAATTATGCTTGCACAGAACGAAGGTAATGCCGTTATTTTTGATGATAAACCTATTTACCGAACTAAAATTCGAGAATTGTTACCTTTTGAATTTCAACAGTTTTATTGGGTGAATTGTTATACGTATGTTGGTGGACATGAAACCTATTCATTAAACTGCAAGGAAGGGGTTACAAATGACGTGGCTTATCAAATAGTTAAAAATATTGTCAACCAACCAAAAATTAAACTTTATTTGACAGACTGGGCAAGTACGCTAGTTACACTCCCCTCAAATTTTATAAGTCAAAATGCTGATGCTCGAAAAGCAATTGCTTTAATAGAAGCCGAATTAAAAAAACGCTGAATTGAAAATAGTAAATGTTCAGCAAGGACTTTAATATTGCTTGTTACTGACCTTCCCCCTGTTTTCGGTCCAGCTACATTGAGGGTATAGATAAATAAATAAAATAAATAAAATAAATAAATACAAAGAGATACATATTTTATGATCCTGATTATGGAAAAGCAGCATTCAAATACAGGTGGCTGGAGTATTCAAATCGAGTCATTTGAGGGACCCCGCTCTCGCTGAGGGAAATCCAGATTTAAAGAATCTCATCCAATTCAGGGCTATGTCATTTCGATGAGCTTGAGTGCGCTCGTGAACCTCTATCAGTTGTCTGAAATGTACGGCTCCGGCGATGGTTTACAGATCAGATGGCGCCTCAAAAAAATCAACCACGCCCGTCTCCAGCGAGTACTCCGCAGCGACCACCAACAGACCATTTTCCCGTGTCATTTGCTCCAGTATCTGTGAACCGTGCCGGAGGCGTTTGGCTGATGCCCGGATGTTGGCACGTACGGCAGACTGGACCAGGCTGGCTCGATCTGCATGGGGGTTGTTCACCACCAGTGATTCAATGGAGGGCCTGATGCGGTCAACGATGGAACTGAGGTTGGGCGAACGTTGTTCGCTTGGTTGCTCCAACTCCTCGATGGTGGCCTCGATCGCTCCGCAGTTGGCGTGACCCAGAACCACGACCAGGGAAGTGCCAAATCGCTTGGCGGCAAATTCAACACTGCCGATCTGAGATGGTGCGACGATATTTCCGGCCACGCGGATCACAAACAGGTCACCGAGCCCCTGGTTGAACACGATTTCGGCCGGTACCCGCGCATCGGAACAGCCCAGGATGATGGCAAAGGGTTCCTGTCCCAGTAAAAGTTGTCGTCTGCGGCCCTCGTGATCCATAGCCTGGCCATCGCCGGCTATGAATCTGCGGTTTCCTTCCTTCAAACGATTTAATGCTGCTAACGCATTTAACACCGGTTCAGTTCCCTCAAATCTTCAACTCATCAAATTCCTGTAAATGGGCCAGGAACATACCCAGCGCGTACTCAAGGTCGGTCCGGTTGGTTGCCTCCGCAAGTTGTCGCACCGAATCAATGATTGCCAGCCACCAGCGCATATGACCGGGACTCAGCTGGGCTGCGACGGGAAGCAGGTCATGTATTACGGCAAGATCCCGGTGGGCAATCGTCTTGAGTGCCGACATGTTCTCCAGGCCCATCTTCTGTGCTTTCAGTTTTGTGACCAGGGATTTCACCACGGCGGGGTCATCCTCCAATGCGGTAGAACTCATGGGTTCTGCATCCTCCTCGAGGAAGGCGACATCCAGGTGGGACAAGAACACCCGTAACGAACCTCGCAGACTCAACCACATCTCATGACGTCGCTCGTGTTCCCTGACCTGCTGTACATAGGTGAACAATCCCACCAGGAAGAATCCCTCCAGACAGAAGCCGATCAATTCGGGGATCAAATTGTCATGAAAAGGACCTTCGCCCGTCCCCATAAACCACCACAGCAACAAGGCGCCGGAAACTCCGAAAACCAGCAGGGGTGCTATCAGAAGGACTCGGTTCACCTCGATACCTCAGTCAGTATCCGGGTCAGCCAGTGCCTGTACCACGGCCACAATTTTCTGTGCTTCCTTGCGGGTCAGGTCCAGGGGCATATTCTGCAGGTAGACCACCAGGTCATCCCGAATCGGGACCGGAAATATGTCTGCCGGTCTGGACGGCAGGTTCAGGGTCAATTCCTCCCTGGCCTTATCCTCAGCGCTCGGTGCCCACTTTTCAACCGGTTTGTGGTGCACTCCAACATGATCCCTGGATTTTGGAATAAAGCCGCCGGGATCATCGGTCCATGCTATGAAGTCATCCAGCGTAGCCTGCAACCGGGATTTGTAAATCTCGAGGCTTTCTTCCCGGATGCTCGAACCCTGCAGTTTGTGAAAACGGGAACAGAGTTCATCCACGTCGAGTTGACGCAAATCCTGTCTTTCTATCAGGTTTAACTGGGTCAGCAATTGCTCCGCCGCCATTTTTCGGGATTTTGCGGTAGAGGGATTTATCAGGCCATTGACCGCGCTTTGACGGATAAACTCCAACAATTTTGCTTCGCTGTAATTCTTCTGTGCCATGGATCTTCTTGATTGATGGTCCAAAGTTCAAGCTTACCAGTTTAGTGGGCAGCGAACAGGATCAGGGACCCTGTGAATTCCAGAAAACAGTCACTGACCCTTTGGCAATGACGCAGTAAATGGCCGTACCACTGACTTATTCGTGATCCTTTGCCAAGCCCCTTCAATCGGTCTATGCTGGGTTCCCCGCACCTGTAATCAAGGAATCAGGCATGTATCGACTGCACGGGTTTTTTACCCAGAACTCAATGAAACCCCTGTATGTCCTCGAGGAACTCGGGGTCGAATACGAGTTTTGTTATGTCAACCTGATGAAGGGTGAGAACCGGACCGGGGAGTTTGCAGCAATGACCCCCGTGGGCAAGGTACCAGTGCTGGAACATGATGGGCAATACCTGTTCGAGTCCGGCGCCATCTGCCGTTACCTCGCCAACGTCGAACAATCCGCGCTTTACCCGGAAGACAAACTGCAACGGGCCCGGGTGGACCAGTGGATGGATTTCTTCACCTGCCACCTGGGCCGCTGGCTGATCAAACTGTACTTTGAAAATATCATCAGACCACGGGCAAACCTGGGTGAAAAAGACGAGGCGGGCTGTGAAGAGGCAGTCAAATTTGCCCACCAGCAATTCAAGTTACTGGATGACTGGTTCGAGAACCGGACCTGGCTGGCCAATGACGCCCTGTCCATTGCCGATCTGTTTGGTCTGGCCTATGTTGAGCAGGTGCATAGCATCGACTTTCCGCTGGACAACTATCCCCGGGTCAAATCCTGGCTGGACCGACTTGAAGGTCGTGCCAGCACCGCCCGTGCCCAGGCCCGCGTGTCATCCGGGGCCGGCTCTTGAAGCGACTGTTGAAACGCACCTTTTGAGAATCATCCTGCGTGAGCCTGTGAGGTGCAATCCGTGCTAGCATACGGTTCATTTTCCGTGAGACCCGGTATGCTCACCGGGTGGCAAAAGTGGTCAGGAGCAGGTGCATGCGGCCCGGTTTAAACATCATCAGCGATGAGCTGATCATCAAAATTGTCGATGAAGCCAAGCGTATCCTGGCGGAAATCGGTATGGATATCCGTGGTGCGGGGCTCCGGCAACGTCTGCTGGAGCACGGTCTGAAGACAGATACCAAGGATCACCGTGTGTTGTTCCCGGCTGATATTGTTGAAAGCGCCATCAATACCGCACCGGCAACATTTACCCTGTTTGACCGCGACGGCAACCCGCATGCCGAGATTGGTGGTGACAACGTAAATTTTGTACCCGGCTCCAGCGGTCTGAAGATGCTCGATCACCGCAGCGGCGAGACCCGTCTTTCAGACTCCACGGATTTTATTGAATATGCCCGTCTGACCGATGGACTGGAACACATCAGGTACCTGTCCACGGCATTTTCGACCAACCATGACATTGAACCACAGGTTTCCGATGCCTGGCGCTTGTACATGTCGCTGATCACCTCGAAACGCCCGGTTGTATCCGGTGCCTTCAGCGAGCACGGTGTACCGCGAATGGCGGAGATGTTGCGTATGTTCCGTGATGACCATGCGCACATGGTGGCCAAACCACAATCCATTTTTACCATCACCGCTACGGGAAATTTCCGTTACGGTGAAGATTCCTGCCAGAACCTGCTGGATTGCGTGGATGCGGGTATCCCCATCGAGGTCGTACCGGTCACGCTGATGGGTCTGATTGCACCGGTGACACTGGTGGGATCACTGGTATTCCATTGCGTGGATGTACTGACCGGTTTGGTCATGGCCCAGATCGTCCGCCCGGGACACCCGGTGCTGTTTGGTGGTGCCCCTGCGACCTTTCACATGAAGGCGGCCAGTTCCCCGATGGCGGCCATCGAGGCCCAGCGGTTGAATGTTGCCTATGTCGCCATCGCCAAATCACTGAATCTGCCAACGCAGGCCTATATGGCGCTGAGCGACGGCAAGGTGCTGGATGCACAGGCCGGTGGTGAGACCTTCAGCAGCGCCCTGCTGGCGGCACTGGCCGGTGTCAACTCCGTGTCCGGTCCCGGTATGCTGGATTTCGTGCTGACCTTCAGCCTGCCCAAACTGGTGCTGGACAATGAGTTCTGCGGCCAGGCCCTGCATTTCGTACGGGACACAGGCACCCTCGAGGACCTCCCCACCGGTGACCTGGTGGAAGAACTGATGAAGGAAGACCACCTGATTACCGCGCCGCACACACTCAAGTACTGGCCAAAGGAGCTGTACCTGACCGACCCTGTGCTGGACCGCTTAAACCGTGATAGCTGGGTAGAGGCGGGTTCTGTTGAACTGAATGAGCGGGCCTGTGAGCAGGTCGAAACCAGGCTTGCGGCCTACACACCCTTTGAGACCGATCCGGAAATTGATGAAAAGATGCGCAGCCTGGTCAGGGAAGGATTCGAAAAACAGCAGGACCTGCCGGAATTACCACCCCCGCCAGAGCCACAAATCGCTGTTGTTCCGGGTAGACGCAGGGGTCGCAGACGCCGGAAGACGCCGGCCTGATCACTACGGGCTTGATCTCCACAAGCCCGATCTCCACTGGCCTGCTCTGACGGACAAGATGTTGTGCGGTTGTTATGGCCCTAGTGGTGCGGCGCTATGATCTGTGGGGCGGCACCAAATTGGGCAAGCCTGGTCAGGAAAGTGTAGTCCCCTTCAATAACCATCAGACCAATAAATACCAGCAGGCACAGCGGTGGCAACAGTATCGCAAATTTCAACAGCAATCGTTCCCAGGCCATGTGCATGAATATGGCGATAATGAAGCCTGCCTTCAGAAACATGAACAACAGGATCAGAGACCAGCGAAGCATACCCTGCACCTGGTAATAATCGACCATGTAGGAA
>JABAAB010000065.1 GCA_014238945.1 Lysobacterales bacterium
GCTACTTCGCGCTAGAATCAAGGCATCTAACAATACTCTACGAATTGTTTCGTACCTGTTATATCAAACAAACAGCCGTTGGATTCTTGGCTTACACGCAAGCCCACCTAGGGACTGTAATTACAAAGCCCGTATAAGCAGGAGGATCTACCGCCGTACGGCGCTCCCGCTCCTGGCGCACACCGAGTAGACGGTGGTGCCAGTACCCGTTACCGTCTTCTCGATCGTCGGGGTTGTGTTCACTATGATGGCGGACTTCCCTGACAAGTCCTCGATCGAAAAGGACACGATGCCGTGGAGCTTGAAGTAGAGGCCTGGAATCTCTCCGAGGATGACAGTCCCCTCACAGATACCGTAATCGGTACGGATCGTTCCGTTTGGCAGCCGTGTGCGCTCGACGGACGGACATGAGACTTCGGATGTAGTAACCGGATTACTGCCTAAGGTAGTCTGATCCATGCGAGTGCGGAACGTTGTGAAGTCGACGACGCCGATCCCGTCGGAATCGTAGATCCCGATTCCCTCCGCCGTTATCACACGATGGCTGGCGTCCCCCTCGGGGCGGAAGGTTTCCTCGTCGAAACCGTCGAAGCTGCTGACGCAGTGCGTCTGCGTCGTGAACGCGAAGGTCCCCCCCAACCGCTGAGCCAAGGCGCTCGACGCACTAACCATTACACCGGTGGCCAGCAGACAGACGGCCGCGTATCGGATCGTCGGAGTCTTATTCATGTTCTTCCCTCATTCTCTGGACCCCGTTAGTGTAGATATGTCAGACCTTACGGGACAGTCTATGCTAAATGATATCTGTTCAGTAGACTGTAAAAATGAACGAAGAGCAACGCCTGGTGCAAAAACGAATGCGCGTGTTGGAACATGCAAACAAAATAGGCAATGTACGTTGTCGTTAAGACCCAAGTTTCTGGCAATCTCGGCAACCGGAATATCGGATTGTTGAACCAGCGACACCGCTTCTTGTTTGTATTCTTTGGAAAATCGTCTTCTGGCCATGTTTCACCTCTTAGTGGTAGATTTTCCACTCTTAACGAGGTGTCTGTCATATCGGGGTAGAACCAAGCTGAGTTGTGTCGCCTGGAAGCAGACTCTTCCCTCTATATGAAATTCAAAGCCCCAGTTTCGCTTTGATGTAGTTGCTGGTCAGATGCTTTGTGACGTCCATGGGCTCACAGCTGCCATCAGGATCGAAATCTATGGGCCCGATCTTCACGGCGACTTTGAGGGCGGCGGCATTGAGCGCTTTGCTTCGCTTGCCTATGCCAATCAGGGCTCCCCCCATTGACAAGACGGTATCAATGTCTTCTGTTGGGTACGTTTTTTCGATGTGTGCAATGTGCGCGAGGAAATATTCTTCTTCTGGGGCGCTCTTCTTTTTGCTCTTGGAGATCTCGTAGAGCAGGCCATAGCCGCATCTTTGGCGCACTTTGTCTTTGCTTTTAATCCACTTGTCGGCGAGTTCGACAACAAATGGCGTCTTGGCGAGCGTGGCATCGCAGGAGGAGAATACATGCGCCAGATAGCCGCCCTGTAGTTGTTCAACCTGTAATTCGGCCTGTTCGATGGTCATGGTTTTGGGATCATCGATGAGCAATGCGATAATCTTCATCTCGTAGATCTTCGCTTGCCAGAGTTGCCGGGCAAGTTTCGAATCTTTGCCGACCGTCTTGCTGAACTTACGCAGCTTGGTCAATCCGATGCCAAAGCCCTTCAGTCCACCGGACTTCTCTTCGTGATTCTTCCAATGCTCAATCCCCCGCGCATCCTGATTCGCTTGCAAGTATTCAAGGATCTCTGATTTATTCATGAGTGGGTCATATTCCGGTGAACAGCGAGTAGGAATGGAGGTGGGAGGACAGGGAAAATCAAAAATTGTCCATTCATGAATCATCCTTTACAGGAGGGTGGGAGCAGAGGTTTTGTGGGATAGTATACGCTAATGAGTGACAACGACCGCCCCACCCGCGAGGATCATGAGATCGGTCGAACGAGCATGACCTATTGCGCTGACGCCTGTTGCAATCAGTGATTCACCGAGCGCTATGATGACAAACAGACCATGTCGTTCCACAAACCGGTTGCAGCCATTACGATGACTCGTACCATGGCCTGGTTAGTATCTGAGCGGTTCAAAGTCCAGGTGAACTGGGTCCATGCCCACCATATTAGCCAAAACACCAACGTGCTTCGAGCCAGACCCATCCAGCTAAGATCATGCGCCAACAAGCGGGTGATACCGGACAGGGCGAAAACGAACACCAGGTCAAAGAACAGTTCAACAAAGGTAACATTCTGGTCAGCGGAGGCTGAAAGCCGTCTGCCAGGTCATGCGACTTCTGCCTTTGTTTCGGTCATCCTCGGTCCCTTTTTCTGCCAGTCATGGGCTATATTGCCAGAAATTTCCGGTCAATAAATCATCGAATAACTGAGCCGGGTGATTTCTGCGTCCAATGCAGTTCGCCCGCCAATGTGAATGTTACCGGACACACCTTTTTGCGCCGTCCAATGTGGATGCGTTGAGGACACAGTTTCGTTGTTCCAATCTCATTTCGCGCAGGTTTACATTCTCTGATATGAGTTGATCATATTGCTGGGCCGTGTTTTCAAATTCTTTCATGACCTTGTCGTATTGAGATGCACAAACAAATCCTTCGCTCAATTCACAAGGGTATTCATCAAAACAGCTTGCGTGTTCATCTACGCACTGAGTTGACTCGGGACAGACTTTGTCGCCACCATCCAGGCATGCGGCTTCAGTCCCAACCGGACAGGAGAAATCGCACCAGGCACCCGTCGAAACCAGTGCGAGTATCAATATCAATAGTAATCTTTGCATGTGAACATCCTTAACTGATGCAAAACTGAATCGGAATGTGGTGGGACGGTTCAATCGCTGCCAACACATGGCAATTAGAGAACCCGCCCTTGTATTTCTACATAGAATACTTTCCCTGGACGGGTAATCATTGCGTTAATTTGCTACCACCACACACAGGCAAACAGACCTCATGATTTGAACATTTTCAATAGATTCTTTGCATAGCTTATCGCTTCTTGCTCGATTGTACTGAGGGAATGAGCATTTGCTTTTTTCGGTTTGTTCACCAGGGACTGGGCGAACTCAATCGCTTCTCGCTCAATTTTGTTGATCATCGGCCGCTTGGCCTGATTCGTTTGCTCCTGATCGGTCATGTTTTGCTCCTGCATCAATTCGCTTATGGAAGTTTCAAAAACGGCAGCAAGACATTTTAACGATTCCAATCCGGCCTTTTGCCCAGCCTCTATGCGCTGGATCGTACGGGTGCTCAAACCCGAATGACGGGCAAGCTCTTCCTGGGACCATCCTTTTTCCAATCGTCTTTGTTGAATATTCATCTCTTTCACCGTTGCGTTTGTGGGGCTATTTATGACAGATGTTCAGTGCATGCACCACGACAGTGTCGCGACAGGGGTGGTTTTGGCGGCATTCATTTATATTGGTGCCACATTGCAGATCATTCCTTCGATACAGCAAACAGCATGCTGATGTTCTCCCGGAGGAATTTGAATGTAAAGAGCGCTGTTAGTATGGCCCAGTGCAATGGTTATGAAAACTCCAGTTAAGTGCACTTCCGGACAATGGTAGTTCCTTTGCTCCGGAACCGGTTGGACATCTGCCGGTTGGACTTCCATACTTGAGGGTACAATGCGTTCATTACCGAACGGGAAGATATGAAGTCGATCGCACTTCCATTTTTATTTATCTGTACCGGCCTGGTCTGTGCGGGTGATTTAGCGAACGAAGAGGATTTCGTCGAGGTACCAATACCCGGCACCTATGCCATCCCACTCAGCCAGTCACCGGCATCCTATCCAGCAAGGGCCAGCGTGGATGAAGTTGAAGGCTGGGTGGTTGTCATGTTTATTGTGAATAAGGATGGCAGCACAGCTGACATCGAGGTACACAAGACCAGTATTGAGGGCTATTTCGATGCTGCAGCAATTGAAGCGGTCAGTCGCTGGACCTACAGGCCCGCGACTTTGCAGGGTAAGCCGGTTATTCAGGGCAATAAATTTGCCCGGCTTGTTTTTCAGTTCGAGCATTCCGAAGGCGGTGTTACCAGAACATTTCTGGGAGTATATAAAAAGGCAAGGAAAGCCATTGAAGATGGCGACCTGGAACTGGCCCAAAGTCTCATTGAAGAACTCGATGCAAACGGCAAGAGATTGCTTGCAGAAGTCTGTTACCTGGACATGCTCAAACGCAATTATTTTGCAAAGAAGGGTGACACCAAAGCGGCGCTTCTTCACGTTGAGCGCGCACTTGTAATCGCAGACAATGTGGCCACAAATGACGTTTATGTGAATCTGCTCAAACATGCCGTACTGGATAACGGCATGTCACGGAATTATCAAACCAGCCTGGCTCATTACAACAAACTTGTGGATATTGATGAGAATCTTTCCCCGGATGACCCGGTCCATGCTGTTGCGGCCCGTGTGCGGGAAATCTTGAAAGGTGACGAGGATATCCACACCGATGGTGAAATCAGCGTGTCGTGTACGGATTGTGAGGATCCCATTGCTTCCTGGCGTCGGGTTTTGAACCGGGCCCGTTTTAAAATTGACCAGGTGGTAGGTGAAGTGAGTGAGCTGGAAATCCTGTGCCGCAATTCCACCATCTCATTCACCTACAATCCGGATAAAATCTGGAATGTGGACATGGGTTGGGGTGATTGCAGTTTGCGGGTTTTTGGTGAAGAGGGAACGACATTCAGACTGGTAGAATATCAGGGCGTGAATTAGCCACCATTGCCTTCACGCGATACCCCGTGATGCCCTGGCAGACACGGATGGCCGGGCCAATTGAACATCAGGGCTGGTTTTGCTCCATGTTGGAGTCTATATCCCGCGCCAATCGCTTCGCAGCAATATTTTCCGGATTCAGTCGCAATGCTTCATCGATATTTTCACCGGCTATTTGAAACTGCCCATAGCGGAAATAGATCTCCGCCCTCATGGTATAAAGCCGGTCTTCACGATTGTTGCGGGCAACGTGGTTGTCAAGGAGTAGATTGAGTGTCTCCAGTGCATCAGGATACCTGGCCAGGCGCATGTAGGCCGCCGGCAGGTGGATGCCATACCAGAGCCGCTCCGGGTCAAGAAACATTGCATTGCGGTAGGAATTAACTGCGGGCTCAATCTCGTTTGAGGTCATTAAAGCATCACCAAGTTTGAATCGTGCGAACCCGTTGTCAGGCGACTTGCTGACCACATAACTCCAGAAGGTGACATCGTCTTTCCAGATTTCGGTCTGGTTTCGGGTCAATTGAATCAGCGTAACAATTGCAATTGAGAGTGCCGTTGCGGTCGCAAGCCGCGAAAGCTTCCTGGCTTTTTCAGAATAAAAAACCTGGGCCAGGGCAATTCCCACCAACAGGTAGAAAGGCAGGGTAGGGAAGTAGGTGTAACGGTCTGCCGCCGCCTGGCTACCTACCTGGACAACACCTATGACCGGGGATATTGTGACCAGGTAGAACACCCACGCCACCAGCCAGAAATATTTCTTCCTGTACCAGGCATAACCACACAGCACGGTGATCAGTAGCACCGCGACCACCGGAATCAGACTCGGGAGGTATTGCTGGAAACTGCTGTATTCCGGATAAGGATAAAACGGTGACAAGCCAATCGGAAGCATGAATTTGGACAGGTAGAACATCAGGCTATTGAATGCATTCAGCATCCGAATATGTATACCCTGGCCTTCGAGATTCGCAAGGGAGCCACCCTCTTGTTGGGCCAGAACGGTGATCACCGCCGACAGTGCCATGAACAACAGGAAGGGCAGTTTTTCGGTTAACAGACGGCTCCAGGGAATCACGGGGCTGGACGCGGGTTTGATCAAGTCGGTCTTTTTCAAGGGATAGATATCCAACAGCAAAAAAACGACCGGCAGGGTCAGGGCCATGGGCTTGGCCATCAATGCCAGAACAAAGCAAAGCAAAGCCGACAGGTACCACTGTCGCCCGGATCGGTTGCTGCGGGCGGAGCTGTAATACAGATAAAACAACAGCGACAATAGGGTAAAGAAGAGACACAACACATCCTTGCGTTCCGCAATCCAGACCACAGATTCCACGTGCTGGGGATGAACAGCGAAGAGAAGCGCTGTAAATGCCCCGGCCAACAGGGTGAAATTATCCGCGTTGGTCAGCGTTGAGTGGCCCGTACCTGGTGAACAGTAAGACAGCAGGGCAACGGAAACCACAAACAGCAACATGGTATTCAGTGCGTGGAAGATGACACTGACCAGGTGGTGCCCAGGAGGCTCCAGGCCGAACACAGCGTAATCAATAGCATGTGACAACCAGGTCAATGGGTGCCAGTTCGACATCTCAAATGTGGTCAGCATCCAACCCACAGTTTCCCAATTGAGTTCCCTGATGTGGGTGTTACTGATGACATAACCCTGGGTATCCCAGGTTGCAAGCAAGCCGTTGCCCAGGGCATTGGCATAAGTTAAAAACACCACCAGCGGCAGCAGACCCATGATAATCACGGCTTTGTATTTGCTGAATTTGGTCTGGATGGGATTCATAGTGGCATCATGTCATATAGATTCGGTTGGCCCAAGATGTTTGGCCTGCAGTTTGTAGTGATTCGATTCGTTGTTTGTGGGTAATTTACCCGAAAACCGATTTGGAATGAATGAGCGGTCGACAGGTATCACTCTGGTGACTATAGTTAGGATACGGGTCAAATACGGGTCAACAAAGGGGAAAACCAACACAGACAGGATCAATCCAAGGGGGGAATCATGATCCAGATATTACTCATTGACGACCAGGCGCTCGTCAGAACCGGGCTGCGGCATATTCTTGACCAGTGCAGCGTAATTACGAAAATAACAGAAGCATCCTCGGGAGAAGCAGCGATAATCCGCTGCAGAAATTCCCGGCCTGATCTTATCCTGCTCAGCGTGGACTTGCCGGGACTGACCGGGTTTGAAATAACCCGCAAATTACGACGTCTGCACCCGCAAGCCGGAATTATCATACTGGCTGCACATGCCAAGCCACCCTATCCGGCAAGATTGCTCGAAGCAGGTGCCAATGGGTACCTGACGATGGATTGTGAATCCAGCGAATTATGTGAGGCAATTACCAAGGTGGCAGCCGGTGGTCGATATATCGGCAACAAGGCAGCCAAACAACTGGCATTGTCCGTATTGCCCGGCTGTAAGGCCTCGCCATTTGAAGACCTGTCAGCACGCGAGATGGAAGTCATGCTGAAACTGACCGATGGCCGCAGAATTCCGGATATTGCTTCCTTGTTGTGCCTGAGCCCAAAAACGGTATCGACCTACAAGTACCGAATATTGGACAAACTCGGAGCACGAAGTGAGGTCGAACTGGTTCACATGGCCATGCGCTACGGATTGGTGGAAGCCAGCTGAATTCACGGGGGTCAGGTGCCCCCGTGACATCAGGAATTTAGCTCTCAGCGTCGCCGGAGGGTGCTTTTGCTGGCGGCTGGGACTTGAGGGTGTACAAACCCTTTGTGCCCTTTTCAGGCTTCGCAATCGAAGCGGGCTTTTTGGGCGTTGTCTTTGCTTTCGACCTGGTAGCGTTCTTTGTAGCAGTTTTCTTGCTGGCGGACTTCTTCCTCGGCCCGCGCTTGGTGGTCTTGGGAGAACGCCCATCGTCGCTTGCCTTGCTTGTGACCGCATCGCCCGCGTCAGATTTCGCTGCTGCCGGCTTCTTCGTTCTGGGCTTAGAGGGTTTCTTCTTTTCGGTGTCTGACGCAACAGGTTTTGATCTTTCGGCTTCGGCGGTATTGGATTTTGATGTTTTGGTACCTCCCCCGTCAGCTACACGCTTATCCGATTTGGTAGGCACAACCCGGGAAGCGGCAGTATCCGCCGATTTCACTGCAGGTTTTTCGCTTGCTGCCTGTACCGAAACAGGTTTTACCGGCTCAGCAGCAGAACTGGATACAGGGGTATCCTTGGTCTTTGCCGTTCTGCTCTTGGGCCTATTATCCGTCTGTGGAGCTGTGGGAGCTGGGCTGTCGCCCCTGGTCTTTTTTGGTGGGCTTTTCTTTTGCTCATTGCCCGTGGCTTCAGTACGTTCGGGACGCGGTTTTGAACCACCGGTTTTGTAGGGTGAGCGTCTTCGGCGACCACCCCGGCGATTATCTTTTTGTTCCGGCTTGTCCCTGGACTCCGGAGTAACACGATTGTCAGCCGCTTGCACGGCAGGCTTCGTGGACGCATCGGTCCTGCTGTTTGCGCTGTCTTGATTTTGGGTCCGCTGCGCCTGGCCTTTGGCTTGGGAGGCATGGGAGTCAGATGTCTTTTGTTTATTGGCTTGAGGCTGCTTTGCACGACCATGTTGGGGCTTTGATCCGGTCTTCTTTGCAGTACGTTTCTTGCTGGTCCGTTGCTGGTGGGACGTCTGCTTTTTATGACCACCTCGTTTCTTGGCGGTCTTCTTGTGTGCCTGTTTCCCACCCCCATGTGGGCCCTTGCGTCTGTGTTGATGCCCACCCCGCCTACCGGAGGTTTTCTTTTTGGAGGTGGCCTTTTTGGATACAGGTTTGCTTTCGACCTCTTCCTTGGCCCCGGAAAACAGTCTGCTCGCCAGACGGGAAAACAGACCAGGTTCTTTTTCCTGATCACGTTGTGGAGCCGGGCGGTCTCTGATGATTCGCTTGACCGCGGGCGCAGGAATTGCGGTTGCACTGGCCTGTGAGCGGTCATTGGCAACCAGTTGTGTATCGGGCTGTTCCACGCGCCGATAGCTCAGATCACTGGTGACTTCTGATTTTTTCACACGCAGAATTTCAAAATGCGGGGTGACCAGGTGCTGGTTGGCCAGCATGACTATGGGAACCTGGTGACGCGATTCTACATCTGCCAGCGCGGCTCTCTTTTCGTTGTGCAAAAAATTAACCACTTCGGTGGGTGCCTGCACGACTAATTGACCGGTGAAGTCCTTCATGACTTCCTCTTCAACCAGACGAAGAATGGACAAAGCCAGTGATTCCACGTTGCGAATATGGCCATAGCCGTCACATCGAGGACAGGTCTCAAGGGTGGATTCACCCAGGGAAGGTCGCAACCGCTGACGGGACATTTCCAGCAGGCCGAATCGTGAAATACGGCCAATTTGGACACGCGCCTTGTCTGTCTGCATGGCACGCCGCAGACAATCTTCCACGTCGCGTTGATGACCCCGGTTGGTCATGTCGATAAAGTCGATTACGATCAATCCGCCCAGGTCGCGCAAACGCAATTGGCGGGCAATTTCATTGGCGGACTCCATGTTGGTGTTGTACGCCGTCTCTTCGATATCAGAGCCCTTGGTAGCTCGGGCGGAGTTGATATCTATCGAGAGCAGGGCCTCTGTATGATCGAATACAACGGCACCACCTGAAGGCAGATGTACCGTGCGTGCAAAGGCAGACTCGATCTGGCTCTCGATCTGGTAGCGGCTGAAAAGCGGCACCGGATCATTGTATTGTTTCAGCTTGGCCAGGTTGTGGGGCATGACCTGTTGCATGAATTCACGTGCATCGTTGTATACCGTGTCATTGTCGACCAATATTTCACCAATATCCGCACGCAGGTAATCCCTTAGCGCCCGTATGAACAGATTGCTTTCCTGATGAATCAGGAATGGTGCGGACCGTTTACTGGCAGCCTGCTCTATGGCGGTCCACAGCTGCAACAGGTAGTCGAGATCCCATTGCAGTTCAGCTGCTTCCCGTCCCACACCCGCAGTGCGCACGATGATGCCCACATTGTCCGGTGTGGTTACATTCTGTAACTGCTCACGTAACTGGTCACGGTCGCTACCGGTAATACGTCTGGAAACACCACCGCCACTGGGGTTGGTTGGCATCAAAACCATGTACCGGCCTGCCAGAGAAATAAAGGTAGTCAGTGCTGCGCCCTTGTTGCCACGCTCTTCCTTTTCAACCTGGACGACAATTTCCTGGCCTTCCTGAACGGCTTCGCGTATCGAGATCTTGCCGCCTTTTCTTTTAATTCCCTTGGCATAACAACTTGTGCAGATCTCCTTCAGCGGCAGGAAGCCGTGTCGGGTTGATCCGAATTCTACGAAACAGGCCTCCAGCGACGGTTCCACACGTGTGATGCGGCCCTTGTAAACGTTTGATTTCTTTTGTTCCTGTGAGGGGACTTCGATATCAAGGTCAAACAGATGTTGACCTTCAGCAATAGCGACACGCAACTCTTCTGGCTGAGTCGCGTTAATCAGCATTCTTTTCATTGTAAATTCCTCAGGCACCCCGGTACGGGGCGGCCGTGAAAATCCATGCGGTCCTGCCGTCATGTTTCCACTAAGCTGACCCGGCAGATGCCTCGCATCACGGCCGGGGGTACCAAATATGTTTTTGTAGCCAAACCACTTCAAGGTCTGGTCCGTACTGGCAGTCTATTTATCTGCCATTAATAATCTGTTTGTCTTGAAGATGCCCAACGGCACTTCAAACAAGCGAATTCGGGTTCATTTTCCTGCAGGACAACGTGTAGACTGTCACTATGCTTTGGTTCCGGAATTTTTTAATTCCGATCCGATGAGGTCATTCTCACCGCTGCTTGGTATGGTTCCGGAGAACAAATCGGCAGGCGAATTCGTCAGGGCGCCAATATAGCAGTCTTTTCATTTTCTATCAATGAGTTGGGAATCTTTGGCAATGAACAAGGTAAGTTCCGGCGTAAGTCACGTGGAAGTATCTTCGGATCGTGAAGGTCAGCGACTGGACAATTTTCTTGCCGCGCGCCTGAAAGGTGTACCCCGTTCGGTTGTTTACCGGATCATCCGGACAGGCCAGGTGCGTGTGAATGGCCGTCGGGCAAAACCATCGAATCGTCTCATGGCAGGGGACAGTGTACGTATTCCGCCAGCAACTTCCCGCCATCAGGGTTCAACCGATATCCCACCTTCGGTACTGGAACTGCTGAATCGTTCGGTTTGTTTTGAACAGCAGGGTGTCATGGTTATTGATAAGCCAGCCGGGATGGCCGTTCACAGTGGCAGTGGACTGGCCTGGGGCGTGGTTGACGTAGTGCGTAAAATGCGACCCGAAATGGCAGTGGACCTGGCTCATCGACTTGACCGCGAAACCAGTGGTTGCCTGCTATTGGCGCTTCAGAGAAATGCGCTTGCTCATCTGAATTCGCAAATCATCAACAACGAAATAGACAAACGATACCTGTGCCTGCTTGACGGTCCATTGCCAAGTGACGTGGTCAATGTAGACCAGCCAATCGCCAGGACAGAACGGGCAGGGCAACGCTTTATGCAAGTGGATCAGGCTGGCAAACCGGCACAATCCAGTTTCAAGCTTCTTCACCAATACGGAGAATTCAGCTTTGTTGAGGTGCAATTGCACACCGGTCGCACCCACCAGATTCGGGTACACGCGGCCCACCTGGGACTGCCACTGGCAGGTGATAAACGATATGCGTCCTCAGCCAGGCAGAAGTTCTGGAAAAAAAGAGCGGTCAGAAGACTGTTCCTGCACGCCCACCAATTGCGTTTCCATACCGGTGATGGCCATGAGCAACTGGTCAATTCCAATTTACCGGAAGATTTGCGCACTACACTGAACGGGCTGGAGTGAGAAAAATCCTTACACACCAGCGTCGAATTTCAACTGGTTGGCAGCAGTGGCCTGTGTTTTAATTCGCCTATGTATAAACCATTATCGGTCTTTATAGGGCTGCGCTATTTGCGTGCCAAAAGGCAAAATCACTTCATTTCATTCATCTCGCTGATATCCATGCTCGGGATAGCCCTGGGTGTGACCACCCTGATCACAGTCATATCTGTAATGAACGGGTTTGAAAAGGAATTGCGTGCCCGCATCCTGGGTGCGATCTCCCACGCCACCATACAACCGTTGGACAAACCCCTGGAACAATGGCAACAGCTGATCAGCGATGTCAATACGAGGGAGGACGTCATCGCTGCAGCACCTTATATCGAATCGGGGGTATGGCTGCAGGCCAATGGTTCCAGCGGTGCGCTGGTACGTGGTGTTAATCCTGCCTATGAGGCCAGTGTCTCCGACGCCGCCCGGCACATGGTCAGTGGAGAATTGACAGACCTGCGCAGTGGTGAATACGGCATCGTGCTCGGTATTGGTCTGGCTTCGCGACTCCGCGTGGGTCTGGGTGACAGGGTCACCATTATTGCACCACGATTGAAAGCCAGTCCGTTTGGTGCCAGTCCACTGATGCGCCGCTTTACCGTGGTGGGTGCCTTTGAATTCGGTGAATATGAAAATGATACCGGACTTGCCATGGTACACATTGAAGATGCGGCGCGTCTTTTGCGTATGCCCGAGGAATCGGTCGGCGGTATCCGGCTAAAGCTGGTCGATGTGGATTCGGCCTGGTGGGTGGCACGGGAAATATCACAGCAACTCGAGGGTGTGTACCGTGTCAGGGACTGGAGTCAGGAGCGCGGTAACCTGTTCCAGGCGGTACGCACGGAGAAAACCGTCATGTGGGTCATTCTTTCGCTGATCATCGCTGTCGCTGCCTTCAACATCATCTCCATGCTGGTCATGGTGGTCACCGACAAACAATCGGATATCGCCATCCTGAAGACCATGGGAGCCCGTGCAGCAACCATCATGCGGGTGTTCGTCGTCCAGGGGAGCCTGATTGGGATCATTGGAACAATACTGGGTGTGATGGGCGGAATAGCGCTGGCGCAAAATATAGCCACCGTCGTCCCATTACTTGAAAAGCTGTTTGGTTTTGCCTTGTTCCCGCAGGATATTTACTACATCACCGAGTTGCCTTCGGATCTGCGCAAATCAGATGTACTTGCCTTTACTGCCATGTCACTGGGTATGTCGTTATTGTCCACGATTTACCCGGCCTGGCGGGCTTCGCGCACCGACCCGGCGGAGGCCTTGCGTTATGAATAAAAACAGCATGGTCATTGAGGCACATGGTATCTGTCGCGGATTTCGTCAGGGTCCCAAGAGGGTGCAGGTATTGACGGACGTCAGTCTTGCAGTGCCTGCCGGAACATCCATGGCCATCGTAGGCGCATCGGGTGCCGGTAAAAGCACTCTGCTGCATATCCTGGGGGGGCTGGACCGGCCTGATGAAGGAGAGGTCATCATTGACGGCCAGTCCCTGTGGCAAATGAAAGAACATGAAAGGGGAGACCTGCGTAACGCCCAGATGGGTTTCATTTACCAGTTCCACCACCTGTTGCCCGAATTCACCGCAGTGGAAAATGTGGCCATGCCGTTGTTGATCAGAGGGATTGATGCCGCCATGGCATTAAAAAGTGCGTCGGAACTTCTTGATATCGTCGGTCTCGGGCAACGTCTGGACCACAAACCGGGTGAATTGTCCGGCGGGGAACGACAACGTGCGGCCGTGGCCCGTGCGCTGGTGGGTAAACCCGCTTGTGTTCTGGGTGATGAGCCCACGGGTAATCTTGACGAACGCACCGCCAATCATGTTTTCGACCAGTTGATAGAACTCAATGCCGAGTTAAAAACCAGCCTGGTGCTGGTAACCCACGATATGCGTTTAGCAGCGAGGATGACACAGAGTTTTGAACTGCATATGGGGAGTCTCAAGCCAATCTGAGCCGGGGACCAGCCATAGCTTAAAGAAGGGGATTCATTGAAAGCATGGGGACTGCTTATCGGCGGTGCGGTGTCACCGTACTTGTTCACCGCCACTATTTCTTCCCCAGTTGCTGTTGCCTGCCTGATCATCATTGCCCTTACGCTGGCAAGATTCTGGTCCACCAGGATTGCAACTTGTCCGGTGCGGGTGCTGTGCCTGTGTCCGGTGTGCTTTATGCTCACCACGCTGGCAATAAATCAGCGTCTCGAGACACGCCTGCCAGAGTCTGAAAATTTGTCGGTCCATGTCGTTTCCGGCACGATTGGAAGTCTGCCCCGGAGCGGGGCCAACACCCTTCGATTCCTGTTCCTGAATGAGGCACCCACAGCGTCGGTGCCGGCGAGAATCCGTGTCCACTGGTATATCGGCAGGGCAGGGAATGGTTCCGTCAAAATACCCCAATTGCGTGCGGGTGAGCGATGGCGTCTTCATTTACAACTTCGAACCACCCGTGCACGGGTCAACTTCAACGGGACGGACAATGAACGCTGGATGTTTTCAGAGGGTGTTGCTGCCCTGGGATATGTGCAGGCTGGTGAAAATGTCAAACTTGCCGGGGCAGGGATGTTTGACCTGCATCACCTGCGCCAAAACGTGCTTGAACGCCTGACACAGTCAGCCGGCGAGGTTCCTGCGTTCCATATGCTGGCAGCATTGGCCGTGGCTGACCGCCGTGGATTCGGGGAGCGGGAGCGAACGTTGTTGTCAGCCACCGGCACCGGTCACCTGGTGGCGATCTCCGGATTGCACATTGGCCTGGCCGCGGCCCTGGGTTTTTATTGTGGTAAGTTGCTGTTGTTGTTCCTGCCGTGTGGCCTGCAGCACCGTGTTGCTACCACGCTACCCTGGCTACTTGCCTGGCTGGCGTCGTTAGGCTACGCAGCTCTGTCCGGATTTGGCATTTCGACCCAACGCGCCCTGATCATGTTGTCCGTGGGCACGGTGGTATTGTTGAGCAGACGTACGGTACATCCCTCAGTGTCCTGGTTGATTGCCATGGCCGCGGTCCTGATGCTCGATCCGTTTGCACCGTTGCGTGCCGGATTCTGGTTTTCCTTTGCAGCGGTGGCAGTCTTGCTGATGCTGTTGGTACCCCGGCATGGACAGTTGTCAGGATGGCGCCTGGTGCTCACAGTACAGGCCGGTATTTCCATCACTCTGGCCCCGCTGGGTGTATATTGGTTTCAGCAGGCAAGCCTGCCGGGTCTGTTGGCCAACCTGGTGGCCATACCTGTGGTCAGTTTTCTGATCGTTCCCCTGGTCCTCATTGCCATGCTGTTTCTCTTTCTGCCGGGTCCGCTGGCTACCTGGCTGCTTACCCTGGCCGGCTATACGTCACACTGGCTGTTGATGACGTTGGAGTATTTTGCATTATTGCAACCGCCCGGACTGAGCACGACACAGACCCCCGGCTTGATGAGTACGTTGCTGGCAATACTCGGAGCCGTGGTATTGCTGCTGCCACGGGGGCTCCCACATCGCTACCTGGGGGTACTGATGATGATGCCACTGGTGATCCCGTCAGGGAGTTCGCCAGGTGATGATGGCACCCAGGCTGATATTCTGGACGTGGGCCAGGGTCTTGCTGTCCTGGTGGCATCACGGGAATACCTGATGGTCTATGACACGGGTCCGGGGAACGGACTGGCTGGCGAACATGGCTGGGACATGGTGGATGGCACCATTCGGCCGGTCATCACAGCTGCGGGCCGCACACCTGACCTGGTGGTTGTCAGTCACGCGGACCTTGACCATGCGGGCGGTCTTGCGCGTATGCATGAACTGTTTCCCGAGGCTCGATTTCTGGCCAGTTTGCCGGTAGATCGCAGCAGGGTGGAGCGTTGCCGGTCTGCACATCAATGGCTGGGGGGAGAGCTGAGATTTAAAGTACTGCATCCTTCACCCGGATTGCCCTACCTGGGCAACAACAGTTCCTGTGTGATCAGTGTCACCGGTAATGGTCTCAATCTCCTGCTCAGTGGCGATATCAGCCAGGTGGTTGAGCAGCGCCTGGTACAGCAGGGACTGAAACAACACCAATTCCTGACGGCACCGCACCATGGCAGTTCCACATCGTCTTCAGCATCGTTCATCAACACACTTCAACCGTCGCTGGTACTGGTGTCAGCGGGCGCAAACAACCGCTTCGGTTTTCCACGCAGCGATGTAATGCATCGCTATGCGCAGGCAAATGTGCG
Source organism: Lysobacterales bacterium (assembly GCA_014238945.1). Lineage (GTDB taxonomy): Bacteria > Pseudomonadota > Gammaproteobacteria > Xanthomonadales > SZUA-36 > SZUA-36. Next base: position 15,883 of record JABAAB010000065.1, read on the forward strand.
CACACTCAATACCGCTCAATGCGGCGGTATACGCATCATAACTTCAGAGCATGCCGCTGCCCGTGTGATCACCGCCCGCAGATTTTTCAAGACGATCTGGCGCTGGCCTCCACCGGACAACTGCCCCTGATCCGCGAATTCATGTAGTGCCAGGTTCGCTACCGGGTCCCTGACTTCGAAATATATCCTTTCAACGCGTCCTGACTATTTATAAAGCAAAATCAATTAATATTCGTACTCAAATACCTACTGGGCCGCACCATCTAAAGCATGCAAACATCATCTGAAAATGGGATTGAGCCACGCAATTTCTACCGGATTCGCAAAACGCTGGTAGAAAAACTCTCCATGATCAAAGGCGAGGACAGCTGGTATACCGTTTACGGGGAAAGCATGCAGGAAGTGCTGTGCTGTCATGTTTTGGGCAATTGTACCCGTGGGTTGAGCGCACATAGGGAAAAGGACGGCAGTGAGGTTTTGTTTCGCATGCAACCCAAAGGGAAGCTGATGAATATGACCTATTTTGTCAATGCAGGTTCTGCTGGGTCTTTGCTGGCGACGATCAAACTGTTTGTCGGTCGTGGCATAAAGATACTTGATCCTCAGGGGCAGGAGGTTTACCGGATAATTGATGCCCGTGGGGCGCTTGATAAAGTGGTGGTGGATGTGCTGGAGGGTGCCTGTACAGAATACGCCCTGGTCAGGGATGGTGAGCGACTGGGTCTGTTCAAGCCGCGCAAGAGACCAGCCTCCGGGTCTGCCAGCGGCCATGGTCTGATTCGCCGGACGATTCTCAAAGTCCTGGGTTCGTCATCAGACTGGTCGATGGAACTGGGTGACCGTGCAGGAAAAATTGAAGATCACCGGCCGCTGCTGGCGGCGTTGATTCTGCTCAAGGAACACACCATTAGAAATGATCAAAGTTCATAAGGGGTTACAGTATCAACCCAGTGGTTCTCCCGCGGTGTGTATCACAAGACATCTGTGTGGACACTTCAATGACGGGGTGTAGACCTTTGCAGGGATCATTATAGATTTGTTGTAATCACCTCGACACAGACCCTGGCTTCCTGTGAGCCGAGCCGCCAACACGGACACCTTCACCACACACTGACCGTGATGATGTCCATGTTGTTGAACTCAAACAAGCATTTATGCAGCGCGTCGGGACCGCGATGTGGTGCCCCCGCTGCCGTTCCGTGCGCGTGCCCGTGCATTCGCACCGCGCCTGCCGTTGGGCCGCTTGGAAGATCGGGAATCAGGACGACCCCCTGGGTGCTGACCCCGGGATGAGCGACGATTGTTGCCTTTATTACCACCATTTTTGATCGCAACCGGCCTGATGCTCTCGTCAGGTTCGTAGCCTTCAATAACGATCTTCTCGATATCCTGCTTCAACAAGTGCTCGATTCCCTTCAACAATTTCTTTTCATCGACACAGACCAGGGACACGGCCTGTCCATCCTGACCAGCACGGCCGGTGCGGCCAATACGGTGTATGTAGTCCTCCGCAACATTGGGCAACTCGTAGTTAACCACGTGCGGCAGTAGTTCGATATCAAGTCCACGGGCGGCGATGTCGGTGGCAACCAGAACCCTAATTTTGCCTTTTTTGAAGTCCGCCAGTGCACGTGTCCGGGCGCCCTGCGACTTGTTACCATGGATAGCGGCTGCCGTCAGACCGTCGCGCTCCAGTTGCTGACTGAGACGGTTGGCCATGTGCTTGGTGCGGGTAAAGACCAGTACCTGCCGCCAGTTGCCGTCCCCGATCAGATACGAGAGCAGTTCACGCTTGCGGCTCTTATCTACCGGATGAACGATTTGCGAGACTTGTTCGGCAGTGGTGTTACGTCGTGCGACCTGAATCTCCCTGGGATCATCCAGCAGCTGATTGGCCAACTGGCGGATATCTCTTGAGAATGTCGCGGAAAACAGCAGATTCTGACGCCTGGCTGGCAATACCTTCATGATCCTCCGGATATCGTGGATAAAACCCATATCCAGCATGCGGTCGGCTTCGTCAAGCACCAGGGTCTCCACGTTGTCGAGACGGATGGTGCGACGTTGTATGTGATCGAGTAATCGGCCCGGCGTGGCGATAACAATGTCCACACCTCTGCGCAATTGGGTTATTTGCGGGTTAATACTGACACCGCCAAAAATGATCGAGGACTTGAACGGCAGGTAGATCCCGTAGGTGCGAACGCTTTCACCCACCTGGGCGGCAAGCTCGCGTGTTGGCACCAGAATCAAGGCACGAATGCGGTGATTTTGATTTGTGGGTTCTGATTGCTGCAATCGTTGCAGTAACGGAAGTGTGAAGCCGGCGGTTTTTCCTGTCCCGGTCTGTGCACCTGCAAGCAGGTCCTGCCCTTCAAGAATAAGGGGGATTGCCCGTTGCTGTACGGGGGTTGCTACTTCGTAACCCTGTTTTCTGGTCGCGCGCAACAATTCGGCCGAAAGGCCAAGTTCTGAAAATAACATTGTGTGTTTTTACTCCGAGATCGCCCTACCCAGTGACCGCGATTCATTCGCAGGCAAGGGCCGGTCCAGGCTGGATCTTTGATTGGCCCCGTGTGCCACACTCCTGTGTGACCGGGGCGGTAGGTGCAGACCGAAGTGCACCAAGACGGCGCGCACTATAACAGATAGTCTGCCAATTGAAAGAAGTTTATTTAGAATCGGTGGGTGTTTTAGTTTTGCCTTTATGTCTGGGAACTGACTTCCAGGCTGTTATGGAAGACTGCCCCGAAGAATTCAAAGTTGTTGTCAACAACGCTGTAAGCGACTCTGAGAGCAATAGCAGGCAACGTTACCGATGGGTGTGTGGAAACTGCAGAAATGCAAGGGACCAAGGGCCTTCAGACGAAGGTAATTTCATTTATGTGTGATATTTATTTCAATATGGATTCGATATCTTACCTAAGCCGAGAGATCGACGATAGAATAGAGTTTCTTCACATATCCATGGGTCTTCCAACTGCACAACGTTCCTTCAGGAATGAAAAAAGCATCACCCGCCCCGAATTGATGTATCGTGCCGTCACCTTCAGTAATGGTGACCTCACCGTTTAGTATTTGTGCAAATTCGTACCAGGGGAAAGGCTTCATTTCACCTTCGAATGCCATGCTGTCCCACATTCCAGCGAACATGTTCCCTGCATCATTGGTAAATGCAATATTTTCATGTTGCAGTGGTGGTTCCTTGTTAATCTGTTCCATGCCGCTCTGCAACGCCACAGCATCAAGGACAACAACACCGCTGCCTGCACTGTCATTGACTGGTGTCGGGGCATTCGGATTGTCATAAGTCATAAAATACTTGCGCAGAAACCCGACCTGTTTCCAACTGGTAGGAACGCCATTATGCAGACAAAACGTCTCGCCTTGTTTGATATGTGTTGCGGTACCATTGCCATCCAGCATGGCAACGCGTCCTTCAAGTACCCACATGAATTCGTCACCAGGATAAGGTCCAAACACCTCCTGCATATCCGTTGTGGTCCAGACCCCGGCACTCAGGCCGACTTCCTCATCCTCAAAATAAACATGCAGATGTTGGTCCGGCAACTCCGACTGAAAGTCTGCGGGGTCCAGTTCCATAGCGGGCAAACCGGCACCTGCGGGGCCATTGGGTTCAAAACGAATTATGCTCTTTTCGATGCTCATTCTCTTTGCTCTGTTTGCGGAGGGTGGCTGTGGCTACCGGAATATCAGCCTGAATTGTAACCTTCATAAGCACCGAATGAACACGATTTCATTGACATGCAGGTCAGGGACCGGTATTGAATATTGTGCTGGTTGAGCCGCATGATTGGGGTCGATATCATATGATTTGTCCTGCGGATTGGGGAAGCTACAACTTGCTTTAGTCACGGGGGTTGCCCAGGATAGGTAACAGGTCAATTTGAATTCAAAATTTGTTGGCCTGTATACCGCAGTAGCTTGTTCTGACCTCAATCAACCCATGGTGCCCAGTGAAATTTCTTGAATAGTTCGCAAATTCTTCTCAATGCGGTTTTGTTCGCGATGATCTATTCGATTTCTCTCGAGCTGAAACCGGTAGATTTTATCCGCGTGGCGAAACGCCCTCTGCCGGTTGCAGTCGGCTTGATCGCACAATTTTTGTTGCTGCCCCTGGTGACCTTTACCGCTACGCTGATACTGGATCTGCCGGCCAATATCGAGGCGGGTATGTTGTTGGTTTCCGCCTGTCCCTGTGGCAGCCTGTCCAATTTCGTTACACATTACAGTCGTGGCAACACTGCGTTGTCCGTCAGCATCACTGCGGTTGCAAATATTGTGGCCCTGATTATGACCCCGACAAATTTTGCCTGGATGGTCGCCAGCAATCCGAATACTGCCGCCTGGCTCAAGGAAATCGCAGTAGACCCTGCCATGATATGGGTCAGTCTTGCCGTGGTTCTGGCGTTGCCACTGTCTCTGGGTTTGCTGACACGTCGTTACTATCCCAACTTTGCAGACAGGGCACGCGGGCCATTGGGGAGGTTTGCGGTGTTCGCACTGTTTGCTTTTGTCATCATTGCCGTGGTGCGCGACCGGTCCATGATTTCATGGGCCATTGGTGGCCTGTTCTTCATTGTTGTCATTCACAATGCGACCGGTTTGCTGTTGGGGTTTGTGACCGGCAAAGTTTCGCAACTACCGAAATCGGATTGCCAGGCATTGACGTTTGAAACCGGTATGCAGAACTCCGGGCTGGCACTGGCCATAATCGCGACACAATTTGATGCCGATGTCGGTATGGTGGTGGTTGCGGGTCTATGGGGTACCTGGCACATAGTGAGTGGATTTTCACTGGCACATTATTGGCGAATGAGGTCGACGGTATGCTTGACTCAAGAATAATAGGCGCAACGATTTATGACGGCACCGGCGGTGAGGGTTTCAGCGCAGATATCGGTATAGCCGATGGCATTATTGTTGCCATCGGAAAGGATGTAGGGATGGCAAAATCGACCATCAACGCTGACGGTGCGATTGCGACCCCCGGATTTGTTGATATACACACGCACTACGATGGACAGATCGCCTGGGATGAAACCCTTGCGCCCAGTGTCCTGCATGGGGTGACCAGTTGTGTCATGGGTAATTGCGGTGTTGGCTTTGCACCGCTGCGTGCCAACGAAGAGGACCGTTTGATCGCCCTGATGGAAGGGGTTGAGGATATCCCCGGTTCCATACTTGCCGAAGGTATCGACTTCACCTGGCAGACTTTTCCCCAGTATCTGGACGTCATTGACTCCATACCGCACAGCATCGATTTTGCAGCCCAGGTACCACACGATGCCATGCGTCTGTTCGTAATGGGTGAACGTGCCGAGCGTCTTGAAGCGGCAAGCGCCGATGAGATTGCGGCCATGCAGGCCATCATGGGAGAGTCACTTGCAGCCGGTGCCGTGGGTTTCAGTACCGGCAGAACCGACATTCACCTGACGGCCAACGGTCAGTGGACACCGTCATCCGAAGCAGGCAGGGATGAGTTGTGCGGCATTGCCTCGGTGTTTGCCGATGCACAACATGGCGTGATGCAGGTCGTATCAGATTTTGACCTGTTCCGTCCGGATGCGAATTTTGATCAGGAATTTGATTTACTTGAGGCAATGGCATTGGCGGGTGGAGGCCAGCCGCTTTCCATGACCTGGCTGCAACGGGTGCCGGGTGAAAATCAATGGCGTGACATTGAGCAACGGGTGATGCAGGCCAGCCTGCGGGGTCTCGATATCAAACTGCAAACGGCAACCAGGGGTATTGGCGTGATCACCGGGCTTGATACCAGTTTTCACCCGTTTACGGGTGTGCCTGGATACAAGGAGATTTCCGGATTGCCATTATCTGAGCGTGTTGCACGAATGAGTGATGAAGGCTTACGCGCGAGGATACTGGCTGAAAAGTCCGAACCATTGGCAGGTGACGGTAGCGCGGTTCCACCTTTTGTGGACCAGATGCTGGCGCAAATTGATCTGTTGTCCGCACGGATGTTCCCGATGGAGGACAAAGTTGATTACGAGCCATCCTTCGACAAGTCGTTCAAGGCCATTGCACAACAGAAGCACTGCCGGCCGCTTGAAGCCATTTACGATTATCTGGTGCAAGGTGATGGCAGTCAGTTGATTTACTTTCCGGTATTCAACTACGCAGGCGGCAATCTGGACGTCGTTCATGAAATGTTGAACCACCCCCAGGCACTTGCATCACTCGGTGACGCAGGTGCCCATGTCGGTACCATATGTGACGCCAGTATGCCGACCACCCTGTTGACACACTGGTGCCGGGACAGGGCGGGTCCGAAGCTCGGTCTGCCCAATGCCGTACAACTGTTGTCGGCGAGGAACGCGGACCACGTGGGCTTTAAGGACCGCGGCCGTTTGCTGCCAGGCCAGCGAGCGGACATCAACGTCATCGACTATGACAATTTAACCACTCCTCCACCTGAAATCGTTCGTGATTTGCCCGCAGGCGGACGGCGCTTGCTTCAGCCGGCACAGGGATACATTGCCACCCTGGTTGCCGGTGAGGTGGTTCTGACCAATGGACGGGTGACCGAAGCCCGTCCTGGCAGGCTGATTCGATCGGCCAAGCGTGACCGGTATTCAAAACTGTGAGCAGGGTCGGAAACCCGAGGGACAGGGTGCCAGCCATCCAATGGAAGTTAGCGGCTGTTTTGAATCAGCCCACGGTCAGTTCATCACAGGTGTAACCGGCGGGATGAGGTTCAAACAAGGTTCAAGGCGATATAACATGGTGCTTCAGGTATTATTCGGGGCAACTTGATATTGGGAGTGAATACACGTGCTGGAAATCATTCTTGCCGGTGGCTGGCTGATGGCACCCATATTGTTGTGCTCAACGCTGGCGGTGGCAATTATCATCGAACGCTTCTGGAGTTTGCGTAAAAGCAGGGTCACCCCGGTTGGTCTCGGTGCCACTGTTGAAGACTGGTCGGTCAGACATGAGCTTGATGTTCGCCACCTGAATCAGTTGCGTTCAGAATCCCCCCTGGGACGTGTATTTGCGGCTGCGTTGGCCAATCGGCATCGTTCACGCGAATACATCAAGGAGGCAGTGGAGGATACCGGACGTCACGTAGTACATGATCTCGAGCGCTTTTTGCACACACTGGGCACCATTGCCGGAATTTCACCGTTACTGGGTTTGCTGGGTACCGTCATCGGTATGATCAAGGTATTTTCTGCCATCATGATCAGCGGGGTAGGCGACGCCAGCGTACTGGCAGGTGGAATCTCCCAGGCCCTGATCACCACCGCCGCCGGCTTGACCGTAGCCATACCCAGTTACTTTTTTTACCGCTATTTCCAGGGCATGGTGGCTGAGTATGTCGTTCTCATGGAAGAAAAGGCACTGAGCCTGATTGATTGCATTGAGCGTGGAAACACTGATTCATATGAGTACTCCGGGGACGCCTAGGCAACATGCGTCTTAAGCATAACAAGGCCGAAGACCCGGAGATCAACATGACTTCTCTGATCGACGTGGTATTTTTGCTGTTGATATTTTTCATGGTCAGCACGACTTTTGAACGCCAGGCTGTCCTCAAGGTTGATCTGCCGGAAGCCAGCAACGTCAGTATTCCTGAAAACCAACCGGACAGTTTTGAGCTTGTCATCGACAAGAACGGCCAGTTTTACCTGAACGACCGGCAACTGGCCAATGGAAATCCTGCGACCATTCGTGCGGCATTCATTGAAGCTGCTGGTGAGGACCGAAACATACCCGTGGTACTGCGGGCCGATGCGCAAACACCGCATCATTTCGTGGTAACGGCAATGGATGTGACCGCACAGCTTGGATTTGTCCGTTTGTCGATAGCCACTGAGCGCGTGAACGTGGAATAGCAATGCCAAATCAGGCTGATTTTACCCCGGGAGCCGTGTACAAACGTCTGTGGAGCTACACCCGAAAATATTGGTTGATGTTTGCGGTGGGCATCATAGGCGTCAGTCTTGATGCCGCCATGCAGGCGCTTTTCATCCGTTTTGTGGAACCGCTGATTGACCGCGTATTTGTCGCCAAGGATGCGGAATATGGACTGTGGCTGGCGGCAGGCATACTTGGCGTGGTCGTTTTGCGGATCACCGGGCACTTTTCAGGTGTTTATGGTATGGAATGGACCGGTCGACGTGTGGTCGCCGATTTGCGCCAGGAACTTTTTGCCAGTTATCTGCGGTTACCCGCCAGCTTTTTTGATCGTAATTCTGCCGGTCAACTGATATCCAAACTGGCTTACAACAGCGAACAGGTAGCCAATGCCGCAACCAAGGCCGTGATCTCTGCTTTCCGCGATATCATGCTGTTGGTTTATCTGTTGATTGTGATGCTCAGTATCAATGTCAAGCTGACCACAGTCATGCTGCTGCTGGTGCCGGTGGTGGCGCTGGTGGTCACAGTTATTTCCCGAAAGTTTCGCAAAATATCCCGGAATATCCAACAATCAATGGGAGATGTCGCACACGTTACCGAAGAGGCGGTGGTTGGTCACCGTGTGGTCAAGGTGTTTAGTGGACAGGAGACCGAAGACAACCGGTTCCAGCGGGTCAACGAGCGCACGAGAAGACTACATATGCGCATGGTCGCAACCCATATGCTCAGCTCCTCCATGGTACAACTCGCCGCCGGACTGGCGATGGTCACGCTGATGCTGGTTGCGACCCAACCGGAGATGCTCGAACAGATTACAGCGGGCACATTCACATCCATTTTTTTCGCCATGGTTGCCACCATTCCACCCTTGAAACGGCTGACCACGGTCCAGTCTCAGATGCAAAAAGGCATTGCTGCCGCCGAGAGTATTTTCGTGGTAATCGACTGTGAAAAGGAAAAAAGTAGCGGCACACTTTCAGTTAAACGGGCCCGTGGTGATGTGGAGTTTTCCGGGATTAACTTCAGCTACGCGTCCAGTGAAAAACCAATACTCGAGAACATCAGCCTGCATCTTCCAGCGGGCAGTGTGACTGCATTGGTTGGCCCCAGTGGCAGTGGCAAAACCACTTTGGCCGGTCTGTTGCCCAGATTTTACAATTATAACTCGGGTCACATCCTGCTCGATGGGCATGAATTGTCTGAATATCGTCTGGAGAATTTGCGTGAACAGATCGCACTGGTCAGCCAGGACGTGGTGCTCTTCAACGACACCATTGCGGGAAATATTGCCTATGGCGCATTGGCAGGCGCGAGCGAGGATTCTATTGTCCGGGCCGCCACGGCAGCGCATGCGATGGAATTTATTGAACAGCTGCCAGAGGGGCTGGATACCCGTCTGGGTGAAGGTGGAACGCTGTTATCCGGTGGCCAGCGGCAGCGGCTGGCCATTGCCAGGGCATTGTTGAAGGATGCGCCACTGTTGATTCTGGATGAGGCCACTTCAGCCCTGGATTCGGAATCTGAACGCGCCATCCAGGAAGCGCTGAAAGAGGTCATGAAGGACCGCACCACCCTGGTTATTGCTCATCGTCTTTCAACCATAGAGAATGCGGACCAGGTGATCGTACTGAGCAGTGGCAAGGTAGTCGAACAAGGGTCTCACGACGAACTGCTGGCAAGCGAAGGTGTTTACGCCAGGTTATACCGGACGCAGTTCAGCAATTAATGCGTGCGGTCATAGAAAGCTGGTTACACGGGCACTGGTATGGCCAAAACACACCGCCGTGGTATCTGCGTGTGTTCGAACCGCTTTATCAATTTGCTGCGCAACGATCTCAAAGACGTGGTCTTGCACGTCTGGGTGACATGAAGCCCAAAGTTCCGGTGATCGTGGTTGGTAACATTTCTGCAGGAGGCAGCGGCAAGACGCCACTGGTGATTGCCCTGTGCCGTTTGCTGAAGGATTCAGGAAGCAAACCGGGGATCATTTCGAAAGGCTATGGTCGCAAAAGCAGTAAGACTGTTGGCGTGTCACCCGGGAGCAGTACATTGCAATGTGGTGATGAGCCGGTGTTGCTGGCTCAGAGAACCGGCGTGCCGGTGGTGGTGGCCAATGATCGGCATGAGGCCGTTTCTACCCTGCTTGACGCAGGTGTAGAAGTCATTTTGTCCGATGACGGTCTGCAGCAGTCTGATTTTGCCCGCTCAATGGAAATCTGTGTAGTTGACGGTGCCAGGGGACTGGGTAATCAGCACCTGATTCCCGCCGGACCATTGCGTGAGCCTGAACAACGTCTGGAACGAGTCACATACGTGGTCAGCAATGGCAAATGGGCTGGATCCCCATCCTGGCTGGATGTGGTACAGATGGAGTTGTGCGCCGAAGAATTTTGCGAATTGGATGGTGATGCCGTTTATTCCATTGATGAATTCAGACAAAAACATACCGGGTTGCAGCTTCATATTGTGGCTGGAATTGGTAACCCGACACGATTTTTCGACATGCTGGGGAAGATGGGGTTTGAACAGCCTCAATACGAGTTGGTAACACACCGGTTTGCCGACCATCATGCCTACAGAAAACATGACTTTGATGTCATGAAGGGCGCCAGTGCCATTGTCATGACGGAGAAAGATGCCGTAAAATGCCGTGGTCTGGGTCTGGAGAATGCCTTCTTTGTGCCGGTTGACGCACAGTTACCGGCTTCCTTTGAGGAAGGTTTCAGACAAGACCTGGCACGACTGACAGGGGCTGCAATATGAAAATGGGTTACCGCATAGTCATACCTGCCAGGATTGCCTCACAACGTCTGCCAGGCAAGATTTTGCTTGAGCTTGGGGGATCACCCCTGTTGCGCCACGTATGGAGGCGCGCCATGGATTCGTCGGCCGATTCCGTGGTCATTGCCACGGACAGTGACCGGATCGTCAAGGCTGCAACTGCTTTTGGAGCCGAGGTAGTTTTGACCTCAAGCAAGCATCAATCGGGTAGCGACCGGATTGCAGAATGTGCCACACACCTGGGGTGGGCGGAGGATCAATTGGTGGTCAATTTGCAGGGAGATGAACCATTGATGCCAGCAGCCTGCCTTGACCAGGTCGCGGAACTGCTGCAACAGTGTTCGGATTGTGACGTGGCCAGTCTTTACTGGCCTATAGAAGATGCAGATGAGGTAGGTAACCCCAACGCCGTCAAAGTGGTAACCGATCACCGTGACCGTGCACTGTATTTCAGCCGTTCAACTATTCCCTTTCGGAAAGGAACAATTGAGGCAATCGCCTCGGGTACACCGTGGAAGCGTCATCTGGGTTTGTATGCTTATCGACTTTCCGCCTTGAAACGGTTTTCCGCCCTGGACCCGACACCACTTGAACGATGCGAGCGGCTTGAGCAATTGAGAATCCTGGAAACGGGTGGGTGTATCGCGATGGCACAGGCTTGCGAATACATTCCGTCCGGTGTTGATACCCAGGAAGATCTTGAACGTGTACGTAGTCTGATTGAATGATATTTATTAGAAAGGTTATATATATTTATGTTTAATATACTTTTTGTATGCATGGGTAATATTTGTCGTTCGCCATCTGCCGAAGGTTTTTTTGCCCTTCATCTGCAGAAATCCGACTACCAGGATCAGATCTCGGTCGACTCTGCAGGCACCCACAGTTATCACATAGGGCATTCGCCGGACCATCGTGCCATTGCAACCGCAGCAGACTTTGACGTCAAAATTGAACAATTACGTGCGCGCAAGGTTCGCACTTCTGATTTTCAGGAGTACGATCTGATCATTGCAATGGATCATGTCAATCTAACCTCTTTGAGAACCATGCGTCCGGCCGGATCGCGGGCCACGGTCCACATGATGATGGAGTTTCACCCCGTGGGTACGCCAAAGGAGGTTCCGGACCCGTATTACGGTGGTATGGACGGCTTTACCTATATGTTCGAACTACTGGAACAGGCCACGGCAGGACTGCTTCAGCACGTTGAAGAGCAGTTGGACCGAGCAGGTTGAAGTGAACAACAAGGCTGAGCCAAAAGAGGACAGCACGAAATTTGACGGCCGGAAATTCGCTGCAAGGCTGTCCACACGGCCGGGTGTTTACCTGATGCGGGACGAACAGGATACGGCACTGTACGTCGGCAAGGCAGCCAATTTGCGCAAAAGGGTTTCCAGTTATTTTGATGCCCGTCCCAAGATTGATCGCATCATGCGCATGACCGCACGAATCGCAACGATTGAAGTCAGCCTGACACGTACCGAGGCAGAAGCGCTGTTGCTGGAAAACGAGTGGATCAAGTCGCTCAAACCACGCTACAACGTACTGTTAAGAGATGACAAGAGCTATCCGTGGGTATTGCTGGGCACCGATCATGAATTTCCCCGCATCGCCTTTCACCGGGGAGCCCAGGACAAGGGCAGACAATACCTGGGACCCTATCCTTCTGCCAGTTCGGTGCGTGAAAGCATCAACCTCATTCAGAAGCTGTTCCTGTTGCGTAATTGTGAAGACAGTTTCTACAGTCACCGGCGCCGGCCCTGTCTGCAATACCAGATCAGGCGGTGTACGGCACCTTGCGTAGGAAAAATTGGTGCACCGGAGTATGGCAAGCAGGTGGAGGATGCGTTGTTGTTCCTGCGTGGTCACAGTCAGAAAGTAATCACGCGGTTGATCCGGCGTATGGAGCAGGCAGCTGATTCACAGCAATATGAGCAGGCCGCCCAGTTTCGCGATCAGATCAATCATTTGAAGCAGATGCAGGCAAAGCAATTTGTTTCGACCGGCAATGGCGACCTGGATATCATGGCGCTTGCCCGGATCCATCGCAGTTGCGCAATTGAGGTGGTATCGGTGAGAGGAGGCCGAAGTCTTGGGCAACGGGATTATTTTCCTACCCAGTCCGAGGGGCACACCGATGCCGAAGTGCTGCATGCATTCCTGGGGCAATATTATCGGGAACGTAAACCCCCACCGGAAATCATCGTCTCCCACACGCCTGATCAGATCGACTTGCTGGAGACCGTGTTCTCCGATCGATGTAATCGAAAAGTACGAATTCAGGCACATTCACGCAGTCATCGCAGGAAGTGGCTGGAACTTGCCGGGAGAAACGCGTTAAACGCACTGCGTATGCGCACTGCAGATTCAAACCGGATCAGCAAGCAATTTGATTCGTTGGCCGAATTGCTACAATTTGAAGAAAGCCCAAAGATTATCGAATGTTTTGATATTTCACACACCTCGGGTCACAAAACCGTAGCTTCCTGTGTCGTTTTTGGCCATGAAGGCGCCATCAAGTCACGTTATCGAAGATACAACCTCAAGGGCTTTGAGCCTGGCGACGACTACGCCGCCATGCGTGAGGTGCTGGGTCGCCGTTACCGGAAGCTGCAGAAGGATGAGGGCAGTCTTCCGGACCTGGTCATGGTTGATGGCGGCCAGGGACAACTCAATGTAGCGGTGGACGTGCTGGCCGAGTGCGGGCTGAGTTCGATTCCCGTCATGGGTGTGGCCAAGGGAAAATCCAGACGGGCCGGTTACGAGGAATGGATCCTGCCCGTTGCACCCTATAGCCTGCGACCCGGGCCAGAGTCTTCCGCTTCGCACCTGGTCCAGCAGGTGCGTGACGAGGCTCATCGTTTTGCGATTACCGGCCACCGTGGCCGACGGCAAAAAGCGACTGTTCATTCGGTTCTGGAAGATGTCCCCGGTATTGGTGCACGACGTCGCAGGGCTTTATTGACTCACTTCGGTGGACTCCAGGGTGTACGCAAGGCCGGTATCGAAGAACTCGCTGGAATACCGGGTATCAATCAACAACTGGCCACCAGAATTTACAAGGCGCTTCACTAGGGCTCAGGCAAGCATCTGTCGGCCAGGCGGCTTGGAGCAAGTGCGGAATTCAAAGCCAATTACGATTTCTGTCCTACAATATGTGTCGGCTGTCTGCGATAATGACAACATAATTCCCACGGGGCCAGATTCATGCAAATGACGTTTCCAATGATATTGACGCTGTTGCGTATTGCATTGATTCCGGTGATGGTGCTGTTTTTCTACCTGCCTTACTCCTGGTCAGCATTCGCTACCGCTGCAGTATTCATCCTGGCGGCGGTTACCGACTGGCTGGATGGTTACCTGGCACGCCGCATGGGGCTTTTATCCAGCTTTGGTGCCTTTCTTGATCCCGTGGCCGACAAATTGATGGTGGCAACCGCACTGGTGTTATTGGTACAGAGAAATCCGCAGGTCATTTTTACATTGTCGGCGGCGATTATCATAGGCCGCGAAATCGCCATTTCTGCATTACGCGAATGGATGGCCGAAATGGGTAAGCGTGGGCATGTACAGGTTTCCGGACTGGGAAAGATCAAGACCATTTTTCAAATGACTGCCATCAGTTTCCTGCTGCTGGAACAAGACTTGTTTGGAATTCCCATCGTATTGATTGGACTGGTTCTTTTGTACCTGGCCGCAGTGTTAACACTTTGGTCGATGTGGGTGTATCTGCATGCCGCCTGGCCCACGATCATTGAGGCACAGAAAACTTCAGGCAACGACGGTTTGTCACAAGACAACTGAAATGTCTCGTAGCGATGGAGAAACAGCGGCGGCACGACGAGCTACCTCGACGGTCAAAATAGGCGGAATCAGCGTTGGTAGTTGCCACCCCGTTGTGGTGCAGTCAATGACCAACACCGATACCGAAGATGTCAAGGCAACAGCGACACAGATTGCCGAACTGGCTCGCGCCGGTTCGGAACTCGTTCGTATTACCGTCAATACTGAAAACGCCGCTGCCTCGGTGACCGGCATCATGGAGCGTCTTGAAATGATGTCCTGTGAGGTGCCGGTGGTCGGTGATTTCCATTACAACGGACACCGTCTGTTACAACAATACCCGGAATGCGCCCGCCTGCTCGCCAAATACCGTATTAATCAGGGCAATGTTGGCTTTGGCAGGAAGCGTGATGAGCAGTTCGCAACCATCGTTGGGCTCGCCATTGAGTACGACAAACCGGTTCGGATTGGGGTCAACTGGGGCAGCCTGGACCAGGGTTTGTTGGCCCGTCTGATGGATGACAATGGCAGGAGCACTTCACCTCAGTCTGCCGATATGGTCATGCGTGAGGCCCTGGTCCGTTCAGCGCTGGATAGCGCAGAACAGGCTGAGAAACTGGGTCTCGCACATGACAAGATCATTCTTTCATGCAAGGTGAGCGGCGTGCAGGACCTGATCCTTGTGTACCGGGAACTGGCGGATCGCTGCGTTTATCCCCTGCATCTGGGTTTGACCGAGGCCGGTATGGGCAGCAAAGGCATCGTGTCATCCAGCGCGGCGCTGGCAGTCCTGCTGCAGCAGGGGATTGGCGATACCATTCGCATTTCACTGACCCCTGAACCGGGACAGCCCAGAACCGATGAAGTGGTGGTAGCGCAGGAACTGTTGCAAAGCATGGGTTTGAGAGCTTTCTCACCCATGGTTACCGCCTGCCCGGGTTGTGGCCGCACAACCAGCACCTTTTTCCAGTCACTTGCAATGGATGTAACCAACCACGTTCGCGAGCGTATGCCCGCCTGGAAACTTCGTTATGACGGGGTAGAGAATTTGAGTCTTGCGGTGATGGGTTGTATCGTCAATGGCCCTGGTGAAAGCCGGCAGGCGGACATAGGAATCAGTCTGCCAGGCACCGGCGAGTCACCTGTTGCACCTGTATTCATTGACGGCGATAAGGCAGCCACACTCAGGGGTGATACGCTGACTTCTGATTTTCTTGCCTTGATTGACGAATACGTTAACAGCCGGTACCAACATATCCATGATTAGGAAACCGGCAGCGAAGTCCACGGCCACCCGGGCCAGTTGCTCAGACAGACATCGGCTTTACCAGTACGCGGTCCAGGATGTGGAATCCGAGATTGATTTTGTCGAACAGACATGGGCTGAGTTGCGTCATCGGCCCGCCGTATTTTTGCGTGAGGATTTTTGCGGTACTGCCCAGACTGCATGTGAATGGGTCGGACGGAGTGTCGACCATCGAGCAGTGGGTGTGGATAGTGATCCATCCGTTCTGGATTGGGGCAGGGTACACAACCTGTCCATTCTGACTGCTGACCAAAGGATACGCACCGAGCTGTTGAATATGGATGTCTTACAGGCGCACCCCGGGCAGGCAGATATCATCCTGGCCATGAATTTCAGTTATTACCTGTTCCTGCATCGCGATGATCTGCGTGCCTATTTCAGAAATGCATTGTTGGGGCTGGTTTCGGACGGAATATTATTTCTGGATGCTTATGGTGGCTACGAGGCGCCCATGGTTTTGACAGAACCTCGCGAATGCCAGGATGACAATGGCAATGACTTCACCTATGTCTGGGACCAGGCATCATTCAACCCCATTGATTCATGTATGCATTGTCATATTCATTTTGAATTTCCGGATAATTCCCGCATGGAAAAAGCCTTCAGTTACTATTGGCGCTTATGGACGTTGCCTGAAATACGTGAAATTCTCATTGAGGTCGGTTTCTCGCAAGTCGATATTTACTGGGAGGGCACGGATGAGGCGAAAAATGAAGGCAATGGCATCTACACGCCATCCGATTCGGGGGACGCCGACCCGGGTTGGGTCTGCTACATCGTGGCGCAGGTCTAAATCCGGTTAGCGAATTTGGCGATGCCAGTTGGCGACGATGTCCTCTACGTCGATTTCTGCCTGCTCACGACTCCACTTGGTTCCATAATCGACGTCTCTGGAATTGGGTGGCGGACTGGGTACGTCCATGCGGAAACGAACCGGCATGGGCACCGCTGAACCCATCGCCACTACCTCGCCTCGACTCAGGGAGGTCAACGCAGCAAAGGTTCCCCGGGCAGCGTCCGGCACCATGGACCTGACATACTCCTGGTCATCCGGATTCGCGATGCGCAAACAAATGAATGTCCCGCACTGGGCCAAAACCGTTTCAGAAACTTCGTGGGGGCGCTGACTGACCACACACATACCCACACCATATTTTCGCCCGGCCTTTGAAATCCGTTCCATGGTACGGCGTGCCTCCTTGAAGCGGGGATGATTCTCACGTGGAATATAATCCTGCGCCTCCTCACAAACCAGCCAAATCGGGAAATCCAGGCATTTTGGATTCCAGAAGTTAAATTCGAAGGCCAGTCGGCCGATCAATGCCGTGACCGTTGGAGCCACATCAAATGGGACAGCGCTGAGATTCAATACTGTTACATTGGCCTTTGGATTGCCCAGACCGATAAAGTCCCGCATCAGATCCGGCAGAGTTTCGGTTGCGTTACGTAGACTGGGTTTAAGCATGAAATCATAACGACTGTCGTTCATCAGACCCTGCAGGCGTACCAGGAACTGGTCGAATTTACCGTGTAGCGGTCCCTTGTCCTTACCAAAATTGGCGGTCCGCTCATTGGCCTCTATGAAATCATCACGCAAGTCTTCGAGTGAAAAATAAACCGGTGAATCAACGGTGATGTGACCGAGGTCAAGATGACTGTTGGATTCTCTTCGCAGCCGGTTGAGTGCACCACGAAGATATGCGAGTTGTACCGACGAATTTGCATCGTCGGGTTTAATCAATAGTTCTGAAAGATCCGAATAGGTCAACAACCAATAAGGGATTTCGAGGTCCAGTGCATCCAGGCATCGCACCTTGCTGCGGGGAAAGGGCGAGGTTACAAATGCATCTTGCTTACTGTCTCCATATTCCCCGTGCAAGTCCATGATGATCATGTGTGCATTGGGCATACAATGCAGGGCCGACTGGATCAGGCTGGTAACAGTCCAGGATTTGCCCGAACCGGTTTGACCAAGGATCGCGGCATGTCGGCCAAAAAAATTCGACGGGTCCAGATAAACATCGATTGCTTCAAATGAACTCAGTTTTCCGACCTTGAAATTGATCTCGCTGTAATCGGAAAATATATTTTCCAGGTTCCAGTTCGACACCGCATGAAGTTCGGCACCGATGGTGGGGTAATGATTGATACCCCGTTCAAATTCCCGGGTGTTGCTAAATTCACCCAACGGTATCAGGCGAATCTTGTACACAATGCGTGTATCGGGGTCAGTTTCCTGCCACATGCTTTCGACCATGCACAACAATTCAATACCCGACTGGCTGACCATCAAATACGAGCCCACCTGACCAACACGTACCTTGTCCATACCGATCATTTTATCGGATGCAAGCCCAAGCCCTTCCGCGTCTGGATTTAATTCGGCGACAAAATACTCGTGGGTGATCTCGACCAGCTGGCCGAGCATGCTGCTTTTTTCTAGCTCCATACAGGCAGTATCCTTCAAACTGGACCGGGTCTTCTTTGTGAGCGAAACTCCGGGTGCCTTAGTGTTCCATCCCTAGACCTAATGGGTGACTTTAAATGTATATCACCGGTGAGAGGGTACGCATAAGCACGCAGATGCGCAAGCCACACACCCTTTCGCACCATAGCCAACGAAAAAGGGTTAATTGTGCAACAAACGCCAAACCAATTTGAAGCCACTCAAAATCCAGGTCGTGTTAATTGTACCGCTTTCACATTCCCTGGAAACAGATTCGATGATGTGACAGTCACCCGGATAACGCGACCGGGTACCAGTGTCCTTCATATTCAATTCGCTCTACCGTTAAATCGGGGTCCATCCGGGCGACAACCATTAGACAGGTTTCTCCATCAATCTGCTCAGTGCTATCCGCAACGATAGCCCGATAGGTCTTGCCGTCATTCTCCAGACCAATCTTTTTCATTAGCGACACATTAATATTTCCACTGGAATACAGCAAACGCGGATGTCGTTTAACCTTGCCCAGGTAGTGGGTCCGGGCGACGATCTCCTGACCCGGGTAACAGCCTTTGCGAAAGTTTACCGCGCCAATACGGTCAAACCCCAGCATTTGCGGCAGAAACTGCCCGCTGGTTTCGGTTTGCAACCAGACAATGCCACTGCCCAGTTCATTTCTTCTCCATTGTTCCAGACCTGCAGAACTCCCGACTGTGCCGGGTTTGTGTTCATCCACACACAACCAGGTGTCGCTGCCAGGGACAGGTATGCCGACAAATGTGCCATTGGCCCGCTTTATTTTTTCACTGTCACAGATACCGGTAACCCGATACTCGCTCAATATTTCGATATTGACGTCTTCTCTTAGTACAAATATCTTCAACCGGTTTACAACCGACTCGACCAGGACACGAGACATGATGACGAAATAGTCCTGGTCGCCACGGAACACCAACATAAGGGCAAGAACACGTCCTTTGGGCTCGCAGTAACAGGCGAACACGGAGTCGCCATCGACCAGTGTCAATACGTCCGCACTGAGTTGATTGTGGAGAAAACTGCCGGCATCGGCACCACTGACTCGAATGGCTGACAGGTGGGGGAGGGTAGTCATCTGTTCCGATTGTTGCCTGCTTGATCCGTTATCTTAACTTAATATCATTATACCCGTGCGAACATGTGTCTATTCCCTTAATGGGCTAATTCTTACCTGAAAAAACGCCAGCACATACTCGCACGTCACCACCATTAAGGTTAAACTAATGCGCTAATAAAGAGGTTTGAAAGGCCACGATAATGAACACCCCCAAACGTCCCATGTCACCCTATATGCTGGGACCTTATTACAAGTTTCAAATTACTTCATTGCTGTCCATCCTTAACCGTCTTACCGGTGTATTCATGTCAATGGTTACTGCGCCTTTGTTACTGTGCTGGTTAATTGCACTGGTCAGTGGCGAAGAGGCATTCAACGGGCTTGGCAACTGGTTGCTGAGTCTTCCCGGTCGTGTCGTGGTTGCTGCCAGCGTGTTCTGCTTCAGCTTTCATTTTCTGGCCGGTATCAGGCATCTTGTCTGGGATGCTGGTTGGATGATGGAAATGCATCAGGTGCGTTTGAGCGGTTGGTTTACCATTGCAGGTTCAATGCTAATGTCACTGATCGTGCTGGGGGCAGGTTGATGACACTACAAAATCCGATTGCACTGGTCAGAGGCCTGGGAAGTTCCGGCAGCGGTCTTCACCATTGGCGTTCACAGCGTTATTCAGCCTTGTTGTTGTTGCCGCTTACTGTTTGGTTGCTGGTGATGGGGACCAGTCTCGCTGACACGGATTATGCCAGCGCAGTGGCCATTTTGTCCCACCCGTTTCACGCCGGTATGATCATCATGCTGGCCGGGACCCTGTTTTTCCACATGCAGTTGGGACTGCAAGTCGTCATCGAAGATTACGTACACATTCCCGCACTTGAAGTCGGTCTGTTACTCATGGTTCGGGCGTTGTGCCTGGCCGCGTTTGTAATCAGTGTGTTGGCTGCCCTCAAACTGGTCATGGGAACCTGAACCATGGCACATGATTATTCCGTGACGGAACACCAGTATGACGTTGTCGTGGTCGGGGCAGGGGGTGCCGGACTGCGTGCCACCATGGGCCTCGCGGCTACCGGGTTGAAAACCGCCTGTATTTCCAAGTTGTTTCCAACCCGCAGCCATACCGTCGCAGCCCAGGGTGGCATGTCTGCTGCACTGGGCAACATGGGAGATGACGACTGGCGCTGGCATATGTATGACACCATCAAGGGGTCCGACTGGCTGGGCGACCAGGACGCCATTGAATACATGTGCCGTGAAGCGGTGCCGTCGGTCATTGAACTGGAACATTTTGGTGTTCCGTTTTCACGTACCGAGGAAGGCAAGATTTATCAACGTCCCTTTGGTGGAATGACGACGCATTTCGGTGAAGGCACGGCGCAACGAACCTGTGCAGCAGCAGATCGAACGGGACATGCCATCCTGCATACGTTGTATCAACAGTCACTGAAACATGACGCCACGTTTTTCATTGAGTATTTCGCCTTGGACTTGCTGATGGACAATGATGGCATTTGCCGCGGTATCCTGACCTGGGATCTTGCCAGTGGCAGTCTGCATCTGTTTCGTGCACATGCGGTCATTCTTGCCACCGGTGGTTATGGACGCAGCTACTTTTCCTGTACTTCGGCCCATACCTGCACCGGTGACGGCAATGGCATGGTATTGCGTGCAGGACTGCCATTGCAGGACATGGAGTTTGTGCAATTTCATCCCACCGGTGTTTACGGCGCAGGTGTGCTCATTACCGAGGGTGTTCGGGGGGAAGGTGGCTTTCTGACCAATTCGCAGGGTGAGCGCTTTATGGAGCGGTATGCGCCCAATGCCAAGGACCTGGCCTCACGCGACGTGGTCAGCCGGTCGATGACAATAGAGATCAGGGAGGGACGGGGTGTCGGACCAAATAAGGATCACATCCATCTGAATTTGCAGCATCTCGGTGCAGACATCATAGCCGAACGACTTCCGGGTATTGCGGAAAGTGCCGAGATTTTCGCCGGGGTGGATGTCACCCGCGACCCCATTCCGGTATTACCCACGGTGCATTACAACATGGGCGGCATACCCACCAACTACCATGGAGAGGTCGTCAAACTAATTGACGGCAACCCGGATTCTGTCGTACCCGGTCTGTTTGCCATCGGTGAGGCCGCCTGTGTTTCGGTGCACGGCGCAAACCGGTTGGGATCAAACTCCCTGCTGGATATTATCGTCTTTGGACGCGCCGTTGCCCAGCGATGTGCGGATATCATCAAACCCGGACTTCGACACCAACGCATGGACCCGGGATCCATTGACGCACTGGTCGAGGATTTTGACCGTTTGCGCTGCGCCGACGGCACCAACAGTGCCGCGGAAATCCGGCAGCAAATGCAGCATGTAATGCAAAGCAACGCCGCGGTTTTCCGGACCGGTGAAATATTAAGCGAAGGCTGCAAATTGATCTCGAAAGTCTATGCGACCTTTGACGGTATCAAGGTGACCGACCGTTCGATGGTGTGGAACTCAGACCTGGTTGAAACCCTGGAACTGCGTAATCTTCTGGGCTGTGCAATGGTTACCATGTTCGGTGCGGAAAACCGCAAGGAAAGCCGTGGCGCACATGCAAGGGAAGATTTTCCGGACCGCGACGACAATGACTGGATGAAACACAGCCTGGCGAGCCTGGATGAGACTGGCCGGGTATCCATCGATTACCGTCCGGTGCATCTGTTTACGCTGACCGACGACGTGGATGTTGTACCGCCGAAAGCGCGTGTATATTAGGAATCTGCCGGATTTGGTATGACTTAGTGTGAAAAACCTGACTCAATTCGGCTTTCCCTCGCAACAAGTGGTCAGGCCCGAAGGGTCTCCGAGAAGGAACAATAAATGCTCGAATTAAGATTAGCGCCTGAAGCACGTCCTCTCAAAGGACAGCATTTTTCCGCGGAGGATGCCACGGCCAATAC
This sequence comes from Lysobacterales bacterium, assembly GCA_014238945.1. GTDB lineage: Bacteria > Pseudomonadota > Gammaproteobacteria > Xanthomonadales > SZUA-36 > SZUA-36. The sequence goes on from JABAAB010000065.1 coordinate 38,143, forward strand.
CCGGATATTTCGGGTTTACCGGTGGGATCCTGACCAGGGAAAAAACCCGCGCATCGACAGTTATGAAGTTGACCTGGACAATTGTGGTCCGATGGTGCTGGACGCCATCATCAAGATCAAGAATGAAATCGATCCATCACTGACCTTTCGCCGTTCATGCCGCGAGGGCATCTGTGGTTCTTGCGCGATGAATATCGACGGAACCAATACGCTGGCTTGCACCAAGCCCATCCGGGAGATCAAGGGGGATGTCAGGATAAACCCCTTGCCCCATTTGGAGGTGGTCAAAGACCTGGTGCCGGATATGAGCCATTTCTACGCGCAATATGCCAGTATCAAGCCCTGGATCCGTACTCAAAGCGTACCCTTACCGGACAAGGAACGACTGCAATCCCACGATGACCGCGACAAGTTGGATGGTCTCTACGAGTGCATATTGTGCGCCTGTTGTTCTACCTCTTGTCCCAGCTACTGGTGGAACGGAGACCGCTACCTGGGTCCTGCCATCCTGTTGCAAGCGTATCGCTGGCTGGTGGATAGTCGGGACGAGGTGACCGGTGAGCGCCTGGATGAACTCGATGACCCCTTCAGGCTCTATCGCTGCCATACCATCATGAACTGTACTGCAACCTGTCCCAAGGGTTTGAACCCGGCAAAGGCGATTGCCGAAACCAAGAAAATGTTGCTGGCACGCAGCGGAATCTGAATTTGCAGACAGACTCATGGGGGAAATGAGGCTAAAAAAACTTCGCTGGAAAAGCCGTCGCGGGATGAAAGAACTGGATGTCCTGTTTGAGGCATTCTTTGATCGCTATCAGGATGACCTGCGGGCGGGCGGCTGGCCACAGCTTGAAGAACTGCTTGAAATGGAAGATGACGTTCTTTTCGACTGGATCTCAGGCCGGAACCTGCCTTCACACACGGCATTGCTCACGTTGATTGATGCCCTGGTCCATGGAAAATAATCCACCATTGAAACTGAGGGTGTCCCGGCGCGAGGATTTCGCGGGACTGTTTTACCTGCTGGTCTCGTTTTGCCTGGCGGCTGCACTGTTTAGTTCACATCCTGCAATATTGGTACCGTTGGTCATGGCTTTCGCCCTGGTAATGGGCAATACCCATTTGTTGTCATTTCTCAGGCCAACCGATCAGGACTTGACCTTGATCATTTTCTCCCAGGGTCAGGTCAGGGTATTTTCCGAAACCGGACAAGATATAAGTGCCACGCTGGCTGGGCATCATTGGTGCACACAACGGGTGGCCGTCATTGGTGTCAGAACAGGAAGCAGGATCAACAGGTTTGTTCTGCTGGCAAGACAACAGGATGATGACTCTTTCCGTCGCCTGCGTGGCTGGCTGAAGGCGGGTTACTTTCAGGGCTCGGTATATACTGATGTGGCCCGGTGAATGTCAGAATTGATAAATGGTTATTGTTCCTTCCAATAATACGATTTTGTTCCTATTAATCAGGAATGTACCCAATGATGACCTACAGCGATAAAGTTGTTCGGCAATTCGTCATGATGACCATCGTGTGGGGAATCGTTGGTTTGCTCGTCGGCGTAATAATTGCAGCGCAATTGTGGCTGCCGCAGCTGAATTTCGATATCCCCTGGTTCACCTATGGCCGCCTGCGTCCACTGCATACCAATGCGGTGTAGATATGTCAGACCTTACGGGACAGACTTATGAATAATAGCCGTTGCAACTCCTTCAGATACTTTCTGCTTTTTTTTGCAGTATCAATCTGTAGCGTTTCCCCTGCGATATGGTCCAACGAGGACAGCCTGGCGATTGCTCACGTTGATCGATTTGCCAAGGCCCTGCAGCAAGGCGACGTACAGGGCGTCAGGAATGCCCTGGCCAAGAATGTTCTGATATACGAATCTGGTGGTGTCGAAGCTTCCCTGGAGGAGTACGCCAGCCATCATATGGGCGCGGATATGAAGTTTCTAGCAGGGATGGAGACAGAATTATTGTCCAGACATGAGTTTACAGAAGGAAATATGGCCGTTGTCACCACGCTCACCAGGATGCGAGGTATGTATCGCGGCAAAACAGTAGACAACAGATCTACCGAGACACTGGTGTTAAACAGGATCGAAGGACAATGGAAGATCATCCATGTTCACTGGTCTTCTCGCTGAAAACAAATCCGTGCGTTAGTTCAGAAAGGGTGGATTCCCTCTTGAAATAACCAATCTTACCTTTGCCTGCATTATTATGCGTATAATGTATATTATGTTAAATAGAAGTCTTGAATGTACATTGAACTGTCGTTAGCTCTATAAAAAATAACTGCGTCAGGCTTGCGTCCATCCACCATCTATCACTGTATTGCCTTCAATTCAGGGCAGCCTGAGTAGATTTATTTCCTTCAAGCGGCCACTTGCCGAGCGCTCGACCATATACGCTGGCAACCGTAAACAATGTTCCTGCCTTACTCTTGAGATCCTCTTCATAGGTATTTCTAAAAATAAAACCTGCAAGGATCACGAGCATGAGGATGAATGATTACAGAATAGTTTCTACAACTTTAAAATTACCTGAACATTGAATTTGCAGTAAAAGTGATGGACGCGATATGACACATAGTTAGCTTCTGTTGGATTGCAAAGCCAGCGGGTTGAATTCCACAAGCATCGCTCACTTGACTAAGCTACCAATTAATTTATGCGCAATATCAGATGCTTATTGTTCATTTATGGTTGGCCGGGTTGTCGAGAGCGCCCTGGTCAAACACCAACAGATGCTTTAACACACGCCATGAGCAGCGCCGCGGATTCTGGGATTTCCAAAGGCTCATCACCCGATATTTCATCTGTTAATGTAATTGAAATCTGCCCCGGCGTCGGATTGGTCCGCGCGTTCCAGTCGGCATGGAGTTCAATTGAATAGTGAGTTTCCCGGGGTAAAAGCTCACCACAGTCTGACAACTGTGGCCGGTTCTGCCGGTGAAGCCCATCATTGCGACCAAACTCAAAATTGCCGTTGAAGAAAATACAAACCTTTTCATTTGACATCCTCTCAATAACGTATCCGATTTGATTATACGGTTTCAATCTAAACACCTCCGGCATTGTTGTCTCCCTTGGATATATCCTCGAATCAATAGGCCCAGACTATAGGTTTAAAGTAATTATTTAGATATATATATTATGTGGTTACGAACATTATACATATATTACATTACTATTTAGAGCAATATCTGACTGGTTCACATCAGGCGCAAAATCGTTAACTTCGAAACAGAAGTTGCATTAGCAAGCCACTCAGTTAACATGCACCGATGCTCGCCAGTCTAATCTTCATCGTCCTGTTGCAAACCAGTGTATTGGATGACAATACCGGTATCGGAACTGACCAAACAATAAACGCGAATCCCGATTCCGTTGTGCAGATAGAGGAGATTCCCAACATCATTGTTCGTTTTCAGCGTGCTCGTTTCAACCACTCGGTCAATGCCAGTATGGGATCGCTAAGCACAAAAGATCTGGAGACCGAAGCCCGACACATCCCAACCAGGTATTTGACCGTATCCCGGGTACCTGGATCTCCACCGGGTCAGGTCAGGAACATCTTAGTGCCATCAGGTCACCGGTTTTGACCGGGGCGGGTGCCTGTGGCGCCTTCATGGTCTTAGAGGACATGGTCCCTACCCGTCCTGCCGGTTTTTGTAATGTAAATCAGCTTTTTGAAGTCAATATCGCACAGGCCGGACAGATAGATGTCCTGCGTGGCCCCGGAACGGTCACCTATGGTTCAAATGCACTTCATGGGGCCATCAGTCTGTTTACCCCTGGTCCATCACAAGATAAATTGTCCACTTACTCGCTGGAATTGGGAACCAGTGATTATTACCGGGCCGTTTCACACAATCTGGCTCCAGGATGGCCTTACAGGCAGGTTACATCAATTCGGGCAGTTTCAGGCACGATGAGCAATACAAACATGGTTTGTTCAACCTGCAAGTCAACCACACAATGGGTACGGCCACAGGACGTACTTCGTTGGCCTATGCAAGGCTGGACCAGGACACTGCAGGCTTTATCCTTGGTGAAGACAGCTACAAAGACCCTGTGTTACGCGAACAGAATCTGAACCCGGAAGCATTCAGGGAAGGCTGGGCCTTTCGCCTGTCCAGTTTGTGGGATTGGCAAACGGACTCCGGACACGATCTGGAGCTGATCCCCTATGTGCGCAGCAGCCGGATGGATTTTCTACAACATTTCCTGCCTGCTACACCGCGGGAGGAAAATGGCCAGGACTCTGCCGGGCTGCTGTTCAGCTGGTCCCATGGCACGTCGTTGTCAGCCGGCGCAGATCTCGATTGGGCAGAAGGTATGTTGGTAGAATTTCAGCAGGACGCACTTGAAACGGGCTCTGCCTTTTTGCAGGCTACACGTCCACAAGGTTATCACTATGACTACGAGGTCAGAGCGCTGACAGTTGCTGCCTGGGCCCAGTGGCAAAGCGCCTTCGGAGATGGGTGGGAATTCACCGCCGGTCTGAGAGCCGAACACCTGAAATACGACTACGACAACCATATGCTGACGGGCAATACACGGGATAACGGAAGCGAATGCGGTTTTGGCGGTTGTCTTTATACACGCCCTGCGGATCGTAGTGACAGCTTTTCAAACCTGTCACCTGAACTGGGTCTCAGCCTGGATGTGGATGAGGAAAACTTGGCTTATCTGCGTGTGTCCTGCGGTTACCGGGCTCCCCAGGCTACCGAACTGTACCGCTTGCAAAGTGGCCAATTGGTCAGTGATTTTGACTCAGAGACACTGGACGCCGTGGAGATCGGTCTGAAAGGCGTTAAGGGTAATCTGACTTATGAAGTAGCTGTTTACACGATGAAGGAAGAAAACTTCATTTTCCGCGACGCCAATGGATTCAATATCAGTGACGGCAAAACCCGACACCGGGGTATCGAAGCACTGCTCCGCTGGCAGGTGACAGATCATCTGCTGGTCAGCGGAAACCTGTCCTGGGCACAGCATGAATATGACTTCAACCGAAACCTGGCCCGGGGTGAGGTCATAGTCCGGGGCAATGAAATAGACACTGCACCACCCTGGCTGGGTGGCCTGCGTGTCTACTGGCAAGCCGATGAACGCAAGGCAATGGAAGCCGAGTGGGTCTACCAGGGTGATTACTGTCTCGATGCCGCCAATGCACACGGTTACCCTGGTCATAGCCTGTTGAACCTGCGTGGCTGGGTTGCAATAACGGAAGACAAGCACAGAATTGCAGTGCGGCTGACCAACCTGCTGGACAACCGCTACGCGGAGCGCGCCGACTTCGCATTTGGCAATTATCATTATTTTCCCGGTGCCGGTCGCAGGGTATTCCTTGAGTGGCAATATCGGCATTAGCCCCCTGCCCCACCGTCCGAAATGATCATTCACCATGATGAAATGCCTTAACTGCCAATATTTGGTTTAAAATCACAAGTCGGAACTTTCGAGTAACCCTGATGAACACAACCGTAGACAAGATCATACGAATTATCGGTGTCCCCATGGATCACGGCGCCAGTCGCCGTGGCACGGATATGGGCCCGTCAGCACTCCGTATAGCGGGTCTGGGCGCGGCCATTCGCAAGATGGGACACCAACTGGAACGAGAGGAAGACATCGCGGTTGATGCCATGGAAACTCGCTCTGTGGAAGACACGAAAGCACGCTTCAAACCTCAGATACTCAGTGTTTGCACTGAACTGGCAGGCCGGGTAAAGGAAATTCTGAATGACGGGGAATTTCCGCTGGTCATCGGCGGAGACCATTCAATCGCTATGGGAACGGTATCGGGCGCTGCAGCTCATTTCCGCGAAAAAGGCCAGGAAATGGGTCTGATCTGGTTTGACGCGCATGGCGATATGAACATCCCGGGTGTTTCACCCAGTGGCAATATCCACGGTATGCCACTGGCACACCTTCTGGGCCGAGGTGACCCTGACCTGGCCGGCATCATGGGTTTCTGTCCCAAGCTGAATCCTGAAAAAGTCGTACTGATCGGTATCCGTGATATCGACGCAGGTGAAAGAAAAATCATCCACGAATCCGGTATCCATGTATTCACCATGCGGGATATTGATGAACTCGGCATGGCCAAAGTGGCTCGCAGAAGCCTGGAAATAGTGACCGGTGACACCGCGGGTTTTCACGTCAGTTTCGACGTGGACGGCTGCGACCCCTCCGTGATCCCGGGATCGGGTACCCTGGTACCTGGCGGGGTACGCTTCCGCGAAGCGCATCTGCTGCTCGAATACTGTGCCGACAGTCGCCACATGACCTCGATGGAAGTGGTAGAACTGAACCCTTTCCTGGACCACGGTAATGTCAGCGCTGAGCGCACCAAGCACCTGATTCTCAGTGCATTGGGAAAGAGTATTCTCTAAACTGCAATGCAGGTACAATCCGCACTGCGCCCGGGTGGCGAAATTGGTAGACGCAAGGGACTTAAAATCCCTCGGTAGAAATACCGTGCCGGTTCGATTCCGGCCCCGGGCACCA
>JABAAB010000027.1 GCA_014238945.1 Lysobacterales bacterium
AGACAGGACAAATATCAACACCAGGGCCGCAGAAGATACGATTGAGCGGTACTTTTCGTTGTTAAGCAGTCCCGAAACGGTGTGGATGGCCATCAGGAATACCGGCATCAGCACGGCAATAAAACGACTCATCTGATCGGGATACGGCCATACCATCAACATGCAAAAAGAAGCAACCGCATACCAGGCGTCGATCCGGAACCTGATGAACCTGACAACAAGGCCAGCTGAAACCAATACCGTCGCAATAACCGTTCCGGTTGTCGAGCCCCAGATTTGAACCCACCCACGCAGAACCGATCGCAAGTGTTGTACCAGGTAACCCCAGTGCAGAGTGCTCAGATTGTTTACCAGGTCATCACTGTAACCCCGAATGCCAGGCAGTCCCGCACGCAGATAAACTATGATCGCCAGTCCTGCGGCCAGACCCGGGAGAAAGGGAATCAGCAACAAAAACCTTCGTTGAAACACAAGACAGCCAATCAGGGCCGCCACCAGTGCCCAGCCTGCGCTCCGGGTTGCTACCGCCAGGCCCGTGGTGAACCCGATCAACAGCCACAATAGCCTGGTTTGACGATTCAAGTTTGCCAGTAGTAATACAACGCTGGTCAGCAATATGAACAAGGGTTCCGACATCAGCGCGGGTAAAAAAGTCAGCGCCAATGGATTGAACATCATCAATGCACCTGCAAAGACCATGGCGGTGATCGGCATGCCCTCACGAAAAAACCAGGTCATTGCAACTCCGGTCGCCAGGGCGAGGAATGCCACGTTCAATATTAATGCGTTGCTGTGGTCAACCAGAACCTGCCCCGTCAATGACAAGGCGAAAGGGAAAAGTGGTGGATACTGCCTGGATTGCAACATGGTCCAGGCAACATGCAGATGTTCATTTCGTCCCGACAGCCACTCTGCATACCAGGCAAACCAGGTGTCGTCCCAGTCAAACCCCAGGGGTGACGGCGGTAACACCATCCACACCCCGAGCAGGAAAAATCCTGTCACCAGGGCAAGAATTATCAGGCTGGTCTTCCGGTAAAAGTGACCCTTAACAAAAATATTCAACTTCGGCCCATCATCAAAGCAAACAATGGGTCATTGTAACCAATGATGAATGCAAAATAAGGAGCCCTTTCCGGAGCGGTCTTGTCAACCCGGGTACCTGGTTTTGCCGAATGAAGGTTTGACCTGATAATTAAAGGACCAATCAGGTTTTGAGCCAAACCAGCTTTCATGTCAGTTGACACCCCTCAGGTCATCTTCGAATTCAAGCTACAACTGACAATTATGGGCCAGCACGTCGGAACCCTCGGACTGTCTGCCTGAATCCGTTTTCCCCGGACCTGGGATGACGGGGATATGTGAAATGAAAGAACAGCAGCGAACAGGATCCTTCGTATACCTATGAACGCCACAGGTTGTATTTCAGAATACACCAGATGGCCCAAATACCATCTTTCCAGCCGATTTTCTTGCCCTCGGTATAAGTGCGCCCGAAATAGCCAATTCCCACCTCGTATATGCGAAGTTTTCTGGTCGCAATCTTGGCAGTGATTTCAGGCTCGAACCCAAACCGGTCTTCCCTGATATCGATTGACTGGATCACATCACGGCGAAAGGCCTTGTAACCGGTTTCCATATCCGTGAGATTAAGGTTGCTGAACATGTTGGACATAAAGGTCAGCAAACCATTACCTACCCGGTGCCAGAAATACAACACGCGGTGCGGTCTGTTTCCCATAAAACGTGAACCATAGACAACATCCGCTCTGTTGTTGACGATGGGGTCGATCATGACCGGGTAATCACGCGGGTCATACTCTAAATCTGCATCCTGCACGATGACGATGTCTCTTGTTGCGGCCGAGAACCCAACCCTCAGTGCCGCGCCTTTTCCCCTGTTTCTGTCCTGGTAGATCACTCGGACCGACTTACCGTCGATTTGTTGGGCCAGTAATTCCCGGGTTCCGTCCGTTGAACAGTCATCTACTACTATGATTTCACCCTTCTCGCCAATGACATCACGGACGGACTGAACCACCTGTTGTATTGAATTGACCTCGTTGAAACACGGGATGACGACTGAAAGATTCATCGCTGCTGCTCATAATGATAACGTGGTGATTACCCGAAGCAAGGTTATCTGTAACGATTGGCAATTACAATTGCTTAATTTAACTGGCCCTGCATTGTATCTACCTGACTCGACGGGTACCTCTTTGTGTACAACGTGGATTGTCCGGACTGGTCTTATTTGGCCGGTCCAAGCAAAATTGTTAATTTCACAACGGGTATAGGTTAAAATACAGGGTCAGCCAACACGTGAGAGCGGGTCATTACCGTATTCAACCTGCTCATACAATAGCGAGACACCATGACAGTTCCCGGAGATCAACCCGTATGACAAGTTTTAGCCGCCCTTTAATTTGGCTTGTATGCATGACCCTGATGTCCGCTGTGACGTTCTCGACTGTACAGGCACAAACCACCGAGAAAATCGATTCCATCGTTGCCCTGGTGGATGACGATATCATTCTCAGAAGTGAATTGGATCTGGCCACCAAGGGAATCATTGATCGAATCCGCCAACAGGGCGGGTCCCTGCCGCCGCAGCACCTGCTGGAAAAACAGGTGCTGGAGCGTCTGATCGTGCGCAGGCTGCAGTTACAGAGGGCATTCCAGACCGGTATACGTATATCCGACACAGATATTGACCAGTCGCTGTTACAACTTGCCCAGCAGAACAATCTAACCTTGACACAGATGCGCCAGGTCATTGAATCGGACGGCGAAGATTTTACAGAATTTCGACAGAATATCGGTGAGGAAATGATGACCGAGCGTCTGCGCCAGCGAGTGATCAATGGCATGGACCCCATCACAGACACCGAGATCGATATCCTGCTGGCTTCCGACCGTTTCCATGGTGGTGAATACAATATTTCACATATCCTGATCAGTCTGCCGGAGGGTGCAACACCACAACAGATTGCTGAACAGGAAAGCAAGGCCAACAACGTGCATCAGCAATTGCTGGAAGGCCTGGATTTCGCCTCGGCAGCCATCAGTTTTTCCGGCAGCCAGGAGGCCCTTGAAGGCGGCCTGGTTGGCTGGCGGGACCTGAATTCAGTACCGGTGGCATTTTCTGAATCAATCAAGAACCTGAGAGGTGGGCAGTTCACAGTACCGATCCGCAGTCAGGCCGGTTTTCACATCGTCAGGGTCAATGACTACCGCGACCGCAGCCAGGTAATGGCCACAGAATTCCATGCCCGTCATATCATGATAGAAATCAATGAGCTCGTTGCAGCACGAGATGCCATGGCAGAGGTGCGTGACATACATCAAAAGTTGAAAGACGGGGAAGATTTCGAGGTGCTGGCCAGGGAAAACTCAGATGATGTTTCCAGTGCGAACCTGGGTGGAGACATGGGATGGTTTGCCCCTCAGGCCTTTGGTGAGCGCATCGAGCAGACCTTGCAGGCCATGCAGGACGGCGATATTTCCGAGCCATTTCAAACCGTCACCGGATGGCACATCATAGAGCGCCTCGGCATACGCGAGAAGGACGTAACCGAGGCAGCCATGCGCAATGCAGCGCGTGCCAACCTGCAACAGCAGAAAATGGATATCGAAGTCGAACAATTCTTACAGCAGATGCGTGATGAAGCATTTGTAGAAATCCGTTTGCCTTCCTGAACACACTGCCAGCCACTCGGGCACAGGAATGATCAAGGATTTACCCGTACTTGCCATTACTCCGGGCGAGCCGGCAGGTGTCGGACCTGAATGTACCATTCGCCTGGCCCACGAGCACCCCGAGTTACGTTTGCTGACGATTGCGGATCCGAAATTGCTTGGTTCAACGGCTGCTCAACTGAATTTGAATGTTCCCATAGTCAACTGGCACCCGGGGGAAACCGTTCATGCTGGCAAACTCAATTGCTTCAAGCAAAAACTCAATGTACTTCCCACCCCGGGGAAGCTAAACCGGGCCAATGCTGAGTACGTGATCTCAACCATCAAATCCGCCGTCAGACTCGTGCGTTCGGGCCATGCAGGTGCACTGGTGACCGGCCCGGTACACAAGGGCGTGATCAATGACGCAGGGATCGCTTTTAGTGGCCATACCGAGTTGCTGGCCAAACTGGCGGGATTACACAAGGTTGTGATGATGCTGGCTGCGGGTGACTTTCGTGTCGCTCTGGTAACTACCCACCTGCCCCTGCGCGATGTTCCGGATGCCATTACAGTTGAAAATGTCCACGACACCATACACATCACCAACGATGAATTGCGCCGTAGATTTGGAATCGCACACCCCGTGATCCAGGTGCTGGGGCTCAACCCGCATGCCGGTGAAGGCGGACACCTGGGCAGTGAAGATGACCAGATCATTAAAAAGGTCATCACCCGGTGCAGATCCGATGGCATCAGCGTTATTGGTCCGGTGCCGGCTGACAGTGCATTTACACCATCACGTCTTGCCTCCTGTGACGCGGTGATCGCAATGTACCACGACCAGGGACTGCCCGTACTCAAACACGCGGGCTTCGGCAAGGCTGTGAATATCACGCTGGGCCTGCCCTTCGTGCGTACCTCGGTGGACCACGGCACAGCTTTGGATATTGCGGGTAAAAATCAGGCCAGCGCCTCCAGTTTCTATACGGCGGCGGCGGTCGCACAGCAAATGTGCAACCAGTAGAACATTGACCCAGGGAAAGCATATAGCCCGAAAGAGATTTGGACAGAATTTTCTGCATGACCAGGCCGTCATTGACCGAATTATTGCCTGTATCGCGCCGAAAGCGAACGACTTGCTGGTTGAAATCGGCCCCGGTCAGGCTGCCCTGACCCGGCCACTGGCCAGGTGTGGGGCGGAACTGCATATTATTGAAATTGACCGCGACCTGGCCACAACGCTTTCAAAACAATTTGCCAGCTACCAGAATGTCAAAATCCACCAATGTGATGCCTTGAAAACGGACCTGTCTTCCATAACAGCTAATCGCCCATTCCGCTTGCTTGGAAATCTGCCCTACAATATTTCCACACCACTGCTGTTTCACGTATTGCAATGGAGTGATCTGCTGATCGACATGCACTTCATGCTGCAAAAAGAAGTCGTGGATCGTCTTGCGGCGATCCCTGGAAGCAAGACCTACGGACGGTTGTCCGTGATGGCCCAGTTTCGCTGTACCGTGGAACCCCTTTTTGAAGTACTGCCGAAGAGTTTTAGCCCCGCACCGCGGGTACTTTCGAACATTGTCCGCCTAATACCACTTCACTCACCGCCGGCTGATGCAGGCCGGGAGGGACAATTGGAGCGTGTGGTACGGGCAGCATTCTCACAACGACGCAAGACATTGCGCAACAGCCTGAAGAGCCTGATGAACGCAACGGAAATCACAGCGGCCGGGATTGACCCGGGTCAGCGTGCAGAACAACTCAGTTTGTCGCAATTTGCCACACTTGCACGCCTGCTGTCGTACGATTAAAGTTGATTTTGGCCCACAAGCTTGCAGGTAGCAATTGATATGAGTACCAGGATACCCGTTCATGTGGAGGCGCAACCTGAATTTCTCGGTCAACGGGATGGCAAATATGCTTTCGCCTACACGATATTCATTACCAACAAATCGAGCCAGATCATTACCCTGAGAAACCGACATTGGATCATTACCCACGCGGACGGATCGGTTGAGGAAGTCATCGGCGAGGGAGTTGTTGGCCAGACTCCGGAACTGGCACCAGGGGGTTCATACAGTTACACCTCCGGTGCGCTGATACCCACTTCGGTTGGATCCATGAGGGGTTCATATGGTTTTATCACGGATGACGGACATTCCTTTCGTACAGAGATACCAGAATTCACCCTGCATGCGCCGGATACTCTTCATTAGCGCACAATTCTCAGCGGTCGCACCACCTGTTTGCCGACCCCGGTGGTCCCGGGTATCCAACAGGCGCATATGTCTGTTTACCTGATTGGTGACATTCAGGGTTGCCATGACGCCCTGCAACGTTTACTGGACAAGTTTAATTTTGACCAGGCTGCGGATAAATTGTGGCTGTGTGGGGATCTGGTAAATCGAGGCGGCAGTTCACTGCAAGTTATGCGTCTGTTGTTCAGTCTCAGGGAATCAGTCAGCGTGACCCTGGGCAATCATGACCTGCACCTGTTGGCAGCAAGTCAAAATCTCTTCTACGGGGGCGGTGATAGTGCAGAGTTTGATGCAGTTTTGACAGCACCCGATTTCGAGGAACTGATCGGGTGGTTACGCCAACAACCACTGGCGTGCTGGTCGCCCGAGCACCGCTTGTTGAGGGTACACGCCGGGGTGATTCCGCAGTGGACATGGCAAGATGTGATCAGTGCAGGAAAGGAAGTTTCTGCAGTATTGCAGTCAGACCAAAGTGATAAATTTCTGCACCATATGTACGGCAACCGTCCCCGGCTTTGGCGAGAAGAGCGAACCGGTATGAAACGGCTCAGGCTGATTACCAATATCCTCACACGTCTGCGGTTTTGCGATTATGCCGGCCGTGGTGCCTACAGGCATTCCGGTGCACCCGGCAGTCAACCGGTGGGATACAAACCCTGGTACAAGCACAAGCACAGAAAAACCAGGGACATCACCATCGCTTTCGGGCACTGGGCCGCTTTGGGGTTGCGTCTCAAAAAACGCTACCTCGCCATGGATTCCGGCTGTGTGTGGGGTGGAAAACTCAGTGCACTCAGGTTGGAAGACCGAGCCTTGTTCCAGGTAAAAAACGAGGTTTAGAGGCGTGGTTTGACCCGACGTCTCAACTCGACGATGCGATATCGGTATTGATTGTCCCGATTGGATTCGAAGCCAATCTCTGATGTCTGGTGCCATTCCTCTTCCACCCAGCAAGGAAACCAGGTATCCGCTTCGACATCTATCTCTATCAGCGTGAGCACCATACGGTGGGCATGAGGCAGCGCGAGGGTGTACAGTTGCCCCCCGCCGATCACCATGATTTCTGAAGCCAGTGACAAGTCCATAGCAGCTTCAAGGGAGCCGGCCACATCCGCACCAGCGGCAATAAAATCATGATTCCGGGTGACCACAATATTTTGCCGGCCAGGTAATGGTTTGCCAATGGATTGCCATGTCTTGCGACCCATGACCAGTGCCTTACCCATGGTGGTCCTTTTGAAATGCTGCAACTCTGCCGGCAGGTGCCAGGGCATGCCACCATCGAGTCCGATCCCACGGTTGGTCGCCATTGCGGCGATAAGTGTTATTTGTTTATCCATTTTAACGGGCTTGATGTCGGCATGATTCCTTATTCCCGGTTATACCCGTCAGGGAGTTACACGGCAATCGGGGCACGGATTCCTGCATGGCACCGGTAATTCTGTAACTGAAAATCTTCAAATTCAAAGCCGAACAAATCATTACGTTCGGGGTTGAGTCTCATGACCGGTAATGGAAAAGGGTCCCGCGCAAGCTGGGTGCTCACCTGTTCGAGATGATTGAGATAAATATGTGCGTCACCCAGTGTATGAACAAAGTCGCCGGCTTTCAGATTCAGCACTTGTGCAATCATCATTGTCAACAATGCGTACGATGCGATGTTGAAGGGCACACCCAGGAAGACATCTGCACTGCGCTGGTACATCTGGCAACTCAGGGTTCCATTGGCCACGTGGAACTGAAACATGGTATGACACGGGGGCAGTGCCTGCAGTCCCGCACGGGCATTATCACTTGGACTTTGAGATTCATCTGGCAACACAGCGGGATTCCATGCCGAGATAATATGCCGGCGCGAATGTGGTTTGCTGCGGAGATCTTCCAGCAGTCCCTGTACCTGGTCCAGGTGCCCACCGCCAGGCAGGACCCAGTCACGCCACTGGGCACCGTAGACCGGCCCCAGTTCGCCATGTTCATCTGCCCACTCGTCCCAGATGGTGACCCCGTTGTCGTTGAGGTATGCAATATTGGTATCACCTTTCAAAAACCAAAGCAGCTCATAAATTATGGATCTTAAATGTAACTTCTTGGTCGTCACACATGGAAATCCCCGGGACAGGTCGAATCGCATCTGGTAACCGAACAGACTGATGGTCCCGGTACCGGTTCGGTCCTCTTTGCGGCTGCCCTTTTCAAGAATATCCTGCAGCAGTTTAAGGTAGGTTTTCATGACTTGGGGTCAGTCTCTTCCCTTTTCGGTCCGGCACGGTAAGCCATATACATAATGATGGCACCTGCAGCAATCATGGGCAATGACAACAGCATTCCCATGGTCAGCCATTGCATGGCGAGAAAACCGATATGGTCATCGGGTTGACGGAAAAATTCAGCGATCAATCTGAACACACCATAGCCGATCAGGAACATTCCGGAAACAGCAGCACCCGGCCTGGGTCGGGCTGAATACCACATCAATATAAAGAACAGGGCCAGCCCCTCCAATCCAGCCTGGTATAACTGGCTTGGATGCCGGGCGAGGTGATCGAGGGCCCCTGAGCGCCATGCTTCATCGAGCGCTTTGCTGTCACCCGGTCCGTAGCCCGTGGAATTAACGAAGATCATGCCCCACGGAACATCTGTCAAACGGCCCCACAACTCTCCACCTATGAAATTACCAAGCCGACCGAAAGCCAGGCCAAGAGGAACCATTGGCGCCACGAAATCAGCAACCTGCCAGAAAGATTTATTGGTCTTGCGGGCAAACCAGACCATGGCCAGTATCACACCAATCAGTCCACCATGAAATGACATGCCGCCATCCCAGACCCTGAACAACGACAAGGGGTCCGCCAACAGTGATTGAAATCCATAGAACAGCATATAGCCCATGCGGCCACCCAGAATGACACCAAGCATGCCGTAAAACAGGACATCGCTGACCTCCTGTTTGCTCCATCCGAGCCAGGCCCGGGTCGTCGCCAGGGTGTTTCCCATAGCCCAGAAAGACAGAAACGCCAACAGGTACATCAAACCGTACCAGTGTATGTCCAGGGGGCCGATGGACAGGGCCACCGGATCAAAATTAATCAATATGTGTTTGGGTTGCACCTGGCAACTCCCGGAAAATTATTATAAGAATCGCAGGCAGCATATGACAGTCTTCGGGTAGGGGCAAGCCGGTTTACACACAATGCACAAACGGATAGAAAAACACCGGCCAACACGGCCATGTGACGGTATCGATTGCTACAATAACGGCCTGGCAGCGCTGCGATGCGGTACACTGCCTGCCCGTGCGATGCACCAGTGTCCAGAGAAACTGGGTGGCCAGACCATCAACGGTGATGGTTTTGAGCTGAAATTCTCGCAGTGAAAAAAATGGAAAGACGCTCGAATCCGGGTAAGAAAAACGTTGGTTCCTTTTGGGATGGGAGGCATAAGCCGGTTGAGTGATCCGGAGAATTAAAACGGGACATAATATGCTCGAACTTGCTCTGCCAAATATACATGCACTGGCCGTGATGATCATGATCTTCATCGCACTGGTGCTGTTTACACGTGATGACATACCACTGGAAACCACCAGCCTTGTGGTTCTGGTGGTTTTGGCTACCGGATTTCAGCTATTTCCTTATGAGTCTGATGGCGGGAAACTCAATCCGGCTGACTTTTTTCTTGGTTTTGGCAATCGCGCATTGATCGCTGTTTCAGCCCTGATGGTGGTCGGCCAGGGTCTGATACGCACCGGTGCCCTGGAACCGGTAGGCCGTATACTCGCCAACTTGTGGCGACGTAATGCGATAATGACATTGCTGCTGACCTTGATCATCACGGCATTCCTGAGCGCATTCATCAACAACACACCCATCGTGGTCCTGATGTTACCTATATTGATTGGTGTTGCCATTAAAACCGGGACTTCACCTTCGGGTAGTCTTATTCCGATGGGTTTTGCCAGTATTGTCGGGGGAATGGCCACCACCATTGGCACATCCACCAACCTGCTGGTCGTCAATGTCGCAGCCGATATGGGGATGGATCGGTTTAATATGTTTGATTTCGCTGCGCCCGTGCTGATTGCGGGCCTGGCTGCAATCTTATACCTGTGGTTGATCGCACCGAGGATTATCCCCGAACGGGCACCTCCCATGAATCGGGGTACGGCCAGACTCTACACCGCACAAATTCAACTTCGTGACGACAGCCCCTTTGCTGGAAGATCACTCGCGCACGCCATCACACGAACCGGTGGTAACATCAATGTGGAAACCATTCAGCGTGGCAAGGGAGTTTTCATCAATCCTCTTCCGGATGTGAAATTGCGCGGCCGTGACCGACTGACCACCAGTGACACACAACAGAACCTGCGCGAGTTTGCACGTCTGCTGGGTGGCACCTTGTACACCGGTGAGCACGCAGTGGACTCCAGTCATCCCCTGTCTGCCGAAGGACAGCAAATTTCTGAAGTTGCCATTACACCCGCTTCAAGACTTAACGGGGTGCGTATCGGCAACGCCGGATTGTCATCCCGATACAATTTGAAACTACTGGCGTTCAATCGATTCGAAGGCCGGGAAGAACGTGAATCCCCCGGACTTGACGAAATACGCCTCAGAGCCGGAGATGTATTACTGGTTCAGTCAACACTTGAGAATCTGGGAGAACTCAAGCAGACGTCTGATTTTTTGATTCTCGATGGCAGTATCAACCTGCCGAGGGCACGCAAGGCACCCATCGCACTGGCTGTCATTATCGGTGTGGTAGCCCTGGCTGCATCCCGGGTTTTGCCCATAGAAATCAGCGCCCTGCTGGGCTGCCTGGTATTGATAATCACCGGTTGTCTGAACTGGAAAGACGCGATGAACGCGCTGAGTACGCAAGTCATCCTGATCATCGTTGCCTCTCTGGCCATGGGCATGGCGCTACTGAAAACCGGCGGGGCCGATTTTCTGGCCAACCTGTTTGTTCACATTACCTTCGGAGCATCGCCGCCCATCGTGCTGATGAGCCTGATGTTGATGATGGGCGTCCTGACCAACGTGGTATCCAATAATGCGGCAGCGGTCATTGGCACACCCATAGCCATTGGGATTGCACAGCGGTTGGGACTACCCCTGGAACCCTTTGTACTGGCAGTCATGTTTGGTGCCAACCTGAGCTTTGCCACACCCATGGCATACCAGACCAATATATTGATCATGAATGCCGGCGGTTATAAATTCGGGGATTTTGTCCGGGTTGGTGTACCGTTGTCCGTGATTACCTGGTTTATACTTAGCGGCGTGCTGATCTGGGCGTATGAACTGTAATGACTGCCAAGAAATCACTTTGAATAAATAACCGGAAAACAATCTATGAATACAACCACGGCAAACACCGGAGTGGTGCGTACCGGCGCTTACCCCGAACTGACACTGACGGCTGTACTGGTCGGCTATTTTCTGGGTGCAGTCATCGCGGTAAGCATCGGTTATGCCGCCCTGATACTGGGTTTTTCCATTGAAGGATCGGAACTTGCTGCCATCCTTGGATTCGCCATTCTCAGGGGCATGCTTAGGCGAAATTCGATCATAGAGAACAATATTGTTCAGACCATCGCCAGCGGTGTCAATGGTGCATCCAGTGGCATGATGTTTTCCGTACCGGCAATTTTCATACTGGGGTACGGGACGGATTTCAACCCGGTGTTACTGACCTTCGGTGCCATCGCAGGTGCTTTTCTCGGTATCGGCTTTATCATTCCTTTACGGAAACAAATGATCGATTATGAACGCCTGACCTATCCCGGCGGGGTGGCCGTGGCCACCATCCTGAAGTCACCCGGTGCGGGTATACAAAAAGCGATGTTTCTGCTCATCGCCGCCGTGGTCAGCGGGTTCGTACACTATATGAGCCAGAACACCGGCGTTGAGTACTGGGATATTGGCGGGGCGCTTGGCTGGCCTGACTACATGAATGGCATTTGGTACCTGTCACTGCTCTCCATCGGGGTGGGTTATATCGCCGGCAAGGGCGGTGTAGCATTTATCATCGGTGGTTATGTCTGCTACTGGGTGCTGTCCCCGTTGTTAAGCCAGTTTGGTCTGTTTCCGGTTGACGCCGACAGCGGTTTGCTCATCAGCGACCCGAACAGCCTGCGTCTAATGCTTTATCGTCCAGTAGGTATTGGGATGCTGATAGGCGGGGCAGTAGCTGGTGTAGTGTTGGCATTTCCAATGATACTCAGCGCAGTACGCAGCATGCAGAATGCCGCGAACGAGAACTCGAGTATGTCCAGGGATGAAATGCCGATACGCCTACTGTATTTCGCCATTGGTGGTGCGGCCATATTACTGGCTGTGATCGCGGTTCTCTCCACTGAAAAGATGGGTCTGGGGCGTGGCGTGCTGATGGCGGTGGTCGGTACCCTGTGGATCTGGATCGCCGGTGTCATCCTGTCCGAGGCCATCGGCCGGACGAACTGGTCTCCATTGTCCGGTATGACACTGATCGCGGTAACCATCCTGATCGTCATTTCAAGTGGACTCGGTGACACCAAGGCAGCGGTGGTATCTGCAATTATGGTAGGAGCCGCAGCCTGTGTGGCGATGTCCCAGGCCACCGACCTGATGCTGGACCTGAAGACCGGCTATCTGGTCGGCGCCACACCCCGACAACAGCAACTCGGGCAGTTCCTGGGTGCCTGGCTGGGTCCCATCCTGATCATGGTGCTGATCTTTGTGTTGCATGAGGCCTATGGACTGGGCAGCGACAAATTACCGGCACCACAGGGACAGGCACTGGCCAGTATGGTCAATGGAATTATTGGTGGCGATGTCCCCACTCAGAAATACCTGGCAGGTGCCGGACTCGGTGCATTGCTCAGCCTGGCATCCCCGGGTCTGGGTATCACGGTCGGTCTGGGATTTTACCTGCCCTTCAGTATCGTACTTACCTACAGTATAGGTACCCTGCTGAGGGTTATTTCCGACTGGAAATTGGGTGAGAAATTTTCGGAGGAAACCGGTATCCCGATCGCAGCGGGTGTTATTGTCGGTGAGGCCCTGGTTGGCGTGGGGTTTGCTGTTTACATGATCCTGGAGGCCGTATGAACATCAAGCACATTGCCCTGGCAGTCATCATGATTTCATTTCTGGTTGGCGCGTTTATTTCCGTGCTTGATCCTCTGCAAGTCAAATGGCATTGGTTTA
This sequence comes from Lysobacterales bacterium, assembly GCA_014238945.1. Classification (GTDB taxonomy): domain Bacteria; phylum Pseudomonadota; class Gammaproteobacteria; order Xanthomonadales; family SZUA-36; genus SZUA-36. The sequence continues at coordinate 13,136 of JABAAB010000027.1, forward strand.
TACCGACACTCTTGCTCGGATTAACTGGATTGTATGTATTCAGAAAAATACACCACGGTGAAGCCCGCGCCAGTCACCGCCTGAGTGGCAATCTTAAAACCCTGGATACCAGCCTTGCGAATATTGAGCAACACCTGCAACAACTCAACACTGACCCGGATAATCTACCGGTTTACCAGGCGCGTTTCGAGATAGACCGATTGCTCAGATCCGATCTGAATAATTTTGCAAACGCCCGTGAAACCATGATGCATGTCTTTGGTCTGCAAAACTATGCGGATGTTATGAGTGCATTTGCGGCCGGAGAGCGCTATATTAACAGGGTGTGGTCCGCCTCTACCGACGGATACGTGGATGAAGTTCGAAGTTATCTGGACCGTGCACATAAACAATTTATCGAGGCCCGCGCCTTATTCAGGGATCTCCAGCAGCAGTATCAATCAGGAGTTACAACCGACTGATTCACCGCTGTAAACTAATGAGAAACTACGAGTGAATTACACGTTTAACGCTAATTCCTATACGTTTGTCGCCATATCAATTGACTGATCGTTGCTCTATATATAGAGTGTCCCGACCAATTAATCCATTCAACCTATTTTAAAGCCATTGAGACAAAGCATGCTAAATATCAGAAAGATTACCTGCCTACTTTCCTCGATTCTCATTTTTGCCATTGCAAGCCTGTCTTTTCCGGCTTTTGCAGTGTCCATTAGTGAAGTCATGCAGGAAGGTGAACAACGCGCAGACCAGGGTCTCCGAGACCAGGGTCAGATTGATTCCGTTGCCGATCAGACCGAGAAAATCGTAGAGGATTTCAGAGCGGTCACCAAGGTTGTGGACGGTCTGAAAATGTACAATGCCCTGTTACAGACACAATTAAATAACCAGGAAGCCGAAATGGTGGCCTTGTCTGATTCCATCAGCAACATTGCGCTGATTGAACGTCAGATTGCACCCTTGATGATACGCATGCTTGATGCACTGGAAGAGTTTGTTAAGCTGGACACGCCGTTCCTGAAAAAAGAACGTACCGATCGGATCGCACGACTGCGCGAAATGATGGAACGTTCGGATGTGACCGCAGCTGAAAAACTGCGCCGGGTCGTCGAGGGCTATCAAATCGAAAACGACTACGGTCGCACCATTGAAGCCTATAAGGGTTCAACTGAAGTGAATGGTAATCTGCTTGAAGTTGACTTCCTGCGTATCGGGCGTGTTGCCCTTTTGTACCAGACCGTAGGTAGTACCTACACGGGTGCCTGGGACTCGAATGAACACAAATTTGTCGAACTCCCACCCGCAACGTATAAGGCCCAGGTAGACAGGGGATTAAAAATCGCACGTAAACAGGTTGCACCGGATCTCCTGGTGGTGCCGGTAAGCGCACCGACGAGGGCAATGCAATGATCAAAATATTCAAAACAATAGGTCTTGCTGGTAGCCTGCTATTGGTTTCGACACTCTCCGCCCAGGCGTCAACCGCCGTTTCGCTGGATGAACTCCTGCAACAGGTTAAATCGGGACGTGTAAATGACCAGGCTGAAAACAAGGCCAGGCTGGATGCATTCCGGGCCAACCGCGCTGAACAAACACAGAACCTGGCAAATGCCCGGGCAGAACAGGCGCGTGAAGAGCAGCGTTCGACTCAAATGGAAAATCAGTTCGAAGTGAACGACGCCAGGATCATTGATCTGGAACGTGCCTTCCAGGATCGACTGGGTGGTCTCAAGGAACTGTTTGGAGTGCTGCAACAGGCATCAGGTGACGCCCGAGGGCAATTCGAAACATCTTTGACTCAGGTTCAATTCCCTGACCGTACAGATTTCCTGACGGATTTCGCCAAGAAGATGGGGCAGTCAAACCGCCTGGCGTCACTGGAAGAAATCGAACGTCTGTGGTTTGAACTGCAGCGTGAGATGACAGAAACGGGCAAGGTATCCACCTTCACCACCAACGTGGTCAACTCCAGTGGCGAAGAAGCGCAACGTGAAGTTACCCGCATCGGTGCCTTTAATGTTATCTCCGATGGAAAGTACCTTGAATTCGTTCCCGAAACGGGACGACTGGTTGAATTACAACGTCAGCCTCAAAGTCGTTACACCAGCAGAATTCCCGACCTGACCGGTGCCAACTCTGGAATTTACCCGATAGGGCTGGATCCAACGCGTGGCCAATTGCTGAGTTTGCTGGTCCAGTCTCCGAGTCTGGGTGAACGCATTGCACAGGGCAAGACAGTCGGTTACGTCATTATTGCGCTGGGTATCGTCGGTGTATTGATTGCCATCTGGCGTGTATTGATATTGTCTTCGGTCAGCGCCAAGGTGAATAGGCAAATCAAGAATATCAACCAGCCGGACACCGGTAATCCACTGGGGCGGGTCCTGAAAATCTACCAGGAGGGTGCCAATGTTGATATTGAAACCATAGAGCTTAAACTCGGTGAGGCCATACTCAGGGAAACACCCAAATTTAACGCAATGCTTCCATTGTTAAAGATCATCTCCGTGGTAGCACCTTTGCTGGGACTGCTTGGAACGGTAACCGGTATGATCGTCACCTTCCAGGCCATCACCCTGTACGGTGCCGGTGATCCGAAACTGATGGCCGGTGGTATTTCAACTGCATTGGTCACAACAGTACTCGGTCTTGTGGTCGCCATTCCAACGGTATTCCTGCACACACTTGTTTCCAGCCGGGCCAGGAGACTGACCCAGATATTGCAGGAAGAAGCCGCCGGAATGCTGGCCGAACGTGCTGAAGCACGCCAATCGGCAGCGTAGGACAGTACTCGCATGGACCTGATTTACTACTATCTTCCGGCACTGGAAACTGTCCGTGACTTCCTGGAACTGGGAGGAGGCGTACTCTATGTCATCGGTCTCCTCACCATGTTTATGTGGGTGTTGATCGTTGAAAGACTGGTCTATCTCCGCTCCGGGCACAAACGGCTGGTCGCTGTTACCCAGCAGCTCTGGGAAGCACGGGATGACCATCACACCTGGTACGCACACCAGATTCGGATACGTCTGGTATCACAGGTATCCGCACAGGTGGAGCGCAATATCCCACTGATCCAGACCTGTGTTGCCCTGTGTCCTTTGCTTGGGTTACTGGGCACGGTGACCGGGATGGTCGAAGTGTTTGAAGTCATGGCCATTTCGGGCTCGAGTAGCCCCCGTTCCATGGCCGCCGGTGTGTCAAAAGCAACCATTCCGACAATGGCGGGTATGGTTGCGGCACTTTCCGGGGTAGCCATGGGAACCTACTTACAACGTAAAGTTAGCCGGGAAAGGGCACTTCTTGCCGATCACCTGGTCGTAGAACATGTGTGACCTGCGCGTCACAGGAGTATTTGAATGAAACAATTTTTTCAGCCTGAACCCGAAGAAGAATCGGAGATCAACATCACACCTATGCTGGATGTTGTGTTTATTATGCTGATTTTCTTCATCGTAACGGCTACTTTTGTCAAGGAAGCTGGCATTGATGTGAATCGTCCTGACGCTGCCACAGCAGTCAAAAAGGAAAACGCCAATATCCTGATAGCCATTGGACCCAACAACGATATCTGGATCGACCGGCGTCAAATCGACATACGTTCGGTGCGACCCAATATCGAACGACTGCACGCAGAAAATCCTCAAGGGTCGGTGGTCATACAGGCCGATAAGGAATCCAAGACCGATACCCTGATCCAGGTCATGGATGCAGCGCGACAAGCCGGTGTTTACAACGTATCAATCGCCGCCAACGAGCCTTGAGAACAGCCATGTCAGCAACAACGATCAATCAACACCTGTCGCAAAACCAGGCGAGTAATCTGATCCGGCTGATAATTGGTCTGATCGCGGCACTCGCCGTGACCCTGAGCCTGTTCTGGGTAATGCAATATCTGATTGCAACCGCAGATCGTAGTTTGAATGAAGACAGCGCAGGTAACCTGCTAGATTTTGTCAGGGTTAAACGTGACGAAACCATAGAACGTCGCCAATTAAAACCAGAGAAACCACCACCACCGGATGCGCCACCGCCACAACCACCCACACCGCAACTGGATAATCTCAATCCAAATGCTGAGAAAATTGCCATATCGGCCGTTCCGGTTGAAACGGATATCGAAATGACCGGGGGGTTCAGCCTCGGAGTCGGTGAAGGCGACTACCTGCCCATTGTCAAGGTAGCGCCAATTTATCCCAATAGGGCGCTGACCCGCGGTATTGAAGGCTTTTGCGTGGTTCAGTACACCGTGACCAGCCTGGGAACGATTAAAGACCCCGTGATTGTTGAATCGCAATGTACTTCCAGCCTGTTTCACCGGGCATCCCTGAATGCTGCACTGAAATTCAAGTACAAACCCAGGGTTATTGACGGTGAAGCCGTGGAAGTTCCCGGTGTACAAAACAAATTCACTTACGAAATTACCGAATAAGAGCATGATCCCAAGAAGCACCCCCGAAACATCAAAACACATACTGTTCAGGGTCGGGCTATCCGTCCTGTTGGCAGTTTTTCTCACCTCGCCTCTTGCAGCACAAGATAAGAATGAACGGAAGACCAAGCAGACGGTGGCCATGAGTCAAGAGGTTTACGAGACCCTGATGGAAATTCAGGAACTGGTGGAAACCGAGAACTTCATAGGCGCGCAGGGAAAAATCAGTGAGCTTCAAACCGGTAAGAAGAAACTTTCACCCTATGAGTCAGCTCAGATATGGAACCTGTCTGGATACGCCTATTACCTGCAGGAACGTTACGACGACGCCATCAATTCTTACGCAAAAGTATTGCAGCAACCCGAACTTCCTGAGGCGCTGCAACAGAGCACCCTGAAGACACTGGCACAACTTCATTTTACCGTTGAGAACTATCAACTCGCACTGGATACCATACGACGCCTGATAGCGGTTGTGGCCGAACCCGCTGCTGATGTTTACATGTTACTGGGGCAGGCATTTTTCCAAATGCAAAATTATAGCGATGCCGTGCCTCCTATCAGAACGGCAATTGATATGTTCAAGGAGCAAGGCAGGGTACCCCGGGAAAACTGGCTGCTGTTGTTACGTGTGTGCTATTGGGAACTGAAAGATTTCCCCATGATGCTGCTGGTACTTGAAGAGTTGATCGAAGCATATCCGAAAGATTCCTACATTTTGACGCTGGCCGGTGTATACAGTGAACTGGGTGACACCAAGAAACAATTGGCACTGACAGAATCCCTCTATGAGAAAGGTTATATCGACGGCAAATCACACGCTGTAAACCTGGCCAATTTGTACTTGCTGCATGGTCTCCCATATAAAGCTGCAAAAGTTCTTGAAAAAGAAATGGCGGCCGAGAACGTCGATTCTAATGTAAGGAATCTGCGTTTGTTATCACAGGCCTGGTACCAGGCCAGGGAAGATGAAAAAGCAATACCACCTTTGCGCCAGGCCGCCGCATCGGGTGACGAGGGTGAGCTTTACATCCGTCTGGCTCAGTCGTATATCAATCTGGAACGGTGGAATGAAGCTGCAGAAGCAGCCAAAGATGGTCTGGCGGTCGGTGACCTGAAGCGGGAAGATACTGCCAATATCATGTACGGTATGGCATTGTTCAATCAAAAGAAACTGGAACAGGCTCGCAGGGCATTCCAGGCTGCATCATCGGACAGGCGCAGCAAACGCACGGCTGCCCAGTGGATCAAGTACGTTGACAGTGAAATCCGGCGGCGCGATATGCTTCAACAAAAAATGCCTGAAAGAGAAGCCCGTGAAGTTGACGACATTATCAGGGCAAATCAACAGGAAACTGAGTAACTCCAGACACGTTATGACTTGAGGCCACGCAAATGCGTGGCCTCACTTGTTTTGATCCGGAACATAATGATTCACCCGGATATTTTTCAGCGTCACCACACCACCGCAACCAGATCGCCTCAAATTTTCAGACCTCACCTCAACATCAAATCACTCAACAGCAAGCCTGTCAGGAAGGCCACACCCGCACCTGCAAGTGTGGCCGCAAAATATGAAGAGGCATAAAAGTACTCATTGTCCTGAACAAACTGAGCCAACTCATAAACAAAAGCTGACATGGTGGTAAATCCGCCACAAAACCCCGTGGCCAGCAGCAGACGCATCTCTGTGGACATCAACTCCGCCCTGGTACCAAGGCCCGCAATCAGGCCAATGGCCAGACATCCAACGAGATTGGAGATAAGAGTTCCAAATGGAATGCTGAAAACTGAAACACCCTGTGTCAGCAGTGTTATTGAGTAACGACTGACACCACCGAGCATACTACCCAGACCCACGTAGACAAATGGTAAGATATGGTGCACCTTCATTCCTATGCTGAACTCAATCAGCACATAATGCGGGGCAGACTACGCCGACGCAAGCGGCAACCACGGGTGAGACCAGAGATGACGATGCGATCTACAACACGCAAGCTGGCCTACCGCTTATCAGGCATCAAACCTTCGCCATTGAGGCAGGGTCAGGATCAATCGTTCATATTTGTCCACATCAACAAAACAGCCGGCACCAGTGTGGGTAATGCGATTGGTCTGCCTGTAAAGGATCACCTTACCGCAATGGAAATCATTGAACGGGTCGGTAAGGTCGCCTGGGACAACGCATTCAAGTTCAGTCTGGTCAGAAACCCATGGGACCGTGTGGTTTCGCTGTACGAATACCGACGCAAGAAGAACAAGACGCAAATCGCAACAAGAGGGATCACGTTTTCCGACTGGGTTGAACTGGTCTTTGGTGATAACCCGGACCCTTTCTATTGCAATAATCCGAAGTCATTTCAACCCCAGGTTGAATGGCTAAAGGATGATGAAGAAAAGTTCAGCATCGATTTTGTTGGGAAGTTTGAAACCATCGCACAGGACTTCGAATACATCAGGAATGAAATCGGCATTGACGCCGTGTTGCCCCACCTCAATGCCAGTGACCGGGGCGGTTATCAGGCCTATTACAACCAGTATACCCGTGATGTTGTAGCCCACCGGTTTGGCGAGGATAATGAGATGTTCGGTTACCGTTTCCAGCCCACAAACAAAGAAGGAGGGTAATCCCTCCTTCTTTGTTATGACATGCTGAAGCTCAATCAGAAATGATACTGGATCTCAACGCCGTAGGTGCGCGGTATCATCGGTACACCCGACAATGAACCAAAGAAATCACGGAACATGTCAACGTATTCACCTTCATCGGTCAGGTTACGTCCCCAGAGATATACTTCCCAGGATCCATCTCCATCGATCAAACCAATTCGGCCATTAAGGGTTGTAAGTGCATCAATGTGCCCGAAATCGATGGTGTTGGGAACGAAGTAATTGGCAATATCAAAGGTAAAAATTGCACCGTGGGTACCCGTCAGATTCCTCGATGTCTCGTTTTCAATGGTGGTGAAGTAATCCCCCACATGGTTCGCATCCAAACGGATCAACAAGTCCGCATTTGCACCACCGAGTCTCGTACGGTATTCAATACCGAATGAAGCATTGAGATCGGGAGCCAGGGGAAGCTTGTTTCCAGCGGCGTTAACCGGGTCTTTCCGTACACCACCGGGAACCGTTGGGTCCGGCACTTCTACAGACGTGCCACCCGGAAAATCGTCAAATTTTGCGTCGAGGATTCCCAGTGTCGCGTTCAGTGTCACACTGCTACTCACGTTAAAGACCGCTTCAAATTCCAATCCACTGGTTTCAACCTTTGCCGCGTTGCTGATTCTGATCGATGTGGCTTGTGTTCCGGATACCGGATCAAAACCAAGATCAAAAAACTGGTTCACCTGGTAGTCATCATACATGGAGATGAACGCGGCAACGTTCAGCGAAAGACGGCCGTCCATGAATACCGACTTCATACCCAATTCATAACTGTCAACGGTCTCTTCGTCAAAATCGATACCTGCATCAAGATCGACCTGGGTCACGTAATCAAGGTTGAACCCACCGGACTTGAACCCGGTTGAATACTTGGCGTATAAGTTGGTGTCGTCACCCATCGCATAACTGAGACTGACCGTGGGTGAAAAATTGGTGTAGGTATCGGAGTCGATCAGACCGCCCGCCGGTGTGTTTCCGATCAGGAAAACACCGGACTGGGTACCGTCAAGGTGATACAGAATATCCTTGGTTTCGTCGGAATAGCGGAATCCTACTCCGAGTCGCCAATGGTCGTTAATCTCGTAAGTACCGTTCATGAAGACAGCCCAGCTGTCCGTTTCAACTTCACCCGAGTTAAACGCCCCACCACCCGGCAATATACTGAACAACCAGCCCGCCCAACCTGCTACGGCATTACGGGTAGTAACCGAGTCCTGGTTGTAATAATAGAACCCGGCAACATAATTGAAGGTGCCATTATCAGGTGAGATCAGCTGTATTTCCTGTGTGGTCTGTTCATACACATCCGTGTAGTCGATGTAAAGAAAGTCCAGAGGGGAAGTATCGGTATCATGATGATAAACGATTTCGGTGTCACGGTAAGCGGTGATTGACCTCAGGCTGTAGCCATTGTCCAGATTGTAATCAATATTGAGATTGGCACCGAAAATGTCTCTTTTTTCCGTGCTTCTTTCACTAAAACTAATCTGGCCGTATTCGGGAGAGAAATGGTTCAACGTAGACCCAAAAGTATCGGTGAAAGGTTCGCCATTAATGACATCCCTGGATGATCTCAGATCATCCATTGCAATGTTGATGTCCAGGTTTTCATTTGGTTGAAATCGCAACTGAGCGCGATAGGATTGAGTATCAACATTTTTTGCGGCCGTGGTTGTATCCGGAGACGTGGGCGGGGCCACCGACCAGGCTGCGCAACCCGGGGGTGTTGTTGCTCCCGGAAAATGACATAGCGGAACACCAAATACCGGACCCACGCCGGGGATGACAAAATTTGCAGTCTGGGGAACCATGCTGGGATCCCAGATGTTATCGACATAACCGTCACGTTCGCGGTGTGAGCCCGATATCCGGGCGCTGACGGTTTCACTGAAGGGGAAATTTGCCACGACCTTTAACTCCAGGGCATTGTAGTTCCCCAGATTGGCACTTACATCAAATTCGGAATCAGGCCCCGGTTTCGTGGATATCATATTGACCGCACCACCGACCGTATTCTTACCAAACAATGTTCCCTGCGGCCCACGCAGTATCTCAATGTGATCAAGATCGACCAGGTCCTGGTTCATGGCCGGCCCTGGTCCCAGGTAGACGCCATCCAGATAAACACCTACCCGGGAGTCAAAACCAATGTTACGTGAATTTGCACCTACGCCCCGAATCTTGACCTGGGCGCCGAAATCAGTGCCCTGAGTTATCAAGACATTTGGGATGTATTCACTCAGTTCCCGCAATTCCTGTACACCCGAGTGGTCTATTGCATCAGCACCAAAGACCGAGATCGCAATGGGTACTTCCCTCAGGTTTTCAGCACGTTTTTGAGCGGTTACCAGGATCTCTTCGATTGCGAGGTCTTCGCCCTCTTGTGCAACCGCAGTCGTACCAAGAAAAGCTGAGCCAATAAGCACAGAGGATATTACTTTAAATATCAATAACTTATTTGTCTTGATTCTCATATAATTCGTCCTGCATTAAGCGGAAAACATGATTCGGGACTGGAGTCCACCGGTGAGTCCGGTCAAAACCGGTGACCAAACGTTAAAATTACGTTATAAGCACTTGACTGTCAATCAAAATCCATGGAATGGACCGCCTTCCCCAACCTCGATTTAGCCGACATTTGGCCTCAAATTTGCCTGGATATGTGAATAGGTATCATGGGAGAAATTTGGCTGCCTATGACGTATCAATCACTACACAACCTCGGAAGCCGCCCCGTTCTATCAATTCATGTGCCCGGACCGATTCTTTCAGCGGCAGAACATGGGCAATGCGGTGGGTGAGATATTCTGCACGCAGTGCCTTCTCTATATCTTCCATGGCAGCCTGCTTCGCGAATTCCGGCATCGCGTAGACAATGACCATGCGTACCACCAGGTCCTTGAACATCACCCGGTAAAACGGCAGTTTGGGCTCGGTGACGATGGTTGAACCATAGGTGACAATCGTGCCACTGGTGTTGATCACATCCAGCACCGCAGGAAGGTTGGCACCGAATTCAACATCAATGACCCTGTCGATTAGTCTGCCACCATTGGTGGCTATAACTTGGGCAGCCCAGTCAGCTTCACGGTGATTCACCGTTGAACTCGCACCCGCATGGAGACAGGACATTGCATCGGTTTCATTGCTGGCCGTTGCAATGACTTTTGCTCCCGCACGGGCAGCCCATTGCACGGCATAATGACCGACGCGGCCTGCACCACCCGTTACCAGCAATGTCCGGTCTTTTACAGGACCGTCCGCAAAAACACATCGATGGGCTGTCATCAGTGGTATGCCGATGCAGGCACCCACCTCAAAGGAGGTGTTTTCTGGCAGAAAAGCCGCACGCCTGGCATCCAGGGCAACATATTCGGCAGCGGTGCCAAATCGACGTCCGTGTTGTGCCTGGTAGACCCAGACCCGTTCACCCAAACGCTTTGACGATACTCCTTGGCCAACCTCTTCGATAACACCGGCACCATCACTGTGTGGAATCACCGGTCCGTATTCAAGAAGACCGGGAGCGGACCCGGCACGTTTCTTTACATCAGACGGGTTAACCCCGCTGCTCGAAAGCCGCACCAGTACCTCACCTGCACCGGGCACCGGCTTTTCACGATCACCGGCAATCAATACATCCCGGGCTGCTCCGAACTTCTCGAACCAGATTGCTTTCATTTATCGCTCCGACAGGTCATTGGAATGGGTAGTTCGGTCATTGGACAGGCTTTTCATGTGCACGTCAACGCATCTGCCCCGGCCGACTTTAATTCATCTGCCAGGTTGATCAGCTTTGCTTTGTTCTATATGAGTTCAGAAATTCGCCTTAGAGACTCTGTCTCCACAATACAGGATGGGTATTGAAATGCTATTGCTTAATCAAAACTTAGCGAGAAAGACTCCAGCTCAATGTGAAGCGATAATCCTCCTCCGGTTGGGGTCCATTGAGAGACTGGTAAATGGGAAGGCCAAACTCCAGACCAAAACTTTGGCTGCTAAGGACCGATAAAGAATCCGGGTCGGATGGTGGTGATGTCCTCAAACCGAGTATCAAGTTCACTTTGGTGCCACCAAACGCCTCCGGGTTGGCCACCGGCGTTGGATAGATCGGACCCGGAAAGTTTTCATCATTTCCCTTAATGTGCCCCCATTTTTGACCCGCTAACTTGACCGTAGCGTCCAGCCACTCAAGCATCTGGGTCTCAGCCCAGGCGGAAACAAGCAACTGATGCCCTAGCCTGTAACCTCGATCGTTTTCCCCTGTCCTTATCTTGCCCAGCGCCTGAGCACCCCACTTCCATGCCTGGGTACGGTTACGATAGGTAATACTCAGAGGAATATCCCAGGTTCCCGAACCCAATTGCATGGTATAGGGAAGCTGGCTGCCGGGACCAGCCGGTGTATGGCCCTTCTCCGTAATCGATCCTGTTGGAACGCTAACACCTCCGGATATCGTCCACCCACCACTCAAGTCAGCCCCAAGCGAACGGGACAAAGTCAAGGACGCATCTCCGACACCATCTGAGGTGATGGTAAATTCGGAGAATCCGGGTACAAGACTAACGTGCTCAGTTGACTGACGAATATAAGGTGCCAAAAAGTTCAATCTGGTCGATTCGTTCAATTTGTAACTGAAATCGAAAATATGGGCCTGCTGCTTTATTCGTGTTTGAAGGATGGGATAGGTCACACCGTTCGGTGGTCCGAGTAATGAAGAAATTGGATTGGTGTTCCTGCCATCGCGATAATCCCCGAACCGGACCTGATTGTAGTGATAGCCGATGCTCCAACGCTGGCTCTGCGATTCCGACGCTTCCCGATAGCGAACCGACATTAGCTCACTTAAACTCATATCGGCCAAATCCGTGGGTGACGTCTGGGCTAGCGACGGTGTAGGTATCATGCAAACCAGGCACAAAATCGACACAATAAACCCGCAAATTAAGCTTTGTCGGTTTGGAATCACCACCTACCCCTTGGATTCATCTGTAAGTCCGTATTTTGTACCAAGACACCTATCAAGCGGGCACATAACCCTTCAAGATGCATCCATTTAATTTGTTGTACTGATGAATTCTGTGTCATCAAGGTCAATTGTGACCTGACATCCCGCCTTGAAAGTATAGGACAAATCAACATGATTTATTCAATATATACGCATTTGCTTGTATTCCAAATTGCATCCGGTCCTCAAATTGAGTGCCCACGGTGACATTTATCAGCGGACATTCTGAACCAGGGAATCAGGGCAGACTGATGAATTGCCCGGTCCGCATTTCATATTCCTGTTAAACCACCACACCCACCACCAGGAGCGGAAACATTCAGTCTCTTTGTCAGATTTATCAGTGCATACACCTTGAAGAACAGAATGCCAAAAATTGTATCGAGTAGCCTTTGCATTACTATCATCAATTGTTGGCATGAACCCTGATGCTGGAAATACGCTATTATCAGGGTAGGCAATAGGGGAAGATTTACTGTTGGTTGAATTTGTTTGCCCGGAAACCCCACAAATTATCCTAATACCTGCTAATCAGGCCAATGAACTTTTGGATTAAAAAAAGCCCGTGAAAATTGCTAGTAAAAACCCCTGGCCACGGGTGAGTTTATGGCTCTCACTCGCTAGTCTAATGTTGCTGACCAACCCGGTACAGAGCCAGGCACCTACCAAAGAAGATGTGATTTCGGCTTTCATTGTTGAATTGTCCCGACATGTGCGCTGGGCAAACCAGGCAAATATCAGTTCTTATAATATCCATGTGATCGACAAAGATCGCACGGTGTTCCGCAAGCTTGAATCCTTGGCTGGTTCACTCCGGCTACACGGTCAATCCTTTCATGTAAGTCAATCCAGTACGGCCGTAATCCCGGACGGGACACATGTGGTTTACCTGTCTGAGCAATTCACGGATCAGTTAGGCGCCATTTTTCAAGGCATTGAAGGAAAAAATATTCTGCTGGTTTCATATGGTATGCAGAACAAGCGGCTGATCATGCTGAATCTCTATGACACGCCAAATGATACTTTGGCGTTTGAACTGAACAAGGCCAATGTCATCAATCAAAATTTGGGCATTGATCCGGATATTATTCTGCTGGGCGGAACCGAAGTGGATGTAGCCAAGTTATACCTCGAATCACAGATTTCCATTCGGGAGCAGGAAGCAAGAATTACCCGCTTACAGACGGAGCAAACGGCGCTGGAAGACCAATCACGCAGTCTCACAGCCAGTATTACCCATCTTGAAAACACCCTGGGCATCGCAACAAGCGAGCTCGCAAGTAGCGAGGAGAAAATTCAACAAACCGAGCAGGCTTATCAAATTTTGAAAACCACATCAGCCGAACAGGAAAAAGACATCCGTCGTCAAACCGCATTGCTCGCAGAGCGTGAGAGTGAATTGCTCACCCAACTCGCGGAAATAAACAGCAGGGCTGCCATTTTGATGGGTCAACAGAGCGATATTGATCAACAAAGCACGCTGATTGACACTCAGACTGCACGAATTGAAGAGCAATACAACATTATTGCAGGACAGGAAGCTTCACTGGCAGAGAAAACCGAGACAATAACTACCCAGCAGACAACCCTGTATTTTTTGATGTTCGCCGTGGCGTTGTCATTGATGAGTCTTGCTGCGATTGCCTTGTCAGGCAAACGTATTCGCAAACTAAACCGGGAACTTGCGGTCTCCAAAATAAATGCTGAATCCGCCAATCAGGCCAAGAGCGCCTTCCTGGCCAATATGAGCCACGAAATCCGCACTCCCATGAACGCCATCATCGGCATAACCCACCTGTTACAGCGAGCCGATCCTACGCCTGATCAAAAGCGAAGTCTGTCCAAGATTGATACTTCCGCCGGGCATTTACTGTCGATTATCAATGACGTTCTGGATCTGTCCAAGATAGAAGCTGGAAAGCTGAGTATGGAGCAATCAAATTTTAACCTGGAGCAGGTTTTCAATCACGTCCGATCGCTTTTGAAAGAGCAGGTCAAGGACAAGGGTTTGCAGCTGGAAGTGGAATTGGACGACAGATCGACCTGGCTACTCGGTGACCTGACACGTTTGCGCCAGGCCTTGCTGAACTATGCCCACAATGCAGTCAAGTTTACCGATCGGGGAAGCATAGTTCTGCGTGGCAAAATACTCGAGGAGCAGGTCGAAGAAGTCCTGGTTCGATTTGAAGTGCAGGACACGGGAATCGGGGTCGACCCGGACAAGTTGTCTGCAGTATTCAATGCATTTGAACAAGCCGATACCTCCACCACGCGAGAATACGGTGGTTCGGGGCTGGGTCTGGCCATAACCCGGCGGCTGGCGAAATTAATGGACGGCGAGGTGGGTGTGGAAAGCGAATCGGGCCGGGGCAGCACATTTTGGTTCACCGCCCGGCTTGGCCGTGGCCAGGGGGTCCAGTCAGATGAACCATCTATCGAGGTACTGAATCCTGAGAAGGAGCTGCGTCTGCACTATGGTGGTACTCCTGTCCTGTTGGTAGAAGACAATTTCATCAATCTTGAAGTGGCGTTGGCGCTATTGAACGGCGTGGGCCTGGTTGTGGATGCAGCGGAAAATGGCAGGGAGGCCCTGGAAATGTCACGTACAACCAGGTATGAACTCATCCTGATGGACGTCCAGATGCCAGTAATGGATGGCCTGCAGGCGACCCGCCTGATTCGAGCGTCGGATGGCAACTCTGCCAGTGATGGAAACCTCCCAATACTCGCAATGACTGCCAATATATTTGCAGAAGATCGCAAGATGTGTGTAGATGCCGGCATGAATGGCTTTGTCGCCAAGCCTGTGGAGCCGGAAAATCTATTTGCGAGCATCATCGAGTGGTTGCCCAATCGGAAATAATGGTCGCTGTCCGTAATCGATCTTGTTTTCCTGGCAGGGCACGGGATCTCACCCGGCAGTTACAGGACCCTGGTCTGGGATGACAGCAACTACAAAGTGCAAAACAACATGGATCCCATCCAGTCATGTCCAACCGCCAGGGAATTCCTGGATTACCCTCCGGACTTTGAAACATGGAGAATTGGCGGCACACGGTTGCCACCTGAAGTGTGGGATGTATAGCGCAATGCCATCAGATATATGGGAGCGTTACCAGACTGTTACAGTAGTCTGAAACCAACCTGGCGCAGCCTGTGCAGATGGAATTTTACTCTGATCCTGATCCATTCAGAGCTTCAATTATCTTGGCATCAATCCAGAAAATATCGCCTTCACCGGCGCGTTTACTGCTAAAAAACAGGTATTTTTCGTCGTGACTGAGCATCGGACAAAAATCCCGCTTATCCGAGTTGACGGATGCCCCCATATTTTGCAACGGCGACCATTCATTACCTGGCCGTTGGAAACTGATGTATAGATCGGCGCCCCCGTAACCATCTTCACGACCGGAAACGGCGACAATGAGGTAGCTCTCACCTGGTGCAACAAAAACATCACCCTCGTAGTTCGCTGAGTTGATCACCGGCCCCAGGTTTTCCGGCGACTGGTAGGCACCGCCAAGCATTTTTGAGCGATAGATATCGGCCTTGCCAAACCCCTCTGCCCTGATGGCCTGGAAATACAGGGTGTTATTGCGGGTTACACTCGGGTATACCTGGCTGGTGCCCGAGTTCACAACAGGTCCAAGGTATTGTGTGTCATCCCAGAGGAATCCTTTTCGGTCGGCAAACCAGATATCGAAACCATTATCTCTGCGCTCAACTTTCCCGGGGCGGGGTCGCCGGCTACTCCAGAAAACCCGCTGGCCGTCATGGCTGATGACCGGGTCAACATCAGTGGGGTCAGTTGAAAATGAGGCCAGCGCCGGCTTGCTCCAACGCCCTTCAAACTGCCGCGTCACCATGATCATGGTGCCGGTTTCCTGGCTCCAGATTGTAAAGTAGAAGGCTTCGCCATCGGGTGTAAATACCGAATTGATTTCACTTCGATCGGTGGACACAACGCCGGGTGCAAAAATCTCGGCATTCATGCCAGCTGGTTGCTGTCCCAGATACGGACCGTAGAGATCAGGCCAGTCTTCATAGATTGTTGTTGCAACAGCCAGGGTTACGCAGGCCTGGGCTGCAATAACGGCAGCAATGATGATCAGCAATGACTTTGTTATGCGTATTCAGGTGTCCGATTTTCGAATCCTGCCTCGCCGGACAGTCGCATAAACGCGAAGGCATGCCGGGCTATTTGCAGCAGCCGATGGGGCCAAAACACCCAGGGTACCGAGTTGATCTGCAGACTCGGTTTGCAGCAGATTTTTGAATCACTTGGTGCCTCGAAAGATGTCATCTTAATGCGTCAGGTTTTGCGCGTTGCGCACGGTTTTTTACAACCATCCAAACCAGTATAAGGGCAGGAATCCAACTTGACATCAGACCAAAGCTCACTGTGCTATAGCCACCCAAAATACAGCCGAGCGTGAAACTGACAATCATCGCGAATGCCAGCTTTGTATCGGCGCGTTGTGTTGTGTTGTCGGTGTCTGATAACAGTCTTTGTGTCAGTATCGCGGTCGTTCTCATAACCGTGCCAGTCATCACTGTGGTCAGGGGACCGGGGAGGAAATGATGCAGAGTGTTCTGACTTCCCAGCGCAAAAACCATCATCAATGTCAACAGCATATCCAACTCACCCAGGTTCGTACTGAGCTGGATCAACGCCCCTGCTGTGGCAAGTATTGCTATCAATAGCATACACAGGGTTGCGGGAAGCAATGTATGGGGCAAGCTGCGTTTCCTGCGCGACAAAAATACACTGGTACAGATCACGGCAAGGACAAAGACGGGAAAGGTAGCCAGTTTGAGGTAATCTTCAGGTTCGATACCTTGTACCAATGCCACGGCAAACATGACAAAGTTGCCAGTGACATGGGACGAAAACACACCGTCCATGTGAACAAATGTGGCCGTGTCGCAAAAACCGGCGACAACGGCGAGTAAGGCACGGCTGCTGTTGTTCAAAATCGTTACACTTTCTCGTCAGCAAAAATCACAGGGTGCAGATGTGCAGAAAAAACTGTTCAACCAACATCTTGAGTTTGATGCTTTAACCAGATTGATCCCGCTTCAGCAACAGGTTTTGTTTCTGGTGTTTTTGTCTGTTTGGCCGCTTTTTTCCGGGAAACCCACTTACCCAACAAGACCAGTCAATTTGACGCCGGTGGCGGCTGAAACCAGGCCGTGTTAGCAGTCACAAGCGATTGCAGACCCTAGTCGGCACGCCTGATTCGGCCGACAAACCAGTACGCCAACAGCAAAAAAGCGGCAAACCCGACCGTCTCCGCAAGCCATTCCGGTCCCAGCCATCCGGTTCCAATGCCCTCGGGTTTGCGATTCAGTACAAACGCGACCCCCGCGATTCCGACCCCCAACAGGCCCTCTCCACCGACAAATCCCGAACTCAGCAGGACACCACGTTCCCGACGGTCCTGTTTTTCCTGCTGGTTGGTTGCCCGTTTCTCCATGATGTGACGCAACATGCCACCCAGGAAGATCGGAGTCATCGTTGACACGGGTAAATAAACCCCCACCGCGAACGGCAGGGAAGGAATTTTCAATAGTTCACACACCAGCGTGATTCCGACACCGAATCCTACCAGCACCCAGGGCAGATTCTGGTCCAGTACCCCATCAATCACCAAACGCATCAGGGTGGCCTGAGGTGCAGGAAGTTCGGCGCTGCCAAAGCCGAATGCCTTGCCCAGCAGTATCACCGCGGCGCAGACAAATACCGCCGAGGTCAGCACGCCAATCAGTTCCGCCCGCTGCTGGCGTTTTGGCGTGGCGCCGATCAGGAAACCACTTTTCAAATCCTGTGATGTATCACCGGCAATGGATACGGCAATGGCGACTACACATCCGACGACCAATGTCGCTGCTTTTCCGGTTTCATCGGTCCAGCCCATCAACAGAAATATGGTCGCAGTTCCGAGCAGTGCCGCAATGGTCATGCCACTGGTCGGGTTGGATGTGACTCCGACCAGGCCGACAATTCTAGCTGCCACCGTAACGAAAAAGAAGGCAAATACAGTCACACACAAGGCCGCTGCGATGCGCATACCCATGCCACCGACATTGCCGAACGCCCACGGGGCAATACCGAGAAAAAGCACGATCAATAATGCACCGGCACCAACCGTCTTCAGTGACAGATCCTGCCGGGTACGGGGTACATCAAGCGCCGGTTGATCACCCGTGGGGCCGCCCAGTTGACTGGCGCTGGCCCTGAAGCTGTGAACCATCACCGGCAAGCTGCGTATCAGCGTGATAATTCCCGCGGCAGCAACAGCGCCCGCACCGATATAACGGACATAGCGCGACCAGATATCACCGGTCGGCATATCCCGGATCAGGCTCAGTGTTTCCGGATAAAAGGGAAGTTCACGTGCATCACCCCAGTAGGCAATTCCGGGAATAATAATCAGTGCGGACAGCAGACCACCACCGACCATGATCAATGCCACCCTTCGACCCAGGATGTAACCCACGCCAAACAGGGCGGCAGACAGGTCAAAACCGACCTGGGCTTTCTTGATAAACGGAATCGTCAGTGTCGCGTGACCCGGAATCAGGTGCAACCAGGAGGTCAGAAACTTGAAAAAGGCACCCATGCCGATACCGATAAAAATATTCCTGGCGCGGTTGCCGCCCACCTCGTTGGCGACCAGCACCTCCGCACAGGCCATGCCTTCAGGGTAAGGCAGTTTGCCGTGTTCACCCTCGATCAGGTAACGCCGCAACGGAATCATGAACAATACACCCAGCAGACCACCCGACATGGCCAGCACCGTCATCTGTAAAAGACCGGGTGCCATGTTCCACATAAACAGGGCCGGCAGGGTAAATATGATGCCACTTGCCAGCGAACTCGACGCCGAACCGGTGGTCTGGGCAATGTTGGCCTCAAGAATGGTGCTGTTGATACCGGTACGTTGCAGTGCCCGGAATACGGCCACCGTCATCACGGCGACGGGAATCGAGGTACTGATGGTCAGACCAGCACGCAGCCCCAAATAGGCATTGGCCGCACCGAAGATAATGCCGAACAATACGCCCAACCCGATACCTTTAAGGGTGAATTCAGCCGGGCTTTCACTGGCACTGACATAGGGTTGGTACTGCTCCCCCTCTTCCAGTGGTGCGTAGGCTTTGGGATCCAGTCCCCTTTTGTCAGTCACTACCTTTCTCCTGGTACTCAGATTATTTTTGTGCGCTGAGAACAATTATACGCATGTTTGGTACAGCGAATACCTCCAGCTGTCACCTGCTGCAAACGACCCACGCAAAGATCCATCGCCAAGCTGTAACCCCGTATGGAAATGCAACCAGACCATGGAAATTCGCGTTCCATGCCTGCCCGGAATCACAACTTCAAAGGGTATACAAAGCAAGATCCCGGCTAATGTCATACATTCGCGGGAGCGATGGTGATTGCGCCCCATGCCCGACGTCTTTTCAATAGCCAGTGACAACGCCGATCTGCCGTCAACCTGCCCGACCTCGGCAGAACAACCGGTTGCCCGTGGCCAGGCCGCAAGATGGGAGTCGGGCCAGCGTGACTCAAAGCCTGTTTCTCACCGATGAGTGTCTTTACCGATGTGCCAACCCGGTAATCGCCAGTGTGTCATGTCCAGCAATGACAGTTATGATTCCATGCGCAAGCCTCAACACTTGCAAGGTTCAGGCACAAACCGGGCGGGAATTGCGGGAAACAAATCAACAGCAATACGTTGATTTCCTCGGAAATGGTTTTTATGCTTTCTATCCACTTGAAGCTTCCCGTCCACTACAATACTTGTGGGGGGGTCAGGACAGGAAAGACTGATTATGAGATGGATACAAGAGCGGATGGCGAAGAGGGCACTTCCGACAAAACTTTCGGTAAAAGGAATAGTTGATGCGGCGATGAGCATTTGGTCAGACACCACAAACCGGTCGTTAATCATGTTTGCCACATTGAAACGGCAACACTTTACTCCTGAAAACCGGTTCCCCGGCTGCTGAACATGGACGTTCGACCTGCAGATAATTTAGCCGTTGGGCTCCCCGCACTCTTCGAAAGCATGGCCGGCGCCGTCGAACATGCCTGGGCGGCTACCAACCGGAGCCCGGATGATCTCCCGCTGATCGCGGCAGAGGTCCTCGACCGCCACCGCACGGAATTGACCCGCCTGAGCTTTGCAGACATTGCTGAGGAGGCCCTGGCAACCCGGGGCCCGCAATTGAATGCTGACAGCCCGTTTGGCAATCCTCCCATTACCTGGCTCATGGCGGATCACTTCTGTATTGAGAGCTATCTGTGGCTAGAAAACTCCACCGGCATCCACGACCACGGCTTCAACGGTGCCTGGATGAACCTGGTTGGCAACTCCATCCATCGTCAATTTCAATTCGATGGCGCCGAAACGTTAAGCCCCAGTCTCCGTGTGGGTTCATTGATTCCGATAAACTGGGAGATACTGGAGCCGGGCGACATACGGCAGATTCCCCGTGGGTCCGAATTCATCCACGACTTGTTTCACCTGCACCGGCCCACGGTGACACTCATTATCCGGTCCTTCTCAAAGCATTCCAGGGACGCACCTCGCCTGCAACAATCGTACACCGGCTTTGGAGATTGCAGCTTCGCCAGGGATTCATTCGGGCGACCGGACTGGGAAGTACTGCAAAAACGGCTCATGTACAGCCTCGATGCAGTAACACCTGATTTGGCTTTTGACCTCTTCTCCCGGCGACTTGGAGAAGATTCGCTGGAGACAGCGTTAATGATGCTTAAATTCATCATTCTTCACCTCAAACCCGAGCCCAGGGCCGCCTACCTCAGGGCCTTCAAGGCCGCTTACGGTCCTGTCGCCGGGCGCCTGGTTGAGGCATTGCTGCTTTATCGCCAGAATTACACTCTTCTGCTGTTTCGCCGGCTTGCTGAGGACCCGGAGGACATGTTGTTGTTCGGACTTTTGCGCGAACCCACTGACCTCACCACGGTTCTGGAGCGCATCTCCACAACAACAAAAGCCAGTAACCCGGAAATTTGGCTTTTTGAACGGCTGCGGTCAATCTCCGATCGCGCCCAGGGGCAGGACACTGAATGGGCCATTCGCCTGGATGAAGCTGCGCTGGTTGCCCTGCGAAATCAGCTCACCGGCCGATCGGAGCCCTCGGGCGATTATAGTGCCGAAGACCTCGCCTTACAGAGCTTTTTTCTCAGTCATCAATCTCCTCTTCAGGTCTTGTGGAAGTAAGGATGTTCAAGCGTCAGGATCGATTTTTACGCAATGACGAGTTTGCCAGTGAACAAATTGATGGCACCGTCTGGTTGTGTGACCGTCTGAGTGGCAACTTTCAGCGTCTCAATGCCGTTGGCTCTTTCATCTGGTGTGAACTTGCCGGATCCGGGCACAACTTCGAGGAACTGCTTGCCGCCCTGATTGAAACCTTTGATGTAGAGCCGGACCAGGCACGTAATGACCTGCAGGCATTCCTCGCCGCACTCATCGCCGACTGTGCGCTCATGCAAAAGGATTTCGATCAGGAATAAAGCCCTGATGTACAGGTTGCTGGGTTGCAATACTTTGGTTACCTGACTGTTCCGCTGCATCCGGTGTAACGTCCCCGACCCGACCCCTCAAATTCATACCTGTCAACTGATCGATGCCCTCGATTTCGCCATTGATGATGGCCTAGTGCATGTCTCGTTTGTTCAATCCGCCCGGGAAGACTAGAAAACTGCCTGATCATGGCTGCGCACCAAATTAACTTCTGAGGACAATCACAGGCTGCCTTGTCAATCAGGCGGTAAGAACGCCAGAGACCGGTATCTTGATTCATTTACCGTGTCTGAGTTATGGCAAACCATTGATGTGGAAAGAATTTGTTTATGGCTTGGTAACTGCTGTAAGCAGGGTGTTTTAGAAGAAGAGTGTGAGCTGCCCCGCCGCGAAACTGAATGCATAATGGGAGTGAGTCGCAATTTGCATATCAATTTGCAAATTCATCCTGCTGATTCAGACTCCCGGATTTCTTAAATCAAACACTGTCCGCAATTCATGCAATGCCGCCATTCGCGCGGACTGAACACCCTGGAGGATACGAAGCAGAGTATGGTCTATAGCAGTCGGCATGATCATTGCATAAGTGAATGCATGTGTTTAATCAAGAGGCAACGCAGTGCGCAGATTTCGAAAGGGTCGAGGTCGCGTGGTCCGGTTTTCCGGATGGTGCGTCAGGTTTAGTAATTTTAAAGGGGTCTTATAATGAATCGTGTACATTCTGTGCTACTGTCGCTGTCGTTGGCTTTGGTTGGGGCCTGTGCCAGTGTGCCACCGGACCCGGTAGAACGTACTGGATTCCCGGTAGAACGTACTGGATTCAGCAGCCGGGATTTGCTCGGAATGAATGCGCCGGCAGGTACCTACATGACAGGTGCCTCCACCAATGGAAACCAGGCGTCTGAAAATCAGTTGGTATCAGGGCAGGTTTACCCGACCGATGGACCTTACATTGTCGAACTGATGGATGTGCCTGTTGGTGAGTATGACCCAAACAACCAACTTGACCGCAAGGGTGACGCAGGGCGGCCTGACAGCCCCGTCTCGAAAGAACTGGCCGCATTGTTGCGGGAAGAGGCCATGCTGATGCCGCCCCAGCCCGGTCTGGCACAGACACAGATGGATGGTCCCGGACAGTTTGGACCCACGCCCAGCACCAATTTTGACAGCCTTGACTACGATGATTGCTGCGGCGGCGGCGGTAACGTACCTCCGGACCCGGAACTGGCTGTTGGCTCCGATGAAATCATCGCGGTAGTTAATGTTGCCTTCGAAATCTACGACAAGTCCGGTAACCTGTTGAGCGGGCCGACTACGTTTTCGAGCCTTTTCAGCGGGGTATCCGGTTGCACCAGCAGCCTGTTCGATCCCAACGTGCTCTATGACGAGGAGTATGACCGTTTCTTCCTGGCAATCGATGGTGGCGGGACCAATTACTGCGTTGCTGTCAGTGCGACGAATGATCCGCTCGGTGCCTGGAACCTGTATGTTTTAGCTGCGGCTTCTGGAAATGATTCCTTCGATTTTCCCCACGCCGGCATCGGCCGGGACGCAATCTATATGGGCGGCAACATTTTTACAAATGGAAGCTTCTCACAAGCCAAGGTCTTCGCCATCGATAAATTGGCAATGTACAACGGAAGCTCGACCACTTATGCAAGCCAAACCACTGGCTCGGAAAGCACACCCCAACCAATGAACCTGCACGGCTGGAACCAGGGCACATGGCCTGTTTCCGGACCGCATTACATCCTCACGGACGGTCCTTTCGATGGCGCCGAGTACGGCGTATGGTCGTGGAACGATCCATTTAACGCCGGTGGTACTTTTGTAAAAGTCGGTAACGTAAATCTGCCCAACTTTACCGGAGCCTCCATTGGATATCCCGTGGATGTACCCCAGAGTGGTGGTGATGACCTCCAGGCTGGCGACTGGCGTGGACTGGATGCAGAATACCGCAATGGCAATATCTGGATGACCAATAGCGGGTCCTGTAACCCGGGTGGCGGCACGGTCGATTGTGTGCAATGGGCGCAGATTGACCCGACTGGCCCCAGCGTTGTGAATGCCGGCATATACGGCAGCGACGACGAGTACCGTTTCTTCCCTGACCTGGTTGCCAATCACTGCGACGACATGGCCATTGGCTATTCCAAGAGTTCAACCAGCATGTATCCCAGCGTGTTTGTGACCGGCCGGGAGAGTGGTGATGCCAGTGGAACGCTTCAGTCCGAAGTTGAGATGAAGGCGGGCGAAACGGTCTATACCTCATTTGAAAGCAGCCCCCCCCGTCGTTGGGGAGATTACAGCGGAATGACCATCGATCCGGATGGCCTGACTTTCTGGTATATGGGGCAATACAGCAAGTCCGGACTCAGCGGCAGTACCAACTGGGGCACTTACGTCAGTTCCTTCAGCTACCCGAATTGTGTGGTCACACCTTCAGCTCCTGGACCGGCAACCAATCCCAGCCCCTCGAACGGCGCCACTGGGGTAGCCGTGGATGCAGATTTGTCCTGGAACGCGGGTTGGACAGCGACCAGCCACATCGTCACTTTTGACGGGGTGACCTATGCCGAACAGGCTGGCATAACCTTTGACCCCGGCCCTCTGGAGTCTTTGACCAATTATACCTGGCGGGTCGACGAAAAGAACGCCCACGGCACAACCACCGGAGCCTCCTGGACCTTCACCACGCTCGAGGTCACACCACCGGCACAGCCAACCGGGGTGACCGCAACCGCACTTTCAAATAATGATGTACAGATTGACTGGACTGACGAGTCGAACGATGAAACCGGTTTTCTGATCGAGCGGCAGGTCGCCAGCGCGTGGACACAGGTCGGTTCTGCATCAGCCAATGCCACCTCGCATGTTGACTCATCGGGTCTGGCCGCCGAAAACACATATGACTACCGCGTGATTGCGACCAATTCGGGCGGCTCTTCATCTCCTTCGTCACAGGCTGCTGCCACCACCAAGGCGGCGTGTAGTGCCAGCAAAGATTTTTTACAAAATGAGTGGTACATGATCGGGTTCCCCTGCAACACGTTCCCGCACAACACGGTGGCGGACATCTTTCCTGGTCTCAGTATTTACTTCTACCGGGTTGATGCGGAAAATAACGCCTACTACGTCATGGGTGCTTCTGACACAGTAGAAGAGGGTGTTGGCTACTTCTTCTACCAAACCAGCCAGTCTTCCTTCGCGCTGTCCATCGATGGCCACCCCAACGGCCACACCATGGTAGACCTGGTGGGGAAACCGGAAGGCCAGTTCAATATGGTTGCCCAGTCTTATTACTTCACGACACCAGGTACGTCATTTTGGTCCCAGACGGCGTTCAAGAAAGGCAATCAAAATAAAACCATGTCACAAGTTGATAACCTCAGGAATAATGGTGTATTCAGGTGCGATGAAACCCCACCCGATCCCAGTAAGTGTCTGGTCTGGCGAAAGAGCAATCGGTGGAACGGTAGCGCCTACCAGGTATACGATGGATCCTTAAACGAACAAGGCCCGATGG
This sequence comes from Lysobacterales bacterium, assembly GCA_014238945.1. Classification (GTDB taxonomy): domain Bacteria; phylum Pseudomonadota; class Gammaproteobacteria; order Xanthomonadales; family SZUA-36; genus SZUA-36. The sequence continues at coordinate 38,329 of JABAAB010000027.1, forward strand.
ATCCATTTGACGCATTGTTTGTGAAGGTTTATAACGATGACATGCAACTGGTCTTCCAACCGGGAGCGAATAATAACCTCGCACCGGACTCCGCCGAGTCAACATCGACCGATGGGCCAATGGCCGCTGAGGTTGGTAGTAATGGCCCCGGTGGTGGTGGTGGCAATGGCAATGGCGGTGGCAATGGCGGTGGCAATGGCGGTGGCAATGGCGGCGGCGGTGGCGGTGGCAGTGGCGGTGGCGGGTTTGAACCCTGGTTTGCGCGTTTGATTGCCGAATCCGGAGCCTATTCGGACCCGGGCAACGTCTTCGGGCAACTGGAGTTTGCAACCGATGAGCTGGATACCTACGACAGTGAGGAACCGTATCCGTTCGGCTCCAACTACCTGAGCATCTTGTTTAACAATCCCGCTTTCGACGAAGTGTACTGGGGTTATACCACCGACTTGCGCTCTATTCAGACACCGCTCGGTGGTGAGTGGTCGTTTCTGGTGCGATCCAATGGCATGCAAACGGTGACCCTGCGTCTGGAGGATATCGATTTCAGTGGGTTCGCCACAGTGCAAATTTACGATGAACAGACTCTCATGTGGGTCGACATGATGACCGAAAACGCTTACTCATTCGACGTACAGGCCGAGACCCACGCGTTCAGGTTGAGGCTCGAGTAATTTGGTGAACATCGGCCAGGGTGACTGTGGGTGCTGAGCAACCCACTGCCCTGCCGGGTGCGGCGTGGATAGAGGCACACATCCACGCATTTGAGGTGGGTTCTGCGCTTGCCCTGGTACGCCCCGGCTGCGAAAAGATCTGGCTGTTGAACGACACCGCCAAGGCGATTTGGCAGAGGTTGGTGCGGGCTGAACGAGCGGAGGAAATTACCCGGGCGCTTGCGGAACAGTTCGGGACTGGCCCCGAAATCCTGCGGTCTGATATCCAGACCACCCTGAAGCAATGGGCGGCCGAAGGCCTGTTGCCTGGCCTGCGGACTCCCGCAATTACTCCGTCCGCTGTCGCGCCGGAAAGAGATTCAGGCGATGGCACCCAGGCTACGGCCGAAGTTTTCATTACAGTGAACATGGCCGGCAAGGTAGTGGACATCGGCGTGGCGCCTCAAAGCCTCCAGCCCCGCGTGTTGCATCTGATGGGTCACCTCACTTGCCCCACGACCCGGTCAACGGACGACCATTTAGTCTTGAGCCAGCATAACGATCAATGGTACTTACGCCACAATGGGGCCTTGATCGGCCGTTACGGTTCGACGGACGAGGGGCTGATCGGATTGAGAAACCAGCTAATCGCACTGGGCCTGCGCGAACTGGATACGCTGGTGACGCTGCATGGCGCGGCGGCAACCCTCAATGGTCAATGCGTGGTTTTTCCGGCGCCCGGAAGCAGCGGCAAATCCTCGCTGGCCTATGCACTGGGACACGCTGGCTGGTCCGTGCTCGCCGAGGACGTGACGCCCGTGCTGCGCAAATCCCGCCAGGTCCTGCCTTTTCCCACCTCGTTCAAATTCCGCCGGCCGAGTCTGGCGGTGCTGCAGGAATTCACCGGTGGCCCGGTCGAACACATTTTATTCACATCGGGCGGTGAGGAGCAATTTCACGCGCCGGCGTTCCCGGTGACTGAACCGCTTACGAAACACCCGGTCCACGCGATGGTCTTTCCACGCTACGTAGCGGGTGCCCGCCTGGCCTGGCGTCCGCTCAGTCTGCAGGAATGCTTGTTAAAATTGCTCGAATCCGGCTCGGCCATCACCGCCGATGACATTGAACTGAAATTCCCGGAATTGCTGGATTGGCTGGAGCAGACCCCCGCCTATGAGATGATCTTCGACGCCCTGGCCCCCGCGCTGCAATGGCTTGAGAGTCTGTCCATTTTGCCCCGGGTGGTGCATAATGACGGTGGCGGAAACACGTTCAGGGGTTGGGAACCTTGCGCAAAGGGGTAACACATATGAGCGAAAAAAAGGAAATGCGAAGTGCTGATGCATCACCGGCGGCGGATGTTGACCAGTCGCGCCGCAAGTTTGTCACCGAGGCAGGCAAACTTGCCTACCGGGCGCCCATAGCCATCGCTTTCAGTCTGGCCTTATCAAATGAAGCGGCGGCGTCACATCTGTTGTGCCCCCCCCCGGGTCCCATTGAAATCCCCTGTGATCCAGAAACTTTTGGTCACTGATTATTGGGGCCAGACCATTGACTTTCTGAGTGGGCTCCCCCGCCCCGTAACCTCTAATTAATGGGGCCAGGACCCTAAAGTTTCTGAGCGGGCTCCTTCCCACCCGTAGCATCAACGATGCGTATGCCGCTGCATTCCATGCTCAAAGGCGTACAGCCATCGACATTTTCAACGACGCCCGGAGAGGCCGGATGAACAGCATGCGTGCGGGCTGACTATCTCTACTTTGGTCAAACCCCTTGTTTGGTCCAACTATGGTTGACGGCGAACACTCCTCGACTTCCTTGAAAACGGAAATCCCGTACGCCCGTAGCCTGGCGACATTGGGGTCGCTGTTCATCGAGTGGAATCCGCCGGCAGCATGCCATGTTGATCCGGCTGTCCGTTGTTTTCGTTCAACCAGAACGACATCTGACCAACCCAGTTTGGTCAAATGATAGAGCGCAGACGCACCGACAATACCACCGCCAATGACAACAACCCGGGCATAATCTTTCATATTCACTCACGTTTGTTATGTGGTCATTCAAAGCACACACCACTGCTCAACGCATTGCTCGGTCTCTGGAGTGCCATAAATTAGAAGTATAAGCTGATACCAGGGGAATTGAGGAACGAAATAGTCTTTGCCCTGGCCCCAATTTTTTAATTCTGCCCGGTGTAACCCTTTTGCCCCTACAGACGTATTCGTCCGTTAAGTTGACTATTTATATGGAATTTTAATGGTAAAAATGACTGTCAGCCGGTCCGCGTGTCCTCCCTGCAGGCATTGGAGGTTCGGCTTGAACGAAGCAGGCATTGGGATAAGGCTATGACGGGTATGGCTTCTTTGCTAGGATCATATCTGCCAGCACTAAATAATCCGGCATCGGCAGTAATCCTGAACGAACCGATTTTCATGGAATCAGTAACGCAGAGTATCGAACTGAAGCATGAATCTGATGAACAATGCTGGTCAAAATTAATGGTAAGCGCACAGGCGGGCAACGAGTCCGATTACCGGCAATTGCTCACCGAGTTGACTGGCGTGATCTACAATTTCCTGCGCAGTCGTTTTGGCAATCACCACTTTATTGAGGACTGTGTGCAGGAATCCCTGATTGCTATTCACCAGGCCCGCCATACCTATGACCGGCAACGTCGCTTCCGGCCCTGGCTGTTTGCCATCGTACGCCACAAGGCCATAGATACACTGCGCAAGCAACGTACGCGGCAAAAAGTCACCAGTCAATTCAAGGGGGAGCAGGAAATCCAGAACCGGACGAGCCACAAGAGTGATGCAGAGAGCGAGTTGATCAAGGGTCGTTTACTGGAGCTATTGTCTATACAGCAGCGGGAGGTATTGATTCTGACCAAGTTCATCGGTTTCAGCGTTGCTGAAGCGGCAGAAAAACTCGGGATTTCTGAAAGCCTGGTAAAAGTTCGTGTACACCGGGCGATCAACAAACTAAAACAGACTATGGAAGCAGACACACTGTGAACAAGCATGACACCCTGATCTCTGACCTCAGCCGCGATCTGGTGCCTGTTTCGCCTTCTCCGAATATCAACATGCTGGCCCTGGCCTGGTTCCTGTTGAGCGCAATTTACGTGGTTGCAGTTACCCACCTGATTGGCCCCATCCGACCAGGTGCGTATTCGCAACTCGGCACGGAGCCCCGTTTTCTGTTGGAGATGTTGTTGGGTGTGGCAGCAATTCTCTGGATCAGCCTGCTGGCGTTTCGCTCTGCCGTGCCGGCTGCTCTGAGCAGACCATTTGCTATTACCGGCCTGATTCTGATGACATTCTGGCTGGCACAATATGTCACCGGATTCATCAGCCCTGCACTGGAACCATCCACGCTGGGCAAGCGTAACTATTGTTATATCGAAACGCTGGTTTATGCGTTGCCCGTGATCGTCGCTGGTCTGTTCCTTATTCGCCGACTCTATCCCCTGAGTCCGATACGTACAGCCATGTCCGTAGGGCTGGTGGCCGGCATGTTACCGGCCCTCTATATGCAACTGGCCTGTATGTATGAGCCGGCGCACATACTCACTTTTCATATCCTCCCCGGCTTGCTTATGGTGGGCGCAGGCGCGGGTATCGCAATGAAATGGAGTTTGCGTCAACGCAGTTCCGACCCACAGTAAATTCAAGAAATCTCCGTTACGTACCCAGAAAAATTTTTTATTTTAGTGAGCTTGTAACCTTTATTCCCTGGCCCACGTATCCGCTTTCAAACCTGTAAAGGCCTGGTGAGCCGCCCTCCGAATACGGTGATTTCACACACACGCCAAACCGGTTTTACCAGAAGCGTTTTACTGACCAATAAGGAAAGCATCAGCATGAGTAGATTCAAGTTAGTCACGACGATTGCCCTTGCCGGCACCATTGCCCTATTGACTTCCAGCGTTTACGCCAAAGAGCGTACCAAGGGTAGAGGAGCACCAGGAATACCCGTCATTTATGTGACCTCGCAGGATATGTATTACGACACCCTTTTACTGGGGGACCTGCCTTATAACGAAACCTCGAATTTCCAAAAGTTGGAGCCGGGTCTTGGACCATCCGGTGTGCAAACTGAATTCGGTCCGGGTGACACCGAATACTATGGTGGACGTTGGTGGGTAGACGCGAACGAAAACGGCTACATGGATGAAGAGGATGTCTACTTCCTGTGCCCATTGCTGGGTCCGGGCAGAAGTGAAATCTGAAAAATAGTCGTTTGGAAATGAGGGCCAAAAGGACTTGGCCCTGTTTCTATTTTGGAACCATGCTGATTGCAATAAAATACCCGGGTCCGGAACAGTTGCACTTCCGGTCAGCGATGTCCGGGATCCGGTCAATAATATCCAGACGATGCGGAGATCTTCCCCGGAGATATTCAACGGTGGCGTCAGCCGAATCACATTGGAAAAAAGACAGCTACAGACCAGCATCCATAGCAAACTTCATCATTGCCTGCATGGGTTCCGCCTGCTCGCCGCTGGCATCAAAGGTCTCCAGCGGTTTCCGTGTATCCTGGTTCCTCCCCAGTTCCCAATTTGATTTCTTCAGATATTGATCTCTGTTGCGTTCTATTGTCTGGACAAGATAAATGGGGTCAGTGTCTGACGCTAGCTGCGGCTGACCTGCGTCAACTGAGGCATTGCCGTTTTTTGATAAACTTGTTTGTACTAACCAATTCAGGAACCCGCCATGTTTTCAAAACCATCACTGATGACCCGCATCGTAATCGGCAAGACTGTGGGCTTTATCATTGGCCTGACAGGCTTTTTCATGTTGCCCTCGCTGTTTGGCGAAACGAGCCTGATGATTCGTTGGGGTTTTGTTTTCTGGTACACAACAATGGGCGCTTTTATCGGTGTGTTTGGTGTACTCACATGGCACCCGATACTCAAGTTGCCAATGCCCTGGTGGTTTCGGTCATTGTGGATCGGTGCCTGGCTCAATTTTGTGCTGACACTGTTTATTTACGACTTGATGCAAGGCTACATGACGTCTTACTTCGGAGAAAATGGTCTGATCAGCTCACCGTTCTGGTTTGTATTTGAAGGTGCACTGGTTGGTCTGTTGATGGGCTACCTCACAACACGCTTTGGTGGTGAAGGCAAGGAAACTGTCGGTCGCTAAGGCTTGGCAGTGGCTGTGTTGCGTGCCAGCATGCAGTCGCATAGCAACACTGCTTAAGTAAACTGTCCCCTGATAGCCAGTCAAAACATCGGAAATGTAAAATTGGTCCCCTCGGGCGTTAGCTCAAGTTCTTCTTCAATCAGATCCAGCAACTGCTCGGCATCCTCGCTATCGTAGCGAATGGTGCCATCATCCTCGACCAGATTCCAATCCGAGCTTTCGATTCTGAGTTTTTTCCCATCGTAGCGGGGAAAAAATTCTTCATACAATTCGTTCAGATCTTCCAGGTAAGTATCCTGGGCACTCAACAGCGCACGTTCAGCTTCCCGGACCTTTCCTTCCTGGATAAGGCGTTTCTCAATGCGGGTTTTCAACTCATTTACTTCGGTGTGTGGATAAATCACCAGGTCGGGTTCGGGTATTTTGAGCTTCATGGCGTCGTATTGATGGATAAGAATCATCTTTTCACGTTTGGAAAGGTACTGATCGCGATAATTTTTCTCTGTAAATATATAAATGTCCTCTTCCTTGATACGGTCAGTGATGGCCGATTGCGGCGATATGGTCATGTGCCACCAGTTACGAAAGCGGCTGGAGAGGAAAAAAACCTGGGTATTGTAGGCGTGTTCCCTGCGGTCGCCGTAGTAATAATTGAGTACGAGTTCATCCACTTCTTCACGGTAAAAGTCGTAGTTCCACCTTTTTTCGATCAATTTGCACAACGTGGTCTTGCCCGCGGAAATGTTGCCCATCACGGCGATAATTTTTTTCATCGGCAGAGTATAACCCTGCCGTCAAAACGGGGCAGGTCAAAACACACGCAATGCACACATTTACTGTGCTGAACTGATACAGGATGAAACCTGCGTTTTTATGGAACCCTGATAGCCCCGAATACTGAAAGTATTCGTTCGTGATCTTGCAGGGCACAATGGCCGCGGTCTTAAAGTTCCGTGGGTCAGTTGCATTGAACTATGTCAGCTTTTTCCCAGTGCATAAAAAAACTCCGGCTTCTCGAAAGAAGCCGGAGTTTGGTATTAATGCCTGGCAGTGACCGTGTTTCGTACCAGTGTGCACGCAAAAAATGCAGTCGCGAAGCGACACTGCTGTGGCTGTGAAACAGCTCTGCGCGCAGCGGAGGCGTAGCACAGATGAAGATGGCCAATGCCAGCCCTTCATTATCGCAATGTCTATAAAAAAACCCGGCCTGATTTCTCAGACCGGGTTTTCGGAATAATGCCTGGCAGTGACCTACTCTCGCATGGGAGACCCCACACTACCATCGGCGATGTATCATTTCACTTCTGAGTTCGGTATGGAATCAGGTGGTTCTAATACTCTAATGCCGCCAGGCAAGACTTTTGAGGCGCTTGCGCCGAAAAGTCCCCGGGCTAGACCCGGGGCCTCATCACGCTGGCAGAGAATTCAACGTTGACCCCACTTTCGCGGGAATGATGTCAGCTCGACCAATGCGCTTGGCCTCATCAGGAGCAAGAAATTAATCTCACCCCCTACATTTGGTAGTTCTGTCAAAAGCTTCTGCGTCTATCGAAGTATTTTTGGCGAAGTCATTTTTGTGTGAGTGGTGCAAGAACACGGAACCGACAAGGGAGTGTACTAATGTACATGACCGCAGTCGGTGGAGTGTTCTGGTGCCGCTCACGCGGAAATGACAAAGCCAAAAGGGGTTTTGGTGTTATATGACCAAGTCTCTCGGACAATTAGTACTGGTTAGCTTCACACATTACTGTGCTTCCACACCCAGCCTATCAACCTCGTAGTCTACAAGGGTCCTTACAACATCAAGTGTTGAGAGATCTAATCTTGGGAGAGGCTTCCCGCTTAGATGCTTTCAGCGGTTATCCCTTCCGAACTTAGCTACCCGGCAATGCCACTGGCGTGACAACCGGAACACCAGAGGTTCGTCCACTCCGGTCCTCTCGTACTAGGAGCAGCTTCCCTCAAATCTCTAACGCCCACGGCAGATAGGGACCGAACTGTCTCACGACGTTCTAAACCCAGCTCGCGTACCACTTTAAATGGCGAACAGCCATACCCTTGGGACCGGCTACAGCCCCAGGATGTGATGAGCCGACATCGAGGTGCCAAACACCGCCGTCGA
>JABAAB010000048.1 GCA_014238945.1 Lysobacterales bacterium
GAATCTGAGGCGCTACATTCACGAACCATGTCGATATATCGCTGTTCGAAAATCCTCAGCGGAAGGTGGGCTCCGGGAAACAAGACAGTGTTCAGTGGAAAGAGTGGTATTTCGGTTTTGATCACAGCTATCCTGCCGCCACATTTATCCTTTGGAGTATAAATAATACTATCGACTGATTGTCAGGACTCCATATTTATTGGGGCTCAATACAGACGCCAATCGCCGAACATCCATTGCGGACTAGCTTATCCAGTCTCTTGCTTTGGCTGCGTTCTCAAGCCCGGCGCGGTATGCGCTGTTAAATGAGCCGTGGTCCGAGCGGGTGACGACCACACGCCCTACATCATTGGAGATGACAGGCAGAAGCTCACTGATGAATCCAGGTGAATTGCTGACCCAGGAATGGGCCCGCAGCGGCAGCCTGATCTCCACCAGGTGATCGAGGCTTCCCGGGAAGATCTCTTCCATCCTTCGTGCTGAGCGCTGGCATTGTTCGACCACCCAGTTATCATCCAGCAGCATCGCCCGGTCCTCCGGTCTGTTGGTCCAGTCACAGGTGAGTACCTGGGGTGAATCCGGATCGGTATTTCCGGCATTCCTGACCCAGTCTGCAGACAGGATATTGTTGATGGGCCCCCCGTTCATCCAGGTAATCAAAGCGTCGTCATAGATTCTGCGGTCATAGCAAAGATTCATGACTGAAATATCGTTGTAACTCATCTTGCCAATGGCCGCTTTTTGCTCTTCCGGCATGCCCTGAACAACATATCTGGCAATGTGTTTTTGACCACCCCAGATGCAGGTTTTGCATCTTATGGTATGTGGTCGGTTGGCCTGCAGGTAAGTGACATCGACATATTTCCCATCTTTGGTATTGGTCACGGAGACCACGAACGCACCCGTCCTGATCCGGTTGGCACCCTGGGCCCGCACACCGGTTTCGAGCGCTTCGGCCATCGGCGCCAACCCACCGGGCCAGGTTGCAGAACCATCGTAGTTACCCACATTTGCCATGGACACCAGTGCTGTGATCGCTGACATATGAGCCGGGTAACCGCCGACATCGGTGGGACAATAGGCGTCACACCACTCAAACACTTCCCTGGGATAATGGTGATCAATGAGCCATTGTTCGAAACTCATGGTCTCTAATCTGAGCACTTCATCTTGCAGCGATGGTTCGGAAATATCTTCACCGTCATAAAGTTCACCCAGGCCCGGACGCAGGCGCGATTCCGCCTCAACACAGGCATTTCGAAAGCGATTAAATTCTGCCCGTATCGCCTGGTCAAAAGGAAGCTTGTCGAAGCCGGTCTGGTAGAAATCCGGAATGATCGTTGTGCCTGCGATGTAGCCGATATTGCTCTGAACAGGCGTGGGTTTGATTCCGAACTCTGAAGCCATAAAGTCGGTCAGGTCCGACCGGGTGCGCGTGTAAGCGGCTCCTTCGGTGAAATAGATACCGCGCCACTTCGAACGCTGGGCATTGCCACCACACCTGGGTTCCTTCTCCAGGCAGACCACCTCGAGGTCCGGCAGGTGATAAGCCGAGACCAATGAATTCGGTCCGGCACCAACGATAACCACATCCTTGAATTCTGTTGGGGGAGGCAGCGGGAACCGGTGACCATCGCGAATCATATGGGCTGGTCCCCGGACAATGTGTCTGCGATTGGTTCTAATTGGCGGTGTCGTGGGAGGTGACTCGGAATACACCCTTTCAAGCGGCAGACCCGTGGCGGCCATGCCTGCTCCCCCGACAATGACGGTTCGTATGAAATTGCGACGTTTCATCTGAATTGGATTGACATCATGATCTTGTTCACCGTAGTAACCTGGTTACCCGGGAGTATAAAGTAGTTTGGCAGAAGAGTTTTCAACGCAGCACCAACGGCTCCGCTACGTGCCGGAACTGCTCGGAACCCGGAATGGCCAATGCCGGGATAGCGAACCGTCCGGGCTCCAAATTACTCGGTGTTTTTCAAGGCCAGGCGATCACCAGGGATAGACTGGTGCAGGTTCGGAAAAAAGCTGAACTCTTACATTAATTACAGCTGATTCACTGTCTCACTCATTCTTCGCGGTGCAGCCTCGAAGCCACCGTTGCTCATGAAAACCACGTGATCCCCCGCTTTTAACTGGTTGGTCATTTGCCGCAACAGATCATCGACCCTCGGAACAATTTTGCACCGGCCCTCCAGGGGCGCCAGTGCGACCTGAGGGTCCCAGTCAATACCTTCACCGGTCTTGAGCCACACATGGTCCGCCGCGATCAGAGCCGGACCCAGTTCATCTGCATGAATCCCGGCCCTCATGGTATTGCTGCGTGGCTCGAGGGCCACCAGGATACGGGCATTGCCCACCTTTCTTCGCAGACCTTCCAGGGTCAGGCGAATGGCGGTGGGATGATGGGCAAAATCGTCATAAACATGAATGTCGTTTGCCTGCGCGATCAGTTCCATACGTCTTTTGACACCTTCGAACAATGAAAGCGCCTTGATCGCGGTTTTGGCAGGCACATCTGCGGCAACAGCCGCCGCCACAGCTGCACAGGCATTCAGGGCGTTATGCCGACCACAGTGTTGCCATTGCAGACTGCCTGCTACCTCATCTTTATGAATGAAGTTCAATTCAGTGCCATCGGGGCGCATCATCTCGACCTGCCAGTCGTGTCCGTCATCGAGCGCAAATCGCTGCAGCCGGCTCCAGCACCCGCGTGCCAGAACACCCTCAATATTTGAATCACCGCCATTGCTGATGATTGTGCCATTGCCCGGTATTGTGCGAACCAGGTGGTGGAACTGGGTTTCTATGGCAGCCAGGTCCGGAAATATGTCCGCATGGTCGTATTCCAGGTTGTTCAGTATTGTCACCTGTGGGCGGTAATGAACAAACTTGGAACGCTTGTCAAAAAATGCCGTATCGTATTCATCGGCTTCCACCACGAAGCTGCCGGTTCCCTCGCGGGCCGATAGATTGAAATTGTGCGGTACCCCACCGATCATGAACCCCGGGTTCAACCCGGCAAACTCCAGTATCCAGGCCAACATGCTGGCCGTCGTTGTTTTACCGTGTGTACCGGCAACTGCGATCACATTACGGTCACGAAGATAGTTTTCTCCGAGCCAGCGCGGACCGGAGGTATACTTCAGCCGTTCATTCAGGACATATTCGACCGCAGGGTTGCCCCTGCTCAATGCATTGCCGATGATGACCAGGTCGGGGGCGTCCCTCAGTGGGTGGTTATCATAACCCTCATACAGATCAATACCCTCGCCCTCAAGCAGCGTACTCATGGGTGGGTAGGTGTGCTGGTCGGTGCCTGAAACCTGGTGACCCGCACGGCTTGCCAGTAGAGCCACACCGCCCATAAAGGTTCCGCAGGCGCCCAGGATATGAATTCTCATATCTGCAAAAACAACATTTCGATAAATACATAGCTGACAGCCAACGTGAGGACAGTAATCAGCATCCCCACCGACAGTGTCACCGACAGGGCATGCCGATAGATATGGGCGTCCACGAACAGACTCCAGATAAAGATGCCAAACCAGAGGGTGGCCAACTCAGGTTGGTTGACGTTGGGATCGGACTGGCTTAGCAAACCCCAGGTGACCAGGTTGAAAATTATCCCCACGCTTACAAGCGCACTGAGTGTCTGGGTAAATCGTTCCGGGTGACGTCGCCAGAGTAACAGACCCGCCAGCACAACCAGTTGCAGGCTGATGGCAATCAGTGACTTGGCAGCAGCTTGTTCGTCATCGAGTTGAGCTCCGTTAACCAGGTTTTGCAGCAGGTAAATCGCCAGCAAGGTGATGGTGATCCGCCAGGAGGCAGGAAAATGTTGTGGGCCACCACGCAGACGCAACAATTTAGCCAGGTTGATCAACAACTCAGACATTGAAGACCTGGTCCAACCCGTTATTTGCACAGTTAATCATTTTATCGTTCACGGTGTTAAAACCACCTGGCGAGATGCCATTGTTGCTGAACAAGAGTCATGGATGTTGAATATCTGGGTGCTCCCCGAAATCAAGAAAATGGAAGGCCGGTACACCGCTATGACTTACTCATCCTGGTGTTTCAGTGGCCGGGTGATATATCTCAAAAGCACTGAGGATTCGCTGTTGTACTTCCTCTATGCTGCCTTCGCCCAGCACACAGGTCAACAGTCCACGTTCGGCATAATATTCTGCAACCGGTGCAGTTTGCTCCCGGTATACCTTCATGCGGTTTCGCACGATATCTTCGCTGTCATCACTGCGACCTTCCTCTTTGGCCCGTTTGGCAATGCGCCGGATGATGGTCTCTGTATCACCATCCAGTAATATGGCTTCATCGACGGGTTGTCCAAGCTGGTCCAGAACTTCATCCAGTGATTTGGCTTGTGCCAGGTTACGCGGGTAGCCATCAAGAATAAATCCACCGCTTGCGTTTTCCTCAGTGAGCCTGTCCTTGAGAAGGCCCAGTATGAGGTCATCGGAAACCAGGTTACCCCGGTCCATGATGGCTTTTGCCTTCAGACCCAGTTCTGTACCCTCTTGTGCCGCACTCCTGAGCAGAACCCCGGTCGAAATGTGGGGTATGCCCAATCGTTCAACCAGCAAGGTTGCCTGGGTTCCTTTACCGGAACCCGGCGCGCCCAACATTACAATTCGCATTTGACGGTTCCCGTCATTTAAAATAGGCGCTAACGCTAACCGCTCAATCCAACTAAGTCAATGTGCCCAGGAACTCTGCCGGCCACACTAAACAGGAACGCTGAACAGCGGAAATTCGAGGGAAACTTATGCAAAAGAAGAATCTGTTGTATGCCCAGTCCGGGGGCGTCACACCGGTTATCAATGCCACGGCCTGTGGACTGATTGAAACCGCCCGACAAAACAACGACAAACTGGGCAAGGTTTATGCGGGCAAGGACGGCATTATCGGCATCCTCAATGAGGAGTTGATCGATACCAGCAAGGAAAGTAAAGCGGATATTGCCGCCTTGCGTCATACACCCGGCGGTGCATTTGGTTCGTGCCGGTTCAAACTCAAGGGAATGGATGAGAGTCGGGCGCAATATGAGCGTCTGATCGAAGTGTTCAAAGCACATAACATCGGTTATTTCTTTTATAACGGTGGTGGTGATTCTGCCGACACGGCCCACAAGGTTTCTCAGATTGGCCAAAAACTGGGCTTTCCAGTGCAATGTATCGGTGTACCCAAGACCATTGACAACGACCTGCCGATTACCGACAACTGTCCAGGTTTTGGTTCGGTGGCCAAGTATGTTGCGGTCTCAATAACGGAAGCGAGCCTGGATGTCGAATCCATGTCATCCAGTTCCACCAAGGTATTCGTTCTCGAGGTGATGGGTCGCCATGCTGGCTGGCTGGCCGCTGCCGGTGGTCTCGCCCGGCGCGAGAAAGATGACCCGCCGCATGTCATTTTGTTTCCAGAGATCATTCTCGACGAGGAGGCGTTTCTGAGCAAAGTGGAGCGGGCCGTTAACACCCATGGTTACTGCTCAATCGTGGTTTCAGAGGGTGTAAAAAACCAACAGGGACAATTCCTGGCAGACTCAGGGTTGAGAGATGCATTTGGTCATGCCCAGTTGGGCGGTGTTGCACCGGTCGTGGCTGGCATGGTGACCAATGCACTGGGGTACAAGCACCATTGGGCGGTGTCAGACTACCTGCAACGGTCAGCCCGTCACGTGGCCTCAAAAACAGACGTGGAACAGGCCTATGCCATGGGCAAGGCGGCGGTACAACTCGCCCTGCAGGGCAAATCAGGTGTCATGCCGATCGTGGTAAGAACCTCCGATCAGCCTTATCGGTGGGAGGTTGGCGAAGCATCGCTGGCCAAGGTAGCCAACCAGGAAAAGATGATGCCGAGGAGTTTTATCTCCAAAGACGGGTTTGATATCACCGCTGCAGCGCGGCGCTATCTTGAGCCATTGATCCGGGGGGAGGACTATCCGCCCTATGACCGCCATGGTTTGCCGAAGTATGTGCGTTTGCAAAATATCCTGGTCAAGAAAAAACTTCCGGGGTTCGAAATTTGAAGGGCCTGGCAACGGTCTGGGAATGACCAGTGGATGAAGGCGGATGTTTCGCAGGTATTGATTTTCCAAACCGGGACGCTGGGGGTTTGTCCTGAGGTTTACCGGTTCCGGTTGGAATAATTACGGGTTAAACATGATCAAACCGGGGGGGTGTAATTCACCGGGTTCAGCGGAGTGTTTAATCCCGATTTCCTTACGCAGCGCGAATTCTGTTGGAGCAATATAGGTTCTGGCTCCTGTTTTTGGCTTTGTGTCACTGTTTTTCAAAGGATTTGTGGTACTATAGCGCGCTTTTCTTTTAGCGGGCAGCGTGCTGCACGCAATGAGTTGACCGAAATAATTTGAGGGAGATAGAAATGGATAGTGGTACGGCGTTGTGGTTGGCGATGGGCGCGTCCCTGCTGGCGGTACTTTACGGCATTTTAATGGCCAGGTGGATTGTCAAACAATCGCCAGGCAATGAAAAGATGCAGGAAATTTCCAATGCGATCACCGAGGGCGCAAATGCCTATATGAATCGGCAGTACGCGACCATCGGTATGGTGGGTGTGGTTCTGTTCGTGATCGTGGGTTACTTCATCGGCTTGGCTTCAGCCATCGGATTTGCCATCGGTGCCATATTCTCAGCACTGGCCGGCTATATCGGCATGTATGTTTCGGTACGGGCCAACGTGCGAACCGCAGAAGCGGCCCGCTCAGGTGTTGCCCCTGCGCTGAATATCGCTTTTCGCGGCGGCGCCATCACCGGCCTGCTGGTGGTTGGTCTGGGTTTGCTGGGCACAGCAGGATACTACGCCATATTGTTGCACCAGGGGTTTGGCAGTGAAGACGCCATCCATGCTCTGGTTGGACTGGCCTTTGGCGGTTCATTAATTTCCATATTTGCAAGACTTGGTGGCGGAATCTTCACCAAGGGTGCGGATGTGGGTGCCGATCTGGTGGGCAAGGTTGAAGCCGGGATTCCCGAGGACGACCCACGCAATCCGGGGGTCATTGCCGATAACGTGGGTGACAATGTCGGTGATTGCGCTGGTATGGCGGCTGACCTGTTTGAAACCTACGCAGTTACCCTGATTGCGACCATGCTGCTGGGCAGCCTGATGGCCGAATCACTGGGTGTCAATGCCGTCATGTACCCGATGGTGCTGGGCGGACTGTCCATTATTGCTTCTGTTATCGGTACCTTTTTTGTCAAGGCGGGTAAGAGCGGGTCCATCATGGGTGCTTTGTACAAGGGTGTGATCGTTTCCGGCATTCTGGCTGCCGCTGCGTTTTACTACCCGTCAGTGATCATGATGGGTGAACAGGGTCTGAACCTGTATTATTCGGCTCTGATTGGTCTGGTATTGACTGCGGCCATGGTGTTTATCACGGAGTACTACACCGGTACCGATTATAGTCCGGTCAAAAAAATTGCGGCCGCATCCACCACCGGTGACGCCACCAATATCATCGCCGGTCTGGGTATTGCGATGAAATCCACCGCTCTGCCGGTTCTTGCGGTCTGCGCCTCCATCTGGGGTGCTTATCACTTTGCCGGCTTGTATGGTATTGCCATCGCGGCCACTGCCATGCTTTCGATGACCGGTATGATCGTTGCCCTGGACGCCTTTGGGCCCATTACCGACAACGCCGGTGGTATCGCCGAAATGGCCAATTTGCCGGAAGATGTTCGCAAGACTACCGACGCACTGGACGCCGTGGGTAACACCACCAAGGCGGTTACCAAGGGTTATGCCATTGGTTCGGCCGGTCTCGCTGCACTGGTGCTGTTTGCCGATTACACCAATAGCCTGGCCAAGGCCGGCCATGTAAATTTGACCTTTGACCTGTCAAACCACTACGTCATTATCGGTCTGTTTATTGGCGGCATGGTGCCCTTTTTGTTCGGTGCCATGGCCATGGAGGCCGTGGGACGTGCCGCCGCGTCAGTGGTTGAAGAGGTGCGTCGCCAATTCCGTGAAATCGAGGGCATTATGGAGGGAACCGCTAAGCCGGATTATTCCCGTGCCGTGGATCTGCTGACCAAGGCGGCCATCAAGGAAATGATTGTCCCGTCCCTGTTGCCCCTGCTGGTACCGATCGTGGTCGGTGTTTTGCTGGGTCCCCAGGCACTGGGTGGTCTGCTGGTAGGTACCATTGTCACCGGTCTGTTCGTGGCCATTTCCATGACCACCGGTGGTGGTGCCTGGGATAACGCCAAGAAATACATCGAAGATGGCCATCATGGCGGCAAGGGCACACCAGCGCATGCTGCAGCGATTACCGGTGATACAGTGGGTGACCCCTACAAGGATACCGCCGGTCCTGCGATCAATCCGTTGATCAAAATCATCAACATCGTTGCCCTGTTGGCGGTGCCGTTGTTGTAATGGTTATTGTCCGGCATTAGCCGGGGTGGAAGATTAAAGAACGCTGGTCCAGTTAACAGGGACCAGCGTTTTTTTTTCCGCTACAATTTCCAGGCTTTGCAGACAGGTAATACGTGGGCCGCCCTGCCCCGTTTTGTGTTCAGACCGGGCGATGCTGGTACAGGCCAACTTGCCTATATCACCAGGGCTAAAACACATGGATATTGAAAAGTTTTTGGGAATCCGCCGGCTAGAATCTACGTTTGCCCCGGGGGCGTCCGGTAAGCATCGACCAGTTCAATCATGCGTTGACGACCAAAGCTTGCGTAATGACCACAGTGAAAAGTTTCACCCGGCAGTTCCCTGAGTCTTGCCAGGGTCTCACGGTAAACTTCCCGGTCAGAGTGATACAGCGTGTCCAGCAGTTCGCCGTCATACAGTACATCACCCGTGAACATGGTCTTGCTGGCTGCTTCATAAAGACAGACAGACCCCGGAGAATGGCCCGGCATATGAAAAACCCTGAAAACACGGTCGCCAAGATCGATTACATCAGCCTCGTTGATCAACCGTGTTGGTGCTGCAGGTTGCACTGTATAGCTATCCAGTGTGAACGCGGCAAAAGGCAATGCATCAAAATGGTTTTGTAGTGAAACTTGCTGGCGATATTCGGTCCACACGGTATTTTGACCATCGGGACTGTCCAGTACATGGGCTTCCAGTGGGTGACATAAGCGCTGTTCAAATTCGTGATGACATCCAATGTGATCAAAATGGGTATGTGAAGCAACGGCCAGCACTTCGCGCCCTGCCAAAGCGGTGATCGAGGCCCGCAATGAAACCACACCCAGACCGGAATCGATCAGCATATCCCTTTGTCTGCCCCGGATATGCCAGATATTGCAGCGCAGATCGGGGTGTACATGGGTCTCACGAATCAGCGTTACGCGATCGGCCTGGTCTATCGTTTCATACCAATTTTCCATCAATTCACAACGGACCCTGGAAACTGCGAGGATGGCGTGACATCTTGATCAACAAGTTCGTCAAAGCCAATTTCTACGGAACGATCGGGTGATCCGCACCCAGGGCGGGACCATAGACCAGTGCATTGAGTAACAATCGGTTGGTCCCCAGTGTCGAGCCACGAAAAGCCGGAGTATCGGCAAACAGGATCACCTGGCCATTTCCTTTTGCCTCACGGGTCAGATAGGCGGCGTTGGCCAGTCGCTGTGCCGCTTCCGGCCACAGCAGTCCGCTCATACGCAGAGTTAACTCGTGTTCATCCGGTAGTGATGACCAGCCGATTTTACGGGCCGTCTTGTCCTTCACCATCTGTGTCTTGATGTCCTTCCATCGGTTTGCATCGATCTGGGTCAGTACACCGAGCCTGACAGCTGTTTCAGATTTCGAATCGGTCATCAACACCGGAGCATTGCCAAACAATACCGGCAGAACAGCGCCCGTTCCGTAGGTGAGCCAGTGATCATGGTTGCTGCGTGCGGACAGCAGCACACCCGAGGGCATAAACATCTTTTGCCAGTCATCCTGCTTTTTCAATGCAGTCTTATCGGTCTTCTTCGCAGATGTCTGCCAGGGATAACTTACGTCCTCCGGTGCAACGTTTGCCCAAACCTGGGGCAGGTTACCCACAGCGTCCTGGTCCGCCAGCCATTCACGTTGCAGGGCCAGGTCGTATTTATCCCGCGCCTCAAAGGTATCTGCTATTTGCCGCACGGCTGTGAATTTCCACTCCACCGCGCTCAGGGCGGCTGCCGATCTGCCTACGGCGATCAAAGTGCCCCCGTTTTCTACCCAGCCAGCCAATTTCCTGATGGTCTTGTCCGTCAGCCGCGCCGATCTTGAATCCGGCATCACCAGGACGTTGTAGCGGCGCAGATCGAAGGACCCCAGCCTGCTTTGATCCAGTTGCGAATGTCGGATACCGAGGTATTTGTCCACCGTGTGCCAGGTCGCACCGACATCCAGAGGGCTCATACCACCTTGTGTAATGATTGCGATTCGTGGTGGTTCAAGCGGCACAAAATAGCGCCCGCCCACATCCGGCAGGTCGCCCGGCCCCGTGCCACTGGCAAAGCCCTGTGCGGTCAACTCAAGCTCCCTCGCCAGCGCCCCGACGGTACCGGCAAGGTCTCCGGAGTAGGAGCTATTGTCGTTTCGTGTCACCACCACCGAGCCCCTGGGGTAGGTCTTGCCATCAAGTTCGGCTGACTTGTTGATCACGCGCAGTTTCAAACCAAGCTCCATCCCGCGTGCTGCAAAGCCCACGGAATGATCATCATTGCCGTTGACGACCCAGCCGATGGAGTGATCAACATCACTGAGACCGGACTCAGACGATACGGCCCGGTAAGGGTCAAGCCTGTTGCCCAGGTCACCGCTAACAGTCCAGGCCTCCAAACCGTGAAGCATGGTGATGTTCCAGGCGGTCACGTCGTACATCAACGAGCCTTCCCCCCGTAATATGCTCTGACGCTCTTTCAGCAGTGTAGCGGGGGTGATCGTGGTCTCGAACTCGAGCATGGTGGCCAACAGCCGCGCTTCCGGCTGACGGTTCGGTAACACAATACTGCCCTTGGGAATCGTGGACTTGTCGATGGTACTGCCCAACTGGGTGAGGGCGTTGCTGACGGATATATCCTGATTTGCCGAGTACAGCTCAAAGCCCTGTAGCTCCATGGTGTCAACGAATGACTGCAAACGTGAATGGTTATCAGTTGGCAAGATGACGAAGTTTCTGTCGGCATAAGGACTTCTTGACGACAGCACAAAGCGTCTGTCTGCAACATAATCCCGGTACAGATTTTTGGATTGCTCGGCCAGTGTTTGTAGATTGGTCAGCGTGCTAACCAATTGGTGGTGCACCGATTCCTGGTAGGTGGTGATGATGCCACCCCTGCGTCTCACCCCATCTTCCGCGATGCGGGCCTGCTCATAGAGGATGTTCAATGCACCCCGGTACTGTGAGTAAGTGGTGTAACCCGGATACAGGTCGTCGTAGTTTTCACCGTTGAAATAGGGCCACCCCCGCTGATCAAAAGCCCTGGCCTGGTCTTTGGCAAACGCCAGACCCCATCTCGCCAGGGCTGGTGGTAAATGAGCATTGATTGGCTGCCGGGGTGGTGAAAAGTGATAGGTGCTCAGTGAGCCCATCTCGTGGCCATCGATCACCAGTTGCGGGTGCCATTCATTGATGGCCCTGACCCTGCCGCGGGTTTCCGGATGAACACCGTGGATAAAATCCCGGTTGAGATCAAAAAGGTAATGGTTATAGCGGCCACCCGGCCAGTACTGGGTATGTAGCATGGACTGGTTGTCCACGCTGGGGGTGAGACCGCGTAACTCTTCAACCGCCTTGATAAAACGCGCACGTCCATCGGGGTTCTGTGACGGGTCAATAATGACAATGCTCCTGTCCAGTAGGGAAACAATGTCTTCATCGGTGGAAGCCAGCAGGTGATAAATGGTCGCCAGGGCCGAATCTGCGCCCGAAGTTTCGTTGCCGTGGATTGAGTAGGCCATCCAGGCGATTGCCGGAAGATCATTGATCAAGACGCTGGCATCATCAGCGGAGAGTCCCCGGGGGTCGGACAGACGTTGCACACCAGCCTTGATGGAATCCAGCCTTGCCAGGTTGTCAGCTGAAGAGATAACCACGTAATACAGTGGCCGGTCTTCATGACTGCGGGCATACTCAACCAGCATAGCCCGATCGCTTTGACTGCTGGCATGGGTAATAAAATCAACGATTTGAGCCGGAGAGGCTGTTTTGCGTCCTACCGGAAAACCCAAAACCGATGAGGGTGTCGTAATGTCCGGGTTGTAGTTTCCCGAAAGCAATGGCTGGGTGTAATCCAGTTCATCCATTGGTGTTGGCGACAGGCTTGTCTCTGCGAAGACCAAGGTGGAAACAATCGTGTTAATTGTAAAGATCAAAAGTGCGCTTTTTAGCATCTGCTGTCCCCGGGTTTCAGGTTTGTCAAAGGCAAAGAATAAAGAAAACAGGAAGCTGACGATAGACGTATAACACATATCATTCATGGTTTATTGAGTGTGCTGCTCTTTAATAAGGTGTAGCGTATGCCGGGTTTTGGGACGGATTTTGAAGCTGGGCGCCTTGTATTGCGGAAACCCCCGGGCGGGGAAAGTGAATCCGTCAACGACGATCCATTGGGTACGGTTATGCCGTGCTGAACCAGGCAACAGCGGGCATGGCGGTGATTATGCCCGGATATTTATGTTTTCCAACCACACGCCTGATTGCCTGATCCGATACTATTATCTAAAGCAGAGCAGTAAAGTCTGTTGTCAGGCGGGCAGTGGTTACAGGGAGGTTGAGCGGGTGTGAGGTACAAATGAAATTGATCCTGGTCAGTGCTTTCGTTTGCTTGGCCTGCTGCCAATGCGGTTGCTGGGGCTCTTGTCCTACCCCATTGGCCAACTGTACTGGCATCTTGCCGGCAACAAACGCCGCAGCACACAAAAAAACCTGGCGGCCTGTTATCCTGACATGCCTGCCGGCCAACGGGACCGGTTGGGTAGAAATAGCACACGTTGTTACATCATGAATGCCTTGGAAGCAGGTGTCTGCTGGTACTGGCCAGAGCGCGACATACTGTCGCTGTTCGATGAGCCTTCAGGCATGGGACACCTCGAAAATGTCCGCGCCAGTGGGCAAGGTGTGGTGCTGCTGATACCGCATTTTGGCAACTGGGAGCTGATGAATCATGGTCTGAATCAGTTGATTGATGTGGTCGCTCTGTACAAGCCCGGCAGGATGGCGGATGTGAATGCCACCCTGGTTAAGAAACGCCGTCGTTTCGGTGCCGAAATGGTGCCTGCTTCGCGTAGCGGATTGAAGTTAATCCTTGAGCGCCTGGGTTCCTCAAAAATGGTACAAATTCTACCGGACCAGGAACCTTCTGCCGGAGAGGGGTGTTATGTACCCCTTTTTGGTGTTGCGGCATTGACCGGTGTTCTGGCTTCCCGTCTGATTCAACGCACGGCTTGTAAGGCCTTGTTCGCGGTTTGCCGACGAACGGGCCGTGGACGACACCAGATACAATTCCTGCCGGTCGATGAAGAGATTTATTCTGATGATCTCGAGATTTCTGTTGCGGCACTGAACCGGGGTGTGGAGGACTGTATTGCTATCGACCCGACGCAATATCTATGGGCCTACAAGCGTTTCAGAACCCGCCCGCCGGGCGAACCAGAGTTCTACTGAGTAACAAGTCCCGACCACCGGTAACCGGCTACAGAGCGGGCCGGATGTTGTTGGTCTGTGCTTTCCTCAACAGGGTTTTCAGGCAAATAACCGCTTGGTCCCTGGGGCCCGGTAGGTAATTCCTTCGATCACCTTCTCGAGCCCTTCATCGGTCCGAAAATCGATGGCTTCGGTGTCGATGATCAGGTAGGGGTAACCGCATTTCATGATCCAGGGCCGGTACAGGTCATTGAGATTGCTGAGGTAAGTATTTTCAGGTCGGGCCAGATCGGACTCCTCACTGCGGTTGCGCCCGGTAATACGGCCCTTGAGCGCGTGCACATCACTTTCCAGGTAGATAATGAGGTCGGGTTTCGGTTTGTTTCTCATCACCAGCTTGAACAACTCCTGGTATTTCTGGTAATCATGGTCGGTGATGTATTCGTTATTGTTGGAATTCTTGGTGAAAATCCGGTCCTCATAGATACTCCGGTCCTGTGCAACCGACCGGCCTTCGCGTAACAGTTCATTCAGCACACCCAGGTCCAGCAAGCGGGTCAGGAAATAGGTCTCCTGTATCTTGTAACCCCAGTATTCGGCCTCCTCCTTGATCCGGAGGAATCCATCGGGGTCCTTGCCATCCAGCTTGGTCCTTTTCAATCGGTCATAGGCGCTGACGGCCTGGTAGTATTTTTCCAGGTATCCGTGCTTTTTTACATAATCGACCTGCTCGATAAAGGATACGATCTGGCCGCCAGACCTGCGTTCCAGCGCCCTTGTCAGGGTGGACTTGCCGGCAGCAATATTACCGGCGATCGAAATAAGATAACTTTTCATGGTTTCCTTGGATGGATGGGTGGCGATACTGGCGCGCACAACCGGGGCCGGGTCATTTTAGTTGTTTTTTGCCCGGTCTGAAAAGGTTTCTTCGCACCTTTTTAGCAAACCGGCTTTGATGGGCAGTTGGCTGGCGATTTACGCTGGCACGCGCGCCGGAGATTGACAAACCACCGCATGCGCCACAGGCTTTGATGATGAACAGACAGCATGTCCATCGCACCTTGATGATGCTGGCAAACAGTGAAATTGCCGAACATTCACAGAGGTTCTTCAAAACCGGCAAAGATGAATATGGCGAGGGTGACCGTTTTCTGGGTATCCGGGTTCCCGTGATCAGGGTGCAGGTAAAATCATTTCGGGGCTTGTCGCTGCGCAGCACCCTGGCCCTGTTGAAATCCAAATGGCATGAAGAGCGGTTGTTCGCCCTGTTGATGGTGGTGGATCAGTTTGAACGCGCCAATGAGCACCAAAAAGCAGAGATTTACCGTCAGTACCTGGCCAATACCGTATATATTAATAACTGGGACCTGGTGGACTGTTCCGCCCACAAAATAGTCGGTAACTGGCTGCAAGACCGTGACCCGCAGCGACTTTTTGACCTGGCGGTTTCAGCAGATTTGTGGGAGCGCAGAATTTCCATTATCGCCACCTACTATTGGATCAAAAAAGGCCGTTTTGAAGAGAGTCTGAAGATCTCCCTGATATTACTGAATGATCCACGCGACCTGATTCACAAGGCCGTGGGTTGGATGCTAAGGGAGGTGGGCAATGTTGATCGGGTGGTTGAGGGGCAATTCCTCAAAACGCACTATCGGAATATGCCTCGAACGATGCTGCGATATGCGATAGAAAAATTCCCGCAGCAGCACAGACAGGATTACCTTAAAAACAGGGTTTGATGTCAGGCAAAAGGGTGAGCACGCCGACGTTACCACTGCTGCGGACGCTTCTGTCCACCGTAACATCTGTGAATACCCAGGAGCACGCCAACAGGAGTGACGGCCTCAGTTTGGGGCAGCCGGTTGCCTGCGTTCCAGGGCACCTTCGACCAGCGAATACACCGCTGGCACCACGACCAGAGACAGCAGGGTGGAGCTGATCATGCCGCCGATCACAGCCACAGCCATCGGGGCGTTGGTATCTGAACCGGCACCTACGCCAAATGCAGCCGGCATCATGGCCAGGATGATGGTCAATGAAGTCATCAAAATGGGCCGCAAGCGGATCGGGCAGGCCTCGGTCAGCGACCGGTGGATGCTCTTGCCGTCGGCCCGTCTCTGGTTGGTCAGGTCAACCAGAAGGATGGAATTCTTGGCCACCAGCCCCATCAGCAACACCAGTCCGATCATTGAAAACATATTCAGCGTGTGTCCTGTTGCCCACAGGGCGACAACGCCACCGATGATGGCCAGTGGTTGGGCCACCATAATGATGAGGGGCTGAACAAAGGAATTGAACTGGCTGGCAAGCACCATGTAGACCAGCACAATGGCGACCACGAAGGCAAACAGCATGTAGTAGGCTGTTTTGCCGAGTTCTTCGGCCCGGCCGCTCATATTGACCTCGTAGCCCAATGGCAGCATGTCTGCGGTAAGCTCTTGAACCCGGCTGACTGCCTCACCCAGGGACATGGTCGGTGTACTGTAAAAGTTGGCCGCATACTGCAGGTCATGGCGCGAAATAATGGCGGCACCAAGCCGTGGTTCGAGTGTGACCAGGTTTTGCAGGTTCACCATTTCACCGTCGGCCGCTCTCAAGTAAATCTGGCCGAGATCCTCCCCCGTCTGAAGTTCGCCCTCGCCGGCCTTGAGCCGGATGTCGTAGCGCTCACCATCGCCGGGGTCGTCGTTAAATCGCGCGATATCCACTCCCCCTGCCAGCACGTTGATGGCCAGCGCGACCTCCTGGGATGATATCCCGAGACTGCGTACCAGCGAGCGACGCAACTTGGTGCGCAATTGGGGCAGGTCGAGACGAAGTTCCAGATCCAGGCTTCCCATGCCGGGCTCCTGCTCCAGCCGTTGTTTGACCACTTTGGATAGTCTTGCGACATCGGTCAGGTCCGGGCCACTGAGGATAAAGTGCAATGGCTCCCCCCGATTACCACTGACCATGGGAAATGGGGATGGAAAAGCCTGAACACCGGCAATATCTGCAAGTTCCCACCTGAGTGTCTCGATCATTTCCGGCTGGCTGATGTCCCGCTGCTCCCACGCCACCATACGAACCAGGAAACTGGCTTTGCTTACCTGTCGTGACTGATCAGCACCGATGGTGACGAAGTGACCCTCAATCTCCGGGTGTCGGTCAAGCACCGCTTCTATGATCTTGAGTTTTTCCTCTGTATAGCTGATGGACGAACCCAGAGGTGTTTTTACACTGATGATAAAGCGGCCTTCATCCTGTACGGGCATGAATCCAGAACCTGTGTGTGTAAAAAAATAGCCGCTGGACAAAATGGTTGCGATGGTCATCAGCACCACTACCCACCGGTGTTTCAACGAGTTGTTGAGCAGTCTGATGTATAAATTATCCAGAGCGTGAAAACCACGGTCGATGATGTAATACAAGCGGCCATGTTTCCTGGTCACCTTCAGAAATCTGGAACACAGCATGGGTGTCAGGGTCAGCGAAACAAACAATGAAGCCAGCACACCAAAGGTCACGACCACGGCAAAGGCTTCAAAAAACATCCCGATAATGCCTTGCATGAAAATGACGGGTGCAAAAATGGCCACCAGGGTCAATGTGGCAGCCATCACGGCAAAGACTACCTGTCTTGTCCCGTTGATCGCGGCATCCCGCCTGCCCGAGCCGTTTTCCTCACTGTGACGATAGATGTTTTCCAGTACCACGATCGCGTCGTCCACCACCACCCCGATGAGCAACAGCAGACCCAGCATCGTCATGGTGTTGAAGGTGTATCCGAGGAAATACATGACCGCCACCGCACCCAGCAGGGACACCGGGATGGCGACGGCAATAATCATCGTGGAGCGAAGGTTCTTCAGGAACAGCAGCACCACCAGTGCGGTCAACAGCGTACCCGAAAGCAAATGTTCCTCCAGGGAATCGACGATGCCATGGATCAGGTGACCATCGTTGTGCGCGACCTGCAACTGGATACCCGGTGGCAGACGCGGGATCAGTTCCTCGTTCATACGACGGGTAATCTCTTCCACCATGGCCACGGTGTTGGCGTCCTGGACCTTGACGATACCGATACCCACCGTGGGCTGGCCGTTGTACCGGGCCAGCTGCCGAAAATCCGCCAGGCCATCTTCAATTTCGGCAATGTCACGCAGTCGTTGCGGCGCACCTCCCTGGTAGCTGATGATCATTTCACCAAGGTCATGCGGGCTGTGGTATTCAAGATCGAGTTCCAGCAACTCCTCTTTATTTTTACTGACCAGAACCCCCCCGGGCAAACGCAGGTGTTCGCGATTGAACACCTGCACCACGTCCTGAACCGTGATACCCAGCTGTGCCATTCGTTCCGGTTTCAGGTTCACCCGAATGGTGCGTTTTTGCTCGCCACCCAGCTGGATTTCACCCACACCATCGATGGTCTCAATGCGTTTCTTGATGACATTGCGGGCATACTGGTTCAATTGTTGCAGTGTACGGTCACCGGTCAGCACCAGCCACATGACCGGCAGGACGCCGAATTCAATCTTGGCCACTATCGGTGACTCTGCCTCCTCGGGTAAATCCCGGAGTATGCGGTTTACCCGGGCCTGGACCTCGTTGAATGCGACATTGACATCCTTGGCCATGGAAAAGCGTATCCGGATTGAGGAGATTCCCGGGGAAGAGTCGGAATCAATATGATCAATACCGGGTGTGCTGTTGACCGAAGATTCAATCAGGTTGGTTACACTGGATCCCATGATTTCCGGCGTGGCACCGGGCATGACCGTGGTGACCGATATCATCGGAAATGAAACCGTCGGGTAGCGGTCAACCCCGATGTCCTTGTAGCTGATGATGCCAAACAGCACCAGTACGGCCGACAGCATGTAGGCAAAGACATGCCGCCTGATGGACATTTCCGGAAGGTTCAAGAAGCAGGCTCCATGAACCGGACCGTGGCGCCATCGGTCAGGAAGGATGCGCCCTCGTTGGCGATGGACTCATTGCCCATGAGGCCGGTGAAAAT
Source organism: Lysobacterales bacterium (assembly GCA_014238945.1). Classification (GTDB taxonomy): domain Bacteria; phylum Pseudomonadota; class Gammaproteobacteria; order Xanthomonadales; family SZUA-36; genus SZUA-36. Next base: position 18,633 of record JABAAB010000048.1, read on the forward strand.
CTCGACCAGGCCACTCTGTCTTTGTCCGGTTGTCACTGTACGTGCGCTGGCGGTGTTGCCGGTTATCACGTAAACAACCTCACCTGCCGGGCGTCGCACGACACTGATCTCCGGCACGATGACGGCATCGTATCGGGTTTCCACCAGCACTTTTCCGGAAATGGTGGCCTCTGGCTTCAGGTCACCGCCGTCTTCTATCTCGGTAATACTCATCAGGGATCGACTGCCGGGACCAATGGCCGGCTTTAATTCCGTAATGGTCCCTTCGATAACTTTACCACCGACCAGAGGGCTGCGAATCTCCACGCGCTGCCCAATCCGGATTCGCAAGGCGCTGGTTTCAGGGTAGGGTAGCCATGCCTGCAATTGTTGTGGTCGGGTGATTTCAAACAGACCCTTGCCGCGGGTTACAAAATCGCCGGTGGCGATAAAGCGGTGTTGCAGTACCCCGGACACCGGTGCGGTGACACGTGACTTGGCAAGGCTGTCTTCAACGATGGCCAGTTGGGCTACTGCGGCCTTGTAGTCCGCCCGGTAGGCCTCGAGTTTTTCGCGGGCATCATCCACCTGGGTTTGTGATGACAGATCACGGTCGGAGAGTTTCTCAAATCGCCCAACCCGGCGTTCGCCGTTGGCGATATGCACCTTGAGACGGTCGAGGCTAGCCTCGGCAGATTGATGCTGCAGTAACAGCGTGGATGTATCGGTTTCTGCCAACAACTGTCCCTGCTCTATTTCTTCACCAGCATCCACTGCAACACTGGTGATACGGCCATCCACTTCGGCTGCCAGCGTGATGGCGGATTTACTGTGAATCTGGCCGACAGAGTCAAGCCAGATGGGCAGGTCGGTGATGCTGGCCAAGGTAGTTGTAATCAATACCGCATTATTGTCTTCTGAATGTGTTGCTTTGTCGTCTTGATCACCACAACCAGTGGCTAAAAGGGCCATCAACAAAGCCGTGGAAAGGCTAACCGGAAATTTTCTCATGCTGCATCCTCCTGGTCCTTTAGCAGGCCGGTGAACAACAGTTTCATGACACCCTGGCTAAAACCGTCAGCATCATCGCTGAAACTGATGTCGGGAAGATGCTCCACAACCGGAGCGGTCTGGAAGAAAAATACATTCCCGGACACGATCATGAAAGCAGCCAGTGCCGGGTCAAGGTCTTCACGGAATTCCCCCTCCTGTTGTCCCTGGCGGATCATCGCCACCAAGCGGGAAAAACTTTCACCGACATAGTGCTGGGCAATTTCCCTGCCACGCTGCGAACCACCGGACAGGGTCTCACGTAAAATCAACTGTGTGGCGCGTTTATGAGCGAGGATGCTTTTCAGTTGCCCGGCTGAGAATTGAGATAATCGCTGACTGAATGAACCGGGTGCGTCCACCAGTTCATCCAGCAAAGCTGAGGAGCGCCGGGCAGCAGAATTAAGCACCTCCTGGTACAGTGCTTTCTTCGATTTGAAATGATGGTAAATATTGGGTTTGCTGGTCCTGGCAAGTTTGGCGATGCTGCTCATCGAAATCGCATCGAAGCCCTTTTCAGAGAACAGGATCTCTGCCGCCTCCAATATGGCCTGCTCGCCGTTTGACTGGATTTTTGAATCTTCGTCGTTGTTTTCCATGAATGTTTGTCGCTGTTGTCTTGCTCGACTGACCGAACGGTCGGTTAGTATATGTCTCAGTCAACCACCAATTCAAGTCATTCCAATGCATGCAATACAGGCGAGAGGGAGCATGTTCAGGTAAAATCCGCGCCGAGGACAATGAAACTAGTGTGAGAATTCAGCGTCTATTTCGGGGCGATGAACATAAAACATATCCAGGCCGGTCATATTCGAATATGAACAACATAAAAACAACATTGCTGGCAGCACTGCTGTCACTAACCCCATTGCTGACCAAGGCACTGGAGTTTGAAGATGTCAGGGAATATGGCGAGGTCTTCAAGATCTCGGCCCAGGCCACAGGCCGTGACCACATTGATGTCAGCTGGGATATCGCCGAGGACTATTATCTTTACAACAACAAGTTCCTGCGCTTCGAGACCGACACACCGGGAGTTGTAATCGGTGAACCGGGAATTCCGGAGGGCGAGCGAAAATTTGATGAGCTACTGGGTGAAGAGGTCATCAAGTTCCATCAACGGATCACCGTGGGGTTACCACTTGATATCGTACCAACTGGTGTCAACCTGGTCAGCCTGAGGGTCCGTTCCCAGGGCTGTCTGGAAAATGTGCTGTGTTACCCGCCCACCGAGCAATTGCTGGCGGTCACTCTGCCCATGGAGAGGGATGCTTCAGTCCTGCTGCCATCATCGGCACCACCGCCTGCTACGCTGGCAGAATTGTGGGAACAACCGGCATCGGGTATGACCGACGACCTGCTCAGCCAGCCAGCGGCCCTGCAACCACAGGATGCATTTACCTTCGAAGCCATTGGATTGTCCGAGGGCACCATCCTGGTTCGGTTCACCACCCAACCGGGTTATTACCTTTACCGTGACAAGTTTGATTTCAGGGTTATTGGAGATAGTGGATTTGAGGTCCGGCAGGCAGTCTTTCCGGCGGGCAGTATCAAGGATGACCCCGAGTTTGGCGAGGTAGAAGTTTATTTTGGTCCGATAGAGGTACCCGTGAGGGTAAACCGGCCGGCCGGCGGGGAGCAGACCATAACCTTTGAAGCTGACTACCAGGGTTGTCGCGATGGCGAAATTTGTTATCCACCACAAACCACCCGGGTCGATCTGGTGATGTCCTCATCGGCTGAAGCTATTTGGCTGGAACCACCGCGTGAACGGTCTGGGACGGACGAGCCGCGGGTTGACCAAGGAGCCAAAACAGATCCGGTTTCGGAGCAGGACATGCTGGCGCGCATGTTGCTGAGTAATCCGGCGGGTGCATTGCTTGCATTTTTCATTGCCGGTTTATTGTTGGCCTTTACACCCTGTGTGTTCCCCATGGTGCCGATATTGTCCGGCATCATTGCGGGCCAGGGTGAGAACATGACCACCAACAGGGCATTCTGGTTGTCACTGGTCTACGTGTTGGCCATGGCGGTTACCTATACCATCGCGGGTGTGCTGGCCGGTTTGTTTGGTCAGAACCTGCAGGCCCTGTTCCAGGACCCGTGGATCCTGGGTTTCATTATTGCCCTGTTTATCGCGCTGGCACTGTCGATGTTCGGTTTTTACGAGTTGCAGTTACCCACCGCTTTGCAAACCCGGTTAACCCGGGCCAGCAACCGTCAACAGGGAGGTAACCTGGCCGGTGTGGCGGTCATGGGGTTTTTGTCGGCACTGATCGTAGGGCCCTGTGTGGCCCCACCGCTGGCGGCCGCTTTGATTGTCATTGGTGCCTCGGGCAGTGCCTTGCTGGGCGGCTCAGCCCTGTTCGCTTTGTCCATGGGTATGGGTGTGCCGTTGATCCTGTTCGGGGTTTCTGCCGGCAAACTGGTGCCCAGGGCAGGTGCGTGGATGGATACCATCAAGGCGGTATTTGGTATCGGCTTGCTGGCACTGGCCATCTGGATGCTCGAACGTATAGTGCAGGGCCCGGTTATCCTGCTGCTGTGGGGTGTGCTGGCAATTGCCAGTGGTGTCTATCTCGGTGCGCTGGAACGCATACCCGATGGTGCCTCCGGTTGGTGGCGTCTGTGGAAGACAGCAGGAATCGTACTGTTGTTGATCGGGGTCATCGAGATTATCGGTGCCGCCTCCGGGGCGGATAACTGGCTGAGACCACTCGCGGGTCTCGGCAAAACCGGCCAATCCCAGGCCAGCCAGGTTGAATTCCATCGCATCAAGTCCCTGCAGGACCTGGATGCCGTGGTAGCCAGTGCCAACCAGGCGGGTCAACCAGTCATGCTGGATTTCTACGCGGACTGGTGCGTCGAGTGCGTGCGAATGGAACGCAACACCTTTAATGAACTGGAAATCCAGGCCTTGTTCAGACGCATCAGGCCGATACAGGCTGATGTGACCGAACACGACGATATCGACCAGGCGCTGATGGCAAAATATCAAATCATCGGCCCACCGGCGATCCTGTTTTTTGATCGTGAGGGGAATGAACTCCGTGCCTACCGCCTGGTGGGTTACTTCGAGGCAGAAGAGTTTGCAGCACACCTCAACAAGGTACTTGAAGCACATTGATGGCCCGCTTGCTGGTCATCCTGGTTGCTGTTGCAGCGCTAATTGCTGGAATCTACACTTCCTCCCGCTACCGCAGCCCAGATATCCCGGCACCACCAGTTGCGAGCAATGACATCACCGGCAGTCAACGGCCCGATTTTCGTCTTGGCAGCAACACCGGTGAAATGGTTGGCCCGGCAGATTTTTCCGGTAAGACGCTACTGATCAATTTCTGGGCAACCTGGTGCAAACCCTGTGTCAAGGAGATGCCCATGCTGGTGGAAATACAGGCGGAGCATGAGCAGGCGGGCTTGCAAGTCATCGGAATTGCACTGGATGATGTACAGCGTGCACGGGAGTTCGCTGAAAAACTGGGGATCACTTATCCCGTGCTGGTGGGCGCTGCCGATGTCATGGCGACCAGTTACGCCTATGGAAATTCAACCGGAATGTTGCCCTACACTGTGTTGGTGGACAATCAGGGTGTCATTCGCTGGCAATTTCTGGGTGAGATCAAGCGCGATGAGCTCGCGGCGCTGCTGGAACAGGTGCTATAGCCTTCCTATAAGGCACGGCAATCCCCACACAGGCGGGGACCTCCTAACGCTTTCGTGATCTGAATCAATGGCACTACACAACGCTCTGCCAGCGCACGGAGGTCTTGGGTTCCGCTACTCGCGGCCCCGGATGACGGTGCTATTTTGTCTATATTGCGTATCGATTGTGCGGCTAACTTCGTCAATACGGTACCGAACGGTGGACAAATGCATGTTTTTCGGGCAGACTTGGCGCCCCCTGACGAGGAACACCCGAAAGTGGTCAGAATTTGTGTACTAAACGGCCCCAACCTGAATCTGCTCGGTCAGCGTGAACCCGGACAATACGGCACACGCAGTCTGGATGACATCATGCAGGAACTGGAACAGTTTGCCGGCAATTGCGGAGTTAAACTCGAGCATTTGCAGACCAATTCGGAAGGGGAAATGGTCGATGCAATCCAACACGCTGGCGCTCGTACAGGTGAGAGCGGGGTCGACTACATCATCATCAACCCGGCAGCTTACACCCACACCAGTGTGGCCATCAGGGATGCATTGCTGGCGGTGGAAATTCCATTTGTAGAGGTACATCTCTCGGCAGTGAGTTCCCGGGAGCCCTTTCGACAGGTCACCTATTTTTCCGACATCGCCGTCGGGGTGATCTCCGGCTTTCGTGGAGAAAGTTATTTGCTGGCCCTGCAGGCCATACTGAATCGAATTGAACCAGAAGCCTGAGCCTGAAACTCGGGTCTGATGCGGGAGTAAGAACACGTGGATATCCGAAAGATAAAGAAACTCATCGAGTTGTTGGAAGAATCCAACCTGACGGAGATTGAAATCGTAGAAGGCGAGGAGTCCGTGCGCCTGATACGTGGCGTTCAGACTGTTGCAGCACCCGTAATGGCAACCCCGCCTGCACCGGTTCTGGAACCACCGCGTGCGAGCCCATCTGCGGTAGCTTTGGAGCAGGCTGTGGATGATGAAGACCTGGTGCCGGATGGTGAGCCCGTGCTGGCACCGATGGTCGGAACGTTTTACGCCTCCTCAAGTCCGGAAGTACAACCTTTTGTCAGCCTGGGCCAGAGCGTAAGCGTCGGTGATACGCTGTGTATCATCGAGGCCATGAAGATGTTCAACCAGATAGAGGCCGATGTATCGGGCACAATCGTGGCGATACTGGCCGAGAACGGTCAGCCGGTGGAATATGATCAGCCGCTGTTCGTAATCCGCTGATTACAGGTTAAATACCCATGCCAGTACTTGAGAAACTCGTTATTGCAAACCGTGGAGAAATTGCTCTGCGGATACTGCGCGCCTGCCATTCCATGGGCATCAAGACGGTGGCCGTTCACTCCACCGTGGACCGGAATCTGAAACACGTGGCGCTTGCCGATGAGGCCGTATGTATCGGCCCTGCGGCCGGTGCAGAAAGCTATCTGAATATCCCGGCCATCATTGCTGCCACGGAAGTCACCGATGCCATGGCGGTACATCCAGGCTACGGATTTCTTGCCGAGAACGCCGATTTTGCAGAACGGGTGGAACAAAGTGGATTCATTTTTATCGGCCCGCGCCCGGAAACCATCCGCTTGATGGGTGACAAGGTTTCGGCCATCAAGGCGATGAACGAGGCCGGTGTGCCCTGTGTACCCGGGTCCGACGGTGCCCTGACCGACGATATAGCGGAATCTCACACGATCGCCAGGCGTATCGGTTATCCCATCATCATCAAGGCGGCAGCAGGTGGTGGTGGCCGCGGAATGCGTGTGGTCCACACCGAGGCCCATCTGTCCAATGCACTGCAGTTGACCAGGCAGGAGGCCCAGACCGCATTTGGTGACGGATGTGTGTACATGGAAAAGTTCCTCGAGAACCCCCGTCACATCGAAGTACAGGTAATGGCAGACCAATATGGCAATGCCATCCATCTTGGTGAGCGTGATTGTTCAACCCAGCGGCGTCACCAGAAAGTGATCGAGGAAGCACCGGCGCCCGGAATCACACCCGGACAACGCGAAGAAATCGGTCGGGTATGTGTCAATGCCTGCAAACGGATTGGCTATCGTGGAGCCGGGACCTTTGAATTCCTGTATGACAGCGGCAGGTTCTATTTCATCGAAATGAACACGCGTATCCAGGTAGAACACCCGGTCAGTGAGCGTATTACCGGCGTTGACCTGATCAAGGAACAAATACGTGTCGCTGCCGGTGAACGACTCTCTTATACCCAGGAAGAGATCGTGATCCGTGGCCACGCCATTGAATGCCGTATCAACGCTGAAGACCCGGAGTCATTCATCCCCTGCCCTGGCACCATCGACGGTTTTCACGCACCCGGAGGACCCGGTATCCGGGTCGATTCACACATCTATGACAGCTACAAAGTCCCACCAAACTATGATTCTATGATCGGCAAGGTCATTGCACATGGTGAAGACCGCCAGACGGCGATTGCCCGTATGCGCATGGCACTTGATGAAATGGTGCTCAATGGCATCAAGACCAATATTCCGCTGCATCGCTGGCTGCTACTCGATCCCGGATTTGTGAAGGGTGGATTCAATATCCATTATCTTGAAAAGCGGCTCGCTGACAGGGCATCCGAGCAATCCTGATGTTGACCCCGGCGGGGATACTGCCATGTCCTGGCTGGAATTGAGTGTTAGGGTGGCCCGTCAGCACGCGTCACTGGTTGAATCCCTGTTAAAAAATGAACCGGTACTTGCCGTAACTCTGACCGACGATGCCGACAATCCGGTACTCGAACCCGGGGTCGGGGAAACACCCTTGTGGCCGTCGGTATGTGTTACCGCCCTTTTTGATGAGCACATTGCACTCGAGCCACTGGCGCGCATGCTCAGCCTGGTGCCCGGTATTGACCGGCCTCAACACGTCAATTTCCGCACCCTGGACGACCAGCAATGGGAGCGTAGCTGGATGGAACGATTCAAACCCATGCAGTTTGGTCGCCGACTGTGGATTGTTCCGGGCGAGATGGACGTGCCCCGGGACGCTGTTCATGTCATCAGACTGGATCCCGGCCTGGCATTTGGAACCGGTACCCATCCGACTACCCGGCTATGTCTCCAATGGATGGACGGTCATGTCTTTAACGACCGGGTGGTCATGGATTATGGGTGTGGTTCAGGAGTGCTGGGGATTGCGGCGGCCATCAAGGGCGCAAGAAAGGTAGTTTGCATCGACAACGACCCGCAAGCATTAAGCGCAACGCTGGACAACGCGGTTCGCAATGCAGTGGCCGACCGGGTTGAAGTCCTGGCACCCGAACAACTGGGCCCACTGCAGGCCGATGTGGTCGTGGCCAACATACTTGCGGCACCCCTGATTGAACTGGCACCGGTGTTGCTTTCCTGTCTGAGCCCCGGAGGATTCCTGGTATTGTCCGGCATACTCGTGGAACAGACAGATGAAGTGAAGACCGCATACCTGCGTCACACCGATGATATCGTGACCCGCGATGAACAGGGCTGGGTGCGTTTGTGTTGTCACAAGCCTCTCTTGTCGACCGCTGAACAGGTCCGGTAGCGATGGGGTCTTTAAGAATAACTCAGCAACTTTCGGATTTTCTGGCCTACGTGCTGATCCCCGGCCTCGCCGTGATCCTGCCTGCGGCCACTTCCCGGCGAATTATGGCGAGGGCATCACGTTGGCACTGGTTCATGTCTGCGGCGGCCGGCAGTGCGTTCGAAGGGGCTTCGGTGATTGTTGAAATCGACGATGAAGCAAGCTGGAAAAAACGCTGGAAGCAGGTGGAACTGCTGGAAGTGCGTGATTTGTACATGATGTTGTGTGGTCGGTCACGGTCGGTGCTGGCAGAAGTGGAATTCATGGCCCCGGCTGAAACAGCGAAAGACCGGGTCATCATCGGCATGCACTGGGGCCCGTCCATCTCCATACTTAAACTTTTGCAGGTGGCAAAGCTTGATCCTGCTTTACCCTATCGTCCACCCGAGAAACAGGTTTTGCGAATCAGGCCGTTTTACTACCTGTTCAGCACCATGGCCGCCCGTTACATGGTCAAGACCATGGGTAACCGTGCTATAGCCGTTGGTGGAGCTGGAAAGAGACTGCGTGCCATGATGGATCAACCCGGCAGTGTCATCGTGGTCATGGACGCACCCCCAATGGAAGGCAGACCGACCGTGACTGCGCCGGTACTGGGCCAAAGTGCGGTGTTCAATGCAGGCTTCCCGGAGATTCTCGTAAAACGGCAAAAGGAATACGTGTTTTACGCGATCAGTTTGCAAGAGGGTGATTCTGTGCTTAAGAAACTGGAGATGGAAGGTCCATTCACCTCTGACAGTGTGGAAGGGTTCCTGCGGAAATACGCCGAATTCCTGGGCCGTCATGTGGCATCAGATCCTTCCCAGTGGCGTATCTGGCATGTTGCACGACAGTTCTGGGTGGACCAAGACTGAGAGAATTGCCTGTTATTTTTGTGCAGTGTGCGCCAGGGTAACAAGAGATAAGGAGCAGCATTCAAGCTCGGCCAGATGCAGTCTATGCACCTGACCTTTTTGCTGATTCAATATCATCCTGCAAGGCACAACAAAGAATTGCGGGTTAATGCTTTTCCCTCATTTCAAACTGGAGTGTAAGCAACTACAATATGCGCCCCGAATTGAAGGTGCAAACCAGATGAGTCCGGCAATACCCCGAAAAGACCAGTCCCGTGGATACTTGATTCCCATCGGCGGAGCTGAAGCCAAACGCAAGGACCCGGTCATTCTCCGGCGTTTTGTCGAGCTATGCGGTGCTGAAGAGGCCCGCATCCTCATCATTCCAACCGCCTCACTGCTGAACGAAACCGGTCCCATGTACGAGGAATTGTTTGAGAGTATGGGAGCGAAAGCGGTCTGTATCCCGATCGAGGACCGTGACCATTGTTACCAGGATGACATCCTGGACAAACTGGAAAAGGCCACCGGTGTCTTTATCACCGGCGGCAACCAGTTACGTCTGAGCACCATTCTGGGTGGTACACCCGTAGCCCGGGCCATACGCAGGTTGAATTCAGTAGGTGTGCACATGGCCGGTACTTCCGCCGGGGCAGCCATCATCTCCGAACACATGATAGCCGGTGGCAGGAGTGGTCCTTCACCACGAGAAAGCGGGGTGGTGCTGGCGCCCGGACTTGGGCTGACCAACCGTGTGATTATTGACCAGCATTTCAACAAGCGTGGTCGTCTTGGACGTCTGCTGGCAGCCCTGTCATTCAATCCATTTATCTGTGGGCTGGGTATTGACGAAAATACCGCGGCTTTCATAGGGCCTGACGGGGATTTGGAAGTCGTGGGTCATGGTACTGTGACGGTGGTTGACCCGTCTGAACTTCGACATTCGTCGATGAGTTACGTAGGAAAAGCACAAGCTGTTTCGCTGGTGGGTCTGAAACTTCATGTGTTGGCCAGTGGCTCACAGTTCAATCTGGAGACACGGGAGGCGACCCTGGAAAAAGGAAGCTGAGTATAAATCGGCGGCATAGCTGTGCCTGCCCCAGGCCGCTTGTGATATGTTTAGAGGTCTCACCGCACATTAATAAACACTGTTTTACATTGGTACGAATGAAGGTCTTGTTATGAAAATCCTGTCCACGAACGTTTATGTCGGGCCCAGCCTGTATGCACATTTTCCAGTGATCCGCCACCATGTGGACCTCGGTGTATTGGAACACTGGCCTTCGGTACGGCTTGGAGAGGATTTTATTGGTGGTCTGATTGATGCACTTCCGGGTCTGCAGAACCATGGCTGCTCTTATGGAGAACCCGGTGGTTTTATCCGTCGTTTGCGTGAAGACGAGGGTACCTGGATGGGTCATATCTGGGAACATGCGGCGCTGGAACTGCAAAATGAAGCGGGCTCGGATGTGAGCTTTGGCCGTACCCGAAGTTCGGATCAAACGGGTCAATACAACATGGTGTTTCAATACAAGCAACGTGATGTCGGGCTGGAGGCAGCCCGTATTGCGCTGCAGCTCTTGTTGGGCTTGCTGCCGGAAAATCTCAAACAGGAGCTCGCTTCTGAAATTGAGAAGGATTTTGATTACCAGCAGGAGCGGGATGACTTTATCGTTTTCGCACAACGAAAAGAGTTGGGACCCAGTACGGCATCACTGGTCAATGCAGCAGAAGAGCGGGAGATTCCCTATCTTCGACTGAACAAGTATTCGCTGGTGCAGTTTGGCCACGGTGCCTACCAGCAACGCATCCAGGCCACCATCACCAGCAAGACATCGCAGATTGCGGTGGAAATATCCTGTGACAAGGAAGACACACACAACCTGCTGCGTGATCTGGGCCTGCCCGTACCTCGCCAGAGGATGATTTATAACCCGCGGGCAGCAGTTCGCTCGGCACGTCATATCGGCTACCCCGTGGTGCTCAAACCACTCAATGCCAATCACGGCCGGGGTGTTTCCATCAACCTGACCAGCGATGAGCAGGTTGAAGCCGGTTTTGCCCATGCCCGTGAACACGGGTCCAGCCGTGCGGTGCTGGTGGAAAGCTTTGTCGAGGGTTTTGACCACCGTATGCTGGTGGTCAATAACGAACTGGTGGCCGTGGCCAAGCGGGTTCCCGGTCATGTAAAAGGTGATGGTAAGAGCAGTATTTCGGTGTTGATAGAGGAGGTCAACAAGGATCCACGCAGGGGTATCGGTCATGAAAAAGTACTGACCCAGCTGGAACTGGATCGACAGGCACGTGATCTGTTGGCCAAGGCCGGTCATGACGAGACTACGGTATTGCCGGACGGGGAGATATTTTATCTGCGCAAGACGGCCAATCTGTCCACAGGGGGTACCGCGATAGACCTGACCGACGTCGTACACCCCGACAATCGCGAAATGGCGGTGCGGGCCATCCGGGCCGTGGGTCTGGATGTGGGTGGTGTGGATTTTCTCACGGCCGATATCTCCGAGTCCTTCAAGGAAGTTGGCGGGGCCATTGTGGAAGTTAATGCTGCACCGGGTTTCCGCATGCACGTGGCTCCCTCGAAAGGAGAGGCCCGGGATGTGGCCGGGAAAGTCATGGACATGTTGTTCCCGCCCGGCACCCCGGTACGCATTCCGATCGCCAGTATTACCGGCACCAATGGCAAAACCACCACCTCACGTATGCTGGCACATATTCTCAAGACCGCGGGTCACACGGTGGGTATGACTTCCACCGACGGGGTCTATATTGATGGGCGTTTATCGGTAAAGGGCGACATGACGGGACCGACTTCCGCACACATCGTACTTCGCGACCCCAGTGTGGACATTGCGGTGCTGGAGACGGCCCGCGGCGGTCTTTTGAGAGCTGGTCTGGGTTACCGGCGTTGCGATGTCTCCGCCTGTCTTAACGTTGCCGAAGACCACCTCGGACTCAAAGGAATTGACACGGTTGAGCAACTGGCGGAAATCAAACGGGTGGTAGTGGAAGTTGCACGCAATACCGCAGTGCTGAATGCCGATGACGACCTGTGTCTGAAAATGGCCGATTACACACAGGCCGAGCATGTGTGTTATGTGACCATGAACCCGGCCCACTCCCTGGTCAAGGAACATGTCCGCGCAGGCGGGCGCGCCGTGGTGCTCGAAAAAGGCATTGCCGGTGACATGATCACCCTGTATGACAACGGCACCCAGTTCCAACTGCTCTGGACCCACCAGATACCCGCCACCATGGACGGCAAAGCCATGCACAACGTCCAGAATGCAATGTTTGCGGCGGCGCTGGCTTATTCACTGGAGAAATCTCTGGATGATATTCGCCACGGTCTGCTTTCCTTCAATTCCACCATTTTCCAGGCCCCGGGCCGGATGAATGTTTTTGATGAGCATCCGTTTCGGGTCATCCTCGATTATGGTCACAATGCGGCGGCCATTCGCAGTATTTCACAGTTGGTGGACCGGCTGGATGTCAGTGGCAAGCGTATCTGTATCCTGGCGGCGCCGGGTGACCGTCGTGATCAGGACATCCGGGCCATCGCGGAGGTAGCCGGCGGGCATTATGACCACTATATCTGCCGGGCGGATGATCGTCGCCGGGGTCGTGGTAACGATGAAGTTCCAAACATGTTGCGTGACCAGTTACTGGCCGGTGGTGTCGATGACGCCGCGATCGAAATGATACCGGATGAGGTCAACGCGGTCACCCGGGCACTTGAACTGGCCGAGGAAGGCGACCTGGTCATGATGTTTGCTGACAATGTTCAGCGTAGCTGGGACCAGGTGATTCACTACGAGGGCGAAAACGCCGGTCATGGAACATCACCACCGGACCGGCCACCCAACAGTTTTGTCGAAGAGGATCCGGACGCCTTTGCGCTGGATCCGGGTGCGCGTCTGGTTCGGGATGAGCGTGGTGTACGCCTGGCCCGGGAAGAAGAAAGCGATTAGCTGTTGAATACCGGGTGATGTGATGAATGTTGAGCTACTCGACAGCCGGCGTCTGACCGGCCCGAATCTGTATTCGGACCTCGCCAGCGCGGTCATGGATGTAGCCATTAGTGGTATAGCAACAGAAACCTTGATTGGAGCATGGACTCAAGCGGTCGCGGAACTGATGTCTGCAATGAACTGGCCGCTCAAAGGGCACATTTTCTCGCGGGTCTATGAAGGGGGAGCCAGCCTCGTTTTCCATGCCCCCATCGATGTGCTCTACACCGGCTGCGAATTAAACGAGGTGGCCCTTGAACAGGCAATGGCCGGACTGCGAGGCGAACAACCAGCATCCACTGATGAGGTCATCCGGAAACTGACCAGGCAACGTGATGAGGAGGCCAATCCTGCCCTGCTGGCCCTGCAAAAGGCCAGTGCTGATGCACAGCTACCTTTTTTATGGGATGACGATGAAGTATCTGTCGGTTTTGGCAGGGCTTCGCTGGTTTGGCCGGCGAACAATCTACCGGAACCCGCAGAGGTGGACTGGGACAGCACCGGAACCATCCCGCTGGGTGTGGTCACCGGCACCAATGGTAAATCCACTACCGTCAGGTTGGCAGCGTCCATACTTGCACAAGCCGGTGTGTGCGCCGGTATCACCTCCACCGACTATATCCGCGTCGGTACAGAAATTCTGGATCATGGGGATTATTCCGGTCCCGGTGGTGCCAGGATGCTGTTAAGACACCCCAAATCCGAGGCCGTGGTGCTCGAGGTCGCCCGTGGTGGTCTGTTACGCCGGGGCATTGGTGTTGAGCGTGCGAACGCAGCACTGATCACCAATATCGCCGCGGACCATCTCGGTGACTACGGTATCAACAGCGTGTCAGATATGACCGAAGCCAAGTTCATCGTACGCCGTGCGCTCAACGACAATGCCCCGCTGATTTTGAATGCCGATGATGAGCAGAGCGTTCGTTTTGCCGCCGGCTTGAGTAACCGCATCACGTGGTTCAGTCTGGATGCCGAACATCCGTTGATAAGAGCGCAAATGCAAAGGGGTGGTGGCGCCGCTTTTGTGTCGGGTGATTGGCTGATGCTGGCAGATAATGGCAATGCGCGGCGCATCGTCCCTGTCGTTGATATTCCCGTTGGCTTTGGTGGAGCGGCGCGATACAACATCAGTAATTCACTGGGCGCGATGGCACTGTGCCATGTGCTGGGTGCCGATGACGGGGCACTTGCCAGGGGATTGGTTTCCTTCAGTGGAGATGCCAACGTCAATCCCGGTCGTGGTAACCTGTTCGTCAAGAATGACGTGCGTATATTCATAGACTTTGCACACAATGAGCACGGTGTCAGGGCGGTGGGCGAGACCATCGGCCAGTTCGGTGCCAAACGAAATATTGTGTTGATGGGACAGGCAGGGGACCGCAGCGACAAGGACATCGCTGACCTTGTGCATGCGATCTGCCTGATGAAGCCAGACCTACTGTTGGCCTGTAACCTTCCGGGTTACGAACGTGGCCGTGAGTCGGGCGTTGTGGCCGCAATGATCCGCGATCTCGCCATCAGCGAAGGGCTGGCAAAAGAGGCGGTGCTTCTTTTTGAAAGCCCACTGGAGGGTACGCAGTATGTGTTATCCCGGGCCCGGCCGGGTGATTGCCTGGTGTTGCTCGCGCTGACCCAGCGCGATGAAGTACTGGAATTGGTACGCGATTACGCGGCATAGGCCCGAAGATACTGGAAGCTGAATGGCAAAACTCTTTTTCAACTACTCGGCCATGAATGCCGGCAAAACCACGGTGTTGTTGCAGTCCGCCCACAATTACCGCGAACGCGGTATGAATCCGTTGCTGTTCACCCCAAAGCTGGATGACCGTTACGGTGAAGGATTGATAAAGTCACGTATCGGCTTACAGTCAAAAGCGACCATATTCAATTCGGAAGATGATCTGTACGAGACCACTCGTGCCAGGCTGGAGGAGAAAAACATCCATTGCGTGCTGGTTGACGAGGCCCAGTTCTTAACCCGTGATCAGGTTTTCCAGTTGGGTGAAATCGTGGACCGGTTGAACATACCGGTTTTGTGTTTTGGCCTGCGCACCGATTTTCAGGGTGAGTTGTTCGAAGGCAGTATGCATTTGCTGGCCTGGGCCGATGAGTTATCGGAAATCAAGACCATTTGTCACACCGGCCGCAAAGCCACCATGGTGGTTCGTGTCGATGACCAGGGATATGCACTGAAAGAAGGGGCGCAGGTGGAGATTGGCGGTAACGAGCTTTACGTATCGGTCAGCAGGGCGGAGTTCAAGAACGTATTTGTCGGAGGCAAGCGGATCAAGTTTATTGAACCTTTAACAGCCCGTACGGACGGCGAAGACCCGGATGATGGCGGCTTGCTATAGTATTGTGGTGAGTCCAACGGAGCAGTCAGATGCGTAAATTGCTGTTTTTTCTGGCCCTGGCGGCCGCGGCCTGGTACCTCAATGGCTGGCAGAAGCCGGCACCGGTGGCGGCCGAGGACAGTTTCATAGGTGATCAGGTCAAGACGCTGCGCAAGGCAGAGGCATTCGAGGAATCCTATCTCGAACAAACCGAAGAGAGAAAAAAGAAACTTGAAGAACAACTGGAAAAGGATTCGGGTGGTTGAGTCAAGAGTTATGGGTGACCCCCATCTTTCAAACGTTGCCGCGTCTTTGTTCCAGTTGCAGCCTGATCTCGTGCGCTTTTTCTTCGGTGATTGAATAAGTCGCTACTGCCCAGATGGCGAAACCTGATGCAATACAGGGCACGAATGCATCAAAAAGCCGCATCATGAAAATAGCATAATTGGTCTGGTTCCCTTCCAGGGAGACGTCAAATCCTGTTGCATTGAGGAGAAACCCACCTGCTGCCAATGCCACTGCCTGACCCAGTTTGACCACCCACCAGAATATCGAACCGTACATGCCTTCGCGACGTTCATGGGTTTTCAGTTCATCCAGATCGACGACGTCGGCAATCATTGATGGCATGAGTGTGAACAGCCCACCCAGGCCAAATGCTATGAAAGGCGCAGGCAACAAAAGCAGCCAGGGAATTTCGGGGTTGTAACAAACCCACTTGAGCGCGTAGCCGGCCATGGAGATACCAGTGGCCAGATAAAATGCGCGACGTTTGCCAATCCTGGTTGCAAGCCAGGAAACAAGAATGATGACAAGAAATGAAGATACAGCACCCAGGCTGCCGGCATAGCCTGCATATTCAGCGCCTCGTACCGTATCGCCTGAAAACACGTAATAGATAATGACGTAGAACTGAAATGCAGCAACCATGATGAAGCCGTTAAATATCAAGAATGTTGCGATGCACAACTTGCGGAAAGGTCTGATCTTCAGCGTATTTGCAAACCCACGTAAAAACTCCGAGATTCTGCGTAGAATCGCTTCACGTCTGGTCCTGGTTTGTTTCTCTTCATGTTGTAATTCCAGCAAAGCAACTTCTTTGAAGCGCTCACGAAGAAATATTGCCGGCATGATACCGACGACAATGACGACGGCACCGATCAAAATCGCCAGTCCGGCAGCACCATCCACCATGTCATCAAAGTACTGCTCACTCTGCATAATGAGCAGGAACCACGGTGCTATCACATAGGCGAGTTGACCAATGAAATTCTGAACACCCATTAGCCTGGTTCGCTCGTGGTAGTCCGGCGTCAGTTCATAACCCAATGCTACCCATGGTGTCGCAAACATCGTGTAGGCAAGATAGAAAACCAGTGACCCGAATAGAAAAAACCAAAAATAAAAGGACTCGCTCTGACCGGCTGGCAATTGCCAAAGCAGGGCGAAGATAATTCCCGCGGCGATTGCTCCAACAAAGATAAAGGGCCGGCGCCGGCCCCAGCGGGAACGGGTATGATCAGAGATATATCCCATCAATGGATCGGTAATGGCATCGGTCAGTCGGGGCAGGGCACTGAGTAAGCCAACCAGCGCGGGATTCATCCCCAGGCCTATGTTTAAAACAATGACCATACCGCCAATGGCCGCTGCCAGCAGGTTGTTCACAAACGCGCCCAAACCGTAGATCAACTTATGCACAAACGGGATTCGGTCTGCTGTTGCTGTCTGATAATGCTCCATATGCCGGATATCATCGGTCTTATTGACAGCGCTGTCAATTTTTGTTAAAAATGCTCTGCCTCTGGATCGGAACACCAGCGATTGACCAAAATATGAATATATCCACTGCAAATAAAATGAATGACGCAGAACTCATTGAAGCGCAAATCAGGAGCCTGATTGCGCAAATGACCCTGGCCGAAAAAATAGGGCAGATGCAGCAGGTCAATGCCAGCAGTGATCATGTTCCGGAATACCTGCGTGATGAGCTGTGTGCGGGGCGTATTGGGTCCGTGCTCAACCAGGTGGATGTGGATATTGTCAATGAACTTCAGCGAATTGCGGTCGAGGACAGCCGCCTGGGGATACCGCTGCTGGTTGGACGAGATGTCATTCACGGTTTCAAGACGGTATTACCAATTCCCCTGGGCCAGGCGGCCACATGGAATCCACATGCGATTGCGGAGGGTGCCCGGCTTGCGGCTCGTGAGGCGGCCAGCACCGGGGTGAACTGGACGTTTGCCCCCATGCTGGATATCTCGCGAGACCCCCGTTGGGGCCGCATCGCTGAAAGCCTTGGCGAGGACCCCTACCTGGCCGGTAAACTCGGAGTGGCCATGGTCGACGGGTTTCAGGGCGATGATATGGACGATGCCGGATCAATCGCCGCATGTGCCAAGCACTTCGCAGGATACGGTGCATCAGAGAGTGGTCGCGATTATGCCACGACCAATATTCCTGAAAATGAACTGCGAAATGTTTACCTGCAGCCGTTTCATACCGCGGTTGATGCTGGTGTGGCCAGCATTATGACATCCTTCAGTGATCTCAATGGGGTGCCGGCAACGGCTAATGAATTCCTGTTGCGGCAGGTATTAAGGGAAGAATGGACATTTGACGGGTTCGTGGTGAGTGACTGGGATTCCATTCGTCAACTGTCGGTCCACGGACTGACTGCCAACGACAAAGATTCAGCACTCGAGGCGGTCACTGCCGGTGTTGATCTTGAAATGGAGGGTGACGCCTACAGGAACCATCTCGTCCCACTCGTTGAGGAGGGACGCCTGGACATGGAACTTGTTGATAAGGCCGTGGAAAATATCCTGCGTAGCAAGTTTCGCCTGGGTCTGTTTGATGACCCATACACCCAGCCGGATGCGCTACCGGCCATGGCCGATGAACCTGCAATGGCCGTGGCAAGAATGATCGCGCTGCAAAGTATCGTAATGCTGAAAAACGATCAGGACGTTTTGCCTCTGTCTGTTGATACACTGAAGTCACTTGCAGTCATCGGCCCATTGGCCGATGCCGCGCACCAGCAACTGGGGACCTGGGTCTTTGATGGTGACCCGGCGCAAAGTATCACCGGGCTGAAAGCGATCCGGGAACTGGTTGGGGAGGATGTTGATATTCGCTATCAGCGTGTATTGGAGACATCCCGCAGCAAGGACAAAACACAGTTCGAGGAGGCTGTCGGGCTGGCCACCAATTCGGACGTGGTCATTGTTTTCCTGGGGGAAGAGGCAATTCTTTCAGGTGAGGCACATTCGCGTGCGGATATTGGTCTTCCCGGTGCACAAGTTGAGCTTGTTGAAAAACTCCGTAATACGGGGAAACCGGTTATCGCTGTCATCCTGGCCGGCCGGCCGCTGACCCTGTCTGATGTCGTAGACAAAGTGGATGCCATTTTGTTTGCCTGGCATCCGGGAACCATGGGCGGACCGGCTATTGCAGACCTGCTGTTCGGGGTGGAGTCCCCCTCAGGAAAACTACCGGTAACTTTCCCGCGCTTGGTTGGTCAAATCCCGATTTACTACAACCAGAAAAATACCGGAAAACCACCAACCCCTGACACCACTGTCAATATTGACGATATCAACGCGCGTGCGCCACAGACTTCACTTGGCATGACGTGTTTTCATCTTGATGTGGCGTACACTCCGTTGTTCGCGTTCGGCCACGGTCTGTCATATACCGGGTTTGATTACTCAAATATTCGTACAAGCGCTTCTGAAATCCGAATGGGTGAAGCTCTGACTATCAGCGCAGATCTGGTCAACAGTGGTGAGATTGCGGCAGAAGAAGTTGTGCAATTGTATGTTCGGGACCTGGTGGCGAATGTCACCCGACCGGTCAGGGAACTCAAGGGATTTACCCGTGTGAAAATCCAGCCGGGACAAAGAGTAACGGTTGAATTTCAGCTGCACACAGACGAACTGGCATTCTACGGGCGAAATCAAAAGAAAATGATCGAAGTGGGTGATTTTCACGTCTGGATAGGCGGCAGTTCCGAAACCATGCTGCGTACCGAATTCAGAATCGTCTCAAAGCCCTGCGATGGTGCGGTCTGATGCAGCAAAATTCCCGGTTCATGATCTTTGTCGCATTGATTGCCGCACTTGGCGGATTTCTGATGGGCTTTGATGCGTCGGTCATTTCCGGTGTTGTCGGGTTCATCGAAGTCGAATTTACACTGACGAAGATTGAACTGGGCTGGTCGGTATCATCATTGGCGCTGGCAGCCACGTTTGCGATGATGCTGGCTGGTCCGTTAAGTGATCGCATCGGCAGAACACCCGTGCTGCAGATCGCTGCCGTTTTATTCGCCATCTCGGCACTGGCATCAGCGCTGGCACCGAGCTTTCAGGCCCTGGTGATCGCCAGGATGATCGGTGGTCTGGGTGTGGGTGCAGCCCTGATAATCGCACCGATGTACATTGCCGAAATGTCACCACCCGAGGTGCGTGGTCGCCTGGTTTCGTTCAATCAGTTCAATATTGTCATTGGTATTTCGGCCGCCTTCTTCTGTAATTACCTGATCCTGACCCTCGGCCAGTCAGAGTCGGCATTGAATGAAATTCTTCAGCTGGGTGCATTGAACTGGCGCTGGATGCTCGGTGTCGAGTTGCTGCCCGCCGTGGTTTATTTCTTTGCGTTGAAATGGGTGCCCGAAAGTCCGCGCTGGCTGGTCATGCATGGCAAAGAAGATGAGGCACGAGTAGTGCTCGAACGTGTAAGCGGGCCGCTACAGGCATCACATGCCTTGCAGACCGTCATGGAAAGCCTGGAAGCTGAAACCGGCCGGGATCGTGCTTCACTGAAAGATTTGTTTCATCCATCCATGAAGCTGGTGCTGACGATCGGTCTTGCGGTTGGGATTCTTCAGCAGATTACCGGCATCAATTCCGTGTTTTTCTATGCCCCGATGATCTTTGAACAATCTGGTATTGGCACGAATGCATCCTTTATGCAGGCGGTGCTGGTTGGGCTGGTAAACGTTGTGTTTACCGTTCTCGCCATGTTGCTGATCGACAGACTGGGGCGCAGACTGCTGCTCGGAATCGGTCTTTCCGGAATCGCCACTTGTATGTTAGCGCTTGCCTATGGGTTTGGAACTGCGACCTATACGCTTGATCAACACTCAATCGATAATCTTCCGTTACAGGTCGACAGGACTCAGATCTCACGGTTGGCGGGTACCACCTTTGACAGCGATATTGCTTTTCGCAAGGCCGTGACAGCGAGCATTGGTGAAACGGCCTTCCGGCAGTTTGAATCACCTTTGGTCGGTGCCGCCATCGAATTGCAGTCCACATTGATCCTGTTGGCGATCCTGGGCTTCGTGGCCAGTTTTGCCATCTCGATCGGCCCGGTCATGTGGGTGTTATTTTCTGAGCTGTTTCCCAACCGGGTTCGGGGCCTGGCGATTTCATTCGTGGGGCTGATAAATTCCGCCGTTGCATTTCTGGTCACCTTCCTGTTTCCCTGGGAACTGGAGACCCTCGGAAATGCAAACACATTCCTGATCTATGGTTTATTTGCGATTGCAGGCCTGGTATTCGTGATGCGAATTCTGCCTGAAACCAAAGGGAAATCCCTGGAACAACTGGAACGCATCCTGGTGAGGACCTGATATGAAATGGATTAACATGTTTTCACTGCTGGTATTATTCTCTTCGGTCTGCGCACTTGATGCCAGGGCCACCTCTGCTGCGATCAAGGTCGAAATCATCGAAACCGAAGCCGGCTACCAGCTGTTGCGTGGTGGTGAGCCCTATGCAATCAAAGGTGCAGGATTGGACTCTGGAGATATCGTGTCTTTTGCGGAGCACGGGGGCAACTCGATCCGCAATTGGGGTACCCATAACGCCAAAGAGGTGCTCGATCTGGCACATCGTAATGGTGTAACCGTCGCCCTGTGCCTGGGTGTCGGTTCCGAGCGCCACGGTTTTGATTATGACGACGAAAAGGCAGTCAAAAGACAACTGGATCGTCTGCGCAAGGATGTGCTCAGTTTCAAGGACCACCCTGCACTGCTGGTGTGGATTATTGGCAATGAGCTGAACTTTGATTACTCCAACCCAAAGGTTTACGACGCGGTCAACGATATTTCCAGGATGATCCACGAACTCGATCCGAACCATCCAACCACCACCACCGTGGCAGGACTGGGGCTGAATGTTCTCAAGGATATGCAGGAACGCGCACCGGATCTGGATATCTTCAGCTTTCAGGCCTACGGGCAGTTGGCACTACTGCCGGGCTTTGTCCCGAAACAGGGCTTTGGCAAGCCACTCATGATTACCGAGTGGGGTGCGATCGGCCACTGGGAGGTGGAAAAAACCCCATGGGGTGCGCCAATCGAACTGAACAGCAGTCAAAAAGCAATTATTTACCGCTACGGGCGGGAACGCCTGATTGAGACATTGGGGGACCAGGTGATCGGTGACTATGCCTTCCTGTGGGGGTGGAAGCAGGAAAAGACGCCAACCTGGTTTGGCCTGTTCACGGAAACCGGCGAGGCAACCGAGGCGATTGACGAGTTGCATTTCCACTGGAATGACAGCTGGCCGGTGAACCGCTCACCCTGGATGAATTTGGTACAGCTGGACAAAAAAGTAGCCACAGATGGAATCACACTGTCCCCCGGACAGGAATACGAAGCCCTGGTTGCGGTAAGTGACCCGGACGGTGATCCGCTGAGTTACCGCTGGGAACTGAAACCCGAAAGTACTGCGCAGCAGGTTGGCGGTGACTTCGAGGAATCGATCAGCAATCTGGCTGACGCAATCGCTGACCCGAACCGTGCCACCATCCGTATCACAGCACCCCGGGAGATTGGTGCCTATCGTTTATTCGTGTACGCCTATGACGATAACAATCATGCGGCCCATGCCAACATTCCTTTTTACGTGTCCCGGCCGTGAGCCTTATGCCGGCAAATTTCAAAAATGAGGATACCGATGTGAAAGTGGAATCACTGTTGTCAGCGATGAGTCTTGATCAAAAGATCGGTCAGATGACACAGCCGGAGCGTTTGTCGATCACACCGGAGGAAGTACGGACATTCCACATTGGCTCGGTACTCAGCGGCGGCGGGTCCTGTCCGGGAGACAATTACCCCGCTGACTGGGTCGATATGAATGACGCTTACTGGATGGCTTCGATGACGGCCAGTGATGAGCAATTGGCCATTCCATTGCTCTACGGTGTCGATGCGATTCATGGTCATGCCAACGTGTTGGGCGCCACGGTTTTTCCGCACAATATTGGTCTTGGTGCCTCGGATGACCCCGAGCTGATCGAACGGATAGGGCGGGCAACGGCCAGGGAAGTCCTGGCAACCGGGGTTGACTGGACATTCGCGCCGACCCTGGCGGTCGCACGAAATGATCAATGGGGCCGTACCTACGAAAGTTTTTCTGAAGACCCGTCCATAGTGACGCGCTACGCAGACCGCATGGTAAACGGCTTGCAGGCGGACCTGGGTGAAGAGGCTGTTATAGCCTGTGCCAAACACTGGGTGGGTGATGGCGGCACGCTGAACGGTATGGATCAGGGCGAAACCAAACTTTCATTCGAGGAAATGGAGCGATTGCATATAGCGCCTTACGTACCGGCAATCAAGGCAGGGGTTCTGACCGTCATGG
Source organism: Lysobacterales bacterium (assembly GCA_014238945.1). Taxonomy (GTDB): domain Bacteria; phylum Pseudomonadota; class Gammaproteobacteria; order Xanthomonadales; family SZUA-36; genus SZUA-36. The sequence continues at coordinate 41,735 of JABAAB010000048.1, forward strand.
TGTCGTTCAATAGCTGGAACGGTGACAAGTGCCACGGGCACAATCAGCTGGTGACCGATGTTCTCAAGGGCCGTTTGGGCTTCGAAGGTTTCGTTATTTCCGATTGGGATGGTGTTGATTATCTTGCCGAAGACTACAGCGAAGCGATTGCACTCAGTGTTAATGCGGGTGTCGATATGTTCATGGTCTCGGTAGAGTGGCGCACATTCATTGAACACCTGAAAAAGCACGTCGTTGATGGCACTGTTCCCATTGAAAGAATCAACGATGCGGTGAGAAGAATACTCCGGGTCAAGGTTCAATTTGGCTTATTCGACAAACCCCGTCCTGCACAACGCAGTGGTTCCAACAGCCCGTGTTTTGGTGCCCGGGAGCACCGCGAGCTTGCACGCGAAGCAGTGAGAAAATCCCTGGTGTTACTGAAAAATGAGCAGGGGCTGCTACCGCTTTCGAAACAATCCCGAATCCTGGTTGCAGGGCGCAATGCCGACAATCGTGGCGCCCAGTGTGGCGGATTCACGGTTGAGTGGCAGGGTACCGTTGGCAACACCGCCATCGAAGACGGCACTTCGATCTGGGAAGGGATTTCCAGTGCCGCCCCGGCGGCAGAACTCAGTATTGACGGCCGTGCCGCGGATGCTGAGCGACACGATGTTGCAATCGTTGTAATCGGCGAAAACCCTTACGCAGAAGGAATGGGTGACATCAGATCGAGCGATGATCTGATCGTGGAGGCGGGTTCAATGATCAAAGGCAAGATCAAGGTACTGGAAGCCTATGGAAGCACACTGGAGCTTGCCCGGCTCCATCCACAGGACCTCGAAACGATGGCCACGATTTCCCGTCAGGGCATTCCGGTGGTTTGTGTGCTGGTTTCCGGCAGGCCACTGGTTGTCAATGCGGAACTGGCCAGGTCACGAGCGTTTGTCGCAGCCTGGCTACCGGGTTCAGAAGGTGACGGGGTCAGCGATGTCCTGTTCGGTGATTTCGATTTCCAGGGTCGACTGTCTTTTTCCTGGCCGAAACACGGAGAACAGCACCCCAATATTGGTGACCCGGTCTATGACCCCTTGTTTGAATATGGCTACGGGTTGCGCTATGGACCCTAACCGGGTACGGGTCCGGTCGATTCACGAATTTGTAATTTTCCGGGAATAATTTCGTAGTTCTGAATTTCGTCACCGCTGGTGTTCTCCCGGATCAACATCTGTGTGGCGTGTTCAGCCATTCGAACCAGTGGCTGCCTGATGGTTGTCAGTGCCGGGGACACCTGCCTGGCGAGTGCAATATCATCAAATCCCGCCACCGACAGATCTTCCGGTACCTTCAGACCAAGTTGAGCCGCAACCAGCAACACACCCACAGCCATGTCGTCATTTGCAGCAAATATGGCCGTCGGCGGATTACTGTTCTTGAGCAGTTGCCTGGCCGCGTGGCGGCCCGACCCGAATGAATTGTCGCCTTCCACCACCAGTTGTTCCGAGAAGTTCAGGCCGGTATTGATGAGCCCGTCACGGTATCCCTCAAACCTTTTACCAACCGCCTTGTGTCCCTGGTGGCCGGTGATAAACGCAATTCTCCTGTGTCCCAGAGAGGCAAGGTAGCGGGTCATTTCGGCGCAGATTTCCTGATCGTTGGTGGCAACAGTGAGCTTGTCAGCGCAGCGCTCACCGGGAGACAGCCGAACCAATGGTGTACCGGTATCTTCAATGGTCTTCACGATACCCGGCATGTTGGAAAGTGGGGCGGCAAGAATAATTCCCAGTGGTCGCCGTTGTTCAATCATTGATGTCAGCTCTTCATCCAGATTCTCATCCCGGTAATTGCAGGGGTGTATCAGGAGGTCATACTTTACCAATTTGCAGGCATTCAAAACGCCTTCCTGCAGCTCGATAATATAGCCTGCACTGGGCAGTTCGTAAGTTGCCGGGTCATCGTAAAGTAAACCAATGAGGTGGGACCTCTGGCTCGCCAGGTTACGTGCAGACAGGTTGGGCCGGTAGTTGAGACGGGCAATTGCGGACTCTATTTTTTCACGTGTTGATTCACGTACATTGGGTTCGTTATTGACAACTCTCGACACCGTCTTGATCGAAACACCGGCAAGTTCGGCGACGTCGTTAATGGTTGCTTTGGACTTGGACTGAGAGACTTTCAATTTAGTTCGCCTGGGTTAGTGAGCCAGTTTTTCTGGCTTGTTTCGAACAGCAGATATATCTGATTACCATCGGATATTCACATAAAAATTACCATCTTGATGTAGCGTGATCCGGTGCTTGTTATTCTTGGTCTGTCAGGGCAATGATAAACGTTCTTGACAGCGCTGTCATCATGAGTTATAAATACGACTATTGACAGCGCTGTCAATTATTCGTCAGCGCATCATTTTGTCAGACAAATATATCCAGCTAGAGGGCACAGTCATGCAAAACGAATTTTTCCAAAGAACACCCTGGTTCAAGAGCGCTGCTTTGTCATTGAGTGTGTTGGCACTTTCGCAAACAGCATTGGCCCAGGATGAGGAGGCTGAAAATGAAGCCTCTGAAGAAGACAGGGTGGTTGAAGAGGTCGTCGTTAGGGGGATCAGATCCAGCTTGAAGGACGCGATTGAACTCAAAAGAAGCAATGTCGGCACCATGGAGGCCATTTCAACCGAGGACTTTGGCAAGTTCCCCGATGGAAACCTTGCGGAGTCGCTGGCCCGTGTCCCGGGTATTGCCATTGACCGGAGCAATGTTGAAGGTCAGAAAATCGCCGTGCGCGGTTTTGGACCGGAATTCAACCTGGTCACCCTGAACGGACGGCAGATGCCGACTGCACCGGGTGTGTGGTCAGGCGGGCGCTCGTTTAATTTTGGCGATATCGCCTCACCTGGCGTGTCTGCCATTGAGGTATTTAAATCGGCCAATAGCGCGCTTCCCTCGGGCGGTATCGGTGCTACCGTCAACATGGTGACCACCAAGCCCTTATTGATTAAAGGCACGAAAAAGCACTTCAGTCTCAGTCTGGTCGAAGACACCACCAGCGAGGCGGGTGGTACGCCCTTTGAATCAACTTTCCTGTTCGCGACCAACCAGGGTAACTGGGGGCTCTCGTTCTCGGGCGCATATCAGGAACGGACCAACCGCGAGGAAGGCACCCGGGAATCCAACTGGCTGAGCCCCGAAGTCATGTCGGAGATCGAAGGTTACCTGAGGGTGGACTCTTCAAACCCGGCATATACAAACAACAACGCAAGAGACGATGGTTTCACCTTTTACCAGGAGCCGTCTGCCTACCAGATCAAGGACAACGACAGAACCCGGATTAATGCGCAACTAACCTTTCAGTATGCTTTTTCCGACAATGTCATGACCACCCTTGATTACACCTATTCTAATGTGGATTTTTCTGCAGTAGGAACCATGTTCGGTTCCTGGCTCGGTGGATGGGACACGAATTCGGCCCTGATCAACCAAAATGGCGCATATACCGATGTTGTCGTGGGAAACCGCGCATATGACCATGAGTTGATCTGGCAGGATCTGACCAATACCAACAAGTCACTTGGTTTCAACACCGAGTGGCAGGTCAATGATGCCCTTTCATTCAGTGTTGATGCGCATCACTCGACCGCCGAGGTCAAGGGTGGCGAGTTGAATAACTCCATTGGCTTTACCACCGACAACAGGGCGAACATCACCCACACCAACGGTGGTCCCTCGGGGATCAATACCTTCAGCTATGATACCGAGTTCAATCCTGAAAACTACCTCGCAACCGGAGCAACGATTCGGGATGGTTACAAGGAAAATGAGATGGAACAGCTACGACTCTATGGTGAATGGTTAAACCATTCCGGCGGGCCGTTGACGTCGGTTGAATTTGGCATATCCCGTGTTGATAACAAGTTCACCAAGATCCGCAGCATCGGCAATTATGGTGCGCTCGACCCCTCGGTGGCAGATTATGATGACGCACTGTTCAACAGGACGTCCCTTGGTGACTTCATGAATTCATTTAATCCCAACATCGGCACGGATTATTATTTCCAGATTGACCCGGCTGCAGCGCTGGCCGCCTTTATCGCCAACAATGGTGACATTACAGATGTCGACGGAACCGTGTGCTGTACTGCCGGAGAGATTGATGACAATGAGCGGGTCAATGAAACGCTGGACTCCGCTTATGTTCAGGTAAATTTTGAATCGGATTTAAATGGTATGCCATTGAATGTCGTCGCGGGTCTGCGCTACGAATCATCCGAGACCGAATCCATCAGTCTCTACGCCCCTGCATCGTTTATCCGCTGGGACATGATCAACGGCCTGGTGGGTGTGAATGACGGCAGTGGGCTGGTTGATGCACCCCGGTCCGGTGACAACAACATCTGGTTACCCAGCATTGCAATGTCCCTGGGTCTGACTGAGAACCAGGTGCTGAGATTCTCAGCGAGTAAAACCATGGCCAGGCCGGACCTGTTTGATCTGAGTTCACAGGTCACCATAGGCAACAGGGACTTTTTCAACCTGACGGCACAGGCCGGTAACCCGGATCTCGATCCGCTACAGTCTGTAAACCTGGATTTCAGCTATGAAAACTATTACGCGGAAGGCAGTTACGTTGCCGTCAACCTGTTCAGAAAGGACATCAAGGATTTTATTGGTTCACGCACGACCTCGGGCCAGAACATCAATGGACTGACTGACCCATCCCAATCGGCTCTGGGCCAGATGGCCATGGGCTGTGTGCGAGCCTGGGTCGAGGCCGGGCGTCCGGATACCGGGTTCCCCGGGGACGCCGGAGCAACCGGTGATTGTGTTTCCCAGCAGGCCTTGTGGGCACAGGGCTGGATGAGTGATTTCCATCACATGGGCTGGGTGGCACTTGCCCTGGCCTCCGGTGTGGATGTTTCCGAAGGATATCCCTGGGCGCATGGCGGTTTGTGTGGCTATGACGGTTGGTGGAGATGTGATCCAGGCTACATCGATGGCACCAGTTCAGATCCACTGGCACAATTTGAGGTTACCACGCCCTACAACCTGAACAAGGGATCGGTACACGGTGTTGAACTAAACTGGCAGCACCTGTTTGAAGGTTCTCCGTTCGGCGTGCAGTTCAACTACACAATGATCAGTGGCGGCGATGTCGATATCGACAGGAGTATCATCGGTGAGCAGTTCATACTTCCCGGGCTCGGAGATTCGGGTAACTTTTCCGTGTTTTATGAAGATGACCGCCATACCGCCAGAATTGCGCTCAACTACCGCGGGGAAACCGTCGCAGGATTCGGTAATTATGACCAGCCGCTTTATGTAGAGGAAAGAGAGCAGTGGGATGCGTCCTACCAGTTCAGGTATAACGCGGCCACCAGCTTTTTTGTCGAGGTCAGCAATTTCACCGATGAGCCAACCCGACTGTACGCACGGCATCCGGAGATGTTGTTCCTGTCGCAGGACCACGGTCCGATCTACAAACTGGGCTTTAGAACCAATTTCTGATTCAGACTTCGGCTACCTGCTAGAAAAGGAGGGCGCGAGCCCTCCTTTTTATATGGCCGGCCGTAAATTGATGGTAGAGCGAATGCGAAAATATCTTGTCGCTGTTCCCTTAGAAAATCTCTACTTGATGCTTTTTGGTGGTACCAGTAATCTGGCTATGTGTGCATACACGCCTGAACTGCAGCACCGGATCAGCGATGGTCAGGTTTACGGTGATCTTGACCAAACTCTGCGGTGACTCCAGAGACGTGGTCGGGTCCGGTAAGGGCAGAATTGGCAATAGGGGAAGTGTTCACCGGCATTTTCCCTGGAAGTTGTAATGAAAGAACAAGAAAAAGTGAATGAAGAACCCTGTTTGCTGGTCGGCGATATGGGTGGAACCAATGTACGGTTTGCTTTGGCCGACGCGAACAAACCAGGCTACTCAAATGTTACTTCATACCCATGTTCCGAATTCCCCTCCGCTGATGTGGCAATCGACACCTATCTTCAACAAATTGGCGCTTCCACACCAGATATTATCTGTATTGCTGCCGCTGGCCCGGTGGTCGACGGGCAGGTGCTTTTTACCAATAACAGCTGGAGCATGGATGTCAGAGAACTCGAAGAGGACTTCGAAGACGCCAGCGTACGATTGTTGAATGATTTCGAGGCCGCCGCTTACGCTTTGCCGAATCTTCGAAAAAAGGACTGTCAGCGCATTGGTCCAACTCCCCGCACCCGTCTCGGTGATTCGGACTTTACCGTTGGTCTTATCGGGCCGGGGACCGGCCTGGGTGCTGCGGGCCTGTGTCAGAGAAACGGCAGCCTGTTTCCAATAGTCAGCGAAGCGGGTCACGTGGGATTCGCGCCTGAAACCAGGGTGCAAATGGAGATACTGGAACACCTGAGACACGAATTTGACCGGGTGTCGGATGAACGACTTGTTTCCGGACAGGGAATCGTCAATATCTACCATGCACTGGTCAGAATGCATAACCGGAAAGTGACGCACAACTCAGCCAGGGAGATCTTTTCCATGGCTGTGAAAAATGCCGATTCAATAGCAGCCGAAGCCGTGCAGGTTTTTTACGAAATTCTTGGCCAGGTCGCGGGTAACCTGGCGCTCTCACTCGGGACCACGGATGGAATCTACATCGGTGGCGGAATGGTGCGGAGATCACCTGAACTGATGGTCAATAGCCGTTTTCGTATTGGTTTCGAACGAAAAGGCCGATATCGGTCCATGATGGAAGATATCCCAACCCAGATGATCCTGCATGCACAGCCTGGATTGCTGGGCGCAAGCTTTTTCGCTCAGCGGATGCACAATGAACGAAGCGGTGTTTTTCAGTAATCGAAATGCGAAGGGTTTGGCAGAAATTTCCCAATAAAGAGGCGAAACCTCCTTTCAGATGGTTCTGTTGACTGTGCTCAGGAACGGGAAAAGACCCGGCGAAGGTACTGACCCACTCCACCGGGCCGATTACGATATACATCGATGATGACGGCCATGATGATTACCAGTCCGGTGATTACACGTTTGCTTGGTTCGCTGGCGCCAATCTGTGCCAGACCGGTTTGCAATACCGCAATAATCAGTACGCCCAGGAAGGTATTGACCACCGAACCCCTGCCTCCAGACAGACTGGTACCACCGATTACAACGGCGGCTATCGCCGAGAGTTCCAGGCCAATACCTGCATTTGGATCGGCAGACTGAAGATAAGCAACGTGAAACAAGCCACCCAGTCCCGCCAGAACACCGGCCAGTGCAAATACGGCCAGCTTGATTTTGGCAACATCTATTCCGGAAAGCCGTACAGCCTCTTCGTTGCTGCCAACTGCGATGGCGTATCGGCCGAACACGGTTTTGCTGAGCACCCATTGTGCAACGACAACCACCGACACCGCAGCAAACCAGGCGGGCGACAGATTGATTCCGGTTAATGGAGTACTGATTACCTCCAGCACTGAGCCGATATAAAGCGTCTGTGAATCGGTGACCAGGTAGGCACCACCCCGGGCGATCTCAAGCATGCCGAGCGTCACGATAAAAGAAGGTACACCCCAACGGGAAACCACCAGGCCATTGAACAGACCGCAGCCAAGGCCAGTAAGCAGACAGATAGCTGCCGCCAGCCACAGAGACAGACCCATCTGAGTCATCATCACACCCAGCACAGCCCCACACAATGCCATCACCGAGCCAACCGACAGGTCAATACCAGCAACGATCAGCACAAAGGTCATACCGACTGCAATGACCAGCAAAGCAGGCATCTGGTTGGCAAGTGTGGTGAAGGTAAGCACGGAGAAAAAGTACTGACTCTGAAGTCCAAAAAACAACACGAGAACCAGCAATGCAATGCTCAGACCCACATATTCCCGGGCCATGATTTTTCTGAAATGGTCCATCAACATGCTGGGTTCAAGCGACACCCTGATCAAGGTGGGCGCTGAATGAGGCGGTCATTATTTTTTCGGGGCTCCATTCGCCCTGTTCGAATGCGGCTGTCAGTTGACCGTTGGATAGTACTGCGATGCGGTCGCAAATCTCATTGAGCTCACGACTTTCGCTGGAAACAATCACAATGGCCATGCCCTTTGCGGCCAGTTTGTCCAGCAGACCATAAATCATGGTTTTCGTTTGGATGTCCACACCACGTGAAGGTTCGTCAAACAGCAGGATGGAAAATGTCCCTAGCAGCCAACGGGCGATACTGACTTTTTGTTGATTTCCACCGCTGAGTTCCCGTGCAGTTTGCGAGGTATCAACACAATCAATGTCCAGATTGTCGCAGATCATCTCTACCGCCCGTTGCTCCTCGGCATCCGAGATGCGGCCTCCTGGTCGCCTGAACTTTCTCAGAGCAACCAGCGAGCTGTTTAACTTTACCGATTGTTGCAACAGTAACCCCTGTTGTTTACGGTCCTCGGGAATCATTCCTATACCGTGGGTTACGGCGTCGCGGGGTGAGCGGATGGATACAGCGTTTCGATTAGGCCCCAGCATTACGCTGCCTGAACTGGTTGGGTCCGCGCCAAAGAGTGCACGCAGCAGTTCGGTTCTTCCAGCACCGACAAGCCCTGCCAGACCCAGCACTTCACCGTGATAGATGTCCAGATCGATATTTTGAAGCAAACCCGGTGTACTCAGTCCCCGGACTGACATGGCCAGTGACCGGGTGGTTCGATTGCCACGGAAATGTGTTGCCAACGGAACTTCCCCCGCCATCAGTCGAACGAGATCGTCCGGGGAGACGTCTGACACTGCCGTTGTGGAGACGGTCCTGCCATCACGAAGAACCGATACACGATCGGCAATCCTTTCAATCTCATGTATCCGGTGACTGATATAAATGACACTGGTTCCGGTAGATTTCAGTGCCCGTATTCTTGCGAACAATCGTTCAATTTCCAGGTCTGTCAACGCGGCGCTGGGTTCGTCCAGAATCAGCAATCGACAGGGCCTGATCAGGGCACGTGCAATTTCCAGAAGCTGCTTTTGACCCACACCGAGGCGCTCAACCGGCAGACCGGGATCGAGTTCATCAAGACCCATGTCGCGTAATACGATTTCAGCATCGGCATTCAACCGGTTGTAGTCAATCAGGCCGTGGTGGCCAGGAAAGGCTCCAAAATACAGGTTTTCGGCAACAGTCAGTTTGTCGACCAGGTTCAGTTCCTGCATGACGATGCTGATCCCGGCCGCTTCTGCATCACGAATTGAACCGGGCTGATATGGATTGTCCCGCAGGCTGAGTTGGCCGCTGTCAGCGGGTGTCAATCCGCAAATGATGTTGCACAAGGTGGTTTTTCCTGCTCCGTTTGCACCCAGCAGGGCGTGTACTTCTCCTCTTTTTATCTCGAGATCAACGCCCCGTAATACTGGAGTTGCATAGCTTTTGTGCAGTGCCGACACCTTGAGTAGAGAGCTGCTCATGGAGGCGATCTACAAATCGGAAGCTGTGACCAGCTTGACGGGAGTTTTTCGGTCCCCGGGATGCTCCGCCCCTGCCAGGATCTGTAACGCATATTCAATCCCAAATATGGCCAGACGGTCACCAAACTGGTCAACGGTGGCCAAAAGCTCTCCATTTTTGAGCAGTTCCCCGGTGGCCCCGATATTGTCAAATCCCACAACCCGGATGTCCCCGGACTTGCCTGCCTGGCGAATGGCCGCCAGTGCACCGATGGCCATATTGTCGTTACTGCAAAGCATTGCCTTCAGATCGGGGTATTCCGAAAGCAGGGCGGCACTCACCGTGCTGGCGCGTGCCTGATCCCAGTCTGCTGCCTGAATACTGACGATTTCCATACCGGCGGTGTCCATGGCGTCCTGAAATCCGCGTTGTCGTTGTTGCGCGTTGAAGGCCGTTGTTATTCCGCCAATGATGGCGACCAGGCTGCCCGTATCCAGAACATTGGCGAGGTGGTCCCCGGCGAGACGCGCACCTTCACGGTTATCAGGGCCTATAAACGGAACCGCCAATCCGGATTGTTCAAGCAGATCCGTGTCCAGTTTGTTGTCAATATTGACAACGACGATTCCCTGGCTGAGTGCACGTTTGACGGCTGGGATCAATGCCCTGGAGTCCGCGGGTGCCAGTACGATGATGTCAACACCGCGGGCGATCATCTGCTCAATCAGTGCGACCTGCTGGGTCAGGTCGCTTTCATCCTTTGTGCCGTTAACTATGAGTTCATAGTCTGTGCTGTGATCGCGCTGATGCTGCCGGGCTGCGGCAGCCATGCTGACGAAGAATTCATTGGCCAATGACTTCATGATCAGGGCGACCACGGGTGGTGATTTTTGCTCGATCTGTGGATCATCTTTCCCACACCCAACAAGCAAAATGAAACAGATCAGGAAGGTCGATATTGTCAGTACCCTGGTTGTCTTCAAAAGATTCTCCGCTTAGGATGTTGTGCCTGAAATTCGAGACCCCTGTTCAGGATCAAGTCCAAATGCTAAATAGTAAACTGCAGTGTGGCAAGTTTTGGGTCGGTCATCACGTTATTAATGAAAGCGTCCGAACAATGAGAGTAACCCCCATATACCCCGGCGTTCCCGATTCCTGCAGCGTGTGGGCAAATTGCCTTGATTGGGGCAACGGGCCTGATAACATATCAAGGAATAAGCCGTGAACAATTTGAGCACAATTGACTGGATGGTCATCGCGTTGTATTTCGCCATCCTGGTTGCTGTAGTCGTCATGGTGACACGACGCCAGTCGACCACCACAGATTACTTTCTTGCGGGTCGCAATGTGGGATTCTTCGCCATTGGGGCATCCATATTTGCTTCAAATATTGGTTCAGAGCACATTGTTGGACTGGCCGGACAGGGCGCCACGACAGGACTGGCGATGGCGCATTATGAGTTGCATGCCTGGATCGTGGTCTTGCTGGCATGGGTTTTCGTGCCTTTTTATTACGAATCCAAAGTCTTTACCATGCCTGAATTCCTGGAGCGGCGCTTTGGTCCGAGACCACGCTGGATACTGTCACTGGTTTCGCTTGCGGCCTATGTATTAACCAAGGTGTCCGTGACGGTCTACGCCGGAGCCGTGGTTTTCCGGGTCCTATTGCCGGAAACTTTCGGCAGCCCTGAGAATGCGTTCTGGGTCGGTGCGGTATCCACGGTTGTACTGACGGGTCTGTACACTATTGTCGGCGGTCTTCGAGCGGTATTGTTCACCGACACTGTCCAGGCGATGGTACTGATCATCGGCTCTGCAGCCATCACCTGGTTTGGCCTCGACCTGCTCGGTGGCTGGGGTGAATTACGTGCGTTTACCAGTGAAAATGTTGCCCAGTACGCATTGTGGCGGCCACTGTCCGACCCCGACTTCCCCTGGCTGGGCATCCTGATCGCCTCACCGATCGTGGGTATCTGGTACTGGTGCACCGACCAGTACATCGTGCAAAGAACCCTGGCGGCAAAAGATTTGCGCAGCGCGCGCCGTGGGGCGTTGTGGGGGGCCTTTCTGAAGATCTGGCCGGTGCTGATCTTCCTGATTCCCGGTTTAATCGGTGCGGCGTTGTTCGAAAAGGGGCTGATTAACCTGCCCGCAGGTCATATCGGGGGATTCGAGGGTGACCAGGTGTACCCGATACTCGTTACCACCCTGTTACCCGAAGGCCTGCGTGGACTGGTGGTTGCCGGTCTGATGGCGGCACTGATGAGTTCCCTTTCATCGTTGTTCAATTCCACTTCAACATTGTTCACCGTGGATGTTTATGAAAAATTACGTCCGCATGCCAGTGAGCGCCAATATGTCAACGTGGGACGGATGGCGACCGTGGTGATCGTATTGCTTGGGCTCGCCTGGATACCGGTCATGCCAATGATTTCAGGTGGAGGGCTTTATCAGTACCTGCAGAATGTCTCGGGGTATCTTGCCCCTCCAATTACTGCCGTTTTCCTTTTGGGGATTTTTAATACCCGCATCAATCAACGTGGCGCAACCTGGGGTTTGGCGCTGGGTTTCGTGCTCGGATTTCTGAAACTGACTATCCAGGCATTTTTTGGTAGTGGAAAACTGGAGAATCCTGCCTGGCTTGCCGCAATCGGGGATTTCAACTTTCTATATTTTTCGGGTGTTTTGTTCCTGATCGTGGTCATTGTCGTTGTTGCGACATCACGCACCGCGCCGGCACCATCCCTGGAGCAAATTCGTGGTCTGACCATGAAGACCATCGATCGCGAAGTGGTTCGGGCGAGTTGGAACCGTACGGATGTGGTAGCAACCACGATTATCGGGCTGCTAATCGCCACGGTATACCTCTACTTTTCATTCTGGGTGTGATGGCTGGACGCGAGCAAATCGGTTATATCAGTAACCCGCGTAATGGGTGGGGAGCACATTAACATTTTCTCCATCCGTCCATTGTGGTTGTCATAACCCATGGGAACTGTCTCGGGTAGCCTAATAATTGACTGGAGTCAGACAACATCATCTGAGAATACCTGTTGGCAGGCCCGGTTCCCCGATTGAAAGATTTATTGTCAATCCTCTTCCTCGAGTTGCAACAGGTCACCGGGTTGGCAATCCAGTGCTTCACACAGTGCGACCAGCGTTGAAAAGCGGATGGCCTTGCCCTTGCCCCTTTTGAGGATCGACAGGTTGGCCATGGTGATACCGACCTTGTCCGACAACTCCGTCAGTGACATTTTGCGCTGTAGCAGCAACAAATCCAGGTTGACCTTGATGATGGCAGCCATGTCAGATCGTCAACGATTGTTCGCGGTGGAGATTGGCCGCTTCACGCAGTATGCCGGACAGAACGATGATGGCAAAACCGGCGAACAGCCATCCGATATTGAGCTCGAAGGCAGGGAACAGCTGGATACCCGGTACATTGAAGGCAATATCGTTGAGCATGATGCGGCTGCCAAAGTACTGTAAAAGTGGAGATACCAGGTGCCAGCCAATAAACGTGAAACCGACCTTCCTGAGTCGCTCGGAATTCTCCTCGGTGAATGTATTACCCTCGACCAGGGACGCAAACAACTTGCGCATGGTCAGCAGACCATACAGGAAGATAAACAACAGGATCTGTGAGATGGCCCCGGCCAGGTACCAGCTCAGACGGCCACGTGTATTGTTCAATTGCAGGTCGCCCCGTCCACGCATGATCAACTCGCCCTGATCTTCTGGTGTTGATAGCCCATTGGCGGTCTCATCTGAATGAACGTGAAAGCTCAAAAAAACGTTCACATCGGCGTGCCGTTCCTGTGGGTCATCGGGCATACTCAATCCGATGATGAGGACCGTTAGCGGCCAGATGACCGCGACCGCCAGAAATAAGATCCGTATGATGTCCAGGAATCGTTTTACCAGGACCGTTAGCTTGTTTTGTTGCACAGGTGACATATCGTATTTCCTTAAAGTACAAATTGAATATATCGATAATAGACTATAAATTATCGAAAAACAATAAATTAATATTGAAATACAATAAATTTAGTTCAACGGTTCTACGGCCTTGATGAAACGGTCGTACAATATTTGGGTGCAATCAGGCGGTTGCAAACGAGTGCTGAGGCGACCAGCAGGAAGCGGATGAGCTGGTCAGCGCCCGGCAAGAAAAAACCACAAAGGAGTAACATGAAAGCCAACGGTCCTGAATCGAAGCTGTCGTCAAAAGAGCCCGATACTTTCCCGGCCCAATCCGGCTATGTTCATGCCGGTGAGCCCATTGGCAGCGTGCGACAGGTTTATGATGGGTCCCTGATGCCGGACCTGCAGGTCAGCACCTTTCGCAACATCGACCGACTATTTCCTACCCGGGTAGTTCGGCGCGGGAGCAGTGTGTACCCCTTGCCCCGCAGCCAAAATCAACTGACCCGTCTCGGCTTTCATTCGAAGGGTACGGATTATGATCTGGTTGACTACCTGTCGCTCAACCGGGTCAGCGGTCTGCTGGTGATAAAAAACGGTGAGGTCGTGCATGAGAGCACCCATCTCGGTAACTGCGGGAAAACCCGCTGGGTGTCCATGTCGATGGTCAAGTCCGTCAGTGCCACCCTGGTGGGTGCGGCAATAAAACAAGGTCACATAGGTAGCCTCGATTCCCCGGTGACACAATATCTCCCGGAACTGAATAACAGCGCCTACGATGGGGTCAGTGTGCGTCACCTGTTGCAAATGGCATCGGGTGTTGGCTGGGACGAAACCTACACCGACCCGGCATCGGATCGGCGACGTATGCTGGAGGTACAAATTGCCCAGCAGCCGGGTGGCGTGTTGAAACTGATGTCCGAATTACCACGGGTTGCTGAGCCCGGCACGCGCTGGAACTACAGCACCGGTGAGACCCATGTCGTGGGTGCCCTGGTCCGTGCCGCAACCGGGCAAGCCGTGGCAGATTATCTTTCAGAGCGCATCTGGTCCCGGTTCGGCATGGAATCGGATGCCCGCTGGTGGCTGGAATCACCCCACGGCCTGGAGGTCGGGGGAAGTGGCTTGTTTGCCGGCTTGAGAGACTACGGCCGATTTGGATTGTTCCTGCTTAATGGCGGTATTGCCGGTGGTGATAAAATACTGCCGGATGGCTGGCTCGAGGAAGCGACCCGTCCGAAAATCATCGGCGGGACCCACGTGGACTACGGCTACATGTTCTGGCCGGTCCCCGAATCGAATGGTACGGTCCACGAAGACGCCTACATGGCGCAGGGCATCTTCGGTCAGAAAATCTATGTGAACCCGGCAGATGATGTCGTCATTACCCTATGGAGCGCAAGACCCAAACCATTGGAAGACGCCACGGTGGATGACAATGATTTCTTTGCGGCTGTCTGCGAAAAATTACGTTAGGGGGTTATATCTGTACAGCTTCAACCGGGCCAGGAGCCAGGTTGATCTGATATGCTTCAAGGCAGAATAAAAGGAAGCTCCCGAATGCATCAGGATTTGCTACAGGCCCTCGCCGGGGTGGCGGTCACACTGGCCGGTTTCAGTGGTGTGGTCTTTGCTCTGGGTAGCCGAGCGGAAGGCAAGCTCTCAGCCCTGGAAAAAAGCGGTCTGTTTCACCTGCTGCTCACCTCTTTTGGCGTAGTCATTATTTCCCTGCTGATCAAAACCTTGCTGAACTCCAGCATGGATGAAACCATCGTATGGCGAATCGGCTGCGCAGCACTGGGTATTTTCACAATGATGGGTGCCAGCAGGGCGTTGATGGGTGAATTTGGGGGAAGCACAGTTTACGCGCAATTTTCGCATGGTTGATCGGGAGTCGAATCGTTGATTCGAGTGCCAGGCTGCTGATCTGCTAACAATGACCCAAAACTGACCTTCAACAGGAGGCGACTATGAAAACTTTGCTCAAACAGATCGCTGCAATTGGCACGCTTGTCGTGCAGACGACAGCGTTTGCCCAGCAACCGGAAACCGATCAGCCGGCATATGAGGAGTACGGGGTCGTATCGGTCGGGACGCGCCGGTTCGAATGGGACACCGACACCGGTCCGGCATGGATCAAGGTGTTGATCGAGGAATCCAACCTCGGCAGCAAGGGTGTCGAAATAGCGGAAGTTTACTTCCCGCCGGCATATGAAGGTGAATCGCACCCGCACGAATTGGAAATAATTTACGTGCTCGAGGGCGAACTCGATCACATCGTCAACGGTGAGTCGCATCTGCTGACGGCGGGAATGGTCGGTGTGGTTCGGGCACCTGATCTGGTGGTGCACAAAACGATTTCAGAAGGTGGCGTACGCACACTCATCGTCTGGCCCCTTGGCAAAGAAGTCGCGGGCTTTGAGGGTGCCGGCATGCGTGAAAAGGACCTGGCACAATGAGTTATGAATGACAGTGTCAACTGAATTGGAAAGGGAGGTAAGTGGCGGCGCCAGTAGAGGATTGGGACAGAAACTGATGGATATGTACTTTCTCCCAAAGCGAATAGAAAAATGGAAAAACGGAAGACTATACGAGCTCCTTGGGATCAGAACATTCAAGAAAGTGTGCGTGCAAATGGCGAATACATTTGGGTGGGACAATTACTTTATTGCAGACGGAAGCCTGGAAGGCCTGAATGCTTATGAAAAAAGAACCAGGGTTAACGAAGCCATTCATTCTCCATTTACACTGGTGTTTACATATCAGATCATTTCCTTTTTGATCGAAGGAAGTTATCTGGGTGCTGTTATCGTTGGACCCATTTGGCTCCTGAATGCTTTACCCACCGCACTTCAAAGATACAATCGAGTGAAAATTGGGAGTGTTCTTCAAAGGATGGCGTCAAGAAAGGGTACTGTTAAATTAAGCGCGGTATGAACAATCAAGAACAGCGCAATCAAGTGCAACCGATGACGCTCGGGCGCAACTCAAGGGGAAGGAGTTTCGATGTGTTGGCATCGGAATAAAGAGAAATAACATCACGAGACGTTGACATGGAAGCGGAGATCTTTTTCGAATCGCACCTGCCAGACGCTTTGCGGCGTGCGCAGGAGTACGTGGGTAAGAACGGCTTTGTGGCCTCGTTGCCGCAATTGCTGCACGCCAGAACCACAGCTGACTACGACAACATTATCTGGAATACCTGGTTTACGTCCTACTCTGAAGAAAGCGTCGTTACAACGCCGCAGGGCAATCATGTCATTGTCGCCATTCACGGTGGTGGTATCTTCGCCACGCCCGAGCGATTTGAGAAAATGTTTTACGCCACTCCGGATCAGAACAGCGTCCACGGCCACACGCCTCAACACGCCGGAAAGATCACATCACAGGAAGCGCGCGATGTGCTCGAGGGCAAACTCCCGGATGGTAGCGAACTTCCCATCTACGCATACCAGGAGTTCAAACGTGGCATCCGTGAATTGCCGATGCGCTACGGTGTCATCCTCGATTTCGGACTCGCCAGGCAATCCCTGCGCGGTTACGAGGACTTTGAAGTCCTGAAGGACGATCCGAACATGATCGTGCGGGCCGGTGGTGTCGAGGCCAATGCCGCCTATCTCGATAAGTTCAGGGACAGGTACAACACCAAAACCATGGGCCACTGGCATCCCTACAACCGCATAGATGCGGATCAGCCGCAGACGCGCTTCATCTTTCTCGCCGGTAACCAGGGCGGCTGGGGGAGCGAGGATGACGACTTCAGCGAGTATGGTTACGACTGTGAATACGGTATCGGCGGCGATGCCATGTTGGGGGGCGCAGCACGGTTTATTGCAGTTGCGCCCGAAGATGCGCCAATGAATTTGCGCGATATCTCATTTGGGTAGTTTATCTATGGGTGCACAGATATTTTTTGGTTCGTACAGACCCAGCACGTTGCGTCGTGCGCTGTCATTTGCGGGTGACGATGGTTTTGTGGCTTCGCTGCCGCAACTGTTGCACGCGCGAACCGATGCGCCCTACGGTAACATCCTCTGGAATACGCGCTTCAACACCTATTCAGAGGAAAGTGTTGTCACCACACCGCAGGGCAACCACGTCGTGGTCGTGATTCACGGTGGCGGCATTTATGCATCGCCGGCACGATACGAAAAGATGTATTACGCCAGCACAGACACCCGCAGTGAGCACGGCTTTACGGGACAGTTCGCCGGCAAGATCAGCGCACGCGAAGCCCGCGATTTGCTTGAGGGTCGCATGCCGGATGGCACCGGGGTTCCGGTGTATCCATTCAAAGAGTTCAAACAGGGCATCAGCGATCTGCCAATACGTTACGGGGTCGTTCTCGACTACGCGCTTGCCCGGCAGTCTGAATGCGGCTACCTCGAGTTCGAGGTACTGAAGGACGACCCGAACATGATCGCACGCGCGGGAGGCGTGGCGATGGCGGCGGCGTATCTGGACAAATTCCGCGACCGTCACCACACCATGCGGATGGGTCACTGGCATCCATACCATCAAATTGATCCGGATCAACCGCAAACAAGCACCTTGTTCCTCGCCGGCAACAAGGGGGGCACTCGCAGTGATGTCGACGACTTTGACCCGGTATCACGAACGCAAAGAGAGGATGGCTATCACAGTGAAACTGGCATGGGCAGCGGCGGCATGGGCGGGTTGGCCCGCTACGTTGCAGTTGCGCCGCGAGATGTGTCGACGGATGTGCGCGATTTGGATTTTGGTGTCTGAGGGGAAATCAGCAAAAGCCAACTGCCAAGACCCGGTTAGCGGAGCCGGGAGCGGCCAAAAGCAGCCGCTTGTATGATTAATAGGGAGCGGGCAGTATGGCCTGTATGCGCTTTACTCTTTCCAGAAGATTGGCCCAGTCGTTCACTAAATCTTCAGCAGTTTCCCACTGAATTACGATAATGTTCTCGAACCGCTTGGTCTTCATCGCCTTAAGTACTAAGTCAGGATCAATAAACGGCTGTAGCACCGCGAAATTTCTCGTCGTGCCTGACTTTTCGTTAGTTGCAGCATAGTCGAGATTTTCCAGTGCGTAGGGTTGCCAAAGTGTGACGAATTGCAGTTCCTGCGTATTCTGGATAACTTTGGTTAGCTCGTAAGCCGCATAAAATTCAGCCAGCTGTTTTTTAAGGTCCGAACTACGCAAATTTGCCAGTGTGCCTTCGCCAATGAGATTTCTATATGCCAGGTCTACTGCCTGAAAAGTAGGGAGCAAAGAAGTTTGCGAAACCAATTGGTTGAGTTCAGCGACTGACAGGTCGGGAGTATCCTTGCGTATCTCGGCGCGAAGCGTGATGGCCGATTCCATTTCGTGCTTGCCTTCGCTGATGGCCAAAGTAAGTCGTGTTTCATTTTCCATGAAATCCTCTGTTAAAGACACCAGGTGTGCTTTCAGATCAGACTTGCTTCGTTGCGACTCGTACCAACGATCGAGCTGGAAGGCGAGGAATAACCCAATCACTACGACTGCCAATTCCAGAATGATGGTGAACCAGTTGTCGTTGCGGAGGTACTTCGTTAGTCGTCGTAATATCATTCAATGGTTCCTGTTCGGGTTAAAAATTACCATTAAGTCAGTCACGTCTGTAAATGAAAATCCGGCCAGTTGCCGTGTCCAAACGAAGGTCTGCTTTGGGTCATTTGCGGTCCGTTGGCAGTCTAACATTTGACCGGCCGCTAGCCGCTAATCACTTTCGCATCAAGTGGCGATCCGTATTGGCAGCACAGCGGGCATTGGAATGATGAAGTCCGGCATCGTCTGTCACACAGATGATGAGTTGACCACATGAATCATTACTGTGTTTGCGTTTTAAGCGGGGCCATAAAAA
Source organism: Lysobacterales bacterium (assembly GCA_014238945.1). Lineage (GTDB taxonomy): Bacteria > Pseudomonadota > Gammaproteobacteria > Xanthomonadales > SZUA-36 > SZUA-36. Next base: position 60,899 of record JABAAB010000048.1, read on the forward strand.
CCCTGCCGGGATTTTTGCTATCGGTGGCGCCACGGTTGGTAAATGAGTATAAACAAATAGTCAAAATGAAAAAATGTGCGAACAAGGTCTTGGCACACAGTATTGGTTGGTTTGACTCAGGACCCTACTCCAGCTTACCTCTGGCAGGTGGAACAGAAATAGCTGGACCTCTGGCCGATCACTTTTTGACGAACCGGAGAAGCACACTGGAAACAAGCGGCTCCGGCACGGTCATAGACCAGCAGTTCCTGCGCAAAGTAACCGGGCATGCCATCCGAGTCAGAAAAATCCCGCAGCGTGGTACCGCCTTGTGCAATGGCACGGCTCAATACATCGCGGATGGCATCCACAAGACCCTGGTACCGTTGCCTGGATATTCTTCCGGCTGCCCGGTTGGGGTGAATCCCGGCCATGAACAGGGCTTCCGATGCATAGATATTACCGACACCCACAACGATGTGGCCGTTCATGATGAAATTCTTGACTGCAACAGTTCTGGATCGTGAGCATTCATACAGGTAATCGGCAGTAAATGCAGCCGACAGCGGTTCTGGTCCCAGCTTGCGGATCAACGCATGTTGGCCCAGGGCATCACCAGTCCACAGGAACGCGCCAAATCGACGGGGATCATTGAAACGAAGGTACACACCGTTTTCCAGGCTGATGTCCACGTGGTCGTGTTTTTCCGGGATGCGCGACTCGGTCAGGATACGCAGAGATCCGGTCATGCCAAGATGCAACAGCAGTCCACCGCGTTCAAGTTCGATCAGGATGTACTTTCCGCGGCGGCGAAGAGCTGTAATTATCTGCCCTTCGGCCAGCTGGACCTCATCCGGCACCGGCCAGCGCAAACGCGGATCACGCACCTCGACCCGCGCAATACGCTGGTTTTGCAGGTGTGGCTCAATTCCCCTGAGCGTGGTTTCAACTTCTGGTAATTCGGGCATCGTATGCTCTGTAACAGGTGAAATGAGCCGGTATTGTAATCCAGTGGGTGTTAGCATTTGCTCCCATGAAGGACTTTACACTGGTTGGCGTTGATACGGGTGGCACATTTACCGATATTGTGGTGCTGGACCGTTTTTCGAGCGGCGCCGGAAGTGGTAACCGCATGCGACACTGCAAGCTGCTTTCCGACCCCGTGGACCCTTCCGGACCGATCGTTGAGGGTCTGAAAAAACTGGGCCTGGAA
>JABAAB010000026.1 GCA_014238945.1 Lysobacterales bacterium
CCTGAGCTAAACCGAACGCCAACTACATTCCCACACTGATTTGCTTCGTTGGCAATCGATTCAACGGTGGACGGTGCAATCTGCTTCAGAGATGAGAGATATGCCCATTGATCCGGGTGTGGTTGAAAATCCAAGTTTAGGAAAACCGAGTTTCCTGCCTTTCGTGGTTCATATTGCAGTGGCAGGGCGATGAGGTTACCAAAGCCACCACGCGGCAGGGTGTCCTGGTTGGGGAACAGGCGGTCATAGGAACTCATGGCCAGTTGATGATGGTGCGCCATGGTCTCTGTAATGAGATAACAGCCCATGCGGCGGGCAATGATGGAGGGGACGGGTGAATTGAAGAAAAACCAGACATGGGCACCGTTACCCAACCGCGAACGTTCAACTGCTGTTGGGATGTTGAAACCTTCGCAGGTGTCCACGAAAGCAGCCACATCATCAAGCCAGGATTCCTTGTCAAAATCAGCTGCCAAGAATCAGCAGGTTTCATCTTTGAGCATGGGGTAGACACCAATCGAATGCCGGCCTTGAAGATGGCCGAGAACAACTTTATCATCGAGTGGCAGAAAAGCCTGGCTTGGACACTCGCCGCACTTTACGCGGGGTTTTTCGCAGATACCTCGTACCCATTCATTGCCGCAGACTGGTGAATAACCTTTCCTGCCGGTTTTTGAGCTTATCCAAAGTAATGGATAGACATCTTTCCGGCCGCGGAACAGTTTGCGAAATAGTGAAATCTTTTCTTGCGGAGTAATGGGTATATCAGCACTGGGTTGTTTTGCCGAAGTGGAAGGGATCGAGATGGGCGATGCGATGGCCGCAAGTTCTTCCCTGAGCGTAGCTAATTGTTCCCGGCTTTTTTATTGTTTTTGTTCGAGAGCAGCGAGGGTTGCTTCCTCGCGAGCGATCGCTTGTCGAAGTGATTGCTCCTTTTTCAATGTCACGATTCGCTCTGTTCCCAATACACGAGACAGTGATCGTATTAAGCTCAGGTCAATCCGTACCAAGTACCACGCCCGGCTCCATGCCGAACTAAGTGGCTGGCACGTACAAGTGCTTTGAAATGATCCTTAATCGTGTTGCGGTTTGCACTGGTGACCTTTACCGCCTCGGCCACGGTCACTCGTCCTCGGTGACGGCATAGTTCCAGTATTTGCACCGATAGCTCAGGCAGATTACCGAAAAGCAGACGTTCTTGCTCGATCTTCTTCTCAAGTCGTGCTTTCTGTTGCTGCAGTGATTTCAGGAAAAAGTTCAGCCATGGCTGCCAATCTGGTGCGGCCGTGCGAACTGTTCGTTGTGTCTTGCGTAGCGCCAAGTAGTAAGTATCCTTGTTTTGCTCAATGACGCTTTCAAGCGAGCAATAGGGGACATATGCATAGCCCGAGCGCAGAAGTAACAAAGTCGTAAGGATGCGAGATAAACGCCCGTTACCATCCTGAAATGGGTGAATTTCCAGAAACATCACAATGAAGAGCGCGATGTTTATCAGCGAATGCAAGTCGCCACTTTCAAGATTGCCTTGTGTCGTCTCGATCAACTCTGCCATCAGGCGTGGCGTATCGAATGGCGTAGCCGTCTCAAAGACGATTCCGAGGCTTTCACCACCCGGCCCGAAAGCTTCGACATGGTTGTTGTGTGTCTTATATTCACCTCGATGCCTTTCATCTTTCGATGAGTATTGCAGCAGGTCGCGGTGCAACTGCTTGATGTGGTTTTCCGTGAGTGCCATTTCCTCCCAATGTGCAAAGATGGTTTCCATCGCCTCAGCGTAACCAACGACTTCCTCTTCATCACGGGAGGAGAATGACTTCACGCCCAAACCGGCAAGCAAGTGTTCAACTTCCGTGTCATTCAGCTTTGCACCCTCGATTCGCGTCGATGAACCGATGCTCTCGATCGTCGCAATCTGGCGCAGCGCCGTAAGGCGATCAGGTGAAATCCGACCAATTGCCGTCCAGGCGCCTTTAAATTCATCAATCTCGGCGATCAGTTTGAGAACTTTTGGTGTGATTTCTAACGTGTTTGTGAAGATGTCGCCACCCATTTTCGCCTCCATTTACATCCATTTGTATGATGGCATGGCTCCCTCCATTTGTCCATCCATTTACACCCATATTACCTGTATGTACTGATGTCCTTTTGATGGGTAATTGCAGCGCTCGGAAACCGAACCAGCACCCGTTTAAATTATGCGCTAATTTTGCCCAAAGTCTCTGTTGTCAAAGTCAGCCATTTTCGCGGGAATTTGTCACAAGAATTCAGGACGTTGCAAATCAAAAGTCCATCAAGGGTTCGAATCCATTCTGCCCAGCCAAATTAAAACCTGTTTAATCAGGCGATTAGCAGAAAGGCCGCAGATAGCGGCCTTTCTCATTTCTGGGGTGCGTCAGTCATACGTCAGTATCTGACCCCAAATATTGCCGATTATCTGGAGGTTTGCTCTGGTGCAGGGGGCGTCTTGCCTTTCACGTATTGGTCGTACCAGGCCAACCGGCGTTCCAGGAAATCCTTCTGATGCGGCATCGTCCACCCGCCGTGATATTCGCCCGGATAGACAACGAGTTGCGTAGTGATACCGCGGCGGCGAAGAGCCAGATAGAGCTGTTCGGAATTCTGGATGGGAACATTCCAGTCCTTCTCACCGCCAGCGAACAGGGTCGGGGTTGTGACATTTTGAATATGGTCGAAGGGTGATACACCATCCCAAAATTCACGCGTTTCCCAGGGCAGGCCAGACTCCGACTCCCACCAGCGCTGATACATATCGTGCCCGTAGTTGGCGAGAGCCAGTCCGGTGCCCGCACCGCTAACGGCGCCTTTGAAGCGATCGGTTTGGGTGATGATGTAATTGGTCAGGATACCGCCATACGAATAGCCGCCAACGCCGAGGCGGTCAGGGTCTGTGTAACCGAGCTCAATCGCATGATCAACGGCAGCCAGAACGTCAGGGGAATCTTTCGTGCCATCACCTTGATAGAGTGCAAAGCTGAAATCCCGGCCATAACCGGAGGAGCCACGCGGATTGGAACGCACGACCACGTAACCGTTCGCGGCAAAGAGTTGGGCTTCGAAAGAGAAACTATAACTATATTGACTGACGGGGCCGCCGTGGATGAGTAAGAGCGTAGGATATTGGAAAGCAGAATTGAAGGAAGGGGGCTTGGTGATAAATCCTTCAATTTCGAGGCCGTCGTGGCTCTTAAAATGTATTTCTTCGGTTTCACCGAGTTTGATCTGAGAGAAGAAATCCTCGTTGACGTGGGTTAGCTGGCGCATACTCTTTTTATCGGCGATGAACAGCTCACCGGGAAGTTTCGGCATGCTGATCCGCGCAACCAACGTACCATTGTCAGCGAGTGAGTAAGCGCCAGCACTGAATTGGCCCGCGATTGGACGGGTGATCCTGCCACCCCCTGCAGGGATACGCGCAATGTGATTTTCTCCGCTGTCTTCCAGCCGGAAGTAGATGTGCTTTCCATCTTCAGAATACTCGAGACTCGAAACGTTGCGGTCGAGTTCCTCAGTAATGAGCCTGGGTTCACCGCCGTCAATATCGATTACCGCAAGATGGTGGGTGGCGTAATGGCTGCCCAACACTTCGGGAGCAGAAACATAGGCAATGGTCCTGCCATTGGGATGCCAGGTCGGAGAGTTTTCGGTACCCGGGGAAGTGGTCAGTTGAACCAGCTTCTGACCTTTATCGGTATTGTCCGCTTCCACAAGCCATACGCTGGTGTTGTAGTTGATGTCAGGCTCTTCGGTCCGGTTGCTGACAAAGGCGATGGTTGTTCCATCGGGCGACCAAGCGGGGCTGGAATCGTCATAATCGCCGGAGGTGACCTGGGTAAGAATTTTCGATTCGATGTCATATACATAAACGTGATCGCGCCGCCGATCGAGATAACCGGTGTAATCCTCCTTGAACTGGATGCGGTCGATCACCCAGGGTTTTCCCTTTACCCACTTTTCTTCGGAGTCCTCCTCGGGCTCGGGATCTGTAAGCGTCAGGAGCAACTTCTTTTCGTCGCCGGAGAAGTTGATTGTACCGATGCCGCGATCAAGATCAGTCAATTGCCGCGCTTCGCCACCGTTGACAAGATCGAGGAACCAGACCTGGGATTCGCCACCGTTTCGCGCCGAGACAAAGTAGAGCCTTTTCCCGTCGCGGCTGAATGTTGGCTCCCGGGAGGAAACCGCTTCGGCTGTCATCGGGATGGGGTCGCCACCTTTAGTCGCCATCATCCAGATACGTGTCTTTGAGCTGTTCTTCTCATAATTACGGATGGTGACGGTATAGGCGAGCAGTGTTCCGTCGGGCGAAAGACTGGGGCTGCGGACTGATTTGATTTTGAATGTGTCGTCGGTTTGCAGGCTACGCAATGAGGATGCCGTTTCGTCCTGCTCGCCTTCTTGCGCCACTACCTGGGCAGAAGACAAAAGTGCGTAGACAAAGAGGGTAGAGACAAGTGATCGAACGTTCATTCTTAATCTCCTATGTTGGCTGGACGCGCGGCTGAGTATAAGTAGAATAATCACTCGATTCCATAAACGTAAACTTTCCGAATTCCACCAGCCGTCCGCTTGAAGACCTATTGCCAGGCCCCTATTGCCGAGACACGCACTTAGACACCGAAAAGGGGCCGGCCTCCGAATTAGATATTGGATCACTCTGTCCCTTTACTCTAACCCCAAAACTGGCCGCTGGATGAATTCTTCGGCCGCGAATCTTCCTGCATGGTGGCAATATGGATATTCGTTACCTGAAAACCGGTGTCACCATATACCTGCCTTGCTACATCGATGGCTGCGGCCTTGGGGTTGGTGATCTTCATTACGCGCAAGGGGATGGTGAAGTCAGTGGCACCGCCGTAGAAATGTCGGCCGATCTGTGGGGCAAGGCTGAAATTATTAAAAACGGACCTGACCTGAGCCACGGACCTCATTATAGTGGCGCATCAACTTTGCTCGACATCCCTTCTACTAAATTTTATGCCGTTACCGGGTTTCCTCTTAAAGAAAAAGGGAGCACACCGCCAACCCTTGAACATCTCGGCTCAGCAAAGGTTGCCAATCTCGAAAATCTTTCCAATGACATTAATCTTGCGGCGCGTAACCCGCTTGATGGTATTGTCGATTACATCGTGGCCGAATACGGCTATAACAGGCGTCAGGCATACATTATCGCCAGTGTTGCCGTTGACCTCCGCATCGGACAACTGGTGGACACCCCAAATGTGGGCGTCACCGCTATTTTGCCATTAGATATATTTGTGAAATAAGTTTAATTAGCGATACATTATTTAACCGCACTTAACTGTCTTTTTTTAAGCGCCCGTTAATAGCTGCGTTTTCAGAATGGAGCAAGGCAATCGCTTAAATGTGTAAGCCAGCTTTTCAGGGTCCGGGCAATTAAGTTGTCAGCACCCTTCTGATCGTTCGTCGAGTTTCCTGTATGCCAGGGCTGACAGCGCCAGATCACCCAGTGCATGACCGCGAAATATGAATGCGTTGCGGTCGTGCTCGTTATTGCGTCCGGAAAATTCACCGAGAACCAACCCGGATAAATCTCCCGTAGTGTATTCAGGGGGCACGAGTTTGTTGGGCTGGGAGGCTTCCTGTGCCAGGTCGTCGATAACGATCATGTCGAAAGCCGGGTAACTGTCCCTGATCCAGGGTGTGCCCAGGTCGGTGATTGACGCAAAAGCACCTGGTTTCAACTCGTTGGCATCAAGAAAGGGACTCAGGCTTGCCGAGTAGGTGATCGAGCTGACGATTAAATCAGCATCACGAATGGCCTCATGACCGCTGGAGCAAACCGTTGGCTTCAGTGACATGCGCCGGGCAGAGCGACACAGCTTGTCGATGTTTTTCTTGCCACGGCCAAACACCCTGACTTCTTCAAGCGGGAAAATATCGCTGAATGCCTTCAAATGGCTGAGTGCCTGCACACCGCAGCCAATAAAAGCGGCGACCGAGGAATTCTTCCAGGCCATATGCCTTGCAGCCACCGCGCTCAATCCCGCGGTACGAACCGCGGTGATCCAGTTGCCGTCCAGGATTGCGAGCGGGAGGCCGGTTTCACTGTGGAGCATGGTAACCAGTCCGTTGATCTGGGGTAGCCCCCTTTCAGGGTTGTCCGGGTTCAGTACGACGGATTTTACGGCTAAAACCGGAGGGTCCTGCATCGCGGCCAGCGCCGCCATCATGTAACGACCGTCATCCGGCAAAATGACTGCCTTGGGCGCACTCCATGCCAATTCGTTGGAGAAATTCCTTATCAGTGTTTCAATGCTCTGTATCACTTCTGCTGTCGATATCTCCAGGCTCGTGAGCATCTTCCCGGTAACATAGGGTATTGTTTCGTTCATATTCATTCGAACCAATTGCTGTAACGCACCAGTCAATGATGGAATTGCTGGGGTGGAACTGATGAGTCTAATGGGTTGAGTGTGCGGCTTGCTGTTCCTTTTTTCTACATGGGCGCAGAGATAATCTCCGAATTCAATCAGATGGCTCCTCCCCGCCATTTAAGATTTACTGTAGCAGCCAGTAGTAACCAACAAAACCATCTGAGGCCAATACGGATATCGTGTTCTGATTGTTATTGTAGGTCGCTGAACCGATGATACCTGTGGTCAGACCACAGTTTGTTACATCCAGAATCAGATAAGCCTGATTGAATAAAGTATCTGGTACAGAAAACGATCCATCGAAATCACAGCCATCCAGGGTTGAACCCGTGACCGTTCCATCACTCAGGACGGAGGCATCACCGACATTGGTACCCCAAATATCCTGAACAACATAGGTTCCTGCCATCATCTGTGTGCTTAAATCGTATTGAAATGAAGGAACCGGGGTCGCAACCAACAATCCATTTCCTGTATATGACGCGGTTAGTCCATCTGCACCAAAGGTACCACTGCCCGTGATGATTTCTACCTCGCCCGTATCAACAAAAGAATTGGCTTCAAACGAAAACGTATTGGTTCCGGTCTCCCACCATTGACCCAGACCAATTTCTGCAGTGGTATCACTTGCTGCACCAAAGGCCATGTCGCCATTTTCAAAAAGAGTCGCCACACCAAACCCTACTTCACCGTTAGCCGCCCATGAAGCATGGAAGGTTCCGTGCAAGGCGCTTTCAGAACATTTTATTCCAGAGACAAAGGTGAGACGTTGCATTGGTATCGATCCGCTTCCGTAAGCGGGATCGTCCGAGGTGTATTCAAGTGTTGCGCTGTAACAGTCATGGAATGTGACCGTGGATGATCCCCAGATGGTCTGTTCGCGATCATCCGGGTCAAACGCTCCAAACTTCATTCCAGTGTTGTAATAGGTTGTACCCGAGGTACTGTCGCCTTGATTTGTACCGACAGTGATCAGGAACATCGGTGTGCCATCAGTGTGGTAGACATACCAATAGACCAGTGTCAGGTCTTCATTCAGGGTAGCCACATTCAGGCCATGGCCGTCCTGGGCCGGGTTGTACCATGAACCGCTTAATTCAGGATTTATGTCCAGTGCTGATACATTGAATGTGGCGACCAAAAGCAGGACATAATGTAAATGTTTCAATATGGGATTCCCTTTTTCTATAAGTGTGGAAGATTCTATGTAATTGCCCTTAAGTAAAGCCGGTACGACTTGGACACGCGCCGGGCCATGCCATTACCTCAAAATGAGCATTTCTCCGTCAATCGCTCGTTGCCAAAGCGTATAGTCCGGGTCGTTCGGATTCTGTAACGGCATGATAACCACGATTAATTCCTCCACCTTACGCGTAAGTTTGACTTCCCCCATCCAGTCGCCTGAGGGCAGCGGCGTTTTCAACGGACAGCTGGAGTAGTCCACAGTGTATACACCTCCACTCGCTTCAAAATCGCTGCACAGCAGGAGATATGCTGGTGTATTGCGCCAGGAATAGAGATCGACGTCGACAATCAGCTGCCAGGAACTGTCAAATGCAAAATCCGAAGATACCTCGAGGCTGGCCGTTTTCTCGACTTCCTTACCCAGGAGGGTTTGGACCGTGGCGGCCGGCTGAGAATGATGCAGTGCCACTGCTTCGTCATACAGGGCCGGGTAGAGCAGCTTTTCGCGGCTCATCGGTAACCGTCGCGGGTCGAGCGCTATAAACGCCGCATAATCCGTTACGCCATCATGGGAAAGTTCAGCGCTAAGGGTGTCAAGTGCCGACCGAACCTTATCGGCGGGCAGGCCTTTGACTTCGTTCGCCATGAGGGTGGATAAAACACTCATGGATACCTCACCTGAAAGCTTGCCTGCAAATTCCCGTTTGAAGTCATTGGAAAACAGGACCATGGAGTAGCATTGTTCTTTATTACAGGCTTCGAACAGCCAGGGATAATCATCTGTGCTGGACAACTCCGGGTTTTCAATAGACAGGTTAGAGAGGTTGAAGTCGCCATCGAAAAATCCAAACTTGATTGGATTTCTGACGCCTTGCGTCGTGACGACGGGAGTTTCCAGATCAACCCATTGATATAAGGCCCCTACCGTCCCACCGGGAAGCGGACTGCTGATGCAGGCTCCGAGCAAAAGGCATACCGTTGCGGTGGCCAAAAGAGAAATGGTGTGATTGATTCTTTGCATGGCTCTATTCCTCATAAAGCTTGTGAGCAACGGCTTTTTCTTTCAGATGCCAGTCGACATTGTTGACGCCATTGCTTGTGACATAGGGGATGAAGTCCGGGTAGGTCGCCACCAGGTCCCTTGCTTCTTCCGGATGTGACCAGGCTTCACCGATCACCAGGGCCCACGGCAGACCCGTTGCGGTCTGGTAATACACCCCGGAACCGGGAATGGACGCATCATCCACTTCGCCAAAGGCTTCCATGTATGCCTTCGCCGTCGGTGGCTTGTTCTTGAGATGGATCTCCATGCGGCGTGAGTTTGTGCGGAATATGAACGGATTCAGCAGTTGGTCGTCCAAATTAGTGGCTGGAACTTCATCCTTGAGCGGCACCAGCAGACTGAACTGACTGCCTGGCGCGGTTCCGCCGCAACTGTCCTGCGTCCTGTAGAAAATACAACCTTCATGGGAGTTCACGTGGTCCCAGGCGTCCTCGTAGATGATGAGAACGGCGTTTTCGTAGCCTGCATCTTCCTCAAGCACTACGTGCCCGGCGGATACGCCTCCAATACTGAGTGATAAGCCTTCAGGGTCGACTGCCGAACGTGGCACGCCGGTCAATTCCACCGCAAAGCCACTGTGCAGGGATGCACCAATGGCTGTCACCTCGCCCTCAACCTGAATGGAGTCAATGATCGCCTCTTCTGGCTGACCATAGTAGGTAACTGTGTTGATGACGGTACGGTAAAACATCACCAGGTCGTTCAAATCATAGTCACCAACCGCCGGCCAAAGATCCTCGAAGGCTAGCGTGACGTAGCCATTGGAACTGGGGTAGTAGTTGCTGGTGACCTGGCGCCCGAACAACAGCACCGGGTAATCTTCCACTTCACCATCGGCGACACCGCCACCGGGTTCAATGTATGCATTTGAGGAATAGCGAAAGCGTGCCCAGGAATTTCCGGACTCCACAGCCTTGGACAGCGCCACCGGAATGACCAGGGTCTCGCTGTTCATCGGATAACCCGAGATAATCCATTCTGAGCTGGAGAAACTACCATCGCGGTCCAGGTCAATCCAGGCATTGAGGTAACCCGATCCCTGCGCTTCCACTTCGATGAGGGCTGTCTCCTGACCCACAAGGGGCGTAATGAAAACCACGCCGTCTTCGTCAACTTTGCCTTGTGTTTCATCCGACAGTGGTGGCAACCAGGCCTGTGGCTCGGCGTCAATCTCCGTCCCGAGCCATAGCGTGGAGTCTTCGGTGTTGTGTCGGGCACCGTTGGCAGTTAATGAAGTTCCGTAGCTGTCGGGCGCGTCGCCAAAATCAATGGTACTGGTCTCTTCGCTGATCACTGGTGCAAGTGCGCATCGTGCACCATCATTGTTCCCTGAGTTCGGCCCCAGGGCGAAAGAAGTAGCGGCCGGTGTCTCCGCGCTGACATCAATCCGGAATATATTTCCGTCAGAATTACGGCTGATGTAGAAAAACGCTTCCACATCGAAGTAGACGGCGCCGTAAGTCCCCGACTCGGCCACGTTTGCTGTAAGTGTGTACTCGCCGGTTGCTGGGTTGATTATGACAAGTCCGCCCTGGTTGGTTACGGAATATAGCTGGCCATTACCCGGGTGAAACGCCATGTCAAAGATGGACAACTTCAGTAGATCGCCGTTGATGATACGTTCGGGTTGCAGATAGTCAATTGAGCCCTCGTCCAGGGAGGTTCTCCACAGTCCATGAGTAGCGTTAAGACCTTTCTTATAGTTGTAGTAGGCACTTCCATCTGTGGTCACGTCACCTACGTAGTAGTTCTCGTCCAGTGCCGGCGTCAACGTCAGGGGCTCCAGTTGGAAGTCGCTACCCAGGCGTGCCAGAGTACGATGTTCGTAGCTCCAGCCATAAATAAATGCATCTGCGTAGTTGAATCCAGCCCCGTTGTAGCGGTCGCTGGTGCCGAGGTGATCGGACAAAAGCGTGACATAGCCTGTGGCCAGATCGACGCCGTATATTCGGGGTGTAGTGTCCTGAATGAGAAATGCCTGTGAAGGACAAGTTTCAAAAGGATCCGCCGCCGAAACGGCAGCAGTCGCGGTCAGTAACAGCAGACCAACGGTCAAACTGGTTAATCCTTGCGTCATGTTAAATGTCTCTTGCTGATTCGAATCATGGCTGAATAGATGCAATCCTCGTGCCAAAGCACGCTAACCCTTGTGAGTGGCGGGCATGGGGCACCAAACTGTGCAATTCGACGTGTTGATTTCCTGCCTGGCGTTGCAGAATGCAAAGCAATGCCGGCAAAACTTTCCAGAAATGCAAAATACAAACAGGCCTGACTATGAAGTTTGTTTCTCCGAATTTACCTGCACCAACACCGGCCCAAAAATGGATCCTGAACAGCACTTATCGCAATCTCGGTTGCTACACTTATTCTGACCACGTGTTCATGAGATACTGGCCACTGTCTGACTCCATCTTTGGCGAACTCATTCGCCTGCCATTCAACAACGAGAACAACTAATGATTGGTATTCTGGTTACATTCCTTCTTTCGTGGCTCTTGCTTCGGGCAACCGTACGCGAACCACTTACCGTGCTGGGCATCGTTCCAAATCAACGCAGAATAGTGGAATTTCTTGCTGGAATGTTGTTCATGGCAGTCATTGCCGTTATCAACTTTACCTGGCAAGCCCACTTCAAAGAGATTGGCTACCAGCTGAACCCGGACTATGAACTGAGCCAGATGTTGAGTGGCTCTTTTTGGATTTTGAGGGCTGTCATCTTCGAAGAATTGTTGTTCCGTGGTGCCATTCTCTACTTGCTTATCAGGTACATTGGCGTTGTAAAAGCCTGCCTGCTCAGTTCATTGATATTTGGGGTATACCACTGGTTCAGTTACGAAGTGTTTGGTTCTCGCATCGTATTGATGATCTATATATTACTGGTTACGGGTTGTGGCGGTTGGATGTTTGCATTCGCTTATGCAAAAACCAAATCCCTGTATGCCCCCACTGGCCTTCACTTTGGTTGGAACATGGTTGCGGCCGTGGTTTTTTCCTCTGGCCCCATCGGAGACCAGTGGTTGCTGCAACATGGAGAGGCAGTCGAATGGAGCGGTTGGGTCACGTTGTTGTTTTTCTCACTACAGGCAATCGCCGCACCCGGTGTTGTGACCTGGTATCTACACAAGATCTATCGCCCTGCGTCGAATGTGGTTTCCTGAGGCCAGGGTGTTGATCTGGTGTTCCAGTGATAACAAGATTCCTATGGATCATTGCATCGAAGGATTTTTCGGACAGGCTTGCAGCTTACAAAACGAGTCTCGGAGTCAGCCGACGGTTGGCGCGCGCATTGAACACACAAAAACTCAAGAACAGTCGTGACGATATCAAGGATGCTGTCGAATGCGTTCGGCGGAAGATAAAAGGAATGAAATGAAAAAGAGAAATGTTTTTATTGCGATAGCTGTACTCCCGATGGTGTTCGGTCTGCAACATGCAGAAGCGGCGGCCTGTCAGTATGAGGTGCAGCGTGTGGATCCCGTCACCAGTGAAAAATACACGCAAACGAAATGAGATAAGGTTGCCACGATGTTCAGTGGGGGAGATAACATTGGATCGGTATCTGCCATTGCAAAAGGAGATGAACGGTATCTTGCCGTGAAGATTGGCGTCATCGACTACTTTCCATTTCCAGATGAAATCAGGGCGCAGGCGGTTGCGACCATGGACGAGGATGAGTTGGAAGATTACGTCGACATGGGTGCCGCTCGCCGTTACAAAGCAGAGATCGAGCAACTGGAAGGCCCGCCTGAAAATCAGGACTATCGGGATTTCCTGGATTACCTGTCAGGTGAATCGCTGATCATCCCTTCCGGATCCACATTGGAACTAATGCTGGACGACAATTCAACCCTGGTGCTGGAAACCACCGAGCGGATACGCGAGCGTGCCAATTACACGCAGCCTTTCGAGCAAAAGAAACTAAAAGGAGCTGGTGGGTTTATGGCCAAAATGGCCATGAAAGCGCTCGAATCAGAAACCGGTGCCGAAGCGGTTGTCAGCCCCGACTATATGGTTGACGGGTATGTGTCCATCCGATATCTGCTGGATGAGGCAGCGCTGGCTCTGCTGAACAGATCTGCAGTGACAAGTCTTCGCGTTGAGGGTCGAGACCGGTATTACACGCTGGGCACGCGTAACACTCAATACGAAACGGTGCGGTGGAACAAGGAATCAAACCTCAAGATTCAGAATGCATTGAAGTGCCTCGAATGAGGAAAGCCGTAGATCATTTACGCATGCAGACGAACTCAGCAGGACAGGACATGAGTATGAAAAAATAATTGTATTATCAGTTGTTGTTTTTATGAGCTTTGGATCGGCGGTATCGAGTGCCGCCAAGTGCAAATGGTTGACAGATACGGTCAGTTACAGCACGGGGGAGCCCGTACGCTGGACGCGATGGGTCAGGAACCGAACCATTCTTACGCCACCGTATGCTGCGATGGCAGGGGTCTCGGAGGGCGATCAAAAATATTTTGGCTTGCAAGTGATCGGGGTGGAGAAAAGCCTGGATATGCGGCCAACCAAAGAAGATCTGGATACCCTGCTGGTCATTCCCGCAGGTTCCACACTTTCGATATTGCTGGCAGACAATTCGACCTATGAACTGGTTACGACGGAGGACGTCATTGGCGATGCAGCTTTGAAAACTGAAGATAATGACTTTACCGATTCAAGCCCAACAGCCAGAGGTGCCAATGGCTATACGATCACGGCATTCGCAATCACGAAATTCCCGTTGGAGATGGACGCATTGGCCGCATTGACGGCACAACGGGCCAGCAAAATGAAATTAACTGCCAACGGTACAGACTACGAGTTTTCGTTCGGCAAAAAGCCGGTGGATAAAATCCAGAAATTGCTTGTCTGCATACAGTGAGGTTTAATGGCGCAGGTATTTGTGGCGATGGAATGCGGCCTGGGAACTGGCGTTCCATAAGCGTGTAAACGGACTAATGGTTGCTGTTCAGATTATCATCAGCCCAAAGTCCGCTTAAATAAACGGCTCCAATGATGACCAAAGAGAAAACCGAACAAAAAACGAGGAATGACGATTCAGGATTGTCACCCAGGATTTCCCGAAGAGATTTCGTAAACGGGACCCTGGTTGGCATGGGGGCAGCACTGCTGGGCTCAGCAGCACCGGGATTGGCAGCGCAGCGAAAACCGGTCGGAGTTTTCAGCGATCCCTGGACCGGTTTTGGTGGTGTCGGCGATTATGCCAATTCCAATGGAAATGTGGCCTCTGTAAGGGATGCCGCGCATTTGATCCGGGACGGGCTCACCCGGTCGATGATCAAAGATGTTGACGATACTGGCGAAGTGTATGACATGGTCATCATCGGCGGTGGCTTTTCCGGTTTCGGTGCTGCATATCAGTTCCATAAGGAACAGGGGCAGGCAAAGAAGTGTCTTGTTCTGGAGAACCACCCTGTTTATGGAGGCGAAGCAAAACAGAACGAATTCGATGTGGATGGTTACAGGTTATACGGACCACAGGGCTCTAACGATTTCGTCCCTCCGGCTAAAGACAGTGATGGCCTCATAGCGAACATATACCGGGATACCGGCCTCCCGTTTGAATACGATTTTCTTTCCCCGGATAGCGGTAAAACAGCCGTGAAAGCGCCGCTGGAACATTTTTTCGGTGTGTATTGGGAAGAAGAGCGCTATGACACCGGTTATTTCCTGGGCGCGGGTGCTGAGACTCCCTGGGTCATAAACCCGCGAGCAGACAAGTTGGCCAGATTGCCCTGGTCAGATAGCTTCAAGGAAGAATTGAATCGCGCGTTTGCCGACAAGCAGGAGTATTACACGGGCGAAGATCTGGATCGATGGCTCGACAGCATGTCCTACAAAGAGCTTTTGGAAGACGTGATGGGGTATAGCCCCGGGGTCACAGAATACTTCGACCCGATACTGGCCATTTCGATGGGTGGTGTGGGCGCAGATGTTTACTCGGCATACTCTGCGAAGTTATTGGAAATGCCCGGAACAAATGTGCACTACTCATTCGAAGGTAACAAAGAGACCGGTTACAGTTTTCCCGGTGGAAATACCGGGATAATCAGGCATATCGTTAAGTACCTGATACCGGATAGCATTGAGGGTGGAAAGTCTTTTGAAGACATCCTGTTTAAACGCATAAATTTCCCGGCATTGGATCGCGCCGAGAATTCTCTCAACGTGCGACTGAATGCGACAGCCATTGATGTCAGCCATGCGGGACCTGCAGAGACTTCCGATTACGTCAACGTGACCTATCATCAGGACGGCAAGGTGCGGAGAGTGAAAGCCAGGTCTGTGGTCATGTCCATCGGTGGATGGGTTGCCCGCAACATTGTCAGTGACATGCCCGAGCCTTTGCTCGAGGCCTACAGACAATTTCATCATTCACCCATCCTGGTGGTGAATGTTGCCTTGAGAAACTGGCGTTTCCTGGACAAACTTGGCATTTCGTCTGCTCGCTGGTTCGAAGGATTTGGTCGATTTTTCGCGATCAGAAGACCCATGATTACGGGTGAGTCGACACAGCCATTTGACCCCGACAAGCCGGCGGTCATGACCTTCTACGTGCCGTTCAATAATCCTGGCCATTCAGCCCGGGAACAAGGCGCAATTGGGCGTGCAGAACTACTGAGCAAGTCTTATGCGGACTACGAGACGGAGATTGTCCGGCAAATGACCGACATGTTTTCGGCTTATGGTTTTCGGGCCAAGGATGACATCGCCGGAATTGTTTTGAATCGCTGGGGACATGCCTATATTTCACCTCAGCCAGGTTTCCACTTTGGCAGGAACGGTCAGGACGCGCCCCGTGAAGTCATCAAAAAGGGTTTTGGTCGAATACAGTTCGGCCATTCCGAATTGACTGGTTATATGAGTAATACCAGGGCGTTGAGCGAAGGTGCAAGAGCCGCCAGCCTGGCAATGAAACAGCTCTGAGCGCAGAGTTGATCTCGCCCTGTTTACCTGCAATCAGACCGATCAGGCATGGCTCTGATCGGGCCACCCGGCCAGGGCAATTTATTCCACGATAATGACCTGGCCACTCAGGCATCCTTCCACGGCTTTGCAATAGGCCAGGCCAACGGCTTCGTTGGACACGTGGTGATGCCCGGGAAAGTAGCCATCAAACGCCTCCCGGCTCGCCTCAAGAACTTCGGGGCTGACCGCGTTGATGCGGATACCACGGGGCATATCGACAGCGGCTCCGGCAACGAAGCCATCGAGGGCGCCATTGGCGGCAGCAGCAGCGGAACCTCCGCGAATTGGGTCGCGGTTGGTCACACCGCTGGTCACTGTGAATGAGCCCCCGTCATTCATGTAGGCGAAACCCTCCAGCACCAGGTTTACCTGCGGCATCAATTTGCCCGTGATGCCCTGCATGAACTGCTCACCGGTCATTTCGTGTACGGGCCCAAAATGAACATGTCCTACGGCGCTCACCACGGCGTCAACTTTTCCAATCTGTTGATACATGGCGCGAATACTTGCGGTGTCTTCAATATTCATCTTCACATCACCACTGGATCTGCCAACACGGATGATGTCATGCCGGCCTGACAAGGCTTCGACGGCGGTTTTTCCAACGGTGCCGGTGGCACCCACAACGATAATCTTCATGGCGATCTCCTCGCAGGGGTTTGATTGCGAATTCTTAAGGACTCAATCTGTACACAGGATGAACTGAGTATGGACGATGCGGCGCGGGAATCCAATATTGCGCAGCAGAACCGGATATCCACCCCGGATACTCTTCGGGGGTTTCATGGAAAAGTGTATTGGTTCTCCTTGTACCCAAATTATGTCAACTAGACCCGGCACAAGAAGAATTTACAAATGGCTTGATCTTTTTTCGGTACGTCAATTTTCGAGTGTAAACGGGCGAATAACGGAATATGGATATCCAACTCCGGGCATTCTCATCTATCGGCGTCCTGCTGATGTTGATCTTTGGCATTATGATGCTCAAGCGTCACGGAGTTCTCAAAGAAGAGTACGGCCGGATGTGCCCCACGCTCATCGTGAAGGTGACTTTGCCAGCGCTCATCTTCGTCACGCTGATCCATGCGAATTTCACTTGGGACTATGGCAAGATGACGCTTCTGTTGATGAGCTCAAGTGTCGTGTGTCTTGGGATCGGATGGTTACTGGCAAAGGCTTTTCGGCTTGATGGCCCCAGTACCGCCCCGGTGATCCTCGTCTGCGGCTTTAGCAGTTCGTCGGTCCTGGGTGTCCCTTTGATCAGCGAGCTTTTTCCGGTCGATAAAGAGATGGTCATCGAAACCGTGGTGATCAGTTCGCTCGGAAGGCTGCCAGTAATTATTACCGGTGGAACACCGATTGCATTGTATTACGGGGCCAGTGAATTGTCTTTCCAGGAGAGGCGAAAGGCAGCCCTGGGCTATTTTCACTCTCCGATATTCATTGCGCTGGTCGCGGGAATTGTGTTCGCCAATTTCACCGAACACGACAATTCTATTACCCACAGTCTTCTCGACGGATTCAGGCTGATTAGCGCAGGCAACACACTGATGGTTCTGTTGACACTTGGACTGTTACTGCAGTTGGATGATTTAAAGGGGGTCAGAGGCCTCGCCGCCTGTGTCATTTTTGTCAACTTGGTTTTGATACCACTACTGATGATGCCACCGGCCCATTTGATGAACCTGCGACATTGGGAAATCGAAGTTTTGGCACTTGAGGGAGCCATGCCCGCGATTTCGCTGACTGTTGTATTGTGTTATGAATACGGTGCCAATGCCCGCCTCGCGGCGAAACTGGTGTTGGCGACCATCATGGCATCCGTGTTCACCATACCACTGGTGTTTTTTGTGAGTGGCCTATTGTAGGGGAGAAAAAACCGGGACCCTCTTTCCCAGCGATGTGTCCCGACACCACTGCATTCAGTGTTTAGATACTGGGGTGTTCTGACTGTTTTCCGAGCCATGTAGGTTTTCCGGTTCAGATCACTGCAAATTGGCCCCCACCCCGGATCATTGATAGGCTTGGCAACAAACAGTCAGGGGAAACATCGTGTCAGCATTTTATTACTTTTCAAACTCCGCCCGACGGATCATCTTCTCCGCTATCTGTTGCCTGGCCGTGCTGGGTCATACCGGAACAGTTGCGGCACAAAAAACCGTCAAACCGGTCCTGCATGGAAAACACTGGGTCGCCGTGACCGGCAAGCCACTGGCGGCGACTGCGGGTGGAATAATATTTGCCAGGGGTGGCAACGCGGTGGACGCGGCCTGCGCCATGTTGGCGGCAACATCGACCATGTGGGACACACTGGGATGGGGTGGAGAAACCCAGGCCCTGATTTACAACCCGAACACCGGCCAGGTTAAGGGCATCAACGCACTGGGCGTCGCACCCACTGGTGCCACAGCCAAATATTTTAAAGACCAGGGCATGCTCTACCCACCCGAGTACGGACCTCTGGCCGCGGTAACCCCGGGAACACCCGGCGGGTTGATGGTGATGCTGGCCGCGTATGGAAAACTCAGCCTGGCCGATGTGTTGGGACCGGCAATGGAAATGGCCGAGGGTTATCCGATCGAACGCTCACAAGCCGACAATATGGAAAGCCGCAGGGAAACACTCAGCAAATGGTCGTATTCGTCCAATGTATTTTTACCTCATTTGAACGGGGATGACGGCACACAGCGTGCAGCGCCCAAAGCGGGTGAGATATTCAGACAGCCCGATCTGCTGGAGACCCTGGAAAAACTGGTCGAGACCGAAAAACAGGCGCTGGCCGGGGGCAAAACCCGCAAGGAGGCCATTTACGCAGCCTATGACCGTTTTTACCGTGGTGATATCGCCCGGGAATTGATCCGGGCGTCGTCCGAGTATGGCGGACTGATGACCATGGAGGATCTCGATCGCTGGCAGGTATATATCGAAGACTCCGTGACCACGACCTACAAGGGAATCGAGGTTCATAAACTCACCAGTTGGGTACAGGGCCCGGTGTTGCTGCAGGCCCTGAATATTCTCGAGGACATCGACCTCAAATCCATGGGTTACAACAGTGCACCTTATATACACACCTTGTACCAGGCCATGAACCTGGCTTTTGCCGACCGTGATTTTTACTACGGCGACCCCTACGTGCCACCGGCTGAGCCCATCGAGGGCTTGTTGTCCAAGTCGTACGCAAAACAACGCCGTGGGCAGATCGACTGGGAACGCAACAACGCGAATACCAAACCCGGTGACCCGTACCCCTTCCAGGGCGACGAGAACCCATTCCTGGATCTGCTGGAGAAATGGACACCGGTTCCACCTGTGGCTATGGCCGAAGGTGCGGACGGGTTTCAGCAGGCCAGGCTGATGACGGACGATGAGAGCTTTCTGGCAGGTACCACGTCGATCCAGGCGGCCGATGCCGAGGGCTGGGTGGTTTCAATCACCCCCAGCGGTGGCTGGATTCCGGCGTTTATCGCTGGTCGTACCGGTATTGGCCTGAGCCAGCGTATGCAAAGTTTTGTGCTTCACGAGGGTCTTAATCCCTTCAACGTGGTGCAACCGGGTCAGCGGCCACGCGCGACATTGACCCCCAGTCTGGCATTGAAAGACGGCAAGCCTTTCATGGCATTTTCAGTCCAGGGCGGAGACACCCAGGATCAGAACCTGTTGCAGTTTTTTCTGAACGTGGTTGAATTCGGCATGAACGTGCAGCAATCCG
The DNA here is from genome assembly GCA_014238945.1 of Lysobacterales bacterium. Lineage (GTDB taxonomy): Bacteria > Pseudomonadota > Gammaproteobacteria > Xanthomonadales > SZUA-36 > SZUA-36. The sequence continues at coordinate 19,364 of JABAAB010000026.1, forward strand.
TCGAAGCCCACAATATCACCAGTTACCAGATGCAAAGCTCTTTCGGCGCACACACCGCCGAGCCCGGCCGCCTGGACCTTACCCGGCGGGTGTTTGAATCGGTACGCAGCGAACTTAAAAATATGGGTTACGAGGTGAAAACGGTCAATCGCACCTACAGTCCTATCACGGCCATTTACTTCGATCGCGAGAACGGTACGATGTGGGGTGGGGCCAGCGATTATGGTGAAGACTACGGTGTCGCCTGGTAGTCGGCGGCCCCTGCTGCAGTAAAGGGGTTCAATCGGTATTCCACAGACGGTTTCGTCTGGCAGTGTTTGCCAAATGTGACTGAAAATGACTGGTATTGATGTGTACTGAAAAATCTGTATCGGGTTTACCGCACTTTATATTTATCTGTAAATGTACTGCTGCTTTCAGATGGGTACCCTGCACCGACAAAGTGTTCAGTGGTTGAAAGTATCGGCACCTCCAAGACCACATAAGAGGAATTGCAAATGGTAAGACTCGACACACTTGACTGGATCATTGTAGCCTCGATTCTAATCGTCGTGCTGGCCATCGGTGTCCTGGTCAGCCGGCGTGCCGGTACCAGCAGCAATACCTATTTCCTGTCAGGACGAACCATGCCCTGGTGGCTGTTGGGTACATCCATGGTCGCAACGACATTTTCCACGGACACGCCAAACCTCGTAGCCGAAATCGTAAGAACCAACGGGGTTTCCGGAAACTGGATCTGGTGGGCCTTTCTGATCACCGGGATGTTTACCTGTTTTCTTTATGCGCGACTCTGGAGACGATCCGGGGCGATGACCGACCTGGAGTTTTACGAACTGCGCTACAGTGGACGTGCCGCCGTTTTCCTTCGTGCATTCCGGGCGGTGTACCTTGGCGTGTTCTTCAATATCATGACCATGGCACTTGTATCACTCGCAGCCATCAAGATTGCCGCAGTTATGCTCGGATTCTCGCCCATACAAACCCTCCTCATAGCGGGCACTGTCACGCTGGTATTCAGCACGCTTGGCGGATTTATCGGTATTGTTTTGACCGACCTCATCCTGTTTGTGATTTCAATGACCGGTGCCATACTGGCCGCCTCGGTGGCTCTCAATTTGCCGGAAGTGAACGGTTTGCAAAACCTGCTCGTTCACCCCGACGTCGTGTCGAAACTCAGCTTCATCCCGGATTTTTCGAATATGGAGGTGGCCCTGGCTGTCTTCATCATTCCACTTGCCGTGCAATGGTGGAGTGTCTGGTACCCGGGATCAGAACCGGGCGGAGGTGGCTACGTTGCGCAAAGAATGCTCGCTGCGCGTAATGAGCGCAACGCCATTGGTGCCGTTTTGTTGTTCCAGATCGCCCATTACGCGATTCGTCCGTGGCCATGGATACTGGTCGCGCTCGCATCACTGGTGGTGTTTCCAGATCTGGATTCCATCCGAACCGCCTTTCCGCATGTTGATGCGGACGTGGTAGGGCATGACATGGCCTATCCGGCAATGCTGACATTTTTACCCAGTGGGTTACTGGGTCTGGTTTTTGCTTCGCTGATCGCGGCCTACATGTCGACGATGTCTTCACAACTCAACTGGGGCGCTTCCTACGTGGTCAATGACGTTTACAAACGCTTTGTTAACCCGGATGCACCCGAAAATCGTCTGGTGTTTGTGGGCCGTTTAGCGACGATGGCACTGATGGTCTCGGCCGGTATATTTGCCCTGTTCCTGGAAAGTGCGCTGCAGGCGTTTCATATCCTGCTGTCGGTGGGAGCAGGCACCGGCTTGCTGTTCCTGTTGCGGTGGTTCTGGTGGCGTATCAATGCAGCCAGCGAAATTGTGGCCATGGTCGTCTCATTTCTTGCGGCGCTCTATTTCCAGTTTGCCGACCTGCCAGGCTGGTCGGCGTACCTGAAACTGGTCTCCGCTATTGGGGTGACGACCGCAGCCTGGGTCATAGCGGCTTTCGTCGGACCGCGCACCGACGGGGAAGTGCTTGAAAATTTCTACCGTGAGCTACGGCCACAGGGGCCGGGTTGGTCGGCTGTCAGGAAACGTCTGCCGGTGTCAGATGACAGTGGCGCTGGCGATAATATTCCGGTGGCACTGCTCAATGTATTCGTGGGTTGCCTGTCCGTCTACGCGTTGTTATTCGGCGTGGGTTATGCGGTTTACGGTCAAACTGTTGCAGCCGTGACGCTGCTGACGATCGGTGCACTGGGTATCTGGTTCCTTGTACGCAGCATACGGCGTGAACCGGTGTGAAACCCAGGGTCATTGCACCCCTTGATCCGGTTTTTCCCCACTGGTGCTGCCAGGCCTGAACTCCTTACTCCCTCAATGAGATCAGATCTATTTCCGGGTCCGGCAGATTCAATGCTTCCAAAGCATCATAATCTCTCTGAGGAAGTATGAAACCCCATTCCCTGAAAAAGGTTGCAAGGTTGAACCCGCTGGCTTCAGATGACAGCAACATGAAGTGCGCCATCTGTTCATCTCCGGTACTTTCATATCTCGGTTTTACTCTTGGGTCAGGCTTTGCATTATCTTCCCGTGCCAGTTGATGAACTTTGATATAGAACTCGTCACCGAAGGCCATCCAGAGTTGCCGAAACATCGCCAACCTTCCCTTACCCCTGATGGTTTTATCCTTGTTGAAGTTTCGTTCTTCAATGGGTGAATTAAAATATTCCGCAAGAACATCCCAGATTTGATTGCCCTTCAGCCAGGTAATGGTTCCGTTAAAAGCATATAAACACGCAAGGGAGTAAATATTGACGGTCACTTCATCCACTTCATCCCAGTCCCAATTCAACGCCTGGTGGTGGTGACCCATTTCGTGCCACAAACCCCAGGCTGCCGAAGCGGCATGGGCGGGTTCCATGATGTTTTTCAGGGCCTTGGTTGGAACCAATATGCGGTGTGCTTCGGCCGCCAGACTAAAATCGAGATCTTTTTCGGTTAATTCCGTGATAAGAATCTTGTGCACGTTGGGTTTGTGAAGATCAGATGAAGCATCAATTCCACTGATGTAGTCTTCTATGTCGTAGACCTTATCCAGTGTTCTTAACATGGAATCCTGATCCTGATGTTTGTATTTCAAAGCGGTTGCCTTGCTAACGATAACCATGGTTCTGTTGCTGATAAATTGAACATCTTCATAGGTCATTTTTTCCAGCGTTTCCAACCACTCTTCATGCGTTGATTTTCCCAAAACGTATGAGGGAATGGGACTTCCACCGTTGAAACTTACTTCAACTTCTGCGGATGGAATGTCCTCTGTAACAAATCTCAGGTAGAGCAAACCACCCAGTGGATCGGTGATCGTGTTGCTTCCGACGGTCAGATCATAAACAGTAGGTATATCGTCGTATTTGTATCTGGAATAGGTGCCGACCAATAAACTGGGCTGTGTATTGCCTTTAATATTTTTCACATCTATTTCTATTGATTGATCAGGATAAAGATACAATCCCAGAGCCTCGAAATCGGAAGCAGGAAACCATATCCCCAATCGATCCGCTTCCTGGTAGGCGGTTGGTTTCTCAGTCATTGTGTATACAAAAGTACGATTTTCTTCTTCCTTTTCAGAATAGTATTCTTCTGCACAACCAACCAATGCGGCAATGAAAAGGACGGACAATAGTCCCAATGTGATTCTTGTTTCGTTCATTTTCAGTTGTTCCCTGCTTACCCGGGTCTCGGCCGATTATTTCGGCATTTAATTGACTTTCCCCTCAGTAATAAACATATTTAATCACAATTGATCGTACGGGCAGCAATTAATAAAAATGAAAGCGACCCTACGAGGAAATGTCCGGAAAAACGTCTTCGCGTTGGTGGCCCTGACGGCAATCGTGGCATTGACGATAGGCTGTACCAAAGAGCCCCCTGAGGAAAGGAAGGAGGCCCGGCCCAACATCCTGTTCATCATGTCCGATGACCACTCCGAGCGCGCCATCAGCGCCTATGGCAGTACCCTGATACAAACACCCAACATAGACCGCATCGCCAACGAGGGTGTGATGTTTCGGGAATCATTCGTTGCCAATTCCATCTGTGGCCCTTCGCGGGCGATCATGCTGACCGGCAAGCACAGTCACATAAATGGATTTCGAAACAATCAGGATCGGTTTGACGGCAGTCAACCTAGCTACCCGCAGATCCTGCAGGGAGCAGGTTACACCACCGCCGTTGTTGGCAAATGGCATTTGGGTTCAAAGCCGGTTGGCTTTGACTACTGGGAGATATTGCGTGGTCAGGGGCAATACTACTCGCCCGAATTCATCACAAATATTGCCTCCGCCACGACGACCGAAGTTGCAGTCGAAGGTGAAACCGGTCGGGTGATCGAAGTCGAATTGGAGAATCGTTACGATGGTGAATACGTTACCACCAAAACCACCGATCTGGCCCTGAACTTCCTGCAAAACCGGGACGAGGAAAAGCCGTTCCTGCTGATCTTCAACCACAAGGCCCCGCACCGCAACTGGATGCCGGACGTTGATGAGTTGGGCGTAATCGACACCTCTGACTTCGAGGTGCCCGATAATTTCTACGACAGCTACGCAGGGCGTCCGGGCGCCGCTGCCCAGGAACTGGAAATCAACGACATGTACCTGTCCTATGATCTCAAACTGGAACAACATGAGTATGAGGGTGATCTGGAAGACACGGCCGACGGTTGGGCCGAGTATTGGACCAACGGGTTTTACGGCCGCATGTCGGATCAGCAGAAGGCCAGGTGGGATGCGTACTACACTGAGGCCAACAAGGAATATCAAAGGGTAAAGCACGACCCGAAAGCATTAATCGAATGGAAATATCGCCGTTATATGCATGAGTACCTGGGTACTGTTCACTCGATGGACCGCAACATCGGGCGGGTGCTGGACTATCTCGATGAGGCAGGTCTCGCTGAGAATACGATCGTTGTGTACACCTCAGACCAGGGCTTTTACATTGGTGAACATGGCTGGTTCGACAAACGCTACATGTACGAGGAGAGCATGCGAACGCCCCTGGTGGTCCGTTACCCCGCCGGAATGGAAGCGGGTCGTGTTGTCGAAGAAATGGTCCAGAATATTGACTATGCACCGACCCTGCTCGACTTTGCAGGGGTGCCCATACCAGCTGATATGCAGGGAATTTCATTGAAAGGCCTGATGACAGGAGAGACCAGAGCTCTCGGGCGGGACAGCTTGTATTACCATTACCATCAGGGCATCGAAAGTACCCACAATGTCGCCAAACAGTACGGTGTTCGAACCAGCACACACAAGTTGATACGGTTCAAGGATGTCGGTATGGATCACTGGGAAATGTACGACCTGCAAACCGATCCAGGCGAAATGAAAAATATTTATGATGAACCTGCGCAGGCGGATATTCGCCAGGCTCTTCATGTTAAGTTAAACAACTTACGAACGAAGTATGACGACAGTTCGGGAGAAGAATAGTCATGGAAAAAGTTACACGCAGAGAAGCCCTGGTACGCCTCGGCATCGTGGCGGGCGGGGCAGTCGCGTTAAGCGCACTCAACTCCAGGGTATGGGGCTCCGGCTACAAGGATTCGGTCAACAATTTTGACCGCCCGTTGACAGCCATTACGCTGGGTGCCGGAAACCGTGGCACGGTGTATGGCGATTATGCAGCCGGGTTTCCCGATGATCTCGATATCGTTGGCGTTGCTGAACCCATCGTGGAGCGCAATGACTTTCATGCCAAAACACATGACATCCCCGATGAAAATCGTTTTGTAACCTGGGAGCATGTGCTGGAGCGTCCCAAGTTTGCCGACATGGTGATTGTTTCCATGCCCGACGACCTGCACCATGAACCCTGTATCCAGGCCATGAGGCTGGGTTACGACGTATTACTCGAAAAACCCATGGCACAGAGTGAGGCAGAATGCCGCGAAATCCTCAAGGTGCAGCAGGAAACAGGACGGGTTGTTGGTATAGCCCATGTGCTTCGCTACGCCCCGTACTTCATCGATATGCGTGACATCGTGCTCAGTGGCAAGTTGGGAAGGATCGTCAATATGCAACACATGGAACCCGTCGAGTGGCGCCACATGATGCATTCCTATGTACGTGGTAACTGGCATGATTCAACAGTAACCACACCAATAATCCTGGCCAAGAGTTGCCATGATCTCGACATCATGCGCTGGATCATGGATGAGCCCTGCGACAAGATCACCGGTTTTGGGGGACTTTCATTCTACAAGCGTGAAAACGCACCAGAGGGCAGTGGCGACCGTTGCCTCGATTGTGCCGTAGAAGAGGATTGCGCTTACTCGGCCAAGCAGATGTACATGCGGGATAAAGAGCGTATCTATGCCATCATGCCGGTGGTTCCGTATGATGAACCGGAAAAACTGGATGAATTGATTTTACATTCGCTCAAGACCACCAATTATGGTCGTTGTGCTTTCAAAATGGAGAATGACCAACCGGAACACCTGGCCTGTGCGATGGAATTCCGCAGTGGAGCGACCGCCACCTTCAATATGGATGGTTTCACCAGCTATCACGGACGGCGCACCCGCCTGATGGGCACCAGGGGTGATCTGGTCGGGGACATGGATACCTTTACCTATACGGACTACATGACCCGCAAGGCCTTTAGCTGGGACATTTCCATTTCTGACGTCAAGGGTTACGAAGACAGTGGCCATGGCGGCGGTGACTATCGTTTTGTCAGCGATCTGTTGAATGCTGTTTACCACCGTGATGAAAGCCTGTTGACCAGTACCGTTGCAGCCTCGGTTGAAAGCCACGTGATGGGCTTTCGGATTGAGAAAAGCCGCAAGGGTGGCGGTGTGCAGGAAATCAACATTTAATTGGTCGTGGCATTATCCAGGCCAGGGAAGATTTTTCCTTTCGCAAGATAGTCCCCTTTGCTGCAGGCCTCCTGCTATTGGCGTCGTTTGCCCTTGATGCGCAGGAATCACAGCCCGCAAGCTGGGTAGCTCATCCGGGCATTACCGGACATGAATACGGCGTATACCGCTTTCGCAAGACCTTTGATTTACAGGCAGTACCGAAGCAGTTCCGGGTTCAGGTTTCAGCGGATAACCGCTACCGCCTCTATGTGAACGGGGTCTCCTTACTGGCGGGGCACAGCGCTCCGATCTGATGCACTGGCTTTACGAGGATGTCGACCTCGCGCTGTACCTGCTCGCAGGCAAAAACGTAATTGCGGTCGTGGTCTGGCATTGGGGCGAACACAAGCCCGTTGCCCGGCACAGTTATCAGAGCGGATTCCTGCTACGTGGCGTGACGGCAGATGAGGCCATAATCGACACTGGTACCAGCTTATGGAAGGTTACGGCAAACAGGGCCTATGGAGCACTTCCCGTGACCAGGGAGCAGGGGAGCTTTCCCTACAATGCGGGCGGCTGGCAATGGGTGCCACGATCGATTCCGCTGATGGATGAACATCCGATACGATTCAAGTCGGTGCGCAGAACCCATGGTGTAACGACTGATGGAAAGTTCCTGGACGACAATGGAACACTGGTCATACCGCCAAAACGACCGCCACCGTATTACTGGATCAGTCGCATCTGACCAACGCTTATTTCAGGATGAACATCAGCGAAGGGGCAGGCAGCCGGATATCCGTCACGTATGCAGAAGCTCTGAAAGATGAGAACGGCATCAAAGGCCATCGCGACCAGATTGACGGAAAATCCATCTCTGGCATTGAAGACCGGTTCCATATTAGTCAAGTCCAGGCACGCGTCTTGATTTCACCATCAAAGAGACCCCCAGGATCATCAGGAACATTGGGTAAAACGGTATCAACGGGGAGTATGGGATAAATGGATCAACGAATTTTATGACTTCGAATCCATACATGAATTCGAAAACCTGAGGACTCCAGATTCGAGCAAAACTGATGCCTGTCATGCCAACGACAAGCGCGGCAAAACCCAAGGTCAAAAATAGTGACGCAGAACTACCATCGGTGGATGATGATCCTGCCGATTGTTTTGAGCGTTTCTTGCTCCACGCAGCCAGTCGTAGCCCCCAGGCCAGGAAGCCACCCCAGTAATAAACGTAGTCGATAAAAAGCGCTGGGGATTCATAGACGAAAAGGTTGTACCAGTACGCGATCCACGCATAACACCACAACCAGTAGATTCCGGTCCTGTGCAGGAGCTTCCACTGTTTCGGGGTGAGGCGACTACGGCCAAATTTGAATGAAGTCAGCACCATAGCGATGAGCAATGTGTAACTCGAAACGCCTTCAACAACATCGCTGAGCACATAAACTTCGCTGAGGTAATACTCCGAATGTACTGTAACCAGCCACAAAATAAATGTAAGTTGCCAGCCCATAGCGACTGCGAAACCAAGCCCTATGAATTTTCGATTGCGCAACAGCCAGCGACTAAACGCTCCGGGAAATAATACCTGCACTGAGGATGCAGCAAACGCCACGAACAATAACGGCACTGCATGACGTACCGAAAGCTGAATCATCGAAGAAACACCTTTGGCGCTGGTCAGATCGACGCGCACCATGGCCATCACCATTACAGCGGATATCGGTATCGTTATGAGCCACCACAGGTTCCAGCCATTGATGATTCTGGATTTCAGTAATTCGTTTAGACCTGTACCCATAGGTTTTGTAGTCGTATGATTGCCGATGAAGTGTAGCAGCGTTGAGACCTGATCAAGTATCTGGTCGCGCTTCAGCCTCACCAGTTCGAGGCTGCGTGCACTTATTGGGCAATTACGTGGTGAACAGCCAGTGTTTTTGTCCATCTATGAGGAGGGCACCATCAGGAGTGTAGCCCAACAGACCAACTGGTCCGCGCCAATATTTTGTTGGTGCACCGGTGTGAGCCCACAGAGATCACTGGTCATGAAGACTATTGTTGCTCATGGCATTAGCTAATCGGAGCTGTAACATGAAAGCAGTCTCAGTTGCGGATTACAGGATAATTGCGAAAAAACGGGTGCCGCACTTCCTGTTCGAATACCTTGATGGGGGCTCCTTCGCAGAGACAACTAAAGAACGCAACAATTCCGACCTCGAATCGATTGCGTTAAGGCAGCGGGTATTGCGGGACGTATCCGAAATAGACACCCGTGTCGAGTTGTTTGGTCACAGCTATGAAATGCCCGTCGCGCTGGCGCCGGTTGGTATTGCCGGAATGTATGCGCGGCGAGGGGAGGTACAGGCAGTCCGGGCGGCAGAGGCCGCCGGTGTGCCGTTTTCCCTGTCGACGGTCAGTGTCTGTCCCATTGAAGAGGTATCCAGGGTTGCCAGCAAACCATTCTGGTTCCAGCTTTATATGATCCGGGATCGCTCGTTCATGCGTGATTTGCTGGCCAGGGCGAGCGAAGCGAACTGTTCCGCGTTGATCTTCACGGTGGATTTGCCGGTTCCGGGTTCGCGCTACCGTGATTATCGCTCTGGCCTGGCAGGAGAAAGCCGGTTATCAGGCAATATCCGCCGGATTGCCCAGTCCCTGTTAAGACCCCACTGGGCTTGGGACGTCGGCATTCTTGGCAGACCGCATCAGCTCGGAAATATTGCTCCGGTGCTGAACAGGGACAGTGGGCTTGAAGACTTCCTGGCCTGGATAGGAAAGAGTTTCGATCCTTCGGTTTCCTGGCAGGACCTTGAATTCGTGCGGGATAACTGGGACGGACCCATCATAATCAAGGGCATTCTGGATCCCGACGATGCTCGCCAGGCCGCCACCCTGCAGTTAGACGCTTTGGTTGTATCGAATCATGGTGGTCGTCAACTCGATGGCGTTAGCTCTTCCGTAAAAGCTCTTCCCGGAATTGTAGATGCGGTGGGAGATCAAATGGATGTACTCGTTGATGGTGGCATCAGTTCCGGGCTCGATGTTGTGCGAATGCTGGCAATGGGGGCGAAATCAGTTTTGTTGGGCAGAAGCTGGGTCTACGCTCTCGCTGCAAATGGCCAGGTGGGGGTGGAACACGTGCTTGAATTGATCCATAAGGAAATGTTGGTTGCGATGGCTTTAACCGGGTGCAGGTCAATGGCCGAAATTGACACTGGTGTATTGAATTCGTGATCAGCATTTGGCCAGGCAAACACCCTGCCATTCTGCAGGACATTACGCAAACTCATCCCAGTGGGCATTATTGGTAAATTCAGTATTGTTTGTGGACGAAATAGGGCGCTTGGATGGTGAAGCTGTTCAAAACTCTGCAATTTCGGCGAATTAGCGTTTAGACTGTGTGAACTCGAATATGACCAGGAAGAAAGGCACATATGGACCTGTTTACTGTAACCATCAGCATTAGTATTCTGATCTATATTGCGATCGGCAGTTATGCCGGACGCGGCATAAAAAAGCTGGATGATTACTTTGTCGCCGGACGGCGCGCGCCAACGCTTCTGATCCTGGGAACCCTGGTGGCCAGTGTCATGAGTACGGCCATCTTCATGGGCGAGGCTGCCTTTACCTACGATGGTCAGTTTGGCGCATATTTGCTGTTTCCCGGAATCGCCGTAACCGGCTATATGCTCGGTGCATTGTTTTTTGGCGTCTATTTACGTCGCAGCCGTGCACCCACTGTGGCTGACTTTTTTGGACAACGTTTTCAGAGCCGTCGTTTGCAACAGTTTGCCGGGTTCACCATTATTCTGGGTCTGGGTGGCTACCTGCTGATCGTCACGCAGGGCGCGGCCATTTTGCTCGCCGATCTCACCGGTCTTGAGTTTGTCACGAGCCTGTTCGTCGCCTGGTTCAGCTACACGTTGTTTACCATGTATTCAGGCTCCAAGGGTGTGATCATCACCGATACGCTGATGTTCTTGTTGTTCATGGGTGCAACCGTCGTATTTGTGTTCTATATCGTCGATGGTTTTGGTGGCATCAGTACCGCGATCACGGAAATGGCACGCTTGGAAAGCAAGAAGGACATCGCCTCCTGGGTGGGTATAGTCGGTGAAGGCACCGACTGGCCAACGGCGCTGGATTACGTGATCTGGGCCGTGGTCATTGATATCTCCTGGGCCCTGGTTTACGCCGTCGGCCCGTGGCAGGCCAGCCGTCACCTGATGGCACGTAACGAGCACGTTGTTTTGCGTGCTGCCATCCTCGCAAGTTTCTGTGTGATTTTCTTGCAAATGCTGGTCTATGGTGCCGGTGGTCTGATCAACCTCGCCAACGAGAATATTACGCCCTCTGAAACGGTCCTGATCTGGGCCGCCCAAACGATGGTGCCGGAGATGCTGGGCGCTTTGCTGCTGGCGGGGATTATCGCTGCTGCGCTGTCGTCCGCTTCCACGTTCCTGTCACTGGTGGGCTTTAGTGTCAGTAATGATATGGGCAGCAAACCGCTGGCGCTTACCGTCAACGCAACCCGAAAAATCATGCTGGCCACCAGTGTGATCATACTGGTGTGTTGCTACTTTTTCCCACCTGATATTTTCTGGTTCATGTTGTTCATTGGCACCGTTTTCGGTTCCAGTTGGGGCCCGGTGGGCCTGATGAGCATCTGGAGCAAACGGATCACAAAGGATGCGGCTTTCTGGGGCATGGTCTCGGGATTCTTCATGAATGTGATACCGGCTACCATCGATTATCTGGGTATTTATCACATGCCGGAATATTATCCCGCGGTGATTGGCACGGTGGTCAGCATCGTGGTCATTCTGGTTGTTTCTGCACGTGGAAAGGTCAGCCGGGAAGAAAAAATATACCGTATGCGTCTGCACCAGACACCGCCATCCGATATCGACCGGGTAAATACCATCAAAACCCTGTTGGCTCCACTGGGCCTGGTGGTTTACGGGTGTACCATGCCCGTGTTGTTGTTGAAGTATTACGTGATTCCCTATCAGATCGGGACCGGTGAAATTCTCCCCGACGGCTCGCTGAACTGGGATACACCAGAGGCGCTGATTTCGCTGTCAGCCTTTGTGTTGCATGTTCCTCTTGCCCTTTTGGCCATGAAAATAATTTGGGGCCGTTATAGCCCGCAAAGCAGAAGAAATCAGAATATTTTGCGTCGGGCACAATCAGCATCCGGGAAAACCTGAGTTCAGAAAGTGTGGAGGGAATTCGAGAGAAATTCTTTGGGGGTTTCGGGGTCAGTGTAAAGTGCCGGGATCAAATGACAGGCATATCTTTATCAGGGGGCAGCGGTGGTTCGGGGTCGCTGCCCTGGTTTCCAAAATCAATTCAATCGTCTGCTCCTGGCCGGAAGCTGCCATTGGTTTTCTGATGGAGTGAATAGTCGCTATGCGCTTGAAAGCCGTCGTTCCTTGCTAGCCAAGCGTGGGTCTTTTGTTTGCGATACCGAGCGCAGCTTCGAGTGTGCGGCCGACGGCAACTAACTTTCCTTCCTCAAAGAGGTTGCTCCACAAAGAGACCGAGCGCGGAATTCGGTGCAGAGTATCGTCAGTGTCGTTTTCCGGGTGCTCGAACAGTGATCGTGAAGTGATTTCCTCAAATCCTGCGCGCATGGTGAGACAGGGTTGCCCGGTGAAGTTGGTAAGGCTAAGCATGGGGGTGCCGAAGCTCGGGCCGAAGACCACATCGACCTGCGAGAAAAATTCATGGGTGTCCTGCATTACCTTTCTGCGCAGTCTTTCTCCCTGCACAAAATCAACAGCGGAGAAATATCGGGCCTGCCGAAAACTGTTCGGCCATGCGTTATCAATCTGCCGTCGCAGGAGGTCATCGCGCCCGGACAAAGTCAGCTCTTCAAATGCGGCCGCAGACTCTACGTCCAGGGCCCCCATGATTTCGCTTACGGGCAGATCTGGCAGATGAATTTCCCGAACTGTGGCGCCAATGTTCCTGATTGCTTCCAGCGTGGTGAGGTCGGTGGCTTTGACGTTCTCACCTTCAAACCAGCTCGGATCGTATCCGATCGTCAACTCAGCAACGGATTGTCGACCATCATAGGCAAATCCCTTATCGATTGAACCCGCGTCAAATTCGTCATAGCCGTTGAGGACACTGAGCACCATCGCGGTGTCTTCGGTATGGCGGCACATCGGACCAATCTTGTCGAGTGACCAGCAAAGTGCCATTGCACCCACACGAGAGACACGGCCGAATGTCGGGCGCAGGCCTGCCAAACCGTTGCGGTCAGCCGGTGAGACTATAGAACCAAGTGTTTCGGTGCCGATTCCGAATGAACAAAGGCCTGCAGCCGTTGCTGACCCGGATCCGGCTGAAGAACCGGAAGCGCCTTCCCTGGGGTTCCACGGATTACGGGTTTCACCACCAAACCAGACGTCGCCCCAGGCGAGCGCGCCGAGTGTGGTCTTTCCAAGCATGACAGCACCGGCTTCTCTTAAACGCCTGACAACAGCTCCGTCACTTTTTGCAACCCGGTCTTTGAAAGGTTCTGCACCCCAGGTGGTTTTTATATTTGCCGTATCGAGAAGATCTTTGACGCCATAAGGGATGCCGTGCAACGGCCCTCGATGCTGGCCGGTGACCCGTTCATGATCGGCCTGATCGGCTTGTTCCCGGGCCAGGTCAGCCGTTACCGTGACAAAGCACTCAAGCAATCCACCGAAGCGTTCGATTCGTTCGAGGTAGATTTCAGTAAGTTCACGACTCGAGAGTTGACCTGTTGTCATCCAGTGGGCCTGCTGCTTGACGGAAGCAAAAGCAATGCTTTCCGCATCACCGGGAAGCGTTGCCATTGCCTCTTTGAACAGAATGAGTGAATCGTCCTGATCGGCATAATTGATGCCGGGCAAGCGCGGATCAAAACTCGTTGCCGGTTGCAATGTGATCGGAATTTCCTGATTGCGCCGGTCACCAAGCGACTTGATCTGCTGAGCGAAAAAACCGTCTTCGTCTTCTTCTGCAACTCCGCCGAGCATTTGACGGCGTTCGGCTTCCGAAAACTGCAGGCCAAAGAGTTTCTCTGCCTCGGCAAGTGTACGTTCTGTAATGCGTTCGTCGTATCCCGCCCATAAATCGGTTGCGCTGGGGACTTCTGCGTCACCGCCGGACGTACAGGCGGAAAGGGCAGCGACGCCTCCACCGGCCAGTGCAGCGGCAAGAATTCTACGTCGGTTGATAAGTACAGGATCGTTATCACTCATAGTCGGTTCCTGGATTGTTTAGAAGAGCCTGGATCAGCTTTGGCCAGCAAATGGTGCGCTGGCTGCCCACAGCACCTGCACGGTTTTCATCTGCCAGTCGGGTGCGTCAACGCGCTTGAACACCCCTTGCAACACCTGCGCAACGCACCAGGCAACCACGACGTTTGCTACACCTGCCAAATGGAAATCTCGGTGTTTCATTTCACTGGAAATTGTCAACGGCTGGAATTATGTCTGCTATTGCTGTTAAGCATAGTTGCAAAGCCAAAAAATGCAAATAGCTTCAACGCGGAGGATCGCAGAATAGGGATTATGTGATGGGCTACACTTGGCCGAAAGCGGAAGTTCTGAACGATCTTACCCAGGACCCGGACCACGCACTGCTTTATGCCGAATGCAAAGAACGGTTGAACGATACCCTGACCACAACCGGTGACCCGCGTGTATCGGACTACGGTCAAGTGTGGGAAGATTAGCCGCGTACACGGGGCATGATGCGGTATTTCCCGAAACCGGATAAAAGTGACTATGTAGTGCATCACAGTAGTTGCGGGATTCGGATGCGTCGCTGATTGATCTGGACAATATAACTTGTTGCAAAATCGAACTTCTATTTCACTTGCCATTCTTGCAGGATACTGCGTCATCCACAGTGCGTTCGCGCAAGAAACGGTTGATTCAAATTACACCGTGGCCCTGCGCATAGAGATGCTTGAAGTTGCGCCCACGATTGATGGAGACATCGATGCAACAGAATGGCAGGACGCTGCGCTGATCGACCAGTCTTTCGTGCAGCACGAGCCGGATTTTGGAACGCCGTCGCCCTTCCGTACCGTGGTACGTATTGGCCAGACTGAGACCGCTTTATACGTGGCCTTCGAATCCCATGACCCGGAAATTTCACGTCTTTCCACTGCGCGAACACAACGTGATGGTCGTCTGTCCCGCGATGACTCGGTGGCCGTTCTGCTCGATACCTTTGCGGATCAGCGCACCGCTTACCTGTTCCGCACCAACGCATTGGCTACCCAGCAGGATGGACGCATCGCTGACAATGGCCGCACCGTAGATATGCGCTGGGACGCAAGCTGGCGCACGGCATCACAACGCCATGCAGACCGCTGGACCGTTGAATTCGAAATTCCGCTTTCGATCCTGAAATTCACCACTGCTGCTGATGGCAGCTGGGGTGTCAATTTTGTACGTACGGTTCCCCGCCGGCTCGAGACATCGCTCTGGTCTGGTCCGTCCGAGGCCGTTTACAGGGTCTCGGGGTTTGGTGAATTGTATGGTCTCGACGTGCAGGCCCAGCAAGATCCATTCCAGTTCATACCCTACCTGCTGGCCTCACTCTCTGACGGGCAGAGCACAGAACTTGAAATCGGTGCCGACATGCGTTGGCGGCCATCGAGCCGCCTGGGTGTTGACCTGACGGTTAATCCGGATTTTGCCCTGGTCGAGGCCGATGTGGAAACCATCAACCTGTCGCGTTTCGAGTTGAGTATTCCGGAAAAACGGCCGTTTTTCCTCGAAGGAAACGAGATGTACAACCAGCGGATACGCCAGTTTTACAGCCGTCGTATCGGTGACATTACCTGGGGCGCGAAGGCGAACGGAAAACTTTGGCACACCGATTTCTCAACCCTGGTGACTTCAGAGGACCTGCGAATCGAAGACACCGGTGTGTCAGATACAGCCAACTATGCGACGTTTCGCCTGCAGCAGAGTCTTTCCAGGGGTTCCAACGTGGGACTGTTGGTAGCAAACCGTGATTTCCAAAATGAAAACACCGGTACTGCCGGTCTGGACACGACAATGTTTTTTACCGACACACTCGGTATGACCGCCCAACTGATGCGTGTGCACGGACCAACCGCCGACGGCGGACTGGCGTGGTTCCTGCGTCCGTCGTGGGACACATCCACAAGCCACTTTCACATTCGCTATACCCACCTGGATGAAGGCATCAGGGACGATATCAATACCATGGGATTTCTGCGCGACGATGATCGCAAGGAAGTCGACAGCAATGTATGGCATACCTTCTGGATCAGTGAAGGGCCGGTTGAGAAAGTGGATGCCTGGGTCAACTACAACCGTTACTGGAGCCAGGAGGGTGTGTTGCGCAGTTGGCGGGTCGATGCGGAAGTGGAGGCAGGGTTTCGCAATGGCTGGGAGATCGAGCTTCATCACGTCGACGAATTCAAACTGTTTGAGAAGGAGTTCCGTAATGACCGAACCACCCTGGAGGTCGGCTGGGATGGCCGGGATGGCCGGGCCTTTAAGGTGACTGCAGGAAAAGGGATCAACTACGACAATGACCTGAGCCTGTACGGTTTTGATATCCGCTGGCCCATTGGTGATCGCTGGCGTTTCTCCTATGAAGTAACACGTCTGCAACTGAAACCGGACCCGGACAATGAAGCGACCACGATTCATGTGTTTGATGTCCTGTATGCGCTACACGCGGATTTGTACCTCAAGGCGTTCTGGCAAACCAATTCTGCGATTGACAAGGAAAATATCCAGATATTGGGAGTGTGGCGGTTTCAGCCGCCTTTTGGCTCGCTTCAGGTGGCCTATCAGCGTGGCACATCCGAGCAGGGTGAGGAATCGCAGCAGGGTGACACTTTTTTTACCAAGTTTTCGTGGGTTTTTTGACGGAGTCCCGGATTCCCGAACGCTCATGTCGGTATGTTGAGCACACGTGCCCTTTTAGGCTTACACGTTTGCGTGCGGCGTTGTGCATGAATCAGGCTGTTCTTGCCTATAATCAGTTTATGGATAAAAATATTCTTCTGATCCAGGTAATGAGTATCTTCCCAGGATGTGGCATATTGACATCGCCATCACGCAACATATTGGCAGCACGATGTTTAGGCGGGTTGGAGCGCCAGGCCAAGCATGCTACCACCTGCCTGATCGAGTTTCTGGCCGGCGGCAACGACTACAACCAAGCGAACAGGACAACAACCATGACTGAATCGTTATGAATACGAAAGCCAGCTCCGATATCGGTCTGGTTGGCCTTGCGGTCATGGGTCAGAACCTGGTTCTGAACATGGCTGATCATGGCTACTCGGTGTCGGTTTTCAACCGCACCACCTCGAAGATGACGGCCTTCGTTGAACGGGTCAGGAAAGAGGAACCCAGCAGCGAAAGGGTCTACGGTTACGACACTCTGGAGGCCTTCGTCGACTCGATCAATCGGCCGCGAAAAATCATCCTGCTGGTGCAGGCGGGGCGGGGTACCGATGCAACCATCGACAGCCTGCTGCCTTACCTGCAAGAGGGAGATATTGTCATTGATGGCGGCAATGCCCATTGGATGGACACGATCCGTCGTGAAAAGGAAATCCGTGCCCGGGGTTTGCATTTCATCGGCAGCGGTGTGAGTGGTGGCGAACTGGGTGCGCGTTTCGGGCCGGCGTTGATGCCGGGTGGTTCGGAGGAAGCCTGGGCCTCGTTACGACCGATCTGGGAGGCCATTGCCGCCAAAGTTGATCCCGATACCGGCAAGCCCTACGAGGATTACGAACCGGGCAAGCCGATTACACAAGGTACGCCATGTACCACTCACCTGGGTCCGGATGGGGCAGGCCATTACGTGAAAATGGTACACAACGGCATCGAGTACATCGATATGCAGCTGATCTGCGAGTCCTATTTCCTGATGAAGGAATTATTGCAGATGCAAGCTGACGAAATCGCCGCCGTTTTCCGTGACTGGAATCAGGGCGTGCTCGACTCCTATCTCATCGAAATCACGGCCGATATCCTGGCCCAGCGTGATCCCCGCGATGACAGCCGGTTTCTCGTTGACCGGGTGCTCGATACCGCGGGCCAGAAAGGGACCGGTAAATGGACCAGTGTCAGCGCACTGGACCTCGGTGTTCCCGCCAATGCCATGGCGGAGGCCGTTTTCGCCCGCTTCCTGTCTGCTCTCAAGGAGGAACGGGTGGCCGCGAGCCGGGTACTCAAGGGTCCCGGGGTCGCGTTCGACGGCGATAGAGACACCTTTATCGAATTGATCCGGCAGGCACTGTACAGCAGCAAGATCTGCGCCTATGCTCAGGGCTTCTCGCTGATGAACGAAGCCCAAAAGGAATTTAACTGGCAGCTCAATTTTGGCACCATCGCCATGCTGTTTCGTGGTGGCTGTATCATTCGTGCCCGTTTCCTGCAGAAAATCACCGACGCCTACCGCAATGATCCCGAATTGGCCAACCTGATGCTGGACCCCCATTTCAGGCAGGCATTACACGATGGCCAATCGGCATGGCGTGAAGTCGTGGCAGCTGCCGCGGTCAACGGGGTTGCCGTACCCGCCCTGATGTCGGCGTTGGCCTACTTTGACGGTTATCGCATTGCCGTGCTGCCCGCCAACCTGCTTCAGGCCCAGCGCGACTACTTCGGAGCACACAGCTATGAACGCACCGATGAGCAGCGTGGCCGCAGTTTTCACGTGGACTGGCCGGTGGACGGGCGTCCGGAAATCGAGCTTTAGGACCCGCACTGGAGTCAGCATTCATCATGTCACTGGACCTCCACAAGCAAATCGTGCGGGCGGCCTTTGAACAGCCTGAATACACCAGCAGAGAATCCTCGCAGGCCTGCTTCGGCAGATCGGCGTCAAATATTATCGAGCCCAGTAGTTCAGGTGACTTACCGGGCTATCCCATGAGACTGGTCCAGCGTATACCTGCCAATCCTGTCATTGCTGAGCGAGCCAATGTACAGATACCCCTCATGCTCTTCCACGGAAGTGATCTCCCTGAGGTTTGATCCGGAAGGATCATGCAGACTGGTGACGATGTTACCTTCTTCATCCAGTCCGAGGACAAAACCATAATCAATGGGCTGTGGTTTTAGCAGGTCCGGTAATTTGGCTGACAGGTTCTTGAGCCAGGGTTTGGGATGCATCGTGTCGACGGTGGCCAGACGCAGCGTAGGAAGGGCGATCCAGAAGCGACCGTTGCGGTTGCCCGATATACCATCAGGAAAACCGGGAAGATTGTCGATGAAGATTTCATGGGTGCCGGTCTTCTCACCTTTCAACCAATAGCGCACCACGCGGTAGTGCCAGGTTTCGTTAATAAGCACAAAATCTTCATGTTGCGATAACGCGACACCGTTGGCGAAATACATTTTATCAATGAGCGTCGTGGTCGAACCGTTTTGCGGGTCATAAACCAGGAATTGACCATAGGGCCGGGTTTCCAGCAAGTCCATTTTGTAGTTGTCCTGGTTCCATTTGCTGGAGGCGTCTGTAAAGTAGATCTTGCCATCACTGGCGATATCGACGTCATCAACGAAGCCGAAAGGTACTCCATTCACGCTGGTTGTCAGCACGTTGATCTGTCCGGCGGGATTGATCGACAACAAGCCTTTGTAGGCATCACAGACCACCAGGTTCTGGTTTTGGTCAAAATGTAAGCCCAGTGGCCTCCCCCGGGTATCTACCCAGGTCTCAACCGAACCGTCGGTCAATATTCGCTTGATAAAACCATCCTGGGTGCCCGCGTAAATACGCCCCTGTTGGTCAATTGCCACGTCTTCGGGTCCGTAAAAATCACCTTTTCCAAGTAATTCCGCCGAACTGAGCAAGTCATTGACTGCGGTTAAACCGGACAGCTCAGGTGCTTCTGGTGGATTCCACGCCACGGAGTCTACCGGGGAGGGGTATAGGAACAAGACGATGAGGGCCAATAGGGTTGCTGCGAACAGGATGAGCAGGGTTTTCTTCAACTTAAGTCTCAAATATGGGGAGCCACGGCGCGTATTTTATCCTCAGAAACAAGGCGAATATGGGTTGAGTTACTGGTCACTGACATGTTGGCTGAAGTGACGCTAACTCGCCATCGGAAACTTCTTGGAGTAGAGTCGAATTGTTTTCTCAGCGACATCCACTACCGGCGCGATGGCTTTTATGGCCCCGGTACGGTTGCCCTGGCGCGCCAGAATCTCGACAATTCTGGAAACACTCTCTAACTTAAGGGCACCAAATGTACTGGCACTGCTCTTGATCGCATGAGCTTCAGCCTCTATGGCTTTGGTATCCACCGCTTGACCCGCTTTACACAGCGCGGTGACATGCTTGTCTGTTTCCCGGATAAAAATACCGACAACGTTGTTCACGAGTTCGCGAGAAGTTTCATTTTCCATGCATTCCATGACTTCGATATCCATCTCAGGAGAGTTTGATTTCCCAATTGCCATGTTTGCTTGACCTGGCAGTAGTTCACTGCCTCGCAACCCTCTATTGGCTACATTGCTCTTCTGCGTTTCTACATCGTTATTTGTGGTTTCTGATACCTGTGAAACCTCACGCAGATCTTGACCAACCCATCGAGATACAGTCCTGGTTAAGGTGTCCGCACAGATCGGTTTGCCCATAAAATCGTTCATGCCTGCTTGCCGACAGTTATCGTAGTCTTCTTGAAAAATATTGGCTGTCATTGCAATTATCGGTGTGTTTGACGCCTCATTGGTCATGGCCCTGATTTGTCGGGTTGCTTCAAGTCCATCCATGACCGGCATGGATAGGTCCATGAGCACAAGATCAAACCGTTGTTGATTGATCGCCTGAATGGCTTCTTTGCCATTGCTGGCCAGGTGAACGATACACCCCAACTTACTCAGTATCGCATCGGCTACCAGTTGACTACTACTGTCGTCTTCTACCACCAACAGCCGAGCCGAAACCGGCCTTTGACAGGAGCTGCGCAATTCTTCCTTTTCGAACGGGGCGATTTCTTCGAGCGGAACCGTAATCCAGAAAGAACTGCCACTCGTCGGTAAATTTTTGCAACCGATTTCTCCACCCAGTACCTCAACCAACTTGCGTGATATGGTCAGACCCAGGCCGATGCCACCATATTTGCGGGAGAGTGAGGCGTCCTGCTGGTAAAATTTGTCAAACACACGCACCTCAGCATTTGGGGACAGACCAATTCCCGTGTCGTTTACACTGAACCGATAGCCCTGATCATCGGTAGTCTGCACGGTGAGTGCAACGCTACCGGACGGGGTAAACTTAACTGCATTACCGATCAGGTTAACCAGGATCTGTCGCAAAATTTCTTTATCTGCTTTAACCCAGTGAGGCACATCATTCGCAATTTCGGTTGACAAACTTATCCCCTGCTTTGTGGCTTGCGTAAGGAATAGTGCCTTCAGTTCAGCAACAAGATCAAAGAGATTGAAATCCGTCTTTTTCTGTTTCAATGTACCGGCTTTAAGTTTTGTGAAGTCGAGCATTCCATTGATCAATGAGGACAGGGCTTTGCCTCCCTCGTTGGCTGCGGAAGCCAGTTTTCTTTGCTCAGAGTCAAGCGGGGTATCGAGCAACAGAGAGTTCAGGTTAATAATGGCATTCAGTGGGGTACGCATTTCGTGACTCATATTGGCCAGAAAGTTGCTCTTGGCCTCGTTGGCCGACTCGGCGGATTCCATTGCTTTGCTCGTTGCTGTTAAGGCCTCTTTATATTTTATACGTGTACTCATTAGGATAACGTTTATTTTTTGGCTATGTACGCCTATTATTGATATATAAATAGCGAAGGTTACTATACTGACAATGGAGACCAAAAGAGAGGAATCAGGCACGAAATTGAATCCTGTGATCATCACTCCCAGCAACACTCCACACCCCAATGCTATTAATCCTTTAAGAACAAAGAGGGGGCCATTGCTGTGGGAACATCCTGCACAAACAGCAAAAACAAAAACCGAGGCAGGCATCAATTGAAAGGAAATTACACTTAACCAGATCCCAAAAATTACTGCATCAGTTAACATATTATTGAACTCTGCTTTTTTTGAGTCCGCACTAAATCTACAGATTAAATATGCAATGTGTGGCCAAAACAGAACAAAAACTACCCAAAACCCCCAAGAATAAAAATGATCTCCCTGAGATAAGATCACAGCGAGTATCAAACCAGCCAAACAATTGCCAAAGAATCGACCTAAATAATTTATGTGTGCTATTACGTGCAGGCTTTCATGTTTTGTATTTAACAAGGTCTCAATGAATAAGTGACCATGGATTTTGTGGCTGTGCTTGAAATTGCAAAACAGGGCGGCGAGTTCGGCACCAGGAAACTCACCACTAAACTTTGCCTGCATCTGGTGGTGCTCACTGACGTCAGGATTTGCGAATTGGCCTTCGTTTGACTTCAACAGTTTGCCGGTGAGTAGCAATGAAAGTGCTGCACGAAGCACGATGAGCGGACTGAATAACAGGATTATGAATCCGTAAAACATCATATCAGATGATCGCTGAATATTTGATTTACTCTGGTAGTTGGCAGACGCTCGCTTTTTCTGGGTTGCGTTCCGTTCAACAGCATGATGAGATTTGTCTGGTGAATCCAGTTTGTTGATACGAACTGCCATTATTCAGATTCTCAAGTTAGTAGATGTGCACCTTTTTAATACAAGAATGATGCCAAGTTGGTAATGGGAAGGGAACATTATCGTAGGACATGAAAAAGGACTAAAACTACGAATATTCACCTGGCTTTTGAATATTGACCTCAAATTTAAACCGTTCTACCCAAAATCTGTGTTTTTGCAGTGTGACAAAATTTTAAATTGCATTGCATTTTGCAATTTGTGACCGGTTGATACGCACCTCATCGTAAACCGCACGCGCAATGACCTCGTCTCTCATTTTGCGCAGCACGGGGTGTATTCTCCGGTCAGTTCGATGGAACAGATGATCCTGGCTCGCGAGCTTGTCATGTCATTGCCCGGAACGTCGGGGTCAGCTAATGGGGTCGAATCCAGTAAATTTGTGAGGCTGCCGGAACTGGGTCCGCCCCCTTTTTTTTGGATACCTTCTTGGGCGCCTTTATTCGCTTATCAAAGTAGCCACATTAAATAGTCTGTTTACGTTGTCGCAAAATTGGTGCAGAACATCGATGCGGGGAAACTTCCCGGAGCCTTTGGCCATCGATTATTGCGAGTGTGGAAACATAAGCTCGACATTGGCAACGTGTTATACCATTATCATTCGCAATTTATGCCAAAGCACAGTTGATTCATGTCTTTGATTGCCAAACTCAAGCGCCGAAATGTGTTCCGAACCGCCCTGGCTTATGCGGTGGCGTCCTGGCTGCTGATCGAGGTGATGGAGTTGATCACCGGGGCCTTCGGGGCACCACCGTGGGTGATCAAGGTGTCCATCAGTGTGCTGGCACTCGGTCTTGTGCCGGTAATGATTTTTTTCGTGGCTTTATGAGATTACCCCTGACGGTATCAAAAAGGAGGCCAGCGACCACCCCGAACACACAGCAGGCACCGCACGCAAACTTGATATTGCGGTGTTGGTCATGCTGGTAGTCGTCATTGCTCTTTTCGTCCAGGACCGGTATAGCCGGGAGTCAGCGCTAACGCCCGCTCCAGTCGATGTGGTGGAAACAGCAGATATCGCACCGGCTACACCGACAGAGGGTCCACCCATGGTGGCGGTATTGCCCTTTGTATCCTCGAGCATGGAGGGCGACAGCGATTTTTTTGCCACGGGTGTTCACGATGACCTGCTCACCCAGTTGGCGAAACTGGAATCCATGCGTGTGATATCACGCACTTCGGTGTTGGAGTACAAAAACACCACCCGCAACCTGCGTCAGATCGGTGCGGAACTGGGAGCCGATATTATTCTGGAGGGTGGTGTGCAGATTGCGGGGGAACGGATCCGGATCAATGCACAGTTGATCGATACCCACACCGACGAGCATATGTGGGCCGAGACCTACGACCGGGGCTTGTCGCCGGTCAATATTTTTGACGTCCAGCGCGAAATTGCACAGGCCATTGCCACGGCCTTAAATACCACGTTGACGGTCCAGGACAGCCAGCTGCTGACCGTTATTCCAACCGAGAATATGGCAGCATACCGGGCCTTTCGGCGGGCCATGGAAATTCGCAATTCCGATGGTATTTCGAACCTTGAGTACATTCCGTTGCTGGAAGACGCCGTTGAACTGGATCCGAATTTCAGCCGTGCGTGGGCGGAACTGGCCGGCGCACTGGCGCTGCAAGCAGCAGGCGCTGTGACACCGTCCACGGAACTCGCCCGGGAGGTTGAGCAGACCCTGGAGCATATCCGGACCATTGCACCTGGTTCTGCCGAATATTTGATCGCGCAGGCGTTTTATATCTACTACATTTTGAGAGACTACGACCAAGCCTATGCCGTTGCCTCGCAGGCACTGGCCAGAAACCCCAGCGATATCGAGGTATTGGAACTAATGACCTGGATCGAACGTCGACAGGGAAACCTGGATGCCAGAAACGAATCCTTACGGACTCTGGTCAAACTGGACCCCCGCAACAAGGGTCGGACTAATTCGCTGATTACCAATCTGTGGGTCGCTCACCGTTACGACGAGACCCGATTGGAAGTGGAGAATACGTCTAACCCCAGCAACCATGTGCTGGCCGTCGGTGAGCTCATGGAGTTGCGGGAAGACGGCGATTTCGAGCGGTGGTTGAAATCTACCCGTGCTATCTACCCCGAAGCTGAGGAGCCTGCAAATGATCCTTTTTTGTGGCTTGCCTATCTCGCTAACCGGGATTACTCGGTACCAGCACAATGGTCTGCTGCGGTGGACCTGGAGGAACGGGCACAATTCACCAGTGTTCCGTGGCGTGTTTCCAATGGGATCATGGTTTACTGGCTGATGGGCGAGGAGACTAAGCTGGAGGAGTTTGTGTCGTATGCGAGGGTTCATCTGGAACGCTCCATGGATGGCAATGGCGAATTTGACCGGATCAGCCCGTATCTGGACATGGCCCTGGTGCTTGGTGCGGAAGGCGATGCGGATGAATCGCTCCGCTATGTCCGTCGCTGGGATCTGCTGGTCAGCACAGATCTGGCAGAACAAACTCATGCGGGTGCCGTTTCCTGCTGGATACTTGGCATGATCAGGGCGACAGGTGCCGCGGTTAAATGTATCGGGACCCAACTGAAACAACCCAGTTACGTGATGCCTTTTCTGAATCCTTTCCTGCCCTTTTTCGATTTAATCCGGGATGAACCTGAGTTCGTGGAATTGATGGAAGAAATTAACAGTGAGTTGGATCAGTATCGCAACAGAAACAATTAGCCCATTAAGGTTGGTCCCGGGCTGATTTGATATGGCAACTACCCGAACAGGATTTCCGGCCGTTGATTGCCGGCTTAACCCATTTTCACGGTTATGAATTCTGACGGAAAACCACCCCTGCTCGTACCCACTGACCAGCTTGATGAATACTTCCGGTCCAACCGGATCTCCTTCATGTCTGCGGGTACCCTTGTATTGGGCTTCGGTCAGGATAATCCCCAGTATCACCTGTTCCCTTATCCGGCACCGGCGGATGATGAGACCATCGGGGTTTTTTTTGACTGGCACACCGCGGACTTCTTTGATGTGGATACCGGCCCCCATGTGGCGGTTGGCCTGAGGGGGCCGGTCGATGAGGACCCGCATCGGGGAAGGGGTCTGGCCATAGGCATATTGTCAAATGGGACCAGTCATTCGGAAAAACCCGGTGAAATCGTTCCCCTGTTCCCCGGTTGTCCTGATCCGCCCGGGGGACCTTCTTTCTTTATTGAAGACTTCACAGTAAATGACGGTACTGCACCCCCGTCGGACTGGCAGCTGAGCCTGGGTCAGCATCTGCCCCTGCTGCAGGGGGAAGGACTTTACCGGGTTGATATCCACGTGTCTTTCGGTAATGTCTGGGTGGGGGTTTGGAAGGTGACCGCCAACCGGTCTGCAGGCGGGGAGATTGCCCGGGAATACCGGTTCCTCGGACAGGCCACTTGTACGGATGAGGCACCGGGATATCGTGGAACGCCCGACTTGCCTTGCCCAGAAGACCCCGGGGACCGCGGCAAGGGTAATGTATTTATCGGTACGGGGTTCGCCAGCCCGGAAACCCGTTCCCGCATTGAAAATATCTATATCGCACACTGGAAAAGCCAGCGTGGGCATGGAGACGGATGACAGGACACGAGCGCATGAGCAACAGAACAGATTTCCGGGATTATACAACCACGCTGTACCGCGTGATTTCATCACCGCCGGGTCAACGTGACTGGGACAGCATCCGGCCACTCTACCATCCGGGTGCGCGCCTGGTGCGAACCGGTGTCAATGACCAAGGTGCGACATTCGCATCCGTGCTTTCGGTCGAGGAGTACATCGAAAACGCAGAAAAATTACTCAGGGACGTGTCATTCTCAGAACAGGAACTTTCACACCAGGTGACCCTATTCGGCAATGTGGCGCAATTGGCCAGCGTCTACAGTTACCGCTGGCAATCCGGGTCTGAAGCCCGCGAGGGCAGGGGCGTCAATTTCTTCACCCTGGTCCTCATCAATGGAAGTTGGCAGATCATGAGTATTGTCTGGGACAATGAACGACCGGGGACCCTGCTGGTGGATTCGGGACTGCATCCTGGATAGCCAGCCTTAAATATCCAGGCTAATCAGACCGGGTGGCCGGGGTCCAGGGGAATGGCGACATCGCGGGGGCCCGTTCCCTGTTCAAGAAGCACCGTTCTCGCACCCTGTGAAAACTGGGCACCTGTTTCGCGAACCGTGGTCAATATGCCCATATTCAGTTCTCCTACCACCTTCAGGTAGGTGTCGAAATCATCGGTATTCACATAGATCCTGGCCCTGATGATCATGGCGTTGTCTGAAAACTCCAGGAAACGCACCCTGACGGAATCCGCAATAACAGCCTCATGCTGACGGGCCATGTGGCCTATGTTTTCAAGTATGGCGGTCATCTGCGTCTGGCTGGTATCAAACCTGAGCGGTAATTCGGGGTGATAGAGCATTTTTTTCCTGGCTGAATAATTTTCAATTGCACCATGTGCAATCAACGAATTGGGTATGGAAACCAGTGTGTCGGCCAGGGTTCGCATACGGGTCGTGCGTATCCCTATTTCCTCGATCGTGCCCAGGATACTGCCGTACTTGCACAGGTCACCTGTCTGCACCGGTTGCAGGGAATAGATTGATATGGCACCCAGTAAATCCTCTATTGGTTTTTGCAGGGCCAGCGCCAGGGCAACACCACCCACACCCAGGCCGGCCAGCAGTGCGGTAATTTCCACACCGGCGTTATTCAGCCAGACCAGTGATGCGATGATCAGTGTCAGCAGTTTTAAGGCGTTGGCCATTGGCCGGCCGAGGATGTGCGCGTCAAGACGTCCCAGATTGATAAATTTCGCTCTTCGCTTGGCACGTGCCAGGTCTATTACCGAAAAAATTATCCAGATGACTACCAGCGTGATGACGGTCTTGGACTGTGCAATCTTCTGGGCGGTTGCTCCCAGACCCAGTTCATCCATCAACAGAGTCATCAGCACAAGCAAGGCAAGTATGACCATGGGCCGTGTAAACAACTTGCGAATAGATGGATAGATTGGAGATTTTGGATTGCTGAACGTTCTGCTCAAGAGCAAACCGATGAGCCAGAACACGGGGGCCAGCAATATGCTGATGCTTATGATGATCACCCACTTGAACAACTCTACGCCGAGGAATCCGACATCCTGTGGTACATAAAGCCGCACATCTTCCACCCATTCCGGATAGCTGAATTGATCATATAACTCAGGTATGCGCGCAATGCTCGCATTGGAGATTTTCCAGATGAAATTCTCGTCCGGGCCCGGAACCCGTTGCATGAAAAACACTTCTTCACCCTGCTCGGTTTTAATGTGACCCAGTTCATCACGGTAGTCTGGCAATCCGTCCACCACCTGACCGGAATTTTTTTCACTGAGCAATTGCACCTCAATATCCATACCCCGCTTGATGACAAAATCCAGTTGCTCTGCGAGTTCTTCACCACTCAGTTTACTCACTGAGTAAGGCAGGTTACGAAGGTCCATAAACTCAACGGCCGACTCGTAGTCGAAGCTTTCCGTGGCCTTCAGGAAACCGATGAAACTGCTGCGTGGTGTATCCCGGCCGAGGTTGTCCAGTGGCTGGATCTGCTTGGGCTCAGCGGCCACCTGCAATGGTGTTTCGGCAGTCTGTTCCTGCATTGCCAAGGCGCCGGTTGCGTACACCAATAGACAGACACAGATGATCCATGGCAGTTTCCCTGTCATGGGAAACAGGCCGTGAAAAAACCGATATTTATGCTGATACATCATTTGGTTTCAGAATGTTCCCGGGGTAGCTACAAAAGATTATAGCAACAGCAGCGTCTGCAACAGATACCCGTTGATCAAGTCATGGGGTAATCCATTTCCCGGCAACTGGCGGATGACAACCCAATCTGCATTCATGAACCCCTGGTATCCACCGGTTTCAGAGCTGCGGTTTTCGGGGCGGGCCAGAATGCGTCAAAGATGGCTACCGAGACGGTGCCATAGACTGCAATGATCAGGAACAGCCCCAGACGGCTATAAAAGGCGGTACCGGCATTGCTGCCACCCTGACCATCCATGACCGCGGGGGCCAGCAGGATGATCATGGTCAGAAAAGCATAGGACCACATTCCACCTTTGGGATTCATACCGGGTCCCTGGAATACCTGACGGCCAAAAAACAGACCCGCGAGCCCAATCAGCAGGCAGTACATCAGCAGGGATGGCCAGATACTCAGTACCTGCCAGGCAATGACCGCACCCAGCCCACCCCAAAGGGTGGATTCGAGTTGTGTTTTACCCATTTCACGACGGATACTGGCATTTGCCTGCTGTCCCATGCTGGACACCTTGATCATGACTGCCACGTAGGATGTACTGCTGCTCATGAACATGAAAATAAAGGCCAATGGGAAAACCACCGTCATTGATCTCAAGGCACTTCGCCGGGCCATCGGCAGGGAGGGCGGTGGTGGCTGCGGTTTGGTCATACCACCTGCGCCAGGTGGTTTGAAGGGTAAGTCCGGCAGCAACGCATGGGCAATCCAGACAAACATCATGCCGGAAATTGCGCCGAGACCCAGACCGTTGGCCACCACCAGGAAGACATCGATGGAAACGGAGCCGACGGTGACAACCATGGTGAGACCCATGGTCATGAACATACCCATGATGGGTGAGCCACCCGATGCCGAATAGTAAAATACACCGAACAATGCCGGTGCCAGCAACAACACGGCCGTCCAGTGGTAATGCTCCAAAAACGGCAGCAACAACATACTCCCGTAGACCGGAATCATCATTGCGAGTACGAACTTGAAACCGGTCTTCAGACCCGGAGCAGGCAGTGGCACAGCCAGCAGAAACATCGTAAATACGGCCGCGATGAAAGACATGGGCCAGTTGATCATTTGTGAAAAAGCCAGGGACAGGCTTGTTCCCAGGGCCAGGCGAAGGATCCGCCGGTTGGCGACGTCAGCCCCGCTTACCAACAATTTTGCATTGGTTTTCATGGTGATGCGCACGAATGTACCGCGATCATCAACTTAATAGGCGTAAGAGAGAACACTGACCAGCCACACTTGCAGCCTGGCAAGCGTGTTCAAAATACTGCTGTCACCAGTCAAGATCACCACAGTTGCCTGGGAACCCACACGCAGAACGGTTCTTCCCTGCACCATGGATATTTTGACATCAACCAGTACCGGGAATCGTTGCGCATCCCTCAACCAGTCACGGTTATTATCTATGGTGGGCAGGCTGCCCAGTGGGGCGGAATTCAATGCCACACCATAACCCATCTCTCGCACGGTGCCGGTGAAGACCTGGCCGGGAAGGGCATCAAATACGATCCGCACGGTATTTCCTGGCCGGATATGGCCCAGATTGTTCTCGGTGAAGTCAGCCTGCACCCAGATATTGTCCACCGCAATGAAGGTCATTTGCGGGGCTCCAGTATTGGCAAAGTTTCCGGGATTTACCCGGACATCGGTTACCAGGCCGTCTTCGGGTGCCCTGACACTGGTTCTTGCAAGGTTTAACTCCGCGCCTGAAAGGGCGGACTGAGCCTGAAGGATGCGTGCATTCTGTTCCCCGGTTTGGCCCAGGTCCTGTTTTGCCTTTTCAATATTGGCCCTGGCGGCATCCACCTGTCCCACAGACATTTCCAGCGTGGCCTCGGCCTGCTCAATACGACGTTCGGAGATCGCACCCGGGTCTTCCTCCTTGATACGTTTCAAACGCATGGCGTCTTTTTCGGATCGATCCAGGTTGGCCAGGGCAGAAACCAAAGCGGCCTGTGCGGCGGTGACATTGGCGCTGGAGGCACCCATGGACTGGCGGGCGGATTGCAGGTCGGCCCCGGCTTTTTGCACTGCCAGTTGATAACGTTCGGGGTCAATATGAAACAGTTCCTGTCCGGCCTTGACCCTTTGGTTATTGCCCACCGCAATCGATATTACCGTTCCGGATACCTCCGGTGCGATCGGTACCACCAGCGCATGGACCCGTGCCTGTGAAGTAAAGGGTGTGAAACGATCAGACACCAGGTACCAGGCCAACAGCAACAGGGCCATTGCCAGGGTGATCAATGTCCATTTCCGCACCGGGTCCGTGCTGTTGCGTACTGGCTCGCCCGGCGTTTCCTGCGCTGTCACCTGTTGCACTTCCACGGTGGATTCATTCTCATTCTGGTTGTTGGATGTCATGGGGTTTTCCTGTTTACTCTTCCGGGTCGTTCAACAATTCGTCCCAGTCCGTTCTTTGTTGCATCTGTGTTCGGCTTTCATCACTGATCAGGGGTGTGCCGGTTTCCCAGCCCCCGCCCAGTGACTTGTACAAACTCACCAGACTGGCCACGGATGTGCCGCGTTGGGTGACCAGCCGTTGTTGCTGGGCAAACAAGGCCTGCTGGGAATCGAGGACCCGCTGGTAGTCGGAAAGTCCTTCACGATAACGCAGCAGGGACAGTTCATTGGAGCGCTGTGCAGATGCTACGGTTTCAACCATGATCTGTTTTTGTGCCTGTGAACCGTTATAGGCAGCCATGGCGTTCTCCGCCTCCCGGGCCGACTGTATGACGGTCTCACGGTAATTGACCAGGGCCTGTTGTAAGCGGGCATCCTGTACCCGGATGTTGTTCTTGATACGTCCGTAATTCAGGAATGGCCAGACGAAGGAAGGTCCGGCTGAAAAGGTCAGCGCATCGGTACTGAACAGGTCACCAAAATCACTGCTGCCCGGACCGCCTGCCACCAGGCCGATGCTGCCTGTGAGGCTGAAACTCGGATACAGGTCAGCTTCGGCCAGACCAACCAGGGCGTTTTGTGCCAGTGCATTCAACTCTGCCTGGCGCACATCGGGTCGGCGGCGGAGCAGGTCTGCCGGCAGTCCGACTTCTATCGCGTGGGGAAGTACGGGGATATCCACGCCGGCAGACAATAATTCATCCACTGAACCGGGGGGCTTACCGAGCAGGGTGGAAAGACTGTTGCGGGCTTGTTTCAGTGACACCTCGAAACCCGGAATGGATGCCTGTGTGCTGAGCAGCAGGGTCTGGGCCTGCTGCATATCCAGTTCTGAATCTGCCCCGTTGCGATACAACACACTGGCAATGTCATAGCTGCGTTGTTGTAACACCTCGTTTTCGTGTGCGATTCGCAATTGTTCCCGGTAGATACCAACCAGGGTATAGGCGTTGACCACCTGAGCCGTTACAAGGATCATGACCTGGTCCCTGGCCGCAATCGAGGCAAGATAGGCGGCGTCGGCGGACTCTATGCCCCGTTTGAAACGACCCCAGAAATCAATTTCCCAGGACACGCTGGCACCGATACCAAATTGCCAATCGTTGCCGCCACCGAAGTTATCGGCGGAAGAGACAAAGCTGGCGTCACCGGCGACCAGTTGAGACTGGGGATAGCTGCTGCCCTGCGCAATACCCAGTTGGGCACGGGCCTCGATGACCCGCAAGCCGGCAATTTCCAGAGAATTGTTCTGTTGCCAGGCCATTTCAACCAACTGGTTGAGCACGGGATCATTGAACAACTGCCACCACCTGGGTTGGCTGACAGGTGAAGTGCTCAGGCCGTTGATACCCGTTTCGGTCCAACCCGGCGGCAACTCCACTTCGGGTCGGGTGAATTCCGGGCCAACGGTATTGCAGGCTGACAGTTGTAGCAGGATTACCAGGCAGATTACTTTCCGCAATGAACGCATGCTGATGATTGCCTAGTTTGCCCGGTTTTTTTGGTTACCGGGCAGTATGCCTCCGGGGTTGTGGCGCGCAAACAACCGGGTCATGACCGAAAGCATGGTGCCGGCGGACAAACCGAACATCAGCACCCCTGCACTGGCTTCAAGCGCCCCCAGCAAGCGCCATTTCTCACTCATGACGATGTCTCCATAACCCAGTGACGCGAAGTTGACTGCCGAGTGATAAAAAGCGGTCAGAAAACTGTCAAACTCTGCCAATTCGACAAACAGCATTGCCCAGATGGCAATCTGAACAAGGTGACCGACAAACAACACCAGCAGAACGGAGATGATCACCAGCACATCAAAACCAAATCCCTCGGTTTTCCAGTTTTCACTGGCCATAATCCTGAGCAGGAGACGGATCATTATTACCACCGCAACAACCTGCACACTCATGGTGATGACCACCGTGATACAACCCACCATCAACGACAAAAACATGGTCTTATCCTCGTTAGTTCAGCAGTATGGAGCATACGGGACCCGGAGAATCCTCAGCCGTCCCCGGAATCGTGGGCAGTTGCACCTGCAATGGCTTTCTCACCCATGGATTCAGCTAGCGGATCAGCCTTCTCCAACCAGGCCTGGAACAGCTTGTAGCCCAGGGCCAGTACGACCGCACCGACAAACAGACCAACAATACCCGACATGATCATGCCACCGATGGCGCCCAGCAGTATGACCAGCATGGGTGCATCCACGCCACGACCCAGCAGTATGGGCTTGAGCACGGCGTCACTGAAACTGACCACGATGCTCCAGATCATGAAGACCACCGCCACACCGGTACTCTGCTCTGAAAATACATAAAAGATCACCGGCAGCAACACCAGCAGGGGTGGAAGCTGGGCAATGGCCAAAACCAGGATAACGATGGCCAGTAAACCGGCCGCCGGAACATCGGCCAGTGCCATACCGATGCCCGCCAGCAATGCCTGTATCACGGCGATTCCCAGTACACCCATTGCGACGCTGCGAACCGTCGCTGTGGTCAGGCTGACCATGTGGTCACCGTTGTCACCGGCGAGACGGTTGGCCAGTCGCCGGGTGGTGGCATTGGAGCTGTCTGCGTTGACCAGGAATACCGCAGCGATGATCAGGGAAACGACAAATTGCAACACACCGGTGCCAACATTTGCTGCAATACCCAGTACCTTCTTACCGAGAGAGGCCAGCAGTTCACGGTTTTTCTCTGCCACCTCAACAATGTTTTCAGAAGATTGCAGCCACAGGGAATAGACCTTTTCCCCTACCAGCGGCCACTCCTGGACCTTCTCGGAAGGTGGGGGGATCGTGATATCTCCTGAGCTAAGCCCGTGCCCCAGTGTCGTTGCGCTATTCACCATGGAAGTCGAGAGGGAAACCACCGGGACCAGGATGACCGCAATACCCACAATCGCGACCATGGTAACCGTCAATTTTTTACGCCCGCCCAATTTTTCCGAAAGCTTCATCACGGGTCTATAGATCGAAACCGCAATGATTGCACCCCACATGATCAGGGAAATAAAGGGTGTGAGTATATTAAAACACGACATGACGATGACAAAGATCACACCGAGTCGAATGGCGATCTCGATCGCCTGGGTGTTAATTGTTCGCTGGGATTGTGCGGGAAGATTCATTTGCTGCCTGCTCCTTTGGGGGATAGGGAAGCATACACTGGACAGACTTTGGTGGTCGAGAGGGAATCTCCCGCAGCGTAGCCCGTTACACTAATTATCAACGCCGGAGATCGACTCCGGCGATTGATAAACAGTAAATTTTACTGCGAGGCGTAATAGGCGGCGAGGTTGGCAATGTCCTCATCGGTCAGTGCAGCCACCATCGGCGCCATGGTGGGGTCCGTTCGGGTACCATCACGGAATGCCCGGATCTGTTTGGCCAGGTAAAGCTCTTTCTGTCCGGCAAGATTGGGCCACATAGGGTTTATGCTTTCACCCGTGGGGCCATGGCATGCAGCGCACAGCGCTGATTTGGCCTTGCCCGCCGCTGCGTCTGCCGCCATGGCAGGGGTGATGGCAAACAACAGGGTGGCAATAAAGGCATATTTTAGTAATTTCATGTCGAAAGTCTCCATCTGATCTTTATCAATGTTCTGGTTAAATTTATGGCAGGGATTCTACCGGAAATCTGCGCTCTAGTATGCAAATCATGTTAAATCATACGGCGCCGGGTGATAATGTGGCTGTTGCTTCCAGACACCCATGCAAAAACGGAAAATTGAATGCGAAACCTGCTGACTTCGTTGTTGATCATATTTCTTTGCGCTTGTGGTGCTGATGAGACCAACGTGGGGTCCGCAAAGACCGGCAAACCGGTTGAAGACTGGCATCTGTCCATCCAATTACCGGACACCGTGCTGCCGGTACAGTTGCACATGAAGGCGGATGGAAGTGAGGCATGGTTTGTCAATGGCGCGGAAAAGGTCATGGTCCCGGAAGTGAGCAAAGACGGAGACCTGTGGCGATTGCATTTTTCAACGTTCAACAACACCGTCATGCTGAAGCAGCAAGACAGGCGTCTGCTGGGGACCCTGACGGTGGTCAGGCGGGGTTATGAGCAAGTAATGGAAGTCAGCGGTGAACCGTATTCCGGTTTCCGCTTTCATCAGGATCCTGTTGCGGAGCGTGATTTCACCGGGCGCTGGGAAGTGTTGTTTACCGATGACGATGGCAAGGAATCCATTGCCATAGGGGAGTTTGATCAGCAGGGAGGGCAGGTTACAGGTACCTTTCTGACCCCGCTGGGTGATTATCGCTACCTGCAGGGAGATGTGGAAGGCGACACCATGTATTTATCAACATTTGATGGTGCCCATGCGTTTGTCTTCAGTGCGCGTATGCTGGCAGATGGCACACTTGAAGGTGATTTCTGGTCGGGCACCCGGTGGCATGAACGTTGGGTTGCGAGCAAAAATTTTGACGCCAAACTACCCGATGCATATTCATTAACCTATCTGAAAGAGGGTTATGAAAAGTTGGAATTCAGTTTCCCGGATCTGGACGGCAAACCGGTTTCATTGCTGGATGAAAGCTACAGTGAAAAAGTCGTGCTGGTCACCCTGTCGGGTACCTGGTGTCCAAATTGTGCTGACGAGATGGAATTTCTGTCCAACTATTTCCGCGAAAACAGGCAGCGGGGACTTGAGGTTGTCACCCTGTTATATGAACGGGTGGATACTTTTGAGGCGGCAGTGCAATTGGGTCGGGCTTTGCGAGCCAAGCACGGCATTGAGTATGAGCTGTTGATTGCCGGTACCTCCGAAAAAGACGTGGCTTCGGAGTCACTGCCCATGTTGAACCGGGTGATTGCTTATCCGACGATCATTTTCATTGATCGCAATGCCACCGTGCGCAGGATACACACGGGGTTTTCCGGTCCCGGAACAGGTCGGTATTACTCGGATTTCATGGCAGAATTTACCCGGTTTATGGATGAACTGCTGGGTGAAGAGCCAGCTCATTAAGGGCCCGTTTCATACAAGGTTCCACTAGACCGGTTGTCATGCGTTAAGCGGCATTTGATATGGCTACTTTTCGGGTTCTGATCCCTGTCCTTGTTTGATTTCAGCAACTGATGCTTCCGTGCTACTGATTTGTTCAACCGTCAAAGCACCCACCTGCACAATGTGTTCAACTTTTTCCAGGCTGATCTCAGAATCGGTATCGAGCATTTCATCAGCCAATAATGGGCCTGCCGATTGCGGAGACAGGAAGCCGCTGGACAGTTCCGTAATGGTATTGGAGTCGGGCGATGGGGCGCTGATCAGAAATAGCGCGGTCGCGAGCAGAATGGTTGATTTCATGTCATGACATCCCTGTTTGACCAACTTGAATAACCAGTTACTTTTCAGTAGCTTATTGCTAAAAAGTCCTGCCGGTAGAAATCGGAATTCCTTTCTGATTTCTTTACCGGGGTCGACCAGTATACCCTAAATGTAGTATTGCTTTCCAGCTGATTGATTTTAATGACTAATTTGGAAAGGTGCTGGGGCCCTCTTTTGACGGATTCCCGCTGTGGACGTCACGATATCCTGATGCCTTCATTGGTCGCGATCAACACCAGGTCGGCAGGGCGTATTGCAAATAATCCGCAGGTCACT
This sequence comes from Lysobacterales bacterium, assembly GCA_014238945.1. Classification (GTDB taxonomy): domain Bacteria; phylum Pseudomonadota; class Gammaproteobacteria; order Xanthomonadales; family SZUA-36; genus SZUA-36. The sequence continues at coordinate 55,691 of JABAAB010000026.1, forward strand.
ACCCCGGGCAAATTATTGATGGCTTTTTCCATGGCAACGGGGTCAACCAGGTCCAGGTTGTGGATATCCAGAATCCAGTTGCCGTTGTCGCTAGTGAAGTTTTCACGCCACTGTGGTTGACCGCCCAGAGCAACCATTTTGCGTGCCACCAGGCTGCGTGCCAGCGGAATCACTTCCACTGGCAGGGGAAACTTGCCAAGCACACCGACCTGTTTGCTCTCATCTGCAATGCAGACAAACTTTCTACTTGCTGCCGCAACAATTTTTTCACGTGTCAGGGCACCACCGCCGCCCTTGATCAGACGCCGATGCTGGTCGAATTCGTCTGCACCGTCGATGTACACATCCAGACCACCGGTCTGGTTCAGGTCCACCACGCGTATTCCCGCCGCCTGCAGTAACTTGGTGGTCGCTTCAGAACTGGAGACCGCCGATTCAATTCTCATGCGGCTGTGCACCAATGCCTCGATAAAACAGTTGACCGTGCTGCCGGTACCCACGCCAATGACACTGTCTGGTTCAACATAATCCAGCGCGGCTTTACCGACCATGCGCTTGAGGTCATCCTGGTTCATGCGGCTTTCAAAGACATGATGAAATCCCATTGCTCATCGGCGACCGGCATAACCGACAAGCGATTTCCCCGGCGTATCAACGCCAGGTCACCCAGGATCACGGCGTGTTCCTTGATCTCTTTCAGGGAAATAGGATGATCCAGTTTGCTGACCAGTTTTATATCCACCAGGAACCAGCGTGGATTGACGGGATCGCTTTTTGGGTCAAAGTACCTTGATTCCGGGTTGGTGGCTTCCGGATCCGGGTAGGGGTCCGAAGCGATTTCCGCAATACCGACAATGGCGGGCAGGGGGGTGTTGGAATGGTAGAAAAACACCCGGTCACCGGGTTTCATATCATCACGCATGAAGTTACGCGCCTGGTAATTTCGTACGTGTTTCCAATAGCGGGTTTTACCGGGGCATGCGGCCAGATCATCTATGCTAAAAACTTCCGGTTCACTCTTAACCAGCCAGTGCTTCATTTTCTTGCTCCATTTGTGTGCTCAAGTCCAATATTGATGGTTGCTGAAAAGCCTAATTATTTATCAAGGATCTCCCAGGGTAAACCATCCATTTTCATTGACGACACCATGTAAGGGAATATCCCATTCATCGACACCCATCTCGGCTGTTTCCTGCAAACTATAAGCAATTCCAGCCTTCAGTGGGGTGGACATTTTATTTAGCTTTGCAAGCTGTCGGTCATAGTAACCTCCACCCATACCCAGACGATTGCCAAACCGGTCATAGCCGACCATGGGGATTAGCAGGATATCGAATTCACTTATCATTTTGATTGCTGTGTGTTGTGGCTCATAGATGCCAAAACTGTTCTGTTCGAGTTGGGTATCGCGATGCCAGTGATGAAAATTCATCGTATTTTCTGAGGCCGAACCAATCACGGGTAATGCAATTTCACCACCCAGGTCCCAAAGACGCCTGCAAACCGGAGTAATATCCGGTTCACCGTCAAAAGGCCAGAATGCAGCGATGGAAAGGTTTCCGGATACCGGAATCCTTGAGTCAATCAGTTGATACAGGTGCTGCCTGATTAAATCATCAAAGTCCGATCGCTGGGACAGCGCAAGGTCCAGACGACGGGCACGCAGTTGCTGACGTAACTCTGCTTTGGCAGCTTGATGGGGCTGTATACCGGATTGATTACTTGACTGACCCATATCTGGTTACATTATTGAATGGTTGTGGAATTGACAATATCAGGCACAGGGATGGGAGTGATGCCCTCTGAGATGCCGCTGCTGACCCAATGACCTTGAACCAAGGGTTCAGGTGGGACGGCGCTCCGGGCTTCAGGCTTTTCGCACATTGGCGAACATGCACACCAGCACTCGGGTTGAGCATCCCCAGGTCATAAATTAGGGACAAGGTATTAATTGAGCCAACTGGCAAACACCACAGAGGGCAGTTCCATTCTAATCCAATTAGCCTTCGAGCGCACTATCGAGCTCATCAGCCAGTATACGGATGCGGCTGTCAAATTTCTCTACGCGGTTTTTTTCGTGTGTTTGCATTTTCAGCAATTCATTGGAAAGGTTCAGCGCGGTCATTACCGCAACCCTTTCCAGGGTCATCAGTCGCCCCACCCCCTTGATGGAACGCATACGTTCATCAAGGAATTCGGCAGCGGCTTTCAGGTCCTTGCGTTCTTCTGGATCGCTGGCAAATTGATATTCCCGGTCGAGTATCATGACCGAGATAGGTTCAGTGGTCTTATCCATATTGGTTCAGGCTTGTTCCAGTCCCTTGAGGCGATTGATCATGGCCTCGACTTTTGTTCGTGCGTCATCGTTCTTGGCGACCAGTGATGCCCGTTCCGCCACCAGTGAATCCTGGCGGGTGTGCAGTGATCGGTTTTCTTCACGCAGTTTTTCGATTTGGCCGAGCAATGTATGCAACTGCTTTTCCAGCCTACGCAGATCTTTGTCTGTCTGTTCTAAGGAATCCATGACAACACTATAATTTGGCTGGTAATTAGGGTCAATCAGCAATCTGCTGATGATTGATGGTGTAGTTACTGCTAACATCGCCATTCTTATCCTGATTGACCGAATGAGACCCGATATGACGGCCACCCAGTTACCCGATTTTGAACATACCCTGGCGATCGCAAAGGGTAACCTTGATGCACCGGAACTTGCGGAGTGCCACGGTATTGCCTGTGGTTTACTGAGTCGTCAGCCTGAAAGCAGTGTGGATGTGTATATTGGCCTGCTGGATATGCTGGAACTGGTTAATGCGCCGGGTACCGGTCTGAAGATTTCACTTGAGGAATTATTGAACTCAACCCGTGTGCAGCTGGCGGATGAGGACTTGGGTCTGTCCCTGTGGTTACCTGATGACAATGAGCTACTGGAGGAACGCACCATGGCGTTGTCGCACTGGTGCAGCGGATATATGGCGGGTCTGGGCGGCAGTGATGATGATACGCTAAAAGCCCTGTCGGAAGACGCCAACGAGGCGCTGAAGGATCTGGAACAGATTGCCAGGGCTGATGTTACCGACACCAGCGAAAGTGAAGAAGACGAAAATGCATTTGTTGAAATAGTTGAATACATCCGGGTCGTCATCCTGATGATCAGGGAGGATCTGCGTGGCCCCGATGGCCAGGATATGATTCATTAAAAAGGCAGATTGCCTGCCGGAAAACCCTAACTAAATCAAGGTTAAGCTCTGAAACCAAGATGATAAAACAAAAAGAATTTGCGAAACGCCGGTTGCAGCTGATGGATATGGTGGGTGAAGGGGCCGTCACCATCATTCGGGCCGCCTCCGAGAAGATCAGGAATAATGATGCCCACTATCCCTATCGACAGGACAGTGATTTCCTTTACCTGAGTGGTTTTCAGGAACCGGAGGCGATGATGGTACTGCTCTCCGGTGAAAACGAAGGTCAATCCATCCTGTTTTGCCGGGAAAGAGACCGCTATTACGAATTGTGGAATGGCCCGATGGCGGGCACCCGGGGTGCCCTTGAAGATTATGGTTTCGACCAGGCCTGGCCTGTCAGTGAAATGAAACGTCGGCTGCCAAAATTGTTGCATGATCGGGACAGAATCTACTACGACCTGGGCAAGGATTCGGAATTCGATCAACTGCTCATCGGCTGGATGAACGAGTTTCGAAGCAAGACTCGCAAGAAGTTTCATACTCCCGATGAAATTACTGCGCTCGACAACAATCTGCACGAGTTGCGCCTGTTCAAGAGCCGCACCGAAATAACTGCGATGAAAAAGGCTGCACGGGTCGCGGCCAGTGCACACCGTCGGGCCATGAGAATTTGTAAACCGGGTTTAACCGAGGCTGACATCCATGCTGAGTTGTTACATACATTCACCAGTAACCAGTGCGAATCGGCCTATGTACCGATAGTCGGAGGCGGAGCCAACGCCTGCATTTTGCATTACATCAGGAATCGCGATCCGCTCAACGACGGTGATTTGCTGCTCATTGATGCCGGTGCCGAATACGATGGATATGCATCTGATATCACCCGTACATTTCCGGTCAATGGCAAGTACACCGGTGCCCAGAAAGAACTCTATGAGGTGGTGCTGGCGGCGCAGTTGGCCGCCATTGAAGCAGTTCGGCCGGGCACACCCTGGGAGCATGTACACGAGGTTGCTGTGCGTGTTGCCACCGAGGGAATGATCGAATTGGGCATACTGAAGTCCAGTCTTGATGAGGCGCTGGAAGACGAACATTTCAAGGAGTTTTACGTACACAATACAGGTCATTGGCTGGGTCTTGATGTGCATGATGTGGGTGAGTACGAGATTGATGGACATTCACGTGTGCTGGAAGCAGGCATGGTACTTACGGTGGAACCCGGAATTTACATTCCTCCTTCGGCAACTTCCGTGGCCGAGGACTGGCGTGGGGTTGGTATCCGTATTGAAGACGATGTGGCCGTGACCAGGGACGGCCCGGATGTGTTGACGTCCGATGTCTGCAAGACCATCAATGAAGTAGAAGCCCTGATGGCTGAGTGAGCTGGCGGGTTCGGCGTGCGGGGATGTGACATTGCAATCGTTGGCGGTGGTCTCGCCGGTGCAAGCCTGGCCACGGCCCTTGCGCCGCTGGGATATGACATTTGTATCATTGAGGCAGTGGAATTCAAAACGGACGGGCAACCCAGTTATGATGACCGGACACTGGCACTGAGTCACAGTTCATGCCAGATACTCAGGGGGATAGGGCTTTGGGAATCACTCGAGGCTGACGCAACCGCGATACGAAAAATCACGGTAACCGAATTTGAACGTCCGGGTCAGGTGGTGCTGGATGCCGTTGATATGGGGTTGAGCGAGTTTGGCCACGTTGTAGAGGCACGCCGCTTCGGTGCCCATGTCACTCGCATTCTGTCGAACACAAACAACATCAGGGTGTTATGTCCTGCCCGTGTAATGGGTGTTGAAACAGCTGGTCAAAAAAATACACTGCAGATTGAATCAGAAGGCGTTGAAGACAAGCTGACCGCCAGCTTGGTGGTGGCAGCCGACGGTGCCAACTCATTTGTCCGTACTCACCTGGGGATTGCCGGACAATCCCACGACTATGGTCAGACAGCCATCATTTGCAATATCACACCGGAATTTACTCATGACGGCCGGGCCTTTGAGTGCCTGACAACCACGGGGCCTTTCGCTGTATTACCGCATACAGGAAAAAGATGCGGGCTGGTCTGGTCGGTCGCCAGTGATCAGGCCGAGCATCTGCTTGGACTGGAGGACGAAGAATTCATGAAGAATGCGCAGGATCGCTTTGGTTCCTGTCTGGGCGCGTTCAAAAAGGTCGGTAAGCGCACTGCTTACCCGTTAAGACTGGTCCGATCCATTGAGGATATCGGCCAACGGTTGGTGATCCTGGGTAACGCCGCCCATGCCATCCACCCGGTTGGGGCACAGGGATTTAACCTGGCCCTGAGAGATGTGGCCGTTCTTGCCGAGGTACTGGCTGATGATGAGCATGGTGACCCCGGGAATGCCGGGTTGCTGCATCAATACAGCCATTGGAGGGGGCCTGACCAGGACAAGACCATTCGTTATTCAGATGGCCTGACACGATTGTTTTCCCACCCGTCTGCGCTGGTGGCAGGATTCAGATCGACCGGATTGCTGGCCCATGCACTGATACCGGGGCTGAGACGTCGCCTGGCGATCAATGCCATGGGATACAGGGGCAGGATTCCCCGTTTGGCGCTGGGTGAAAGGCTGGTCATTGCATGACTGGCCGGCGACTGCACAGACAATCTCTGCAGCCGGGTGCCAGGCATTATGATGTGATCATTATCGGAGCCGGTATGGTGGGTGCGACACTGGCCAGTCTGCTGGCGCGTGGTGGTTTTTCGATTGCGTTGGTGGAAGCAATGGAACCACGGCCGTATGACCACAATATTGATGTTGGTTTGCGGGTTTCGGCGGTTTCACCGGGGTCAGCGGCAGTTCTGGACCAGGCCGGAGCCTGGAAAATCATCAGCGAACAACGCCATCGACCGTACAGACGTATGCAGGTCGAGGATGGTGCGGAGCTGGAACCACTTCTTTTTGACGCACCCGCATTCAACCTGGAAAGACTGGGAACCATCATTGAAAACGATCTGGTCCAGTCGTCTTTGTGGCGGGTGGTAACTTCGGCCGGACTGGTGGACATTTTTTGTCCGGATCAATTGGACCAATTGAATTGCGATGGGAAATTGAGCCGGGTAAGTCTGACCAGTGGTACCCCGATCAGCGCCGACCTGTTGGTCGCTGCAGACGGTGCGGCATCACCTGTGCGCAGGGCGATGGGAATCCGGCAGGATCACTGGGTCTACAATCAATGTGGTCTGGTGACGGTGGTGGCAAAACAAAGACCCAACCCCGGAGTTGCCTGGCAACGGTTTTTGCCAGGCGGTCCATTGGCATTCCTGCCGCTGGCAGACGGGCGTTCATCCATCGTCTGGACCCGCCCAACAGCGCAGGCGGAGCAACTGTTGGACATGGACAATTCGGATTTCATCACGGAATTGGACCACGCCAGCATGGGCTGGTTGGGTAAAGTGGAGTCCTGCGGACCACGGGCGGTGTTCCCCCTGAGTATGCGTCTGAGTGAATGTTATGTCTCTAAACGGGTGGTATTGATGGGCGATGCGGCCCACGTAGTCCACCCTCTGGCGGGGCAGGGTGTTAATTTGGGTCTGGCAGATGCTGCGGCATTGACCGAATTGCTCATACACACACGCCTGGCCGGCGGGGACATCGGGGACGCCCGTTTGTTGCGGAACTATGACCGCTGGCGCCGTTCTGAATCCGAACTGATGTCCTATGGTATTCATACGCTGCGTAGCCTGTTCAATGCAGATGCCCTGACGCCATTGAGACGTATCGGTCTTGCTGCAGTCAGGCGCAGTTGGACCTTGAAGGACATGTTTTTGCAACAGGCAGCAGGGCTGGGTGCAAATGCTCCCAAAATGGCCACGGGTACCGCGCTGAAAACGCTCTTGCAGGGCAATGATTGACCCCCCCTTGTATTCAGCGCTGATATTTGTTCTATTATTTGCTCAACAGTGCCCGTCATTTACCATCCGGTAGATCAAGGGAGAGTAGTAATCATCACTTAAAAAGGACGCAAACGTGATCTATAACAACATTCTGGATACCATCGGCAATACCCCAACAGTTCGTGTTGGCAAGCTGGCACCTGAAGGTATTGATATGTACGTTAAAGTCGAGGCCTTCAATCCCATGGGTTCGGTCAAGGACCGACTGGCCATTGGCATCATCGAGGATGCCGAGCGCAGAGGAAACCTGAGTCCGGGTCAGACGGTGGTCGAGGCGACCTCGGGCAATACAGGCATTGCACTGGCCATGGTGTGCGCGGTCAAAGGCTATCCTTTTGTTTCTGTGATGGCTGATTCGTTTTCGATAGAACGACGCAAATTGATGCGTGCACTGGGCGCCAAACTGGTATTGACGCCAGCGGCAGAACGCGGAACAGGAATGGTACGGGTGGCCGAAGCGCTGGCCAATAAAAACGGCTGGTTCCTGACCGAACAGTTTGATAACCCGGCCAATCCGGACTACCACCGTAACACCACCGGGCCGGAAATAATCCGTGATTTTGCCGGCCGGCGGCTGGATTATTATGTCTCCGGTTATGGTACAGGTGGCACCATCAGCGGTGCAGGTGAAATCATCAGGCTGGCCCGTCCGGATGTAAAGATCATAGCAACAGAACCGGAAGCTGCCGCGTTGCTGGGCGGCAAGGAGTGGGCCCCACACAAGATCCAGGGCTGGACGCCGGACTTTATCCCCTCGGTACTCGATCGCGAGGTCATGGATGAAGTGATAACAGTGACCGATGACGAGGCCATCGCCACGGCCAGGGATCTGGCCATGAAGGAAGGTATTTTCTGTGGGATTTCCTCAGGAGGAACCTTTGCAGCTGCATTGAAAGTTGCGGCGCGTGCTGATGCCGGTACTGCCATCCTGGCCATGCTGCCCGATACCGGGGAGCGCTATCTTTCAACCCCCTTGTTCGAGGGTGTCAAAGAAGGATCAGATGACGAGTTACTCGAAGGACTGGAGTAGCCGGACACCATTTTTCGCGTAACGCGTTGCGTTTTTATTGTCAGGGCTCGAGCAGCAGGGCCGGGTCCGGTATCAGGCTGCTTGCCAGTTTACGCAGAAAACGGCACAACGGTGAGCTGTTCCGCCATACCAGGGCAATGGTGCGATTTGGGGCCGGTGATTCAAATCGGCGCAATGCAATATTACCTGTTGTAGGTACGGGTGGCTTGACCGACAACACAGGCATCAGTGTGACGCCTGTGTTGGCCGCGACCATTTGCCTCAGGGTTTCCATGCTGGTGGCGTGGAAGTCAAGACGCTCATGTGAGCCGGCCAATTCACAAACTGCCAGGGCGTGCTGACGCAGACAATGACCTTCCTCCAGCAATAACAATTCTTCTCCCTCGAGATCGGCCAGCGAGATGGCATCCTTGTCCGTCAAAGGATGCGATGACGGCATGGCCATCATGAAGGGCTCCTCGAACAGGATTTCCATGTCCAAACCATGTTCATCTACCGGCAGGGCCAGCAGACCTGCGTCCAGCCGGCCCTGGTCCAGCATGGTGAGAATGTCCTCGGTCTTTTCCTCGGCAAGTTGTAAACCAAGGTCGGGGTAACGATCGCGAATCACCGGTATGACATGAGGCAACAGGTAGGGTGCCAGGGTTGGAAAAATACCCAGTTTCAGAGTGCCGGTAGCCGGGTTTTTGCTGCGTCTGGCAGCGGTCTTGAGTTGTTCTATATCCCTGAGCACATGACGTGCACGGTGGGCGATATCCTCACCCACGGGGGTCAGCATGACCTTGCGTGGCGCACGTTCAACCAGAGAGACCCCGAGTTCCTCCTCGAGTTTGCGTATCTGGGTACTGAGTGTGGGCTGACTGACAAAACAGGCGTCTGCCGCCTTGCTGAAATGTTTCAGTTCCGCCAGTTTTGTGAAATAGCCAAGCGCACGAAGATTCATTTGACTAGTATAGTTTATAACTATGTAAAACCGTTAACTGATATAAAGTAAGTATGAACAAAGGGATTGTAGATTTCGGTCGTTTGTTAAAGATTTACCTATACTCAACAATAGATGGATCCCGAAACCACATATCACCACGGAAATAAGCGTGCATCATGGACGCGGATATACTGCGTTTTTCCTGTCATGGTGGCTCTCTTTTCATTGTCGGTACTGGCTGCCGGCCCGACGGACCAAGAATTACAGCTTCTGACCGATGGTGAAATCCTGTTGCAGACCATTCATGAGGACAAAACGGGTGGCGCGGCCCGGGTTACCGCTTTGTTCCACGCCGATACCGATACCATCTGGGAAATCCTGGGTTACTGCAAATACAAGTTTGTGTACCTGCGTGGTCTGAAGCAGTGCGATTTGCTGGGGTCGGGTCGATTTCGAAATACCTGGCATCACCAACTGCGCAACAGTTGGTATGCACCCACATTGGATTTTGGCTTTGAGGCCAGCAGGACCGACTGTTGTTTCGGGGAATTTAGTCTCACCGGTGGTGAACTCAAGGTGCTGGAGGGTCACTGGCAACTGGTCATACAACCGAATTCTGAGGATGTAATTGTCATACATGAAATCAGGGTAAAACCCCGCTTTCCGGTCCCAAGATGGCTGCTACGCCGAAGTCTGGGAAAATACCTGCCCGACATGCTGGCCTGTATGCGTGGCCTGGCCAAAGCCTCCGGTGATGGTCTGAGGCTTGAGGCTGACCTCGCGCGATGTCCCGGAGAAACTCCGGCAGACTGAGCTTGTGCGGGTGAAACTTCACCCTGCTTCAATTAATGCAACTATTGTTGTATGGATTGGCTTAAGATAGCGCATTCAGATTAAAACAGGCAGCAGTTCACCCATGAGCAAGCGTACCGTCCTGACCGGAATTACCACCTCCGGCAGTCCCCATCTTGGCAACTACGTCGGTGCCATTAAGCCCTGTGTGCAGGCCAGCCACAGCATGGATGTCCGGTCCTGTTATTTCCTTGCCGACTACCATGCCCTGATCAAGTGCCGTGATCCTGAGCGGGTACACCAGTCAACACTGGAAATTGCCGCCACCTGGCTGGCGCTCGGTCTGGATACCGACCGGGCCATCTTCTATCGCCAGTCGGATATACCCGAAATTACGGAATTGACCTGGCTGTTGACCTGTGTCACCGCCAAGGGATTGATGAACCGTGCGCACGCCTACAAGGCAGCAGTACAGGAAAATATTGAAGCGGATGAGGACCCGGATTTTGGTATCGCCATGGGTTTGTTCAGTTATCCAATCCTGATGGCCGCTGATATCCTGATGTTCAATGCCCACGATGTACCGGTGGGCAAGGACCAGGTCCAGCACCTAGAAATGGCGCGCGTCATAGGCCAGCGTTTCAACCATCATTTTGGAGAGTTGTTTGTGCTGCCTGAAGCAATAATCGACGAAAATGTCGCATTATTACCGGGCCAGGATGGTCGCAAGATGTCCAAGAGCTACAACAACACCATTCCGCTGTGGCTGCCCGAAAAGAAACTGCGCAAGGCCATCATGAAGATTGTCACCAATTCGCTGGAGCCAGGAGAACCCAAGCAGACTGCAGACTCGGCCTTGTATTCCATTTACTCGGCCTTTGCCAACGATCAACAACGGGGTGAAATGAAGCAGGCTTTTGCCGATGGAATTGCCTGGGGGGCAGCCAAGCAGCAATGTTTTGAGTTGATCAATTTGGAACTGGCAACTGCAAGGTCGCACTATGAGGCGTTAATGGCAGAGCCTGAAAGAATCGAACAGCAGCTGCGTGCAGGTGCCCGCAAGGCCCGTGAAATTGCAACCCCCTTCCTTGCACAATTGCGTGAAGCAGTCGGAATCCGTTCTCTGGGTTAACGGCGCATACTGGCAGCGTGTGCCCATCATGGATATGATGAAGAGGAATCATAGTTCAGGTGTGGGTGATGCAGAAAACTGAAACAGAAAATTCAACCGCCACAACGACAACATTTCAAACTGATCTGGATGTGTCCAGCTACATGCCGGACTGGTTTGTTCCCATTTATGAGTTTCTTGCACCGTATCCCGGTTTACTGACCCTGTTATTAATCGGGTTTTCCTATGCCCTCGGCAAGGTATTGAAAATGGTTATCACCCGCAGCCTGACTGAGGTCACATCCAGGACCAGTTCTGATGCCGACGACAAGCTGGTGGTACACCTGACCCGGCCACTGGTGTTGACCACGGTAACGCTCGCAATGATGCTTGCAGTGGGTGCCTACAATCTGCCACCGGGTCTCAGGAAGGCAACCCTTTCCGTGTTGGCGACCATCCTGTTGTTCTCATGGCTCAAAGCCGGTTTACGGACAGCGCGTATCGTGCTGGAACTGATCGCGAGTAACCGTCATCGTATTGAAATCGTGCAGGAACGAACCATTCCGCTGTTCGATATGAGCATCAAGATGCTGCTGGTGGGTGCCGCCGCCTATTTCCTGTTGTTGATTTGGGGGATTGATCCGACCGCCTGGCTGGCCTCTGCCGGTGTGATTGGTATCGCAGTCGGTTTTGCGGCTCGCGATTCACTGGCCAACCTGTTTTCAGGGATATTTATCGTGGCCGATGCACCGTATAAAATTGGTGATTATATTGTCCTGGATACCGGGGAACGGGGAGAGGTGACCAGTCTTGGGATGCGCTCCACCCGTCTGCTGACACGCGATGACGTCGAGGTCACCATACCCAATGCAGTCATTGCCAACGCCAAGATCGTCAACGAAAGTGGCGGTCCATGGGAAAAGGAACGTATTCGCGTACCTGTTGGCGTGGCCTACGGCAGTGACGTTGACGAAGTTTGCAACACCCTGGGTGAGGTCGCAACTAGCCACAAAGAAGTGGTCAAACACCCGGCACCCCGTGTCAGGATGCGCAAACTCGGTGAAAGCTCGCTCGATTTCGAATTGCTATGCTGGATCGACCATCCCCAGTTACGCGGCCGCATTCGTCATGAGTTGCTCAAGAGCATCTACAAGATCTTTAACCAGAAAGGAATTGAGATACCGTTCCCGCAGACGGATGTGCGGGTGCGGAGTTTACCGAATGGAACAGCGGGCGATTCCGAAGACTAGTTGCTGCCCAGTTTTTCCAGGATGGCAGCCAGTGCCCCCTCCACGGGAATATCCGTGTTTTCCTGATCCTTGCGTTGACGGTATTCCAGTAGGCCTTTGTCCAGGCCGCGCTCCCCGATGACTACCCGGTGCGGAATGCCGATCAGTTCGATGTCGTTGAACATGACACCCGGACGCAGGTTGCGGTCGTCGTAAAATACTTCGATACCCGCCTCAACGAGTTCTGCGTACAGTGCATCGGCTACTTCGCGTACCCGATGGGACCTCTTTGCGTTCATGGGTAACAGGGCCAGGGTAAATGGAGCGATCGAATCCGGCCAGCAAATACCCCGATCATCGTGGTTCTGTTCGATGGCTGCTGCCACGATTCGCGAGATACCGATGCCGTAACAACCCATGGGCATCACGTGTGATTTGCCGTCTTCACCGAGCACCACGGCATGCATGGCCTCCGAATACGCTGTGCCCAACTGGAAAATGTGCCCGACCTCAATACCCCGTGCCATACACAGCGTACCCTCGCCATCCGGACTGGGATCCCCGTCCACGGCATTTCTCAGGTCGGCCGTTGCAGCAGGTTCGAGGTCACGGCCCCAGTTGATACCAAAATAGTGTTTGTTCTCGATATTGGCACCGGCCGCGAAATCCGACATCACGGCTACCTCCTGGTCCGCGATGATGGGCAGGGACATACCGACAGGTCCCAGTGAACCCGGTCCTGCGCCGATAACCCGGCGGATGTCTTCATCACTGGCAAATTCCAGCGGGCTGGCAACGGGTTCCAGTTTTTCAGCCTTCAGCGTGTTGAGTGTGCGGTCACCACGTATCAGCAGGGCAATGAATTCGTGACCGCTGTCTTCGGAGGCCCGAATAACCAGCGTCTTGATGGTTTTTTCAATGGCCACGCCATGTCGGTTGACCAACTCGTCAATGGTATGCGCATCGGGGGTATCCACTGTACTCAGGTCTTGTGTGGGTGCCGCCAGCGTGTTTTGCGGTGGAGCCACCGCGGCCAATTCAATGTTCGAGGCGTAGCCGGACTGATCTGAAAATGCAATCAGGTCCTCACCGGTATCGGCCAAAGCGTGAAACTCATGGGACTTGTTTCCACCGATGGCTCCGGAGTCGGCCTCGACCGGTCGAAAGCGCAGACCGGTGCGGGTAAAAATACGGGAATAGACCTCGTACATTTCCCAGTAGGTTTGGTCCAGGCTGTCGTGATCGACATGGAAGGAATAGGCGTCCTTCATCAGGAATTCACGGGTACGCATGACACCAAAACGTGGTCTGATCTCGTCGCGAAATTTTGTCTGGATCTGGTAGAAAGTGACCGGTAACTGCTTGTAGCTGCGTAATTCGTTGCGGACAAAATCGGCTATGACTTCCTCGTGTGTGGGCCCAAAGCAATATTCACGCCCGGCGCGGTCCTGCATTTTCAGCAATTGTGCCCCAAATTTTTCCCAACGCCCCGATTCCTTCCACAACTCGGCCGGTTGCACCGCCGGCATCAGTATTTCCAGGTATCCGGCACGATCCATTTCATTCCTGACAATGTTTTCGACCTTGTGCAATACACGCAGACCCAGTGGCGCCCAGGTATAGATCCCTGATGTAAGTTTGCGGATCATGCCACAGCGAAGCATCAACTGGTGGCTGACAATCTCGGCTTCGGCGGGTGTTTCCCGGGTCGTGAATAAATGGAACGCGCTCGCTTTCATTTCTTGGTCCGTTTACCTGTGTTACGGGTTACGATTTGGGTTGCTGCGCCATCAAGGCGGAGTCCATTTCCCAACCGTCCACCCACGGCTGAAGGGCGACATTTTATCCTGCATTGCAGGACAGCACACCTGTCAATTTACAAAGGGGAAGAGGGTTTGGGGCTTAGTTACATTTGCGCGCTATGTAGTCTTTTGCTTCACCCAGCGCTTCCAGGCGCTTGTTGTCATCCAGTCGGCTCACGGAACCATCCTCATTGGTGACCATTACCCGTGTGGAGGGCTCGAGGCGGGCCACGATCTCCCGTCTCTGCTGACAGCCTGCTTCAATCGCCTGTCTTTGTGCCGTGTGTTCCTTGCGCTTCATGGCCCGTTCATCGCGTGCCTGCTGCGCATAGGACTTTTCTGCTGTCTGGTCATCGGCCTGGACCGAGGGTTCTTCATCGGCGGCTGCCGGAGCACCGCTCTTCGGCGCAGATCGAATGTTGACGGTTTGAGCGTCCGTCTCTTTGGGGGGGAGACTCGTGTAATGGACCACACCGTTTTCATCAACCCAACGGTAGACTTCACCAACCGCTTGATTATTCAATGCGAACAAAGCAGTTGAAACGCAAAAAACGATGGTCAAACCTTTTCCTACTGACATCTTCGCTTCCTTTTCCGAAGAAACTATGTGGGTTTATATCACAGGTCGGGCGGTCCACCCAATAATCCGGCAAAAATCGGAATGTCAAACCTCCACCGAACTTGCATCATGCGCTTGAAGGAGCACTGGCTTCGCATGGTATCATCCGCTTGACGCACTGGACCGGGAATCGGATGAATTCAGACAGATCAATGAGAAGACGCGGGGTATTTCTGCTGCCCAACCTGCTGACTTCGGCCGCCCTGTTTGCAGGCTTTTATTCAATAATTTCAGGCATCAATGGCAAATTCGAAGCCGCCGCAATTGCCATTATCGTTGCAGGTGCGCTTGATGGCCTGGATGGACGTGTGGCCCGCCTGACCAATACCCAAAGTGATTTTGGTGAACAGTACGACAGTCTTGCAGACCTGGTGTCGTTTGGTCTGGCGCCGGCCTTGCTGGCTTTCAATTGGTCCTTGTCCAGCCTCCGGGAAATCAGTGTATTTACCGGCAAATTGGGCTGGTTGGCGGCGTTTCTGTTCGTGGCTTGTGCCGCCTTGCGCCTGGCACGGTTCAATACCCAGGCCGCCAGCGCAGACAAACGCTATTTCCAGGGTCTTGCCAGTCCCGCAGCGGCAGGTACCCTGGTATTCACCATCTGGTTTTTTATTGACAACGGTATTGCCGGAGATACCGTGCGCTGGCTGATTTTTCTGGAAATCACGGTGCTTGGCATATTGATGTTCTCCCGTATACGTTATTTCAGTTTCAAGGTCGCCCCCCACAGCGACAAGGTTCCCGCAGTGTGGCTGTTGCTGGCCGTCCTGCTGATCGTGCTGTTTGCGCTGGATCCGCCCATTGTGGGGGTGATTTTTGGCATCGGCTACGTGGTATCCGGTCTGTTGATTACGATCGCGGGAAGACGGGACTGGAAACTGAAGCGGGGACGGCGTCCAGGGAAATCGGGCAGGACAGAATCCCTGATAGAACCCCGGCCCGGGACTCCGGAAAACCCGGACGAATCTGATGATTGATACCCGCCAGCAGTCCTACCTGGACGCTATGGGGATTGATGTATGGACCCTGCGTGATTCCGCCCCGGAAACATTACCGGTAGCGGAGAAAGTCTCGGCACCTCGTTTGAAACTCGGTCCGGGCAAAGGCGGCACCCTGCTGATATGTGCCGGAGCCGATGAATCTGCCGGCAAACTGGCCAACGATATCAGCCGCCTGTTGGGCAGTGTCCCGGTGTGGGCGTGGCCACACAGCAGTGAGTCAGGACCATTGCTGGAAGATGCGGTCTGTGAGCGTCTGTTCACCACGGTCGCAATATTTGGTCACGACCTGGCCAGTCGTTTCTTTGGTACTGAACCACCGGTCAGCCTGAATACATCAAGGGTGGTCTTGCTGCCTGGTCTCAGCAAGCTTGAAAACAGCCCCGATGCCCGTAAGTCGCTGTGGTTGACAATGTGCAGGTCCGGCATGGTAGCGTCAAATTGAGTGCCAACCCGGAATCAGATCACCCGATAATCCGTCGACTCGAACAACAGGATGTTGACCTGATGTATGAGATCGAGCGGCAGTCTTATCCCTATCCGTGGTCACGGGGAATATTTGTCGACTGTCTGCGTGCTGGTTATGCAAATTTTGGGCTCCAATTGGGGGGCGAGCTGGCTGGCTACAGCATTTTCAACTGGGCTGCCGGTGAAGCGCATTTGTTGAATCTTTGTATCCACCCCCGCTGGCAACGGCGTGGATACGGCAGCCTGTTGCTGGAACATGTCATCAGCTACGTTGCCAGGCTCGAAAGTGTGGCCATGTTCCTTGAGGTCAGGGACAGCAACCCTGGCGCCATGAAGCTGTACCAGGACAGGGGCTTTTTGGTGATCGGACGCAGGCCATCGTATTACCAGGCAGACGGTGGTCGTGAGGATGCCATCGTCATGCGTCTGGAGTTGTGTTCAGATAACCTGGAACCGCGCTAAATTTCCGGATTCAACTTCCCGGACCATCAATCCAGAGCACCGGCATCAAACCCCGGGGCAGATACAACGGGTGTGTTGGTGCACCGCTTTGATTGAACTTCAGAATATGCAGTGGTGTATCCCCATCCAACAGGGGCATTTCAAGCTGCCTGCTTTTTCCGTGGTTTCCCCAACAGCAAATACTCATATCGGCCAGGCCGGTTAATAAATCCAGGTATTTCCCGTTTTCCGGGCCTTCCGGATCAGGAGCATCAAATAAATCAGCGGGCCGGGTTGCACAATAAGCGTAAAGATTGCCAACCACCATGCCCCGATAGCCCCAGTCACGGGCAAAACCCATGCAACGGCGTATGGTTGGATCATTGTGGTGTTCGTCTGCTTTCGAAGGATTCAGACCAATGAACAGTACCCGGCCGCTGCCCTGCTCCCAGTTTCGCCACAACGCGTAACGCCAGTTGCGACAGCTGGAAAATACGGCACCGCTGGCTGACTGGCAGAAATTCTGGTGTTTATCGTTCACCCAACTGTTCTAGTTTTTCAAACTGTTCCTTCAGTCCCGCAAGTTTGGCCTGGTGGGCAAGCTGTCTCCCGCGCTCGGTCTCAACAACCGCGGGCGGGGCATTTTCGACGAACCTGCTATTGGCAAGTTTGGCCTCCGAGCGTTTCAGGTTGGACAGTTCCTTTTCCATCAATTTTGTCAACCGGGCCAGTTCATCCTCAATGTCCACCAGTCCCTTGAGAGCAACGAGAACTTTGAGATCGGCAACCAACGCTACGGAATAGCCGGTTGTATCGGCCCCGTCATCCAGCCATTGACTGTCGTCAATTTTCCCCAGTCCCCGCAACAACTCAGCAAAGCGGTTCTGCCTGTCCCGGTCGGCGCTCGTTCCGGACTGGAATGCAATATTCAGTTTTTTCCCGGGCGCAACATTCAATTCTGCACGTATGTTTCGAATCCCCTGTAAGACCTGTTGCAACCAGGAAATATCGCTTTCAGCCTGTTTGTCGATGTCACCTGCACCGGGGAACTCCTGCAACATAATGGTTTCACCATCCAGAGCCAGCGGTATTTTGATGCGTTGCCAGATCTCCTCGGTGATGAACGGCATAAATGGATGCAACGCCCGAAGGCTGGTTTCAAGTACCGATAACAGGGTGTAGCGCGTCGCATTTTGTTCAGCCGCTGTCCCTGACTGAAGCACCGGTTTGGAAAATTCAAGATACCAGTCACAGTACTCATTCCAGATAAATTCATACAGACGCTGGGCCGCCAGATCGAGGCGGTAGGAACCGATATGTTCCTGAACCCGGGCAATCATCTGGTGCTGGCGTGAAATGATCCAGCGGTCACAGCTGCCGGTTGCGCCTACCGGTCCGATTTCATGATCCTGTGTGCTCATCAGCACATAACGTGCTGCATTCCACAATTTGTTACAAAAATTCCGGTTGCCTTCTATACGTCCCAGGTCAAATCGGATATCCCGGCCGTTGGTGGCCAGCGCTGCGAATGTAAAGCGCAGGGCGTCACATCCAAATGCCTGGATACCGTCTGGGAAATCTTTTCGTGTCGCCTTCTCTATCGCGGGCGCCATTTGCGGTTGCATTAAACCAGTGGTCCGTTTTGTGACCAGCGTTTCAAGTTCAATTCCGTCGATAAGATCCAGGGGGTCGAGCACATTGCCCTTGGACTTGGACATTTTCTGCCCGCTGGCATCACGTATGAGGCCATGGATATAAACTTCCCGAAAAGGTACGTCGCCCATGAACTTCAGACCCATCATGATCATGCGGGCCACCCAGAAAAAGATGATATCGAAACCGGTGACCAGCACGCTGGTTGGATAATACTGTTGGATACGGGGCGAATCCCCGGGCCAGCCCAGTGTGCTGAAGGGCCACAATGCAGATGAAAACCAGGTGTCCAGTACATCTTCATCTTGCCTGAGTTGGACATCATCAGACAGACCGTGACGCTTCCTGGCATCAGACTCGTCA
This sequence comes from Lysobacterales bacterium, assembly GCA_014238945.1. Taxonomy (GTDB): domain Bacteria; phylum Pseudomonadota; class Gammaproteobacteria; order Xanthomonadales; family SZUA-36; genus SZUA-36. The sequence continues at coordinate 74,235 of JABAAB010000026.1, forward strand.
TAACCGACAAAGATATTTCCGTCCGGGTCGTACCATGCAGGGATACGATGCCCCCACCACAATTGACGTGAAATACACCAGTCTTCGATTCTGTGCATCCAGTCGAAATAGGTCTTATTCCAGTTCTCGGGAACAAATCGTATGCTGCCGTTTTCCACCACCTCTATCGCAGGATCGGCCAATGGCTGGATTTTCACATACCACTGATCGGTCAAATAGGGTTCTACAACAGCCCCGGAGCGGTCACCACGCGGAATCATCATCTTGTGGCGTTCTACCTTTTCCAACAGGCCGGCGGCTTCCAGATCAGCAACTATTTTCTTGCGAGCCACAAAACGGTCCAGACCACGGTAGGCCGGTGGTGCCTGTTCGTTCAGGGTGGCGTCATCGTCCAGTACGTTGATCACAGGTAGGCTGTGACGTTTTCCCATTTCGTAGTCGTTGAAATCATGACCCGGGGTAATCTTCACACATCCTGTGCCAAACTCGGCATCAACATACTTGTCGGTGATGACCGGAATGGTCCGGTCCGTCAGCGGTAACTCAAGTTTGAGACCCACCAGGTCGTTGTAACGCGGATCGTCGGGGTTGACCGCCACCGCGGTGTCCCCGAGCAGGGTTTCGGGCCGTGTGGTTGCCACCACCACGTAGCCCTTGCCGTCCACACGTGGATAGCATATGTGCCACAGATGGCCATTCTCCTCGGTGGAGATCACTTCCAGGTCTGAAAGTGCAGTATGCAAAACCGGGTCCCAGTTGACCAGACGTTTGCCTCGATAGATCAGGTCGTCGTGATACAACTCGACAAACACCTTGGTCACTGCCTGTGACAGATCCTCATCCATGGTGAACCGGTCGTTATCCCAGTCGACCGATGCGCCCAGTCTTCTCATCTGCCGGGCAATCGTGCCGCCGGAACTGTCTTTCCACTCCCAGACGGCCCGTTCAAATTTTTCCCGCCCTATGTCACGACGGGAAACCCCCTGGGCAGCCAGCTGGCGTTCGACCACCATTTGCGTGGCTATTCCCGCATGATCCATACCGGTTTGCCAAAGGGTATTGTCTCCTTTCATGCGATGAAACCGCGTCAATACATCCATGATGGTGTCCTGGAATGCATGTCCCATGTGCAGGCTACCGGTGACATTGGGTGGTGGCAGCATGATGCAGTAGGACTCACCCGGGCCATGCGGTGCAAAATGCCCGGCTTCCTCCCAGGCCCGGTACCAACGCCCTTCAATGGTTTGTGGCTGGTAACTCTTTTCCATTATGCGCTGATCTCGTGCGTGCGGGGTGTGATCCCGTGGTTGCGGTAGCTTCTGTACTTCTCCCTGGATTTTTCCCGCTTGTCCTCGGCGTGTGGGACAATTTCCAGGATTCGCTCAAATTGTTTCGGGTGTGGGATGGCCACATCGCATAGATTTATCACCACATCTGTCGGACTCAGTACCGATACGGTACCAATGTTGACAGGGGCCAGTCCAGAGTGGGGGTCGTCTGAAGTCGCGTGGGGCAGGAACCGTCCCTGGGGATGATGCCAAAGCAGTGCATCCAGGTCACCTGCTTTGCGGTCACTTGCGGTAACAATAAAAATTTTCTGTCGTTGCTCCCAGGCCATCATGGCCAGGCGACAGGCGAACTGTTCAGCATCAATCGCGGGACCGCCCAGCAGGTAAAAATCAATCTGGCAGGATTCGGTGGTGGCGGATTTCGTGGACAAAACGGGTCAATTATTATTTCTGGTCGATCAGGAACTGGGTCAGCAGACCGGCGGGTCTGCCGGTTGACCCGCCTTTTTCACCCCACTTCCAGACAGAGCCTGCGCAGTCTATGTGTGCCCAGCGCATGTCTTCTGTAAAGCGGGACAGGAAACATCCTGCTGTCACGCTGCCAGCCGGCATACCACCCACATTTTTCATATCTGCGAATTCTGATTTGAGCTGTGGCATATAATCGTCCCACAATGGCAGGCGCCACCCCCGGTCTAAAATGCGCGTGCCGGCCTCGACCAGTTCTTCTGCCAGGTCGTCGTGTTTACTCATGACAGCGGATGCGTGGTGGCCAAGCGCGATAACACATGCACCGGTCAGGGTGGCTACATCAATGACGGCGACGGGGTTGAATTTTCGGCTGTAGGTCAGGGCATCGCAAAGAACAAGACGTCCCTCGGCATCGGTGTTAAGGATTTCAATGGTCTTCCCGGACATCGAGGTGATCACGTCGCCCGGGCGATAGGCCTTGCCATCCGGCATATTCTCAGCCGCGGCCACAATACAGATCACATTGATGGGCAACTGCAAATGTGCACAGGCTTCAAATGCGCCCATGACACTGGCCGCACCACCCATATCGAACTTCATTTGCTCCATGTTCGGGCCTGGTTTAAGTGAAATTCCGCCACTGTCAAATGTTATGCCCTTGCCAACCAGCACCACTGGTCTCTGGTCCTGGTCCGCACCCTGGTACTTCAGAATTATCAATTTCGGTTCGTTTTCACTGCCCTGGCTGACTGCCAGCAATGCCCTCATACCGAGTTCGGACATTTCTGCTTTTTCAAGAATATCCGCACTGACATTGTCATAGGATTTGGCAATCTCAACTGCCTGCTCGGCCAGGTAGGCCGGATTACAGATATTGGGCGGCAGGTTGCCCAACTCCCGGGAGCGCTGGAATGCTTTTGCAAATCCTTCGGCTTCCAGCAGTGCGGGGGCGAAATTTTCTGCCGCATTGAAAGACACACTGACCAGGGGTTCATGGCCGCCTTCCCGGGGTTTCCTGGTGGTGGTATAACGATAATTGGCTTTGTCCAGTGCGATTGCTGCCTGACGCAAATTCCATTCAGTGTCCATTCCGCACTCCAGTTCGTGCAGGCAAACAAGTGCATTACTGGCGGTGTGGTCACGTAAGAAGGCACCGGCCGACGTGCACACGCGATCATAACGAACAGGATCGAATTTATCGGTATCACCACAACCCATAACCAGAATCCGGGTTGCAGAAACTCCTTCCAGGCCGTGAAGCATGGTGGTTGATTTCCAATCAGTATCGACGTCTCCCGTGCCGATCAATCTCAGCAACTCGCCGCCACTGAGTTGATCCACAAGTTTTGCTGTACCCTGCAGGGAGGACGCATCATGGATGCCGATGACCAGGCACTGGGTTTCAACCGAAGTGGCTGATGTTTGTTCAAGTGTGAAATTCATCGTTGAGGACCTTCCATGATGACTCAAATCCAAAAAAAACCGTAAATTGGGTTAACACTGATAGAATGCGGACGAAAGCAGCATTCTACAACGATTTAATCGCGAAGATAACCATATTGACGATACTGCAAAAATACGTACTGCGTGAGTGGTTCTGGACCTGGGTCAGTGTCAGTATTGTTCTCGTCACGGTACTGCTCGGTGCATATCTTGGCGATATGCTCAACGATATCGCTGATGGGAGAATGCCAGCGGGTCTGATGAGCACACAATTGCTACTGCATCTCCCGGAAATCCTGGCAAATATACTTCCCCTGGCCGGGTTTGTTGCCGTGATGTGGGGGTTGGGACGCCTCTACCAGGACCAGGAAATGGCCGTCATGCGATCCAGTGGTTTTGGATGGAAGCAGTTGGTCAAACCTCTGGTTAGCCTGATGTTGCCACTGGCTGCACTGTTACTCGTACTGGGGTTGTCAATAGCACCAACGACCGCGAGACTGGCTCAGGATCAACTGGAGCAGGCTTTTCGCTCGGCTGCGGTCTGGGGCCTGCAACCCGGCAAGTTTCATGTGTTTCGGGACGGGGAATTGGTGATCTACGCCGAAGCTGTAGAAGAAGATGGCAGTACCCTGCGCAACATATTTATCAAACAGAGCCAGGACGACAGGGAACAGGTATGGGTAGCAAAAAGCGGCAGGTACTGGGTGGATGTCGATACCGGTGACCGGTTCCTCATATTGGAGCAAGGTAAGGTCACCGACAACGCACCTGGCCAGCTTGATGTACGTGTTTTGAGTTTTCAACGCAATGATTTGCGTCTTCCCGAACCGGAGTTTCGAAAACGTAAAGTCAAGAAAAACACCAGCCCTTCGAGTCAACTTCTTGATAAAGGAACCACGGAATCCATAGCGGAACTGCAGTGGCGCCTGTCACCGGCCATAACGGTGGTAGTCCTGAGTTTTCTCGCTATCCCACTTTCACATACCCAGCCAAGGGAAGGCAGGGGCATCAGGTTGGTTCTGGGTGTATTGATTTACCTGATCTATGGTAACGGCCTGTGGATATGTCGCGCCTGGGTTGCAAAGGGATTGTTGCCAACAACCATCGGGCTCTGGTGGATTCATGGCGTTTTTCTGCTATTGGGTTTTATCTGGATACGACGGCAGGGAAGATTCAATATCAAGGCGGCCTCATCGTGATCAGGACGGTGGACAGGTACATTGCCCGGACTGCAGTTCTTGGCACGTTGCTGGTGTGGGTTAGTCTGACCTTGCTGATGGCAATGTTCAGTCTGCTCACCGAATTTCAAAAAACCGCTGCCAACTACGGAACGGGCGACGCATTCTGGTTTGTGGTGCAAACAGGCCCAAGACTGGCATACCAGATTTTTCCGGTTTCCGCATTGCTGGGTTCACTACTTGGTATTGGTAGCCTGGCCAGCGCCAACGAACTGGTGGCTTTTCGAACGGCCGGTGTATCCAGGCTGAGACTGGCATCCGCGGCAATGGCCGGAGCTTTGCTGATCAGTATCCCGGTCATGGCAATTGGGGAATGGATCGCACCCGGTGCAGAACAGCATGCACGTGCAGTCAGGTGGAATGAAATGTCCGGGCAGGTGCTGATTGGCGGACCTTCCGGCATGTGGATGAGGGACGGCAACGATATAGTCAATATCCGCAGACCACTGATAAGCGTGGGCCGTGGCGAACAATCCATAAGTTTCCAGGATGTGGAGATTTACAGTTTCGACGGATTTTCAGGGCTGAACAAAATCACCCGCGCAAAAAGCGCTTTTTTCGACAGTGATCACTGGACACTGCAGGATGTATTTGAAATACGTGTCGATACGGAAAGTATCGTCCCTGCGAGCCTGCCACAGGCCCCCTGGATTTCAGATATCAAGCCGGACCTGCTCCAGTCGGCAGTTACGCGTCCGCCCTATTTGTCGCTGAGAGTGCTGTGGGATCAGTTGGAATATTTACAGAGAAATGGCCTGGATGACCGGGTTTACAAATCGGCATTCTGGGCAAAAATTGTTTATCCATTTTCGATCATTGCACTGGTTATGGCCGGTATGCCATTTTTATTCAGTACCTCAAGGCATCAAAACCTGGGTTTGAGAATGTCTGTCGGTATGACGCTGGGTGGACTTTTTATGCTGGTCAATACGACAGCGCAAAGCCTGGCGGAGGCGTATCTGTTGCCGGTTGCGCTCAGTACCGCATTTCCCTCGATCATACTGGTGACCATTGCCGTCATGGTTTTGAAAAGATCGGTTTAGCGAATCCGCTACGACGAGTGCTGAAGTAGCTGGTCTAATGTGGTTTCCCACCCTGATTTGAACGTACCAGCAATGTGTGACTGGCCAGGTCATGCCAGCCCCGGTTACCGGTGTCCAGCCACGCCCAGATTATCCCCAGGCCGAAAACCATCAGCGAAATGATGCCGACAAAAAACCTCATCAGGCATTGCGGCCAGGAAATGCACCGTCCATTCTCACTGACCAGTCGTACACGCCAGGCCCGCATACCGACGGTCATTCCGGCAAAATGCCAGCAACTGCCCAGGTAGGCAAAACAAACCGTTAGTAACCAAATGGTGAATCCGATATTTTCAAAGGCAATTTTCTGCGTATTGCCAAAGGGCAAGGCGATCGCTGCTGCGAGCATCAACAGGCCAGTCATAACGACGCCGTCATAAAGCATGACTAGCAATCGGCGTGGCAAGGAACAAACATTGTGTCCAACCTGCTGGCCTGCCTCATTGTCTGGTAATCGTTGCAATCAGGTATTCCGTATCGTCCGCTTTACAGGGGCTTATCAGCTTGAATGTATCCGGTTGTGAATAGTCTGAATCTATTCTAGAGTTTTTTTCGTAGTCAGAAAGTAATCTGCTATTATTATTTTTTTTGGAAAGGTCTGATTCAGGATCGATATGATTGCAGGGGTATTTTTTGCAAAAAATTGTTGCAGATGTGTGGCAATTGCTTACTGCCTTCGGTTATCCTGAGCCGCCCGAATTTCGGGTTTGGTGCCAATATACCATTGTTTAAAATAACTGAACTCTAGAATTCTACGAACATACCAACTGGAAACAGGCAATGCCAAATCAATTTATTCAACGATCCACTGCCCTGGTTTATAGCACAATGACAGCGTTACTGCTGCTCAGCACTGCCAACGCCGAGGAACTCAATTCAACCGTCAGCACTGAGACCGGCATCAACAAGGCCGCCTCAAGTTCGCAAAAACGTGTCACGCGTCTTGCCCAACAAACATCTGATCTGCTGGCCGAATACCGGTCCGTGGTACGCGAGACCGAGAGTTTGAAAATCTATAATGACAACCTGGAAAAAGTCGTTATGGATCAACGTGCTGAAGTGGTATCAATCAATGACCAGCTTGAAGGGTTGGAAGCTACCAACCGCGGAATTGTGCCCCTGATGCTCGAAATGATAGATACACTGGGCAAAATTGTTGAAAACGACATGCCCTTCAGGCTTGAAGAGCGGCGCGCACGGGTCGAGCGTCTGCGTGACATGATGGACCAGGCTGATGTTACTGCCTCGGAGAAATATCGCAGGGTGATGGAAGCCTACCAGGGCGAACTGGAATATGGCCGGACAACTGAGGCCTATGCAGAGACATTACCTACCACCGGCCAAACGGTAGAGTTTCTGAGGGTGGGCAGAACCCTGCTGATCTATCAAAGCAGTGACCAGTTGACCACGGGCTGGTTTAACCCGACCACCCGTGCATATGAAGATTTACCGGATCGTTATCGACTTGAAGTCAAAGAAGGGCTGGCCATTGCCAAAAATGAAAAGGCGCCCAATCTGGTCATGCTTCCTGTACCCGGTGCGGAGGCAGGAAAATGAAAAAGATCAATATCATTGTCTCCATCGCCCTGTTGTCGTTTTCAGCCGCCGCAGGCGCGCAGACACTTGATGAACTGGCCGAGATTGTTCGCCGTGCAGCCAGCAGTGAAGGACAGATCAACCGGGAAAGGGAAGCCGAATTTCTGCGGCAACGCGATAATCAGCGCAATCTTCTGGCCCAGGCAAAGGCCGATTTGGTGCGCGAAAACAAACGCAGTGATGATTTAAAATCAGAATATGACCGTCTTGAAAGGGAACTGGCAGAACTGACGACAATTTTGCAGGAACGCATGGGTAACCTGGGAGAACTGTTTGGTATCGTCCGCCAGGCATCAGGCGACATCCAGGCCGCATTGAACGACTCCATGGTGTCGGCAGAAATGCCGGGCCGGGGTGCGTTCCTGTCGGAACTGGCCCAGCGCAAGGCCCTGCCAAACGTGCAGGAATTGCGAACGGTATGGTCTCGGATGGTGACTGAAATTGCAGAGTCCGGAAAAATAAGCAAATTCAGTACCACCGTTGAACGCGCGAATGGTGACAAGGAGGAAATGGAAGTTGTCCGGATTGGTGTATTCAATGCGGTAGCCAACGGTAGATTCCTGGACTGGGATTCAACCAAGAGTACGGAGAACCTGATTGAACTGGCCCGTCAACCCGCCTCTCGATTCAGCTCAATGGCAAATGATTTGCAAAGCGCCTCACCCGGTGATCCTGTTGCCATGGCGGTGGATTTCACCCGTGGTCAGATTCTTCGTGCCGTGGTGCAAAGCAAGACCCCCATCGAACGTGTCAAGGAAGATGGTGGCATTGTGGGCTATGTCATTATCAGTGTCGGTATCCTTGGCCTGTTGCTGTGTTTGTGGAAAGCATTTGTGCTCTACACCACTGGTGGGCGGATGAGCAAACAGCTTAAAAGTGAAACAGCCAACAAGGGCAACCCCCTGGGTCGTGTCATGTCCATTTTTGCTGATAATCCGGAAACCGATATCGAAACCCTGGAATTGAAACTGGACGAGGCCATATTGCGCGAGTCGGCTCCGTTGGAAACCGGTCTCAGTTTCATCAAGGTGCTTTATGTGGTGGCACCGCTACTGGGTCTTTTGGGAACGGTTGTGGGAATGATTGCAACCTTCCAGATGATCACACTTTTTGGTACCGGTGATCCGCGTATGATGGCGGGTGGTATATCAACTGCGCTGGTCACGACGGTGCTGGGTCTGGTGGTTGCGATACCGCTGACGCTGTTGCATGCATTCCTGCAAGGCAAGAGCAAATCCCTGATCCAGATTCTGGAAGAACAGGCGGCAGGAATCATCGCACGCCTGGCGGAGCGTAATGGATGATCTGGTTTTATGACGCCATAGGGTCTATCCGGGGCTTCCTGGAGCTTGGCGGTGACGTACTCTACGGAATTATGCTGGTGCTGTTTCTGATGTGGACATTCATACTTGAGCGCCTGTGGTATTTTTACCGGGTGCATCCAGGTCAGAAACAGGACATAGTTACCGCGTGGGAGGCCCGTGCAGACACCCACTCATGGTATGCCAAGCGTATCCGTGAAGAAATGATCTCGAAAACATCGATAGGCCTGAAACACAATATCGGTCTGATCAAGGCACTGATAGCCATTTGCCCGTTGCTGGGACTGATGGGCACGGTGACGGGTATGGTTAGCGTTTTTGACGTCATGACCTATGCCGGAACCAGCAATGCCCGGGCAATGGCAGCTGGCGTATCCATGGCGACCGTACCAACCATGGCCGGCATGGTGGCAGCGCTATCGGGTGTATATTTTGGTACCTGGCTGGAGCACAAGGCCGCTACCGAAACTGAAAAACTGGGTGATTTGTTACAATCCCATTGAAGCAGGACAGGACCGCGTCGTAGCAGACCTGAGCCAAGACAAGAGGAATTAATGCATGGCCAAAAGACATGCACATACAGAAGACGCTGAAATCAATATCACGCCGATGCTGGATATTGTTTTTATCATGTTGATCTTTTTTATTGTAACGACCTCGTTTACCAAGGAAACCGGCGCGTCCATTGTCAAGCCAGAGGCCGAACAGGCGATCTCGCTCAGAAATGGAACCATACTGATCGGTATCAAGTCGAATGATGATATCTGGATGAGCAAGCGATTGATTGAACTGCGGGAGGTCCGGTCCATGGTTGAACAGGCCAAGGCGGAAAATCCAAAAGGCAGTGTGGTGATTGTTGCCGACAAGGATTCCAGGATAGGCACCATCACCCTGGTCATGGACCAGGTGAAAATGGCAGGTGTGCAGGGCATCGCCATTTCTGCGGATAACCCGAGCGGGTAAGGTATTTTATGAATAGATTCAGAAGCCTTTTCTCTGCCATTCTTGCCGTGGGTGTAACCTTCGGGCTCTTTCTGTTCATGTTTAAGCTCATATCCTCTGGTGGTGGTAATAACGAAGAGTTGGAAGCCATTGCGGGTATTCATTTTGGCCCCGTGGACATTCCGGACGACGTAATGACCAAGAATCGGAGGATACCCAGAAAGCCCCCTCCGCCAAAGAATCCACCACCGCCGCCCAAGATGCAGATATCAAAGGTTGATCAGACGGTGCAAAACATGCCAAAGCTCGACTTACCCGAACTGGATATACCAATGACGGGTGGTGAGGGAATGTTCATTGGTAATTTTGCCACCATCGACAAAACCGCAGAGGGCGATATTATCCCGATTGTGACGATCCGACCCATGTATCCCCGGGATGCCGCAATGCAGGGACTGGAGGGCTGGGTAGAACTTGAATTTACCATCACAGCAATCGGCACAGTAAAGAGCCCGCGTGTTATTGACGCCAAACCCAAACGGATTTTTAATCGTGAAGCTTTGCGGGCCATTCTCAAGTGGAAATTCAAACCAAGAATTGTAGATGGTGTAGCGGTTGATCGACCGGCTACGCTGAAAATTGACTTTAACCTGGATCAGTCTGGGAGTTAACTTATGCGACACAGGAATACGGCTTTTATCTGTTTTGCGTTGATAATCATATCGGCGATATTATTTTCCGGTCACGTCCTGGCCCAGTCCGGGGAATGTGGCATAGAGCGCGGTGTGATTGCCAAGCCACTGGACGAACCGACCTGGAAAAAACTCAATGATGCTTATGAAGACGCCGGTAACGAACTCTATGACGTTGCCTACTCAAAATTTGTCATCATCAACAACCGCGCCCGCAGTAAATATTTGAAGGCAGTGGTGGCCCAGGCTCTGGCCCAGGTCGAATGGGCCCGCTCCAATTATGATTCTGCCCTGACTTATTTTGAGCAGGCTGTTGAAATAAACTCACTACCCGACCAGACCCATTTCTCACTGATGTACCAGATTGCCCAGTTGTATTACATGAAAGAACGCTACGACGATGCGTTGGATAAACTGGCTTTGTGGATGTGCAAAGTTCCGCCTGAAAAAGTAACCGCATCATCCTGGGTTCTGAAGTCCTCCATTCACGCGCAAAAAAAAGACTGGAGAAATGTCATACCTTCGATCGAAACAGCGATTTCGTTGGCCGCCGAGCCCAAGGAAGCCTGGTACCAGCTGAAGCTGGCTTCGCATTTTGAACTGGAACAGTTCCCGACTGCGGCAGAGACCCTGCAGGTTATGATCCAGTCCTGGCCGGACAAGAAAGATTACTGGACACAGCTTTCACAGATTCATTATAAGTTGAAACAGGATGATGAAGCCCTGTCCGTCATTGTGTTGGCTTATCGCAGAGATATGCTGGATAAACAAACTGACATAATGTATTTGTCCAATATGTACTCCAATCGTGAGGTGCCTATCAAGGCCGCAGGTGTACTTCAAAAAGGCATTGAAGACGGTATTGTTGAAGCTTCAGAGAAGCACTGGACAATGACGGCAGACGCCTGGTACGCGGCCGAGGAAATGGAAAAAGCCTTGCTGGCCTACGAACAGGCAGGCAAGGCCGCCGAAGAAGGTGAGATCGATTTACGCCGTGCATATATCCTGGTTGATATGGAACGTTGGAGTGACGCAACACTGGCACTTTCTGCGGCACTCGACAAAGGCGGTTTCAATGATCGCAAGACCGGCGAAGCATATGTATTACAGGGAATGAGTGAGTTTTACATGGAGAATTTCGACAAGGCCAGTACGGCCTGGGGGCGGGCAACAAAGTATCCACAATCGAAGAAGTCCGCACAGCAGTGGATGATGCATATGCAAGAGGAGCGGAGAAGAAAGTCCTAGTGATTACGAGCATCTATCTGCCCACATTTGATAAAGGTTCGGCAATTGCCGGACCTTTTTCGTTTACGCCTGATGGTTTGGTTGTTACCGAAATGGAAACACACGGTGCTCACTCATGACACAGGATTCTGAAATTGAACGATTTCTGGATAGTATATGGGCCGAGCGAGGCCTGAGTGACAACAGTCTTCAAAGCTATCGCCATGACTTGATACTGTTGAAAAAAGAATTGGCCCAGCGCAGCAAGAGACTCACTGACGCCTCCAGAGAAGACCTGTTGGCTGTACTCGCGAATGAGGTACAACAGGGAAAAAGCCCTCGGACCATAGCCCGTTATCTGTCGGCATATCGCCAGTATTATCGCTGGTTGGTGCGCGAGGGAAAAATTACCAGCGACCCGGTGGCGCTGATAGAAAGTCCCAAGACAGGCCGGGGATTGCCCAGGGCATTGAGCGAGGAACAGGTTGATTCGTTGCTGGCGGCACCGGATACCAGCACCGCCCTCGGGTTGCGGGACAAGGCCATGCTGGAATTGATGTATGCCACCGGTATGAGGGTTTCCGAGCTGGTGAACCTGGAACTGCCGGGCATCAACCAGAACCAGGGTGTCATCCGTGTGATCGGCAAAGGACGCAAGGAACGCTTGGTGCCGATCGGTGAGGAAGCACTTGGCAGCCTGTCAATTTACCTGTCAACCGGTCGGCCGCAGATTCTAAAAGGAGTGCAGGCAGACAAGGTGTTTGTAACGACCAGGAAAGCCGGTATGACACGTCAGGCCTTCTGGTACATGGTGAGACGCTATGCGGCGCGCTGCGACATTCAGATGAAATTGTCACCGCATATGCTGCGGCATTCATTTGCTACACATTTACTCAACCATGGCGCAGATCTGAGAGTGGTACAGTTGTTGCTTGGTCACAGCGATCTTTCAACAACCCAGATTTATACACACATAGCTCGTGAAAGTCTAAAGCGACTGCACGAAGCCCATCACCCCCGGGGCTGACCCCAGTGTGTCATGCCGAATCCATATTCAATTCAGAACAATCACAGGTAAACCCGGAACAGATTGAACTTTTGGATCGATTCAGGTCAAATGCACCCGAGGCACAGACTTTATGGAATCTATTGATTCCTGATCATAAAAAACTGGAGAAAATGATGATTCGTATCTCGCAGATTTACACCGGTGTTCTGGCTGGTGTGCTTTTGACAGTCGTACTGGTTGCCAACGCCGATGAACAGGATTTTGGCGTAGTTGAGGGAAAAGTACGTGCATTGGTCCCCAATGCAAAGACCATCGCGATTTCCGAAACACCAATTGAAGGTGTTTTACAGGTACAAATAAACAGTGACATCGTGTACTTTTCTGCTGATGGCAAGTACCTGTTACAGGGTCAGATCATGGACATGGACACACGTGTCAATATCACTGATCAGGCCAAAGCCGGCATAAGAATCGAGTTGCTGGCCGGTCTGAAACAGACGGAACAGATATCGTTTGTCCCGGAACAGGCCGAACACGAGTTGCTTGTATTCACCGATATTGACTGCGGATACTGTCGTAAATTGCACAATCAGGTCGAAGAATATATGCAGGAAGGTATTGCGATTCACTACCTGGCTTTTCCACGTGCAGGTGTGGGTTCAGCATCTTATGACAAGTTTGTTTCAGTCTGGTGTGCAGCCGACCAGCAATCGGCATTGACTTTGGCGAAGAATGGTGAGGAACCGGAGCCTCTGAATTGCCCTAACCCGATTACCGACCAGTATGAGTTGGGACGCGAAGTAGGTGTGACAGGTACCCCCGCCCTGGTCACATCCAATGGTACCTTGATCCCGGGATATATGCCGCCAGCGAAATTACGGGAGCGATTGGATTCACTTGCAACATTGACGACCTCAGATTAGACACACATTTGTAAATACCAGCGAACTGACAAACCCTGCCCTTCGTGGCAGGGTTTTTTTTGTCACACAATATCCCTATGTCCCTGCGGGGCAAAAAAAGCGGGTTGAATTCATGAAAATGCTGCTCAACTTGTCGTTCTCTGCCGCTATAATGTCGCCTTTATCGTGCAAATAACAATAAATACTGGAGTGACATATTGACCGAGCTTACCTGCCTGCTTGGAGAATCGGCATTTTCTGAATTTTACAGGCACAAACTTAACTGTGAATTACGTGAGCGCGCCGGTCGGGATTTTCAGGTGGAAGCGAGATTTTTCTATCTGCTGGAAAGCCCGAAGTCAATTTCCAATGATGAACTGCAACGATTGGAAGCGTTGCTCCCTGCGAAGTCGGGACAGGATCTGACCGGTCCTGGCACGTTTCTGGTGCTGCCACGTATGGGTACACAATCGCCGTGGTCCAGCAAAGCTGTAGATATAGCGCATCGCTGCGGTCTGGCAGCCGTCAACAGGATTGAACGCGGAATTCTGTATCGTTTGCCCGAAGAATTATTTGAAGACGATGTTATCGAAGCCGTAAATGCCCTGCTTCATGACCGGATGACCCAGACCGTGTACAGCGATCTGGCGGCGGCAATGCAACTGTTTGATCATCAACCACCCAGACCGTTACAGAACACGAAATTGTCCGGTGACGCCCGTCAGGCATTGACCACTGCAAACAACGAACTCGGTCTGGCATTGTCCGATTCCGAGATTGATTACCTGATTGAAGCCTATAAGGTCCTTGGACGGGACCCTACAGATGCAGAGCTGATGATGTTTGCCCAGGCCAATTCAGAGCATTGCCGGCACAAGATATTCAATGCCGGCTGGACACTGGACGGGGTGGCGCAGGAGCATTCCCTGTTTGCCATGATCAGGAACACCCATGCGCTGAGTCCCGCGGGTGTCTTGTCTGCCTACAGTGACAACTCGGCGGTTATTGCAGGACGTGAAAGCGAGCGGTTTTTCCCACAACCGGACAATTCTGAATATGGATATGTCAATGAGGCTGTCGGGATACAGATCAAGGTAGAGACACACAATCATCCGACGGCCATTTCACCGTTTCCGGGGGCGGCAACAGGTTCCGGTGGAGAAATCCGGGATGAGGCTGCAACCGGACGAGGGGCAAGACCGAAAGCAGGGTTGTCCGGATTTTCCGTATCCAATCTCCTGCTACCGGGGAAGAAACGGGTCTGGGAAGAAAATTCAGGTCGGCCTGATCGTATTGCCAGCGCACTGGATATCATGCTGGAAGGACCGATTGGCGCAGCTTCATTCAATAATGAATTTGGCCGGCCGGCACTGGCGGGTTATTTCCGTACCTTTGAACAAACGATCGGTGACCGTTTGTGGGGCTACCACAAACCGATCATGCTGGCTGGCGGTATGGGTAATATCCGCCGTGGCCATGTGATCAAGCAAATTATTCCTGTGGACGCGGCGGTCATTGTGTTGGGTGGTCCGGCCATGTTGATTGGTCTTGGCGGTGGCGCCGCTTCATCGGTTGGCAGTGGCCAGGGAGATGAGGAACTGGATTATGCCTCGGTTCAGAGGGGCAACCCCGAGATGCAGCGGCGTTGCCAGGAAGTCATCGATCGCTGTTGTGCACTGGGTGAAACAAACCCCATTGTGTCCATTCATGATGTGGGTGCAGGGGGCCTATCCAATGCCATTCCCGAGTTACTCAATGACAGCGGCAGAGGCGGCGTGCTCGATTTAAGGGACATTCCCAACGCAGATGGCGCAATGTCCCCGATGGAGATCTGGTGTAACGAGGCACAGGAACGTTATGTGCTGGCGATAGAGCACAAACGCCTGCCGGAATTTGAATTTTTGTGCAGGCGTGAAAGATGCCCTTTTGCGGTGCTTGGTACGGTTACCCGGGAACAACGTCTGCGTTTGAACGATTCGTTGCTACACAGACCACCGGTGGATATGCCGCTGGACGTATTGCTCGGCAATCCACCCAAAATGCACCGGGACGCAGTCACTGAAGTCGTGACACCGGTCTCACTACCGGCAGCAAGGGATAATCTTGAAGTTGATATTCTGAATGTGCTGCGTCTGCCTGCCGTTGCCAGTAAGTCTTTCCTGATTACCATAGGAGACCGTACCGTTGGTGGCCTGGTGGCGCGTGACCAGATGGTAGGTCCATGGCAGGTTCCGGTGGCTGACTCAGCGGTTACCCTGCATGGTTTCCAGGATTATGCCGGTGAAGCCATGGCCGTTGGCGAGCGTACCCCGCTTGCCGTAATCGACAGTGCGGCTGCGGCCCGAATGGCGGTGACTGAGGCGATTACCAATATTGCCAGCGCACCGATAACAAAGCTTTCAGATGTACGCTTGTCTGCCAACTGGATGGCCGCTGCGGGCGAGGCTGGGCAGGATGCTGCCTTGTATGCGGCAGTGAAGGCAGTGGGCATGGAGCTTTGTCCCGCGCTTGGCATCGCGATCCCGGTTGGTAAGGATTCCTTGTCTTTAAAAACGGCGTGGACAGCCAAAGACCAAAACGACGCCCCCCGTTTGATGAAAATGCTGGCCCCGGTTTCGCTGGTGGTCACGGCTTTTGCACCTGTCAGTGATGCACGCCTGGCTGTTACCCCACAGCTCAGGCATGAACAGGAAAACAGCCTGTTGCTGATAGATCTGGGTCGTGGCGCGGACCGTTTGGGCGGTTCCGCAGTTGAGCAGGTGCACGGCAGTTTTACCGACCGGGTTCCGGACCTGGACCACGCACAGGATCTGTGCGGATTTTTTGCCGCGATCCAGGAGCTGATCGCTGAACACCGGATACTGGCTTATCATGACCGTTCCGATGGTGGCCTGATTACGGCGGTTTGCGAAATGGCGTTCGCAGGGCGCTGTGGTGTGTCGTTATCTTTGAACAGTGCCGCAGAGGATAGTGACCGCCATCTGCACGCTCATCTGTTTTGCGAAGAACCAGGTGCCGTCATTCAGGTGGCCGCCAGTCAGCAAAAAAACGTCATCGAATGCCTGGCTAAACACGGTCTTGCAGAATGTGTGGAGCTTATCGGAAAGGCGGCAAGCGGGCATCAATTAATTATAAAATCAGCAGGGAAACTGTGTCTGGATAGTGACCTGCGAATGCTTCATCAGACCTGGTGTGAAACCAGTTACGAAATTCAGCGCTTACGTGACCACCCCGGGTGTGCCCAGGAGGAATTTTCCCGCTCACTGGATTGGGGGCAACCTTATCTGCAACCGAAACTCAGTTTTGATCCTGAAGTGTTACCGGCTACACCTGCTGTAACGGGCGGTGCGAAGCCGGCCGTTGCCATATTGCGTGAACAGGGAGTCAACGGCCAGGTGGAAATGGCAGCCGCCTTTGACGCAGCGGGATTCAGGGCAGTGGACGTGCATATGTCCGATCTGTTGGAAAATCGCGTTGAGCTGGCTGCCTTTCAGGGTTTTGTGGCCTGTGGTGGGTTCTCATATGGTGATGTCCTGGGCGCCGGTCGTGGCTGGGCAGCATCGATACTGTTTCAACAGGAGCTAAGAGACAGTTTTGCAGAATTTTTCCAACGCGGTGACCGTTTTGCCCTGGGCGTATGTAATGGTTGTCAGATGCTCTCATCGCTGAGGGAAATCATTCCCGGGACCAGCCTGTGGCCTGATTTTGCGGCCAACCGTTCTGGACAGTTTGAAGCCAGGTTGAGCCAGGTGCGTGTAAATGAATCAGCTTCATTGTTTTTGCATGGCATGGCGGGCAGTTTGCTACCGGTGGCCACGGCCCATGGGGAAGGACGGGCAATATTTCATCGTCAGGGCGTGCCGGACTCCCTGGTAGCCTTGCAATATACCGATGCCTCAGGGGAGGCTGCAATAAACTATCCGCAGAACCCAAATGGTTCCCCTGACGGTGTAACCGGCCTGTGTAACATCGATGGCCGGGTTACCATTATGATGCCGCACCCGGAAAGAACATTGCGCCGGGTTAATTTTTCCTGGGCTCCGGAGCTATGGCCGGAGACATCACCATGGCAACGTATGTTTCATAATGCGCGGCTATGGGTCAATTAAAAAGAGACGGTTGATGGCAGGGGCCAAAAACAGTAAGGATTTCCGACTGGGTGACCTGCTAATCCTCTCCTTCTTATGGATGGTATTCGGTTTCATGCTCTGGTATTACCTGAGCGCATTCCATGCTATCCCCGTTCGTATGCTGGCAGAGAGAATTCTTTCCGCATTATTGGGGGAAGAATTCTGGAACATTATTCCAAACCCCAACCATCACTATCTTTTCCAGGTACAGACTCGAATTCCGTTTGTGTTCCCGGATGGTAGTCGCGAAGCCCTGGGGTTTATCATCAACCCGCTGGTTTATGGTTTTGGGCTACCATTATTGTTCGGATTGGTCATGGCATCAGGGGTTACACTGTTAAGAAAAACGATCACCCTGCTGGCTGGTTATCTGTGTGTCATGCTGATACAGGTCTGGGGTGTTGTGTGGCAGACACTGAAAATGCTGGCTTTCAACTTCGGAAATGATGCACAACAGGTGGTTGCTGATGCCGGAATATCAAGCGAATTGATCGCCTTGTGCTACCAGTTGGGTGTGTTGATATTTCCACCCCTGGTACCGGTCATATTGTGGGTCCTTGCCAATTGGTCACTGATTGAGCAATTTACAGGACTGCAGCGCAAGTCTGATGGTTGAATTGCGGAACTGTCCGGCAACTGCCGTGGTCTGTATTTTTGCCGTCAATCGACGTGTATATGAACAGATAGCGCTATAATTCTTCAATCCTGGTTCCCGACGGGGGTAATAAGTGCAAGTAACCGAAGTAGTACAGGAAAGTACAACACAGCCGTCAGATACTGTTTCCGACGAGGTATGTGATTATCTGATTGAAAGTGGTCGGTTGAAAAAGGGTGATCTGAATCGCGCCGAAGCATTTCGTGATCAAAACGGTGGTGACCTGATCACCCTGTTGGTTCGACTGGGACTCGTATCCGAGCGGGATGTGGCCGAAGCCGAGTCCAATTTACTGGAACTTCCACTGGCTACCCCCGCCGACCTGCCGGAGGAAGCACCGGACATTGGAACACTCTCGTTACGGTATCTCAAACAGAACCTGCTTTTGCCGATACAAGTCACTGACCGGGAAATGGTAGTTGTCATGGCCAATCCCAGGGATAAATTTGCGTTGAAGGCAATGTCCATGGCCAGTGGTCTCAGCATCAAACCGCTGGTGGGTATTGCGTCAGAAATTGAAAATGGCATTGAAAAGCTGTATGGGGGTGGCCGCAGTGCCATGGGTCAGATAATTGACAGTCTGGACGGTGCGGATGGTGAAGACCTGGAGGACGTTGAACATCTGCGTGATCTCGCATCAGAGGCACCGGTAATCCGCCTGGTCAACCTGATCCTGCAAAGAGCCGTTGAAGCCAGGGCCTCGGATATCCACATTGAGCCATTCGAGAACCGGCTCAAGGTCCGCTACCGGATTGACGGTGTGCTGCAGGAAGTTGAAGCCCCTCCTTCAAGTTCCACCGCTGCCGTAATTTCCCGCGTGAAAATAATGGCCAAACTCAATATCGCAGAACGGCGTTTACCACAGGATGGCCGAATCATGCACCGGGTTCAGGGCAAGGAACTGGATTTGCGTGTTTCGACCATTCCCACGTCGCATGGTGAAAGCGTCGTCATGCGTATACTTGACCGGGAGAGTATTGTCCTGGATTTTGATTCGCTCGGTTTCGATGCCGGCTTGCAACAGAATTTTGTCAAAACCCTGGAAATGCCCCATGGCATTATCCTTGTGACCGGTCCGACCGGATCGGGCAAGACGACCACTTTGTACACCGCCCTGAGTCAGATCAATACCCCGGAACGGAAAATCATTACCGTCGAAGACCCGGTGGAATATCAACTTGAGGGCATCAATCAGATCCAGGCACAGTCATCTATTGGTCTCGATTTTGCCCATGCCCTCAGGGCCATCGTACGTCAGGACCCGGATGTCATCATGATCGGTGAAATGCGTGATCTGGAAACAGCACGTATTGCAATCCAATCGGCCCTGACAGGTCACCTGGTATTGTCCACCATACATACCAATGACGCCGCCGGTGGTATTACCCGTATGCTGGATATGGGTGTTGAAGATTATCTGCTGACCTCCACCGTTAATGCCATCCTCGCGCAGCGTCTGGTGAGAACACTGAGTGATGGCGCCAGTGAGTCCGTTGCCCTGTTACCGGAAGTAGCGTCTGAAATGGGTTTCAGGGAATTTATCGAGCAAGACAGCTACACCGTTTACCGGCCGGTAATAAGCGAGGAAAATCCGACCGGCTATTTTGGCCGTACCAGTATCCTGGAATTGCTGGAAATGTCGGATTCGATCAGGCGTCTGGTCATGCGTCAGGCCACGGCGGGTGAGATACACGAACAGGCAGTTTCAGAAGGGATGAGAACCATGTATCAGGACGGTCTTTTGAAATGCCTCCAGGGTGTCACCACCATTGAGGAAGTACTCAGGGTAACCCAGGAAGCCTGATGCCGGTGTTTGAATACAAGGCGGTGTCTCCTGCAGGTGAAACCGTACGTGGAACGATGGAGGCCGGATCAGAGGACCTGGTCATAGCCAAATTGCAGGAAAGCGGTAATATTCCTCTGTCTGCAAATGCAGCGGGGCAGGGTGGATTCAGTTTTGATGCCCTGAGACCAGGAAGACGGGGCATGAATGTCCGTGAAGTTGGTCAGTTCACCCAGCAGTTATCAACCCTGTTGGGTGCGGGCCTGCCACTGGACCGATCCCTGCACGTTTTACTGGAACTGGCAGAAAACGATCGCATTGAGCGTTCCGTAACCGAAATCAGGGACCAGGTACGTGAGGGCGGTAGCCTTTCAGATGCACTCGAGGCCCAGCACGGTTCATTCAGCAGGTTGTTCGTCAACATGGTCCGCGCCGGTGAAATTGGTGGATCCCTCGACAAAACACTGGATCGGCTGGCTGATTACCTGGAACGCTCCAAGGACCTCAAGGACAGTGTCGTTTCTGCCATGATCTATCCCATCATGCTGATGCTGTTGGCAGGCGGGTCGTTAATTCTGCTGCTGGTTTATGTCATCCCGCAATTTACCCCGATATTTGAAGAACTGGGTGGTGACCTGCCGTTGATTACCAAGATTGTATTGGCCTTTGGCAGTGTGTTGCAGAATTTTTGGTGGGGTCTGATCGGTCTGGCGGTGTTGGGTCTGGTCATGTTTCAGCGCATGTTGGCCAATCCTGAGAAGAGGATGCAATGGGACACGCGAGTGCTGGCGATGCGCTGGATAGGTGACCTGGTTTCGAAGATGGAAATTGCCCGTCTTTCACGCACCCTGGGAACCCTGCTGACCAACGGTGTGCCATTGTTGTCTGCACTGTCGATCGCCCGTAATGTCATTAGCAACACCGTGCTGGACAAGGATCTGAAAGAGACAACACAACAGGTAAAAACGGGTGGTGGACTGGCACACAGCCTGGCCGCCAACGGGCATTTTCCCCGCCTTGCATTACAAATGGTCAGCGTGGGTGAAGAAACGGGACAACTGGACAATATGCTATTGAAGGTCGCCGATACCTATGACAAAGAAGTACGTAATACCATTGACCGCCTGTTGGCGATTTTTACGCCGGTGATTACCCTGGTGATGGCGATCATGATCGGAACCATCGTCATGTCGGTATTGATGGCAATCATGGGCATAAATGAACTGGTCGGTTAATGAAAGGGTCACACCATACGGAGCGGGCAATGCACATAATGGAAGTGTAAACCGGCTCTTGAGATTTGGAGTTGACACAAAATTACAACGAATAGCCGGTGAGATAAGTAAATGATACGGCAGGAGACTGGAACAATGAGTTGCACAAAACAGGACAACACCCAGCGTGGTTTTACGCTGGTTGAATTACTTTTGGTATTGGTGATACTCGCACTGATCGCCGGGCTGGTATTACCCGGTATCATCGGCAAGGCTGAGAGCGCCAAGGCCAAGGCAGCGGGCTCCCAGATCTCCCGGATTTCCATGTCGGTTGAAAGTTTCTACCTGGACACCGGCAATACACCGTCTTCCCTGGAAGAACTGGTGAACGAACCTGCCAGTGCCAACGGCTGGAACGGACCCTATATCAGGAACTCGCTGTTGAAGGATCCCTGGGGGCGACCTTACCAATACCGCTACCCGGGTGAACACGGTGATTTTGATATTCAATCATTCGGTGCCGATGGTCAGCAGGGTGGTGAAGGCAATAACGCAGACATCACCAGTTGGGAATAGGATTGCTCTACTGTTCAATGTGGAGGCAGAAGCGGGTTCATACATGAGTCGGCACACGCAGAAATACGGGTCGCGGGGGTTTACCCTGGTTGAACTGATGGTCGTGATGGTAATCATCGCCATGGTCCTGGGTCTGGTGGCAACTTCCATGTCCCGTAGTATTTCAAGTGCGGAAGCACGTGCTGCAACCAGGCAACTGGTGGCGTCACTTCGCTACACCCGTGCCCGGGCTGTCATTGAAAAAGCCGAGCAGGTATTCCTGGTCAACACCGAAAACCGCAGTTACCAGGCACCCGGTCGAAAACTGGTCGAACTTCCGGAAGGTGTCGATGTGACCATCACAACCGCCCGCTCGGAAGTAACCTCCGAGGAGGTTGCAGGTATTCGTTTTTTTCCCGATGGCGGCTCAACCGGCGGTCACGTTGAGTTGACGGTTAACGGCCGGGAATATCGGGTGAACATTGCCTGGTTGACGGGTCATGCCAAGATGGAAGAGTTGGAAGGATGAGACGGCAATCAGGCGGCTTCACCTTACTGGAAGTCATGCTGGCATTTGTGATTTTTGCCCTCAGTTTTGCCGTTGTGCTTGAGGTGATGGCTGGCTCCATGCGTGGCGTGAGACGTGCAGGTGACGATACCGAGGCAGCCCTGTTTGCACAGTCGGTTATGGATCTGGTTGGGACCGAGATTCCAATTGAAGAAGGTGGTTTCAGCGGTAATGGTCTGGACCGCTATCAATGGCAATTGAACATTTATCCGTTCGAGGCAGACGAGGGGGAGGAACGAGTGGTGGAACTTGCCGAAATGACCGGAACTCAATTATTCAGGGTTGAACTGGATATGGACTGGACTTCGGGCCGGTCTGAACGGGCGTTGCATTTCCACACCATTCGAAGTGTCCTGGCGAACAGCCGATGAGACGATTGAACGGAAATGGCAGCACCGGGGCTTGCGGGTTTACCCTGGTCGAACTATTGCTCGCCATTACGCTGATGAGTATCTTGCTGGGTTTGACCTATTCAGGATTGCGCGCTGCAACCCGATCCACACAGCAGGGTGAAAGGTTGCTTGCTGCCGCCGGGGATATACGCGCTGCGCACCAGTTTGTTCGCAGGCAATTAAACCAGATGTTGCCACTGCCTTTCGATGTATCCGACGATGCCGAGGAGACACGCGTAGTTATTGAAGGGTCTGCAACCCGACTCCAATACGTGGCGCCCATGCCGGGCTACCTGGGCACCGGTGGTCCGCAGGTCCAGTTACTGGAACTGGCTGAGGGTCCCAGCGGTCGGGTGCTGCAATTCAGTCATGCGTTGTTACAGGGGTTTGAGCAGGAGCGATTATTTGATCGTGACCCGATCTGGTTGCTCGAAGGTGTTGAGTATGCCCAGTTTGAATACCTTGGTCGGGATGAAGACGGTGAGCTGACCGGTTGGGTTGCGAGCTGGGATCAGCAGGATATATTACCGGTAGCCGTTCGCCTGAGCATTGATCTTTCCGAGGAATTCCAACTGTTGTGGCCCGAGTTGGTGGCAGGTGTTCGGGTAGATGAACAATCTGTAAGTGGGGGGGCGGCGGCAAGAACCTATGAACAGAGTATCAAGCAGATGATTAACCGCGGAGGCGAGCAGCAGTGAGCTTCAATCCACATATCTCAACAGCAGGACGGCAAAGAGGTATCGCGTTGGTGCTGGTGTTGTGGGTCTTGTTATTGCTCACCATCATTACCGGTGCTTTTGCACTGACTGCACGTATGGACCGGCTGGAAGCCAATGCCCTGTTATCAGGCACCCAGGCACGTCTGAGTGCAGAAGCGGCCATCAACCTGGCGGCATTGGCCTTGCGTGATCCCGAGGATGAGACCAGGATGCTCGCCGATGGTCGAATCTACGAACTGGTGGTTGACGGGGTTGCCATACAGATCAGTGCAGTAGATGAACGGGGCAAGCTGGATATTAACGCGGCTGATGAATTTACCCTGGTCAATCTTTTTAGTGGCAATGGAATGGAACTGGTGGATGCGGAACTACTGGCGGCAGCGGTAATGGATTGGCGTGACGTGGATGAATTGGAACGCGTCAATGGTGCAGAAGAGGATGCTTACATTGCCGCTGGATTGCAGGTGGGTCCTGCCAACAGACCTTTCATGATGGCCGAAGAGTTGTTACAGGTTATCGGTATGCCCTACGAGTTGTTTCGCAAGGTAGAGCCGGGAATCACCGTTTTCTCCCGTGCCGGTGAACCTGACCCAGCCTTTGCCCCGGTTGAAGCCCTGATGGCATTGCCGGATATCACTTATGATGAAGCCGTAGATTTTGTCGCTCAAAGGAACGCTCATTTGCCCGGTGAGTCTATTGGCACGGAACTGCCAAATGGTGTTGTAGTCATGGAACAAGGCAGAGGTGTCACGTATAGTATTCACGCCAGGGCAACGATGCCCAATGGCGTCTGGGAACAGTTAAAAGCCACCATCCGGCTTGGGGGGAACCGCAGCGGTAATCCCTACCGTGTTTTGAGCTGGCGCGAAGGATTTTAAACCGGCAGGGTCCAAGAAATTCATGGCAATAGCACTCAACAATACCATCCGGAATTTCCGTTTCCGCCTCACCAATGGCCCGGTCGGGCAATTTCTTCACTGGTGGGGTGAAGAACTGCGCAAGGCGTTGCCCTCCCAGCTACGCGAGCGTATGGAATATGCCCGGCGGCGTTTATTGATGCAGGTGGATGCCGGGGAGATCATCCTGAGTGTGGAAGACAGTTCTTCAGTCCAGGTATTGGATTCTTTCTTGGTTGACCAGGATCTACAGCTTCAACAACAACGGGTCAGAGAGTTGTTGCAACAACATGAGTTGGGTGAGGTCCACCGTGACCTGTTGCTTACGGATGCCGATATATTATCCACGGAAGTTGTCATGCCCCTGGCAACAGAAGCGAACCTGAGGCAGGCACTGGCATACGAGATGGATCGGCATACCCCTTTTCAGGCGGCCGAAGTTTTTTATACCTGGAAGGTTTTGAGCAGGGATCGGGAAGCTGGCCAGATACATTTTGAATTGATTGTTACGAGACGCGCACCGGTCGAATCACATATTGGTCTGCTGGAACGTCTCGGGCTCGCACCAACGGGTGCAGATGTTGATATGGGTAGTGGTGCTATTGGAATCAACCTGTTACCCGAGGCCTTACGGTTTCGTATCGTAAATCAGCGCGTGCGTGCGAACTGGTTGATGGGTGCCGCAACGCTGGTGTTGATGGCGCTGGTCATGGCACAGTCATTGTGGTTGCGGGAACACCAGATTGAAATGGTCGGGGAAGCCATTGAGGATGTACGTGCCGAATCACTCGCAGTACAACAGATTCGCAAACAAATTGATGATGCAGCGGCAGCGGCTGGGTTTTTGCAGGGCAGAAAAGCTGAAAACGGGTCCAAGCTTGAACTGCTTGCTGAAATGACACGGATATTGCCGGACAATACCTACCTTGACCGCTTGACGTTACAGGATGGCGCCATACAGATGCAGGGTAAATCTGATAACGCCCAGGGACTGATTGAACTGATCAACGAGTCGCCGTTTTTTGAAGGTGCTTCCTTTCGAGGTCCCACTCGACTGGATAGCCGCAGTCGCAAGGAGATTTTTGACCTGAACGCCAACATTTCTTCCAGGGACGCTGGCTGATGCAGTTTATCCCCGATCAACAGAACTCAAAAACAACAGCCATTTTGTTGTTTTTCATTTCCGTGCTGCTGGTCTACCTGTTGATATTTCACTGGTTCATATTGCGGCACAGGGAGTACTCAGAAGAACTGGGTGACTTGCGCACCCAACTGAATCGTTTTCACGTTGTAGCCTCTCAACGTGATGCACTTCAGGCCCGGCTTGGCATTTTACGGAGCTCGGAGGAAGACGCAGAACTTTTTCTCGATGACCCCGGGTTTGATGAGGCTGCGGCTGCCATGTCCAGCAGACTCGGCCAGATGGTCCGCACCCAGGCTGGTGAGTCCTGCCAGATTGTCAGCAGACAGCCAGTGCGACCCAGGGTACAGGAGCGATACCAAAAGGCGACAGTCAATGTTCGAATGCGCTGTGACGCAGCAGATTTTCTGCAAATACTGCACAGCATGGAAGCCGGTATCCCACTGATGCTGGTGAATGATCTGAATATCATCCGCCCCAGAACCCGGCGCAGGACGAGCGGGTCTCAGGTCAATACAGCGGCGGCTCTGGATATACGCTTCAATGTATCCGGGTATTTGAAGTGAAGTGGTTACAGGACAATCCCGTGGGTATGGCGCTGGCGGCCACCGGTGGTGCGTTCGTTTTAATTTCAACATTGCTGGCCATTGTATGGTCGCTGCCGGTTTCCGTTGACAATTCAAGCGTAGAAACAAAGCAACCCCCCCGGGGTCCCGAGACAGTGGCTACACATCAGATTGGTCCCCTGAGTGAATATCAGATGATCAATGAGAGACCGGTGTTCAATGAATCAAGGCTACCCGTTGTTGCGGATATCACCGATGCTGATTTGATTTCAGATTTGTCGATCGAGGCCAGTGATGCGCCGGACGTGAAGTTGACCGGGGTTATTATTACACCCAGTGTAAAAATTGCTTCATTGAGCCTGGCCAAGGGTGACCAGCGGAGTATCTGGGCACACGAAGGCGAGCCCATGACCGGTGAGTTTGTTGGTTGGCAGGTACGCACGGTCAGTCCGCGCAAAGTGATACTGGAATCACTTGGTGGTGAAACCCTGGAACTCGAACTGGTAGTCCACGATGTCAAGATTAAGGAACCACCCAAACCACCAGCAGAAGAGAAAACTGAAAAAGCCGTGGCTGCTGCAGGCGGTGAAGTGGTAGACGAGGATGGCCAGCCACTCAGCCGTGCTGAACAAATACGTCAACGGATTGCCGAACGCAGAGAAGAATTGCGTCGTGAACAGGAAGAGCAGCAATATGAGAGCCGGAACCGGGAAAACTCACAGAGTTCAACCAGCCCATCGTCAAACCGGACCAGCCAGTCTAGCGATTACCAGAATGCGATACGCTCCATGATGAAAAACAAGAGTAAGGAAAAGGACAACAGTGAAAAAGAGGATGGATAGTGTACGGAACTTCAGGAGTACCATCGAATGAGAACTATAATATACGCCGTGGCGGTCCTGATGCTGGTAAGCAGTTGCAGCACCACCCTGCCTGAGCGCACTGATCCGCCCCAGCGTTTGGCCAAATCCAGTTCTGAGGAAAACTCTGAGCCCATTTTCACAACACCGATCAATGAATCCCAGGCGGGTGGTGTCGATGAGATCGAATATTACGAGGGCACCAGCACCTTTATCAATGAAGATGCTGCCAGCAGAAGACGCAGTACAGTCTCGGAAGATGGCGAGATCGTACTCAATTTTGAAGGCGAGTCATTACAGTCTGTAGTTCACACCATCCTCGGTGAGGTTTTACAGGAAACCTTTGTGATTGGTCCGGGTGTCAGTGGGCAGGTAACGTTTTCAACCTCAAAGCCTGTCTCACGCGAACAATTGATGCCCATCCTGGAACTGCTGTTGCGCTGGAATGGCGCAGCCATGGTGTTCACCGAAGGCCGCTACCACATCCTGCCGGTATCCGAAGCCATCAGGGGCAACCTGGTGCCAAGACTGAGCAGGGAAGCACAGGCGATGGGATACGAGGTACAGGTCGTGCCTTTGAAGTACATATCCGCAACAGAGATGGCGAAGATTCTTGAGCCTTATGCACGGGGTGATGCCATCGTGCGGGTAGACCCGCTGAGAAGTATGTTGTTCCTGGCAGGTACCAGGGAGGAATTGGCCAATTACCAACAGACGGTAGATATTTTTGATGTGGACTGGCTGGCCGGTATGTCGGTGGGAATCTATCCTTTGCACACGGTGGATGTTGAGTCCATCACGATGGAACTGACCGCAATATTCGGTATGGAAGCAGAATCCCCACTGGCCGGAATGTTCCGGTTTGTACCCCTGGAGCGGCTTGCCTCTATCCTGGTGATTACGCCACAGGAGGCTTACCTTACCAAGGCGGCCGAATGGATTGAGAAACTCGACAGGGGTGCTGCGGGCTCCGGCGTCCAGTTGTATGTTTACCGTGTTAAAAATCTTGAGGCAACCGTGCTGGCCGATTATCTCTCTCAGTTGTTTGGTGGTCAGTCCACATCTCCCAGGCAGGACAGTTCTCGTGGCACCCTGGCTCCTGGTTTGCAGGAAGCTCAAAGAAGTTCCATTAGCAACTTTAATACCAATCGTCAGTCGGCCAACGACCGGGGTGTCGATAGTAACCGCAGCACGGGCAGTGTGGTGTCTACCGAGGAAGGTGATATTCGTATTACCTCCGTGCTTGAGACCAACTCGTTACTGATCCAGTCCACCCAGTCGCAGTATGCTTCGATCCAGGCGGCCATTGAGCGAATTGACCAGGAGCCACTACAGGTTCTGATCGAGTCACAGGTGCTGGATGTTGAACTCAACGAGGACCTGGCGTTTGGTGTCAACTGGTTTCTGACCAATAATCCCGATCTGATTCCTGCCGGGGCCGGTAATCCCCTTGGCCGTTATATCGACACGGTTGAATTTGGCGGTGCCACCAACCTGTTTGCAACCATTTCGAATCCCATCAGCGCTGGCTCGGCATTTGTACAGGCCACCATAACCGCACTGGACAGTGTCACCGATGTCCGCTCACTGGCTGCACCCTCATTGCTGGTTCGTAATAACGCCACGGCGACCATTACGGTGGGTACACAGGTACCGGTACAGTCATCCAGCATCTCCACTGGAAATTCAAACGTGATCAGTAGCGCGCAATATGTATCCACCGGTGTGACCCTGACCGTAACACCGAGAATCAATCCCGGTGGGCTGGTCTACATGGACATTACACAGGAAGTCAGCCGACCGGGGGCACGTGACCCTGATGTCTCAACCAGTGGCAATCCACCGATCAACAACAAGTCAGTCAGCAGCCAGGTTGCAGTGCAGTCTGGCCAGACCATTTTTCTGGGTGGACTGATATCCGAGCAATCCAGCAAGGGACGGACCGGTGTGCCCTACCTGAATCGCATCCCGGGTATTGGTCGTCTGTTTGGCAGTACCACCCATAATACCTTTCGCAGTGAAACCGTGGTCATGATTACACCGACCGTGATTGAGAATACCTCAGACCTCAAAGCGGTAAGTGATGACATACGGACCGAATTCAAGAAAGTACCCCCCATTAAACACGCCATACTGCAAGGCAAGGAATAATAAAAATGAAACATGTGTTAACACCCGGTGTTCCAAAGTTGATGGCAGGTGCCTGTGCTCTCTTACTGGTCTCGGGCTGTGCCACGGTGGTACCAGATGAGGACCTAGTTGAACAGCGCGCCATGGCCCGCTGGAACGCGCTGCTGAGTGACGATCTGGCAGGAGCTTACGAGTACCTGTCACCGGCTTTTCGCTCCAGCGTGACTTCTGTTCAATACCAGCGCTCGATCTTGCTTAAAAGGGTGAATTGGACAGGAGCGGAGTTTATTGAAAGTGATTGCACAGATACCATCTGCAATGTAAGGATTTCATTGGATTTTGCTGTGTATGGTGCGTTGCCGGGTGTGAAATCTTTCAAGGGCAAGGAGAAAATTGAGGAATCCTGGGTACTGGTTGACCACCACTGGTATCTGGTACCCACGCAATGAACCGCTGGTCCTGACAATTTAAGGCATTTAATTTATTGCCATAAAGTTAAATATATCGTAAGATTGCCATGCAATTGTGCGTAAACAGTGTGCAATGGGCGTTGTAATGGCGCATCAGAAGCACACAAAATAAATATATTTAAGCCCTGTGTACACAATAGGAGTGTTGTAATGAACAGAAAGAATTTGACAGCAGCAGTACTTGCAGGACTGGCTGGAGCCGCCGGAATTGTAGGCTCGGCTCAGGCAGTCAACATAAACCCCGATGGCCTAGGTGAGGTATTGATCTACCCTTACTACACCACCAACGCCGGTAACAGTACCCTTCTTTCCGTAGTAAATACATCTGAAGACGCGAAAGCGGTCAAGGTGCGTTTCCTCGAAGGTAAGAATTCACGCGAGGTTCTCGATTTTAACCTGTACCTGTCACCGTATGACGTGTGGACGGCCTCCCTCTGGGACGACGACGGTACGCCGACGATGACCACAGGTGATAACTCGTGCACCGTTCCCTACATTTATGGGGACTTCGGTGGAATGCAAGCGTTTCTGCCCTATGGAATGAATGATGTCGACCCGGGGGATGACACGGTGCTTGGTGATATGAGCCGCGCTACCGAAGGTCACTTCGAGATGATCGAAATGGGTACACTGACCGACGAGGATATGGGTTCGGCAACTGCCATCACCCATGTTGGAGGTTTACTGCCTGAAGGTGGATGTGCACAGTTGGTAGCAGCCTGGACAGACCCGGATGACACCGTGGAAGATGACGAAGGCTATTGGCTGATGAATCCCTCCTATGACATGGCTCCCCCATCGGGTGGCCTGTTCGGTGGTGCAGCCGTAGTACACGTGTCTTCCGGAACCATGTACAGCTACGACGCAAAAGCCATCAACGGTTTTTCATGGTCCCAGATGCACGACGTTCCGGGAAATACTTCACCGAACCTGAACTCTGGCGATCGGAATACCGGTTATGTGTTCCTTGACAATGGCAATTTGTTCGGCTTTGAATTTGAAGAAAGGACTGTGGATGCGGTATCCTATGTATTCATGCACGATCAGCTGATGAATGAGTGGACAAACGAGCTTGCAGTTGGTGGTAATACCGAATGGGTGGTTACCTTCCCGACCAAGCACTTTTACGTGTACCAACCTAACAGCGGAAGTGTAGATCCTGTTCCTCCGTTTACCTCCACATGGAATGGAGACTACGAAGAAAGACCCCAAACTGCTTGTGAAGTGATTCTTCTTGATACCATTTGGGATCGCAACGAAGTGAGCCCGGGTACACCGGATGATCCTACCGGCGACCCTATTCCGCCGATCGTATCACCGGCCCCACCGCCAACTGATCCTAATGATCCTGACCCGATCGTTCCATTCGAGATCTGCTATGAAACCAATGTTATTGCATTTGGTGACGGCAGCATCCTGGGTTCAAGCAGCTTGCACTCCATCAACACAGACACTGAGTTCTTCTCAGCTGAAACTGGCTGGATGCGTTTGCAGATGGACGATTATCCGTACGACGAAAACGGAGACGGCATGATCGATGAGGAGGAGTCTGAACTCTCACGCGAAGCACTGGGTAATTTGGAAGGTCTGCCGGTTACCGGTTTTGCGATACAGCGGTTCGAGAACCAGTTTGTTGGAGAGGCTGAGAACAAAGTCGCCAACTACGGTGGTATTTTCAGCCACAAGGCATCCCGTAAACTGGGTAGCCAGTATTATTAGTAGTTACTGCTATCATGTGTGACGGAGAGGGCCGGTAATCGGCCCTCTCTTGCATTTGGCTTTTTAATTTATTAACAGTTTGTTAAATTGTAGCCAGTGATCCACGGGTGCTGATTATCATAAAATCAATAGCGGCACCTCAATAAAGGGCGGAACCAGAGAGAGGAAAAATGCGAAATTTTAACGGAGTCAGATGCATCGTTGCGCTCGTCCTACTGGGCGGGACGGTAAATGCAGATATAATTATAGACAACCAGTCAATTCCCAGTTCGGATATTGATTCGATTACGATAAGCCCTGCCACGGGCAATATCTTTATAACCACAGGTCCTGGTTATACGGTAACACCGGTGGTGGTGGGTAATGGTGTAGCCATAAGCAGCTTCACCGTGAGCCCGGGTACCATAGAAGCCGGTGAATCCGCAACTTTGAGCTGGGCTACGGAAAATGCGGTCTCCTGTATCGCAACCAATGGTGTTGGTGGCTGGTCTGGTTCAAACATTAGCTTGCCAAGTGGAAACACGAATATATCCACATCGGTAACGGGCAGCCACACTTTTACATTAAGCTGTGATGGCAGCGAGGACGGTGACACGGCGACCAGTAATGTGGTGCTGAATGTAAACTCAGCCAATGCTGTGAGTATCACCAGTTTCAGCGCTTCACCGGATTCAATTACCGAAGGTGGTAGCACTACGCTGAGTTGGACCACGGAAAACGCCACATCGTGTACACCATCAGGTGGCACCGGAGGCTGGGGCTCGGTGAGTATTGGCTTGCCCAACGGAAATACTCAAATAACCATTCCCACCCCAAGTTCCTACGTTTTTACACTGACCTGCCAGGGTGAATCAGGTGGTTCAGATGTTGCTAACGATACAGTGACGGTCAATCCGAACGTAGATTCCTGTGACCCTGCGCCGTTATCTGGATCTGTTAAGGATTGGGATAATTTCTGGGGAGATGACTTTCCTGATCCGATTTACAAACTCGAGGATGTAACGATAGCAAGAAACGGTTATGTTGCAATCAAGTTCGACACTGGTAACGTAATTGATGATGGAAGAATTTTGTCTATCGAAAACACGTCTACAGCAGGTATAAGACTGGGTGCAGTCAGTGAATGTCCCGGTGATTTTGATGTCGCGCCTGAGTGTGACTATGTGTGGGGGCTTGGTGGGGGTATGCGCTGGGCAACCAACGGCCGATTTGGTGCCTGTCAACTGCAGTCCAACACTACTTATTACCTAAACATAACATTTACAGACGGAGTGGATTCATCAAGTTCAACCTGCGCGTCCACGCCCTGTGTGGCAACCATGCAGCACCAGAACTACTAGACCGTCGTTAAATCAGGAACAGTCGGACACCTGCACAGGTGTCCGGCTTTTTTCTTTGGGAAACCATCAACTGTTCATATAACGGAGCGAGGAAAGAAAATGCGTTCAATAGTACTTTGCGTGGCCCTCCTTCAATTAATTCCTGCCATTGCACATGCAGAAGAATTGGAAAATAAAACAGAGATTCTGCTCAAGCGCGGAAAAGGTGTTGTAACCCAGCGAGCATTTGCGGCACGTGCAGATCGAATTCCCGCTGATATCAGGCTTGGAGCGCTCCGCGATGGTAATCGTGTACGTGAGCTAATGAAAACCCTGGTGATTCGGGCACAGTTGGCTGCCGATGCGCGAGAAGCCGGTTTTGAGAAAAATCCAGTCGTCATTGACCGTATGCAACTGGCTGCCGAATGGGAACTGGCGGATGCGTGGCTGGACAATTATGTATTCAGCCAGCCTGAGGCTGACTATGAAGCGCTCGCGCGTGAGAATTACCTGTTGAACCAGCAGAATTTGCAGTCTCAGGCTACCATTGATGTCAGCCATATCCTGGTATCGAGCGAGGAGCGTTCGACTGAAGAGGCCAATGATTTGGCCAACTCGATCAGGGCGCAATTGGAAGAGGAACCGGGTCTGTTTGCCGAATTGGTGAAAAAGCATTCTGACGATCCCAGTGCCTTGGCAAACAAAGGATTGTTTGAGAATGTGAAGAGGGGAGACATGGTAAAGGCATTTGAAGAAACCGCGTTCGCACTCAAGCCCTCCGAGATATCCGAACCGGTGAAAACCATGTACGGATTTCATATTATCCGTCTCGACGCCTATCATGAACCCGAGCGATTGAGCTTTGAAGAAGTCAGGCCGCAGTTAGTTGATAAAGAACGCGAGCAGCATCTGTTACGCATCAAACAGGATTACCTGGGCAGCCTGAGCGCCCTTGAGACGACCATGCCTGAAGGGGCGCTTGAAGAAATGGTCAGAAGACAATTTGGGGAAGATTACCAGGTTCCGCCCACTGAAGATGCTGATTCAGAGTAAAATGGCTCTCGGTTTCACGTGGCCGGGACAGAATGACAAAGGAAAAACAAAGAAAATTTGACCGGGTTTTTTTCCAGAACCTGGTGGTGCGGCAGATCCGGCAAAACTATCTTGACAACCTGACCGGGTTTACCTGGCTCATCCTGCAGCCATTGCTGTTACTGGGTGTTTATTCATTTGTATTTTCAACGATATTCAAGGCACGTATCCCGGAAGCCATGGATATCGGTTTTGTACCCTACCTGGCCATTGCATTCTGGCCGTGGATGGCTTTTTCAGAATCCATAATCAGTGCAAGCGGGTCCATTACTGCCAATAGTGCCTTGATCAGAAAAGTTGCTTTTGCCACCGAGCAAATACCATTGGCAACCGTAACAGCGACGTTTATCATGAATCTGGTGGGGTATGTTGCGGTTCTTGTGGTCTTGCAGTTGCTGGGAACCAGTATTCAATGGATTTATCTATTTCTGGTCATTCCCCTGATCATTTTTATGTGGGTGTTCGCTTGTGCCATTGCATTGTGCGCCAGCGCGATTCAGGTGTTTGTCCGGGATGTAGCGCAAATTTTACCGCCACTGATGACTTTCTGGTTCTTTACCACCCCCATTTTGTACGGGACTGCCAATCTGCCGGAGATAGTTCAAACCCTTGCCCGCTGGAACCCCATGGCCTGGTTTGTGACCCGGTTGAGGGAATTGTTGTTATTCGGCGAAATTAATATGGGTGTTGGTGGCCTGGTGATGGTGTTGATGATTACAGTTTTCTCGTGGTTATCGTTGCGGTTTTTTCAACGGTTTTCGGGACACTTTGAGGATTTTCTGTAATGGATACGCTGGTTAGTCTGGAGGGTGTTTCAAAAATTTATCCCCGTGTGCACCAACCAAGAGAGCGCATGCTGGCCTTTATTGCCCTGCTTTTGGGCCGTGTGCCCGAACAGGGTGCCGTAGTACTGAATGATATCAACCTGAACGTAGTGCGGGGCCAGTCACTCGGGATTATCGGCGAAAATGGTGCAGGAAAGTCCACCCTGCTGAAGTTACTTACCGGAATCATACAGCCGACACACGGCCGGGTACTGACAAAAGCCAGCATCGGAGCCATGCTGGAACTGGGCGCCGGCTTCGAACCGGATTTCAGTGGACTGGACAACGTCCGGATGAAGGCATCCCTGTTGGGTCTGAGCAACAGGGAACTGGACGAGCGGCTGGATGATATTCTGGCATTTGCAGATATTGGTGATTATATCCATGAACCGGTAAAACACTACTCGTCCGGTATGGTGGTACGTCTGGGATTTGCTGTTATCACCGCCTGCAAACCTGATTTGTTAATCACCGATGAAGTACTGTCTGTGGGCGATGAGTCTTTCCAGAAGAAGTGCATACGCTGGATCGAACAGTTCCTGCAACAGGGCGGTACCTTGTTGCTGGTCTCTCACAGCATGTACGTGGTACAGAAATTGTGTCAGAAGGCTTTGTGGATACACGGCGGAACTGTGAGGCAATATGGTGATGTGTTTTCCGTCACCCAGGCTTATCTTGCCTGGCATGAACGACGCAGCGCACGGGAAAAGGAATCGAGTTTGCAGGCAACGGGTGACGCTGCTTCCTACCGAATTGAAAAATTTTTCCTGGAGGGTGCACAAGACGACAACCCACCCATCTACGCCATGGGTGAAGACATCAATGTCGAATTGCAGATTTATTCACCCGATGACAGACCCCCGGTGGGTGTTGTGGGGGTTGTTCGTGCGGATGGCACACCCGTTTACGGCGTTGTTTCCGACAATGAAGGCATATTGCCGGTGAAACTACGGGCACATTATTATCGTTTTCGTCTGCGCCTGAACAGGATTGGTCTTTTACCCGGAAGTTACAGTATGAGAGGTCACTCCATGGATCCCGAAGGTGTAAGGCTGTTTGATAGTTGTGAGCAGGTTTTTACAATTACCGGTAATACCAAGGAAGTTGGTTACATCCGGCTACCCCACGAGTGGCTGGATTAATCTTGTCAGCCGGAACCAGCCGGGCCTGCCAGGAAAAGCAGCGTAAAGTATGTCTCAACCGCTGATCATTTTACCGGTCTACAACGCATTGGAATTTCTTGAACCCTGTCTGGATTCCATTACGCGTCATACGTCACCAGACGTCATGACACTGGTGATCAATGACGCTTCAACCGACCCGGGAGTGGAGCCTTTGTTGCGTGCCTGGGTTGAACAGCCCGGGACCAGACACCAACTGATTACACAACGCGTAAACAGGGGGTTTGTAGCCACGGTAAATAATGGCATGCGGAGCGCCAGGAGTGATGTGGTATTACTCAACTCAGACACTGTCGTGACCACTGGCTGGCTGGACTCGCTTGCAAAATGTCTTGGGTCCGACCGGTCTATTGCCACCGCCACACCCTGGTCCAACAACGGGGAAATCGTATCCATACCTGACTTCTGCCAGCCCAGTGATCCGCCCTCCAATCCCGATGCAACAGCTTCGGTTATCGCATCCTGTGGACTACCGCGCTACCCCGAAATACCCACAGCAGTCGGATTCTGCATGGCGATTTCACTGCAGGCAATCAACAGGGTGGGATTGTTCGATGAAGCGACTTTTGGCCGCGGCTATGGTGAAGAAAATGATTTCTGCGAACGTGCCATCAAAATGGGTATGCGCAATGTGTTATGTGATGACGCATATGTGGTACATCATGGTTGTGCGTCATTTGGTCCGCTGGGTTTGAAGCCTGATGAAAACAGCATGCAGCGTTTATTGAGCAAACACCCGGAATACGAGCACAAGGTTAAAGTCTTTCTTAATACCGACCCGCTGGCATCGCGCAGACATGAAATACTGGAATGTCTTGACCGCGCGGGTATGGGAATGCGGTAAAATCCGGATGTTCTTCGAAACAGGTCAGAATTTTGTCAGATCCACTTGAATTTACAGGCGAACGCTTCACACCGGAATGTCAACGTGAAATCTGGTATGAGCACTATCATCGTTATGCGCTGGCTACGAAATGGTGTACGGATTCACGCACGCTGGATGCAGCCTGTGGTGAAGGCTTCGGTGCTGCATTGCTTGCCACGACGGCCACCACGGTTGAGGCCGTGGATATATCCCAGCAGGCTGTTGATCATGCCAGCAAGAAATATGCACACATCCCGGGATTGGGATTTCACCAGGCAGATTGCACACAGTTACCATTCGCTGACAACGAATTTGATCGCGTGGTGTCATTCGAGACGCTGGAGCATCTGACCCAGCAGGATCAGTTATTGACGGAATTCAGAAGAGTCCTCAAGACGGATGGCTTGCTGATACTCTCGTCACCGGACAAGGCGGTGTACTCCGACCAGCACAACGAAGTCAATGAATTTCATCTGAAAGAACTCTATCGCGAAGAATTTGAGAGCTTGATTCAGCGTCACTTTCCCGCATGGCGTTTGCTGGGTCAAAAACTGATGTTCCACTCCGCCATCTGGTCATTGGAAGCTGTTGAGCAAGTCGTAATTGAGCAATTTTCTTCAGACAAGCTCACTTCGCCGGCTGGCATTGTGCAGAGCCCAATGTATTTTATTGCCCTGTGTGCCAGTGAACAACACATGTTGCCTGAGACCCGTGACCAGTTGTGGTTATTTGATGATGAAAAAGAGTCTGTTTATCAGCATTACTATGGAGAGATCAGGAAGAATATGGCGGCGGGCGGCAGGATTGCCGCATTGGAGAAAGAAATAGAAGAGTTGAAACAACACGCTGACCCACCCGACAGTGGTCGGGTTTCCTGGTGGCGGCGGTTGTTTGGCTAGTCATGTCCATAACGGCCATTATTGTTAATTTTAATGCAGGTGATACTCTGCGACAGTGTGTCATCGCGTTGCTCAATAGCACGCAACATGCTCGGGTTTGTGTGGTTGACAATGCTTCAACCGATGACAGTACCCAGAATTTGCAAAGCCTGTACGGGAACCGCCAGGGGGTCGAATTTGTTCTTAACGCCACCAACCTGGGTTTTGCAACGGCTGTCAATGCAATGGCGCGTCATTGTAAAAGCGACTATTTGCTGATTTTGAACCCCGACTGCATACTTGAAATTGGCGCTTTAGAGCAGCTATTGAAAGCACTTGAAGGAGAACCCCAGGCCGTACTTGCCGGGCCTGCGATTCATGATGAAAACGGTTTGATCCAGCGTGCCACGGTACGGCGTTTTCCAGCTCCGGGAAGATCATTGATGACGGCCACGGGTCTTTGGCGACTGGGAAGGTGGTTTCCGGCATTGCACGGTATTGAGGTGGACGTCTCCACACTGGGTGAAGAACCATCAGCCTGTGATGCGGTTTCAGGGGCCTGTATGTTGATAAAACGGCAAGCTCTTGAGGCAGTTGGTTTCCTTGATGAAGGCTATTTCATGCATTGCGAGGATCTGGACCTGATGTACCGGTTTGCGGACAAGGGATGGCATTGCCTGTATGTCCCCCGCGCGATTGCAAGCCACCAACAGGGTTTATCCAGTCGTAGCCGGCCCCAGTGGGTGCATTTTCAAAAACACAGGGGAATGGCGAGATTCTTTAAAAAATTTCAGGCCCCTGCTGCGTCTTTACCATTTAAAATGCTGGTATACACTGGTATCTGGCTGAGGTTTGTTGTCTTGTGGCCAACGACTATCCTCAAGAGTTAAAGCAACCTTGCGTACTCCTGACCGGTGCCAGCGGCCAGATTGGAGTTTTCGCGATACCACGTCTGGTAGCTGCAGGCTTTCGGGTACTTGCAGTCAGTCGTAAAGGCCGGCCTTCAAATTATCCTCTTTTGGCCGAGGTAGACTGGCTGTTCCCGGAAGAGGCTGAGCGTGATTGTGGAAAATGCCAATACCTGTTATCTGCAGGACCGGTGGAACTGGCAGAAAATTTCCTCAAGATTGGACACCAATTCCTGACAGCGGTCGTATTCAGCAGCAGCAGTGTGATCAGCAAAAGAAAATCACCCAACCCGACTGAAAGAGTACAAATCAATAATTTGCTGGATCTGGAAACAAGGCTTGAACTGATCGCAGCTGAAAGAAACCTGAAGATGGTGATCTTCCGGCCAACGCTCATTTATGGTTGCGGCCTGGATCTGAATATTACCCGGCTTGCAAAATGGGCGGACAGATTCGGGTTCATTCCGGTCAATCGCAGGGCAAATGGTTTGCGACAACCGGTGCATGCGGATGACCTTGCCTCGGTGGCGCTCGCGGCGATGACCAGTGAAGAGCCCTTGCCGGGAAAGATGAATCTCGCCGGCGGCAGTACTTTGAGTTATTTAAACATGATCGAGGGGGTTTTTGCGGCGCTGAATAAACCACCCCGTACATTGCGTATCCCGCAGTCACTACTTTCACTGTTGGTGGCAGTCCTGAATGCAACCGGTCTGGCAACCGGAATTAACAGGGAAATGGTGGCAAGACAGGCCGTTGATCTGGTATTTGATGACCAGCAGGCCAGGCAGTTACTCGAGTACAAACCGCGGCCATTTGCACCTTCCATTGCAGATCTGTCGCTCCCCGAGCCGGTTTTACTGAAAGCACTGGCGACGTCAGATCAAACCTGTAACTAAGCCAGCGTCAAATCCTTCATCCGGTGGGTAAACTGTTTGGTCAAATCATGGCTGGCTTCAATCAGGAGCTGATTTTCTTGTATTTCACTCTTCGGGGGTTCAATGCCTCATCACCAATGCGTCGTTTCAGATCCTGTTCGTAGTCTGAGTAATTGCCCTCAAACCAGGTAACCTTGCTGTCACCTTCAAAGGCGAGCATGTGGGTGGCAATCCTGTCGAGAAACCAGCGGTCGTGGGAGATTACAACTGCGCACCCGGGAAATTCCAGCAAGGCCTCTTCGAGTGCACGTAGTGTTGCCACATCCAGGTCGTTGGTAGGCTCATCCAACAACAGGACATTACCGCCCGAGCGTAGCAACTTGGCCAGGTGTACACGGTTTCTTTCACCACCGGACAAATCACAGACTCTTTTCTGCTGATCAGAGCCACGGAAGTTGAAGCGGCTCACGTAGGCGCGTGACGGCATTTCAAAGCGTCCGACACTGATGTGTTCAGACCCATCAGAGATCTCTTCCCAAACGGTTTTTTCCCCGTCCAAGCTGTCACGGCTCTGGTCCACATACGCAAGCTGCACACTGGACCCGAGCCTGATCTGGCCCTTATCCGGTTTCTCATCCCCGGTCAGTATTTTAAACAGGGTAGACTTGCCGGCACCATTTCCACCGATCACTCCGACAATACCACCACGCGGAAGCCGGAAGCTCAGATCCGAAATCAACAGACGCGCCCCAAAACCCTTGGTCAGATTTTCTGCCTCAATGACCTGGTCACCCAAACGGGGCCCGGGTGGGATATAAATTTCGCGGGTTTCATTCTGCTTCTGGTATTCACGACTGCTGAGTTCTTCAAATCGTTGCAATCTGGCCTTGCTCTTGGCCCGCCGGCCTTTGGGGTTTGATCGCACCCACTCCAACTCTTCCCTGATGGCGCGTTGGTGGGCCCGTTCACTGCGTTGTTCATGTGACATACGTTGATCTTTTTGATCCAGCCAGGAACTATAGTTGCCTTTCCACGGAATACCGTAGCCACGATCCAGTTCAAGGATCCATTGCGCCGCATTATCCAGAAAATAACGGTCATGGGTCACTGCCACAACGGTCCCCGGAAATTCGGTCAGAAACCTTTCCAACCATGCGACGGACTCAGCATCCAGATGATTGGTTGGCTCATCCAGCAAGAGCATATCCGGACCGGCCAGCAACAGGCGACACAGGGCAACACGGCGTCTTTCCCCACCCGACAAGATGGCAATGCGGTCTTCCCAGGGGGGTAGCCGCAAGGCATCTGCAGCCACTTCCAGAGTGCGCTCCACTTCCCAGCCATTTGCGGCCTCGATGGCGTCCTGTATATCTGCCTGCTCCTGCAACAGCCTGTTCATCTCCTCATCGTCCATGGGCTCGGCGAATTTCAAACTGACCTGGTCAAATCGTTGCAACAGGTCCCGGACACCCGATACCCCTTCTTCGACCACTTCCCTGACGGTTTTTGCATCGTCCAGGACCGGTTCCTGTGGCAGGAAACCAATGCGGATTCCTGGCTGGGGGCGGGATTCGCCTTCAAAATCCTTGTCAACTCCCGCCATGATACGCAGGACTGTGGATTTCCCTGCACCATTGAGTCCCAGAACCCCGATTTTGGCACCGGGAAAAAAAGACAACGAGATGTCTTTGATAATGCTACGGTTGGGTGGCACGATCTTGCTTACGCCGATCATGGTGTAGATATACTGCGTCATGGGTGTTTCCAATAAAACGGAAGTGGAATTATCCTCGAAGATGGGTTGTGGGGCCAGCCAGGAATCAGGAATTGGTCAACCAGATTCAGATTATTTTTCGTAACTTGATTACCAGCATGCTGACGTCGGCTCTAATCGCTGTGCGAAACAATACAACTCCTGGTCACACTGCCCTCATTTACTGGTGATGGTGTGGTTGAAGGGACAGCACCCTGTGAGCTGTGTTATCAGCGGGTTTTTTGAGCCCATCTGGTCACAAAATGATAGAATCACGCGCTACTTGAAAATCGTTGACCATACAGGAACAGGCATGTTTGATGACAGTTTTGGAATTCGGGAGTACGATCGGGAACTGGCAATTTCGATTACCGGTGAAGAACAACGCCAGGAAGACCACATAGAACTGATTGCATCAGAAAACTATGTGAGTCCCCGCGTGCTGGAGGCCCAGGGATCGGTACTGACCAATAAATATGCCGAGGGTTACCCGGGACGTCGATATTACGGCGGTTGTGAGTATGTAGATATTGCTGAAAGACTGGCGCAGGACAGGGTAAAGCGATTGTTCAATGCGCCTTATGCCAATGTTCAACCACACTCAGGATCTCAGGCCAACGCGGCCGCTTACATGGCACTGATTGAACCGGGTGACACCCTGCTGGGAATGAATTTGGCCCATGGAGGTCATCTGACCCACGGTTCTCCTGTGAATTTCTCCGGTCGGTTGTTCAATCCCGTGCCCTATGGACTCGACCCGGATACTGGTCTGGTGGACTACGACGAAATGCAACGCATAGCACAGGAATGCAAACCACGTTTGATCATCGGAGGGTTTTCGGCGTACTCACGGGTAATGGATTGGGGCAGGATGCGCGAAATTGCTGATTCTGTGGGTGCATTTTTGCTGGTTGATATGGCACACATTGCCGGTTTGGTCGCTACGGGTATCTATCCCAGCCCCGTCCCACATGCCCACGTTGTTACCTCGACCACGCACAAGACCCTACGTGGCCCCAGGGGAGGAATCATCCTCGCGCAGGATGATGAAGCCATTCAGAAGAAATTGAATTCACTCGTTTTTCCAGGCACGCAGGGCGGGCCACTGATGCATGTGATTGCTGCCAAGGCAGTCGCGTTCAAGGAGGCGATGGAACCGGGTTTCAAAGACTACCAGCAACAGGTGGTCGATAACGCCCGTGTTATGGCCAGAGTAATCATGGAGCGGGGATTCAAGATTGTTTCCAATGGAACCGACAACCACATGTTCCTGGTCGATCTTATCGGTCGGGAGTTCACCGGCAAGGACGCTGAAGAGGCACTGGGTAGAGCCTCCATTACTGTGAACAAGAATACCGTGCCAGGTGAACCGCGGTCTCCTTTTGTGACCAGTGGTCTGAGGCTTGGTACACCTGCCGTTACAACCCGCGGTTTTGATGTGGATGATTGCGCACAACTGGCTGGAATTATTTGCGATATTCTGGACAACGTGGGTGATGCAGTGATTGAGAGAACTGCCCACGAAACTGCCACTGCCTTATGTCGCAAACATCCTGTTTACAGAAAGGCCTGACAGGAACCGGACCTGATGTGGTGCCCATTTTGCAATCATGATGATACCCGCGTGGTGGACTCCAGGCTTACCGGTGACGGTATGCAAATCAGACGCAGGCGCGAATGCGGCAACTGCGCTGCACGCTTCAATACTTTTGAAACTCCCGAGTTAAAAGCACCCAGGGTAATAAAATCAGATGGAATGCGGGAGGGATTTTCTGAAGACAAGTTACGTATAGGCATGCTTAGAGCACTTGAGAAACGACCCGTGGAAACGCGTGAAGTGGAACGTGCTATCCGCTCATTGCTGTATGAAATTCGCAGTGTTGAAGATGCAGAAATACCAAGCAGCCTGATTGGCGAATGGGTCATGCGGGAGCTGAGTCAACTGGATCAGGTTGCCTATGTTCGATTTGCTTCCGTGTATCGGAGATTTGAAGATATTCAGGCTTTTCGCGATGAGATTGAGCGACTGGAGAAAGAACACCCGGGCAGCATGGACAATCGGCAGATATCGTTGCTGGATATCCGCGCGCAGGAAAAGTGGCGCAGAAAGTGAATTTCAACGGATTTGACCATCAATGTATGGCCAGGGCCCTGCAACTGGCCCGTCGGGGTTTGGCCAGCACACACCCCAACCCGCGTGTAGGATGTGTTTTGGCACGTGATGGCCGGATTGTTGGCAGCGGCTGGCACAGGAAGGCGGGGCAACCTCATGCAGAGATCCTCGCATTACGAGAAGCCGGCATCGAGGCAGCAGGTGCGACCGCTTATGTAACTCTTGAACCCTGCAGTCATCATGGCCGCACGCCGCCCTGTGTGGATGCACTGATCCAGGCTTCAGTCTCCCGCGTGGTATTTGCCATGGAAGACCCCAATCCGGAAGTTAGTGGCAGCGGTAATCGACGGCTACTCAATGCAGGAGTGGAAGTTCAAAGCGGTTTGATGGCAATCGAGGCGGAGGAATTGAACCTTGGTTTCATGATGCGTATGCGCAGGAAAC
Source organism: Lysobacterales bacterium (assembly GCA_014238945.1). Classification (GTDB taxonomy): domain Bacteria; phylum Pseudomonadota; class Gammaproteobacteria; order Xanthomonadales; family SZUA-36; genus SZUA-36. The sequence goes on from JABAAB010000026.1 coordinate 117,498, forward strand.
GTCCCTGGGTCAGAGTAAAGCTGGCACAAAGCATGGACGGCAACATCGGCCTGGCCAATGGCACAAGCCAATGGATAACCGGTACCGCAGCGCGTGCGGATGTGCAGCGATGGAGAGCAGGGTCCGATGCCATATTAACTGGCATCGGTACCGTTTTGTCGGACGATCCATCACTGAATGTTCGTATTAGTCGGGAACCGGAAACCAGTGTTCGGCAACCAATACGTGTTCTCGTTGACAGTCATTGGCGGACACCGGCAAGCGCGCGACTGTTGGGCTTGCCCGGCGACGTGTTAATTGCCGGTCTGAATACAGATGATTTACCTGCAAATCTGGCGTCCACCAAAGCAGAATGCATATCCTTTCCCTCATCGACCGGTCGGGTGGATCTGCACGCATTGCTATTGTACCTGGGAAAACGAGGTATCAATGAAGTTCAGGTTGAGGCCGGTGCAACACTCTGTGGGGCATTGCTGCAACTGAGTCTGGTGGATGAGGTGCTTTTGTACCAGGCCCCGGTACTGTTAGGTGGAGGGGCGGTGAGTCCCTTTGCGCTTCCAATACTTGATAATATGGATGACCGTGTCCATTTGGAGTGGATGGACTCAAGACGTATCGGCAAGGACCAGCGAATCAGGTTAAGGCCGGTATATTGACTCCCGTGGGCCATCCATCCAATATTTAAGGAGCTCCAGCAATGTTTACAGGAATTGTTGCCACAACTGGAAGCCTGCAATCGCGGGAGCTTAATGCCGGTGACTTGCGGCTCCGGTTTGCTGTGACTTCTTCCTTGATGGTGGGCTGCAAGCCAGGTGACAGTATTAGTGTAGCGGGTGTATGTCTGACCATGCTGGACCCTGACGATACCGGGTTCAGTGCGGATGTGTCTGCTGAAACAATGGCAAAAACCAGTCTTGGGGATTGCCGGTCGGGTGATAGAGTAAACCTTGAACTCGCGTTAATGACCTCCGATCGTTTGGGTGGTCACCTGGTTTCCGGTCACATTGATGGATTGGCGAAACTGGTTTCGAGGACAGCAGATGCTCGTTCCGAGCGGTTTGAATTCACAGCCGAAAGTCATCTGTTACGGTTCATAGCATGCAAAGGTTCGGTTTGTCTTGACGGGGTCAGTTTGACGGTCAATGAGGTTACCAGACAGGAATTTTCAGTTTGCATCATCCCGCACACAATCAATATTACAACCCTGGGCGGTTTGACCGCAGGAGATCAGGTAAACCTGGAGGTGGATTTGATCGCCCGTTATCTGGAGCGATTGAGCCAGTTCACCCGTTCTCCGGGATTAGCCTCAAAGGAAATCAATAATGGAACATAACAGCATCCCGGAACTCGTTGAAGATATTCAGGCAGGGCGCATGATCGTGATGATCGACGATGAAGAACGTGAAAATGAGGGTGACCTTGTTATGGCTGCGTCCAAGGTCAGACCCGAAGATATCAATTTTATGGCCCGCTATGGTCGGGGTCTTATTTGCATGCCACTGACCAGGGAGCGTTGCTCACAACTGAATCTGCCCTTGATGGTCAACAAGAACGATGCACGTTTTGCAACAAATTTTACGGTGTCCATTGAAGCTGCAGAGGGTATCACCACCGGGATTTCTGCCTATGACCGGGCTCATACGATTCGCACGGCGGTTAGGCCGGATGCAAGTGATGCCTTTGTTTCTCAGCCCGGACACGTGTTCCCGCTGATGGCGCAACCTGGCGGGGTATTGACCCGTGCGGGTCATACCGAGGCGAGTGTAGACCTGGCAATGATTGCCGGCCTGGAGCCGGCTGCCGTTCTGGTTGAAATTCTGAACGAGGATGGAACCATGGCCAGACGCCCTCAGTTGGAGCAGTTTGCACACACCCACGGTCTGAAAATAGGAACGATTGCCGACCTGATAAAGTACAGAATGGAAAACGAGCACTCGGTAGAATGCTTGTCCAACCATGAAGTTGAGACGGATTTTGGCGTCTTCAGTCTGTTGACATACCGGGACGGTATCAATAATCGTCTGCACTTAGCGCTGCTCAAGGGTGAAGTTGATGCCGATGAACCGGTACTGGTCAGGGTGCACGTTCAGAATCCACTCAGCGATGTCCTTGCTATTCAGCGAGATGATTTTGGATTGCCTTTGAGGGTGGCGATGGAGGAGATTGCCCGCGAAGGAAAGGGTCTGGTTCTGGTGCTGGGAGGTCATGAGGACGATGATAGTCTGCTGCGCAGGATCCAGAACAAACCGGAACCCGCGGTGCTCAGCAGTGGGGACAGCAGACATTCCAGTGAGTTACGAACCTACGGAATTGGTGCCCAGATCATCGTGGATATCGGGATCAGGAAGATGCGGGTATTGAGTGCACCCAAACGTATGACCGGTCTGGCAGGATTTGGTCTTGAGGTCATAGAGTATGTTGACAGCACCAGCCACGCCCAAACCAAAGAGTACAAAAGGGCATGAATGAACTCGCCCTGGAGTTACCAGACCGACCATGCAGAGTTGCAATCGTAGCCAGCGAATTTAATCACTTTATTGTGCAACAACTGGTGGAAGGAGCATTTGACGCATTGAACAGGCATGGAGTACCAGACTCGAGTATCAATCTGGTATGGGTCCCGGGTGCATTTGAAATACCGCTGGCGGCTGATGTACTGGCCTTTAAAGGCCAATGCGACGCCATAGTGACCCTCGGTGCGGTGATCCGTGGGGGTACCCCACATTTTGACTATGTCGCCGGTGAATGTAGCAGGGGTGTACGCCAGGTCGGTCTCAAACACGGACTACCGGTCATTTTTGGTGTGTTGACCACGGACAATGTAGATCAGGCACTGGAGCGTGCGGGTACGGGCGCAGGAAACAAGGGTTTCGATACGGCCGTGGCTGCACTTCAGATGGTTGCCTTGCTCGACCGCCTTAACCGTGAACAGGTGTTGGAATGAAGCCCCTCGCAAAACAGGGCAGGTTCGAATCACGCCGCCGCGCACGCCGTCGTGCATTACAGGCACTGTATCAATGGCACCTCACAGGTCACAGCGTATCCGGGATATTGAAACAGTTTCGTGAGGAACAGGATTTCAGCAATGTTGATACTGAAATGTTCACATTGCTGGTTCGGAAAATCTGTGCCACACAGGCCGAAATTGATGAGAAGATTGAACCATTTCTTGACCGCCCAGTGACTCAGCTGGATGTCATGGAACACGTAATATTGAGCATTGGCAGTTATGAACTATTGCATTGTTACGAGACACCCCACCAGGTGGTTATTGATGAGGCGATCAATCTGGCAAAACAGTTTGGAGCCGAAAACAGCCATACATTTGTAAATGGTGTATTGGACAAAGCCAGTCGGCAATGGCGTAATCCTGCAACTATGAAACTGATTTGATCTGATGAAGGAATTTCAGCTGATTCGAAAGATTCAGCAGGAAACATCTGTCCGTGAAGGCAAAGATTCTGACGCAGGTGTCAGGCTTGGAATAGGTGATGATGCTGCCGTACTTGACTTGCCCCCCGGATTACATCTCGTCGCCAGTACCGACACGCTCAATGTTGGCGTTCACTTCCCCACAGATACAGCACCGGTTGATATCGGTCACAAATGCCTTGCGGTAAATCTGAGTGACCTCGCTTCCATGGGGGCTGTACCCCGCTGGGTGCTGCTTTCACTTTCACTACCCACTGCTGATTCACAATGGCTGCAATCGTTCACCACGGGATTCAATTCGCTCGCCAATCGTTGTAATGTTTCCCTCGTGGGGGGTGATACCACCAGCGGGCCTCTTTCCGTCAACCTGACGGCGCTGGGTGTCATCGAGCCAGGTATGCAACTCATGCGCAGTGGGGCAGAACCGGGTGACCTGATCATTGTTTCCGGAAGACTGGGTGGGGCCGCCCGGGTGTTACAAATGATATTGGCGGGAGAGGAGACCAGCCAAAGACATTTGCTCGACAGGCCCATACCTAGAATCAAACTTGGACAAGCGTTGGTCGGTTTTGCAAGCGCCTGTATTGATATTTCAGATGGCCTGCTTGCTGATCTTGGTCATTTGGTCGAAGCCTCGGGATGTGGGGCGCACATTGATATTGGAGAATTGCCGGCAGCAGAAATTCTTGATGACCTCGAGGACTTATCCAGTTGGCAATTTCAGCTGACCGGTGGTGATGACTATGAATTGCTATTCACTCTGCCATGCCGTCATGAGGCCATGCTCGGGAAATGGAGAGCAGAACTGAATATTGAATTGGCGATCATTGGCAGGATCACAGGTGGCAACACAGTTGTGTGCCTGAGCCCGGATGAGGAGGAATTTCACCCTGAAATTCCCGGATTTGAACATTTCAGGAGCAATTGATGATGTCAGCATCAGGTGATTTGCAAAGCCAAGCAAATATCGATCCAAAAAAGTTGGCCTTTGGATCGCTGTCGGGTCTGCTGGCGTTTGGCTTCGGGTCAGGTCTGTCACCTGTGGCACCCGGCACCATGGGCACATTGGCTGCCATTCCTTTTGCCATACCACTTCGCAGCCTCGGTACTCCGGGATACTGGTTGGTGTTGATTTTTCTGTTTTTTCTGGGTGTCGAGATTTGCAAGAATGTCAGCCAGAAACTCGGATTACATGACCACGGTGGAATCGTCTGGGATGAAATGGTGGGTTACTGGTTGTGCATAGCATTTGTACCCATGCAATGGCAGTGGTTGCTGGTGGCATTTGTGTTGTTTCGGATTTTTGACATATTGAAACCCTGGCCCATTAGCTCGGTGGATAAGAACATTCCGGGTGGATTTGGCATAATGATCGACGACATTATCGCCGCAATTTTCACGTTGATTCTATTGGGGGCCATACAATATTTTTACTAAGTTCGATTACACCTATGTCGGTAAAGTCTGGCAGTTAATCCGTGTAATCAAAGATCTTTACCACTTTTTCTACGCTGCCAATATTGCGAACGATTTCGGCAATTAGCTCGCCTTCGTCCCGACTGACCTGTCCCATCAGGTAAACAGTTTTTTGTGAGCTGACAACTTTGATACGTGCGGCATCGTTACCGGGTAGTGTATTTTCCTTTAACAGGATGGTATTTACTTTGGTGGACAACCAGGAATTATTGACCTTGTCTCCAAAACCAGCCCGTTCGCCAACCTTCAGATCGTTGACCACACGTCGGGTTAATTTGCGCTGTTCAGCCAGTGATGTGGCCAGTTGCCGATTTTCTTGGGAGACGGTTTCTCCTGCAAGTAGTACAACACCCTGGTGTACTTCAACCTTGATGTGGTCATCTTCGCCAAAGTTGGGATCAGAATAAATGGAATCAATTACACTGATTTCCAGAGTCTGATCATCCAGTACTGTACCGGCACTGCGCTTCGCGTGACTCCCACAGGCACTCAGGAAGAAAATAGTAATCAATACCATCACCGTTCTGCCGCAGGTACCTGGATTTGAAGGGCACCAAGCCAGATTTTCATGGTTTCCCGATACTAATCTGAAACTGTTTTGCATGTTTTTATCCTATGGTTGAGTAAAAGGCATTTTTAATCCAGTTGATGCCTTGATCCTTGTCTTGAGGATGCATAGATATTACGTCAAATCGGCACTGTTGTGCTGCCCGATGTGGGTTGCGTGCAAGAAACCAACCCGCCGTGCAGGATATCTTTTTCTGTTTCCATGTTGTTACCGATTCAGCTCCATCTCCATATTGTGCACTGTGCCGATATCTCACTTCGACAAAAACTATGGTTTGATCGTCCTCCATTACCAGGTCAATTTCACCAAAACGGCTGGAAAAATTTCGTTCCAACAGTTTAAGACCCTGTCGGGTCAGAAAAGATTCAGCATTTTTTTCCCATTTTACCCCGCTATTTCGAGGATTGTGCGCATGGGAGGGCTTTAAGGGATTTCGGGCCATTGATAGCTTGTCGGCCGGCCGGAAGAAAATTGTGCCCAAACCGGTTCTCGGGAAAGCCGGCCATTGGACTGGAGACGCAAAGCCCCAACACTTCCCGGATATTCGAGGTCAGGGTCAATTTGCATCAAGGGAAGCCAGCGTATCAAATTCCACGCGTCCCCACCCAGCGCAAACAAGTTATTAAAAGTCCCGCCACGCAGGCTTTCCAGGGTCATGTTGGTGTCGCTGGGTGGATCAAGTTGCCAGGAGGTGGTTGGAAATACCACACCATTGAGATCACGGTCTGGCGCCTGTTCTGTCCGACCACTGAATACCCGGCCCATGGCGTATACAGGAATATCTCCGGCGTCGTGAAATCGCAGCAATGGTTTCAATGCTCTGCCCTGCATCGGTGTGGCCGCCAGGAACACAAATTGGAAATCACTGCGGCGATGGGGTTCAAAATTAAGTGGTATGCCAAGATGGGACTGCAGTGAAGATTTTCGCTGCACGCTTTCATCTATTTTCAGCAGCTTAGTCAACATGACGCTGTGATCGTTTTCGGTTGTATTAAATCTGGCGCTGGCAGTAATTTTCCCGTTACCTTGTTCAAATGCAGATATGAAAGCTTGTTCAATTCGAATGCCCCAGGCATTGTCCGGAACGATCATGATGCCCTGCCGGTGATCCTGTCCCAGGGCACGGACAGCAATGGCTGCTGCTTCCTCAGCCTGTGATAGCGACAGGCTGTGCACAATACCCTTTTGTCCCCGGTCTGTGGATGACACTGCATCGTTGAGTAAGAGGATCGGTACGTCAGGATTGCTGATACCGGCCAGGGCCCGGGTTGATTCAATCCGCAATGGACCAATTATCTGGGTGGCACCGTCTTCCCTGGCCTGAAGGTAAGCTGCAAGAGCTGCTTCACTGTTTTCCCCACTGGAATAGAACCTGATGACCGCATCGCCGGGATGTTCCAGGTAGCTGGTGATAATCCCGTCCCTGATGGCCCGGGCTGCTGCGGACAAACCTCCGGTTTCCGGTAACAGGACTGCGACACGGGATGGAACAGGAAAATATGAGCCATAAAGAGAGACCAGCTCAGAAAAATACCTACGGTTAATCACGTGTCCGTAATGGTAGTCAGCCCAGGTTTTAGCCGCGACTGCTGTTGACCCCTTGTCAATCAAAGCAGTACGGATTTGTTCCGTTAGTTCCAGCCATTCGCCAATTTCGGGGCCGTAGTACTCTGAGTCAACCAGGGTCCTGAGTTCGCCGGAAGGCAGTGATTCAAGAGACCTGAGGATTTCCAGCGCTGGTTCGGGCTGGTAACTTTTCATCTCTTCGATGAGCACGGATATTCCAGCGATGCTGCGCCTGCCAGCATAATGATCGCCGGGTTGGCGAGTTATATTGTCTATTGATGGAGGTGACACGGATGATTGTTCGGCCGTTGTATCTTCAACCGGTCGCACAACGGTGCCTCCACAGCCCTGCAATATGGTCAGCAGTACAGTCAGTATCGGGATACAGTAAGTAGTGAATGTCATAATCGATGGTCCGTGGATTCCTTGATGATCAATCTTTCCATCCTGGTACCTGCCAAATGATAACCTATATGAATGGTTTTCAATGAGAGCCGAATCGGATATTACAACTTTAGCATCACCGGGAACGCTATCATGTCGCAAGAAGGTCTCTATGTTGTAGCAACACCCATCGGAAACCTGGAAGATATTTCTTACCGGGCGGTCAGGATATTGTCTGAAGTTGATTATATTGCAGCGGAAGATACCCGACATTCACGTGCCTTGCTATCCCGTCATGGTATTTCAACTCAGATGATGGCTTTTCACGAACACAACGAAGACCGCATGACGGGCCAGCTGCTAAAACTGATTGCCGAAGGCACATCAGTTGCAATCATTTCTGATGCGGGAACACCACTGATCTCGGATCCGGGCTACCGCCTGGTTCTGTCTGCAAGAGAGGCTGATCTTCCAGTGTTCACCCTGCCAGGTCCCAGTGCGGTTACCGCCGCTCTTTCCGTTGCAGGTCTGCCAACGGACCGTTTTGTGTTTGAGGGGTTTCTGCCGTCAAAGGACGGTGCGAGGACAAGAAAACTGGAATCACTTGCACATGAGACCAGAACACTGGTTTTTTTTGAATCCAAACATCGGATCGAAGTCACGATTGCCACCTTGGCAAATATCTTTGGAGAAGATCGAATATGTGCCGTTTGCAGGGAATTGACCAAGAAATTTGAAACGGTCCTCAGGGCATCCCTGGGTGATTTAAAACATCGTTTGGGGCTGGATCAAAACCAGCTGCGCGGTGAGTTTGTGCTTGTCGTTGCAGGTCGGGAACATGATGAAGCAGAAGGACTGATCAAGGCGCGCAAGATGTTTACAGCCCTGTCGGAATACCTGCCCGCATCAAAGGCGGCCCGTGTGGCAGCAAAACTGAACAATGTTCCCCGAAGAGAAGTCTACCGGATTGTACAAAAGTGAAAACCACTATCAATGCGCTCCCGGGTGAAGGACAATATCAATGGGAGCCGGCCAGGCAATCGCGTTTTCGTCCTTTGGGCGGAAAGGAGGAAAGTCCGGGCTCCGCAGGGCAGGGTGCCAGGTAACTCCTGGGGGGCGTGAGCCTACGGAAAGTGCAACAGAAAATATACCGCCTGCATCACTGCAGGTAAGGGTGAAATGGTGCGGTAAGAGCGCACCGCGCAGCTGGTAACAGCTGGTGGCATGGTAAACCCCATCCGGAGCAAGACCAAATAGGAAGACCATATCGTGGCCCGCGATGTCTTCGGGTAGGTCGCATGAGGTTGCTGGTGACAGCAATCCCAGATGAATGATTGTCCACGACAGAACCCGGCTTATCGGCTGGCTCCCACCTCCTCTGCAGGACCAGCGTTTGTAAGGTCACCAAATCGCCACAGTTGCGCCCCCCGCGAGACATCAGGATATGCTCTAATCCAGCAATTATTACAGTACAGGGAACGCCAGACCTGCTTGACATTCTGCTCTTCAGCCACTATCGTGCATAAATGTGGGAATTTGTGGGAAAAATTGCATTAAAGTGGGATTTACGTGTACTTCGGTGAAACAGCAATCAACCTTGACTCAAAAGGTCGTCTCGCAGTGCCGATGCGGTACCGGGATGCAATCAAGGCGCAGTGTAAAAACCGCATGGTGCTTACCTATAGCGCATTTGATTCAGGCGCGTTGTGGCTCTATCCCGAGCAAACGTGGGAGAACATTCGTGACGAAGTCATGGCACTTCCCAACTTCAACCCAAGCCACCGGAGTCTTCAACGACGGCTTGTTGGTAGTGCAACGGCCGTGGAACCGGATGGCAGTGGCAGAATATTGCTGCCCGCAAGTTTAAGGCAGGTGACCAGCCTGGAGAAGCGTGTCGTCATGCTGGGTATGGGAACACGGTTTGAAATTTGGAATGAAAATACGCTGAACATAAAGCGTGCTGAAGAAGAAGGAAGCCTGGTTGACCATGCTTCCGAAGAAATGTCCCGGTTGGTGTTATAGACAATTGTTGTCACCAGCCAGGTGAAGATTGGACCAGAGGATATGACAGGAACTGATGAGCACATACCAGCATCATCCGGTTTTGCTGGAAGAAGCCGTGTCATCACTCAATGTGCGGGGAGATGGTATCTACCTCGACGGGACCTTTGGGAGAGGTGGACACAGTCGGGCCATATTGGCCCAACTGGCCGAGCAGGGACGCTTAATTACCCTGGATAAAGACCCGCAGGCGGTAAAAGCGGGAAAAGAAGATTTTGGTGATGATCCAAGATTCTCGATAATACAGGGTAGTTTTGCTGAGATGGACCGTGTGGTCCGGGAGTGGCGAGCAGAAAGAAACCTGGATGGCATTTTGCTGGATCTTGGAGTTTCTTCACCACAACTGGACGATCCGGAGCGGGGATTTTCCTTTAGCAGGGATGGTCCGCTCGACATGCGGATGGACCCAACAAAGGGTGTGTCTGCGGCCCAATGGCTGGCAGAGACACCGGAGCGGGAAATATCCCGTGTGTTTTGGGAGTTTGGAGAGGAGCGCCAAGCGCGCAGGATTGCCAGGAGTATCGTGAAGGTCCGGCAGCAAGCAAGATTGGAATCTACCAGCCAATTAGCAGAGCTGATCCAGGCCACGATAGGCAAGCATGAAAAGAAGCACCCGGCTACACGATGCTTCCAGGCAATCCGAATTTTTGTCAATAACGAATTGGGTGATCTGGCCATTGGGTTGGAAACAGGAATAAGGCAGTTGCGCCCGGGAGGAAGACTGGTAGTAATCAGCTTTCACTCCCTGGAGGACCGCCTGGTCAAACGGACGCTACGAGAAGCCGTAAGACCAGGCCGGATCCGTCGAAATATTCCCGCACACCCTGACTGGATCCCACGCCTGAAACTGGTTGGGAAACCCATTCGTTCCACCGATGAAGAAATCTCCGCAAATCCCAGGGCACGAAGTGCAATTTTGAGGGTTGCGGAGAAATTGGAGTGAAAGCCCAAATACTGATTCTACTCTTGGTTCTGGTCGCAGATGTCAGCACTGCACTGGGTGTTGTATATGCCCGTCATCAAAGTCGTCACCTGGCAGTGGAATTGGGTGGTCTGGAAACTGAAATGGATGAGGGACTGGCTGAATGGAGTCGGTTGCAAATTGAACAGGCCTGGCTGGCTGATGCCAGCCAGATTGAAAAGAAGGCTCGTCAGCAATTGAAAATGCAGCAATCGGACCAAACCAAGATTCTGGTTGTCAGACCGTGAGTACCCGACCCAAAACAATTGTAACAAGCAGCAGGTTGTACGCACTGCTGTTGATTTTTATGCTGAGTTCAGTGGCCCTGATAGCCCGGGCTGTCAATCTACAAGTCATGGAGACCGACTTCCTGCAGGGTCAGGGAGAGGCCCGCTATTTACGGGAAGTCGATATTCCATCCACGCGTGGTGTGATAAGTGATCGCAATGGTGAGCCATTGGCAGTCAGCACACCGGTCGACTCTGTCTGGGTGCACCCGGGTGAACTGTTGCAGTTTCCTGAGAGAATAAAACCCTTGGCGGATCTGCTCAATGCCAACGCCGATGAAATAGAGCGAAAGTTAAGCCAGCGATCAGACAGGGAGTTCGTCTGGTTGCGCAGACGTCTCAACCCCGCTGTGACGGCAGATATCCGTGAATTGGACATTCCTGGTGTCTACCTGCAAAAAGAATACCGGCGCTTTTATCCCGCTGGTGAGGTGACCTCACATGTAATCGGGTTCACCAACATTGATGATGTTGGTCAGGAAGGGCTGGAACTTGCCTACGACAATTGGCTTGCCGGGAGTACGGGGAGCAAACGGGTCATCAAGAATCGCAAAGGACAGACTGTTGAAGAAGTGGAACTGGTCAAAGAAGCCCGCCCGGGACAGGATTTACTTTTGACCATCGATAAACGGTTGCAATACCTTGCCTATCGTGAACTCAAGAGTGCCGTACTGCTACACGGCGCACGCTCCGGCAGCGTTGTGGTGCTGGATGTAAACAATGGTGAAGTGCTGGCGATGGTCAATCAGCCATCTTATAACCCGAATGACTCAAGCCTCAACAACGACAGCATGCGCAATCGAGCAGTCACTGATGTCATTGAACCGGGTTCCGTAATGAAGCCAATAGCCATTACATCCGTGTTGGAGCATCGTGTGGCGGCTCCGGCAACACCGGTGGACACCAATCCCGGCTGGACGGTAATTTCTGGCCATACCATCCGTGACCATAACAACTACGGCATGCTGGATGTCACCGGTGTTCTGACCAAGTCCAGTAATGTCGGGGTGACCCAGCTGGCACTTCAATTATCAGCCGAACAAATGTGGGATACCTATAGTCGATATGGATTTGGTGAGGCCACGGGTACGGGATTTCCCGGAGAGTCCGCTGGTGTATTGCGCAATCATCGTCGCTGGAGACGTCTTGAGCAGGCGACCATCGCCTACGGCTATGGTGTCTCCGCAACTCCTCTGCAACTGGCCCAGGCATATGCAGCCATCGCCAATGGTGGCAGGTTGTATCAGCCCTCATTCATAAAGGGCTCGAATAATCCACCGATATCAGCGATCGACCCAGCAATTGCCAGGATGGTTGCGACCATGCTGGAGACCGTGACAGGTGACGAAGGAACGGGCAAGCAAGCACGTGTTCAGAACTACCGGATAGCAGGAAAAACCGGGACCTCCCGAAAAGCCAGCGCATCAGGATATGCGTCAAGGTATGTGGGCAGTTTTGCCGGCTTTGGTCCCGCGACCAATCCGCGTTTGGTGTGTATTGCAGTGATCAACGATCCAACGGGCGAAGAGTATTACGGTGGCCTGGTTGCGGCACCACTTTTTTCCAAGGTGATGACCGGAGCGATGCGTATTTTGAATATTCCCCCGGATGACTACCCAGCCATACTTGTCAGTACCGCAAAGCCAACCAGGGCTGGCGAGTGATGGATATGACTTTACAAGAGTTACTGGAAGGATGGGCCGACGGTGTTCAACCTGTACAGGTAACCGGTGTTGGTCTGGACAACCGCAGCCTGGAACCAGGTGAGGCATTTGTGGCAGTACAGGGTTCGCTTGGCCATGGGCTGGACTATGCGTCTGCCGCGGTAGACGCCGGTGCCGTTGCAGTTATCCATGATGGGCTGCAGTTAGTCCCAGAATTGCGTGTTCCGGCAATCGAGGTCTCAGGTCTTGGCAACAAGCTGGGTGAACTCGCTTCACGTTTTTATTCAGCACCTTCAGAACAGATGACAATCGCTGGTGTGACCGGAACTAACGGTAAGACTTCAGTCACCCACTTCCTCGCACAGTCCTGGCAGCGTGTCGATGGGTACGCTGGTATGGTTGGCACCCTTGGCTATGGGCCGGTGGGCAGATTACAAAGTGGTGATCGCACGACACCGGATGCCATCAAGCTGCAACGGGTCCTGGCCGATTGTGCCCGCGCCGGCGTTGAGCAACTGGCCATGGAAGTGTCTTCACATGCATTGCAACAGCACCGTTGTCAAACCGTTCAGTTTGACGCAGCGGTATTCACCAACCTCAGCCGGGACCACCTGGATTACCACCGTGACATGGAACATTATGCAGCGGCCAAGCGTCTTCTGTTCACCGAATACGCACCGTCTTTTGCCATCATCAATCATGATGATGAAATAGGCAAAAAATGGTTTGGCGAACTCAATGGTGGTATGCAAATGCTTAGTTTTGGTCTTGGGAAAGGCGCGGAACTAAAGGCAGAAGTTCGCTTCATGGATACCGAAGGTATGACCATTCGGATCAATGGCCCCTGGGGCTCAGGTGAATTCCATACTTGCCTGCTGGGTGAATTCAATGCGTCAAACCTGCTGGCTACCGCCGGCACACTTGCCTTGCTTGGAATGCCCTGGGGCAATGTGTTGCATCAGCTTGAAATCATGGAGCCGGTTCCGGGCAGGATGATGCGTCTGGGCGGTCATCAGGGTCAGCCCGTTGTAGTCGTGGATTATGCCCATACACCCGATGCTCTGGAACACGCTCTTCAGGCTGTCAGGGCCCATCTCAACGGAAAACTGGTGTGTGTTTTTGGATGCGGCGGTAACCGAGATCAGGGCAAAAGGCCACAAATGGGACGTGCGGCAGAGTTACTGGCTGATGATGTATTTGTCACCAGTGACAACCCACGAAACGAATCCGCAAACAAGATCATCAATGACGTCATTTCCGGACTTGAAGTGCCGGGCAAGGCAACCGTTGAGCCGGATCGGGCGATGGCTATTCAGCAAGCGATCGCAAGCAGCAAATCCGGGGATATTGTTCTGGTCGCTGGCAAAGGTCATGAGACCTGGCAGGAAATCAGTGGCCACCGAATCCCCTTCAGCGATGAGGACACGATACTTGCTGCCCTGGAGGATGCCGCATGATCCGCATGAACCTGGCAGATGCCGCAGAATTGCTGGGCTGCAATCGATTACACGACGACCTCGAATTTACAGGTATAACCACGGACAGCCGCAAGGTTAAACCCGGCATGTTGTTTGCGGCGTTATCAGGGCAGTCATTTGATGGCCATGATTATGTCGCACAGGCCATGTCCAGTGGAGCGGTAGCGGCCCTCGTCAGCCATGGGGGCGAGACCGATAGACGGTTGTTGCAGGTCGACGATGTGTTGGCGGCACTGGGTACCCTGGCAGCAACCTGGTTGGACCTGTGTTCTGTACGTGTTGTTGGTATCACTGGAAGTAACGGCAAGACGACGGTCAAGGAAATGGTGGCAAGCATTTTGCGCCAAAGTGCGCCCGTGCTCGCCACTGAAGGCAACTTCAACAATGAACTGGGTTTGCCGCTGACATTGTTCCGACTGGATAAGTCTGATGAATACGCAGTGCTAGAAATGGGCGCGAGTAAACCGGGTGATATTGCCTATCTGGCCGGCCTGGCGCGCCCGGATGTGGGTGTTGTGACCAATGTCGGTCCCGCACACTTACAGGGGTTTATCAGCATGGAAGGTGTTGCACGGGCCAAAGGTGAGTTGTATTCATCATTGCCTTCCAGTGGAACCGCTGTGATCAATTCGGCTGAGCCCTGGGTGAATCTGTGGAAAGATTCCAGCAATGCCAACACCGTCAGCTACTTTGGTAGTGAATTGAACGATGGTGTCAGTGCACGTCAAACAGAAAAGGGTGTAGTTGTTTGTACTCCTGATGGCGATTTTCCATTGCAGCTGCCATTGCCTGGTGAACATAACCTGACCAATGCCCTGGCCGCGGCCGCGGTCTGTTTGGCACTCAAGGTACCACTTGCCGAAATCAGGTACGGACTCGAAACGGTAAAACCTGTGCCCGGGAGGCTGAGTCTGAAACAGGCCAATGCCGGTTGGACCGTTATTGACGATACCTACAATGCCAACCCTGCGTCTCTTTATGCCGCTTTGCAGGTGCTTGCAGACCAGGGTGGTGAGTCCTGGCTGGTGCTTGGGGACATGAAGGAACTGGGTAGTGACAGTCGAAAAATGCATGCAGAACTGGGGGAGGCCGCTCGTGTATTGGGAGTAAAGAGGCTGTTTGCTTTGGGGGATGCAAGTGCTGCTACGGTCGATGCTTTCGGTGACATGGCAGTTCATTTCAACACCAGGGAAAGTCTGATCAAGGCACTGCAAGGGCAATTGAAACCAGGAATCTCGTGCCTGGTCAAAGGATCAAGATCTATGGGAATGGAGCATGTCGTCAGGGCAATCTCCAATGGACAGGAGCACCGGGAGGCCAATGGCTGATGTTGCTTGAATTGTTCAATTGGCTGGCTGACTATAATCCTGATTTCAGCATGTTCACCTACATCACACTGCGTGGCATCCTCAGCACCCTGACAGCGCTGGCCATATCATTAATATTGGGTCCATCCTTCATACGTAAGATGGTCAAAAAACAGGTTCGGCAACCCATCCGCGAACTGGGTCCAAAATCACATTTTTCAAAAGCTGGAACACCCACGATGGGCGGTGCGTTGATACTGTTTGCCATCGTGGTTTCCACGTTGCTGTGGTCTGACCTGAGTAATCGCTATGTGTGGACTGTGCTACTGGTAACACTGGCATTCGGCGTGATTGGATGGATTGATGATTATCGTAAACTGGTCCTGCAGGATTCTGCGGGTCTTGCTGCAAGCTGGAAATACCTGTTGCAGTCCATTGCGGGCCTGACTGCTGCAATCTACCTGTACTCAAGTGCCCAGTCACCGGCCGAAACCCAATTGATCGTACCGTTCTTCAAAGGTGTGGTTATCCCCCTGGGACTGGGCTACGTATTCATTGCGTATATTTTTATCGTGGGGTTTTCCAATGCGGTGAACCTGACCGACGGTCTGGACGGACTGGCCATCATGCCGGCAGTTTTCATCGCGGTCGCACTGGGTATTTTTGCCTATGTTACCGGTCATTCCGTTTTTTCAGATTACCTGGCCATTCCCTATGTTGCAGGTACTGGTGAACTGGCAATATTCTGCGGCGCATTGTCAGGTGCTGGATTGGGCTTCCTGTGGTTTAACACTTACCCTGCCCAGGTTTTCATGGGTGATATCGGTGCCCTTGCCATGGGCGCTGCGCTGGGTCTGATAGCGGTCATTGTCCGTCAGGAACTGGTTTTTCTCCTCATGGCTGGTGTATTTGTCATGGAAACGGTATCGGTCATCTTACAAGTAGCTTCTTTCAAGCTCACTGGCCGTCGAATTTTTCGCATGGCACCGATACATCATCATTTTGAACTCAAGGGTTGGCCGGAGCCAAGGGTGATCGTACGCTTTTGGATCATCTCGGTCATTCTTGTGCTGGCCGGTCTGGCGACCTTGAAGATCCGATGAGAACAACTGCCATAAAATCACATCAGGCCCATCGTGGTGCACCCCAAAACCACAATGTTGTTGTGGATGCATGGCTTTTGGTTCCGGTGTTGCTGCTGGTTGCATCCGGACTTGTCATGGTGGGATCCTCTTCAATCGCGATAGCGGAAAGTCACGGAGTAAGTACCTATTATTACCTGCTGAGGCACGTTATCTACATAGTACTTGGACTGATACTTGCTTCAACTTTCAGGGTTATTCCTATCGCCTTTCTGGAACGAATCAGTCGACCATTGATGTGGGTGTCTGTGTTGGTGCTGTTGCTGGTTTTTATTCCGGGAGTAGGGCGAAGTGTCAATGGAAGCTCACGCTGGATATCACTGGGTTTTGTCAACTTCCAGGTGGTGGAAGCGGTCAAGATCATGGTGATTGTTTATATGGCAGGCTATCTGGTTCGCAGGGCAGAAATGGTCAGAATCCGGTTTTTTGACACGCTAAAACCACTATTGCTTGCGGCCATGCTGACCGGAATCCTGCTCATGCAACCAGACATGGGCAGCGCTGCGGTTATCACTGCCATTGTTGGTGGCATGGTATGGCTGGCCGGTGCTGCCTGGCGTCATCTGTTCTTCCTGGGAGCGATGGCCCTGCCGGTATTTGGA
The DNA here is from genome assembly GCA_014238945.1 of Lysobacterales bacterium. GTDB lineage: Bacteria > Pseudomonadota > Gammaproteobacteria > Xanthomonadales > SZUA-36 > SZUA-36. The sequence goes on from JABAAB010000026.1 coordinate 134,426, forward strand.
GTTGCTGCACTGGAACCCTACCGGCTAAGGAGAATCATCAGTTTCACCGACCCTTGGGCAGATCCCTTCAATGGTGGATTTCAACTCACCCAGGCTTTGATTGCAGTCGGTCGGGGTGAGGTTTTCGGTGTCGGGCTTGGTGCCAGTATACAAAAACTATATTATCTTCCCGAGGCACACACCGACTTTGTCTTTGCCGTGTTGGCAGAGGAATTTGGCCTGTTGGGTGTCATCTTCATACTGTCCCTTTTCATGCTTCTGGTCGCACGAATAATGATTGTTGGCTTGATGGCACATCGTCAGGACCGACCATTTGCCGGATACACCGCCTATGGTATTGGGCTCTGGATCGGCTTGCAGGCCCTGGTCAGCATGGGTGTGAATCTGGGTGTGTTACCAACCAAGGGCTTGACTCTGCCATTGATAAGTTCTGGTGGAAGCAGTGTGCTGATAACGTTTCTTGCCCTCGGCATCGTATTCAGGATTCGATATGAGCTTGACCGGGATGCACCATTGATAATTGCACGTGTACCCAACACGGCGGGGGCACGCAGATGAAGCAATCAGGTCAGGGGGTACTGATTATGGCCGGGGGTACCGGTGGGCACATATTTCCTGGCCTGGCGGTTGCCGATGTGCTGAAACAACGTAATATCCCGGTACGCTGGTTGGGTGCTGAAGGTGGAATGGAAACCCGCAGTGTGCCGGAAGCGGGTATAGAACTCGATCTGGTCGCCATCGCCGGTCTGCGTGGGAAGGGAATTATGCGCTGGGTGCGGATGCCACTACTGTTACTCAAGGCAGTCTCGCAAGCCCGTCGTTTGCTGGAAGCGAATCAACCGGGATGCGCCCTTAGTTTTGGCGGGTATGCGGCCGCGCCAGGTGGCATCGCCGCATGGACAAAAGGTATTCCCGTACTGGTACACGAGCAGAATCGGGTACCGGGATTGACCAACCGCATTCTGGCCATAATTTCCGCCAAGATACTGCAGGGGTTCCCCGGAACTTTTCCGCAGAAGTGGCATGCCGAGGACAGCGGCAATCCGGTGCGCCAGTCGGTTGCAGAGCTACCCCACCCCAGGATTCGATTGGCAGGACGACAGGGTCCAGTGCGACTGCTGGTGATAGGTGGTAGCCAGGGTGCCCGGATCCTGAACCTGGTGGTACCTGCCGCATTGGCCAAGTTGCCCTCAGGTTTAAGTTATGAAGTACGGCACCAGTCGGGTGTAAAGCGGGTCGAGGAGGCTCGCCGGTCTTTTTCAGAATCCGGAATTGAAGTGGAAATCAGTCCTTTTATCAGGGACATGGCTGCTGCCTATGCCTGGGCGGACCTGGTAATCTGCCGATCGGGTGCGCTGACTGTGGCTGAACTTGCCGCGGCGGGTCTTGCATCTGTCCTGATCCCGTTTGCACATGCTGTAGACGATCATCAGACCCGCAACGCTGAATACCTGTCAACGGCTGGCGCGGCGGTGATCGTGAATCAGGCTTCACTGGACGCACATGGACTATCGAAGGTATTGGCACCGATGCTGGGTGACAGAAATGAACTCTACTCCATGGCTTGTTGTGCACGTCAACTCGCATTTCCCGATGCTGCAAGCAGGGTAGCCGAGGCCTGCGACGAATGGGTAAAACCATGAATTCAGTCGACAGTGGACATTTGCGCCCCATACGCCGGATCCGCCGGGTACATCTTGTGGGTGTTGGGGGTGCTGGCATGAATGGTATTGCAGAAGTTGTCGCCAACCAGGGTTTTGATGTCAGTGGTTCTGATCTGAAGGAATCAAGAGCGACGCGGCATTTGAAGAAACTCGGTGTAAAAATATACCTGGGTCATGACGCCGGGCACATAAAGGGGGTCGATGTGCTGGTAGTATCAACTGCCGTTCCAGACACGAACCCCGAAGTCATCGCAGCCAGGGAGGCAAGAATTCCCGTGGTGCCCCGGGCAGAGATGCTGGCAGAATTGATGCGCTTCAAACGTGGTATCGCGGTTGCCGGTACCCACGGCAAGACCACAACAACGAGTCTTGCAGCCAGTTTGCTGGCCGAGGCAGGACTGGACCCCACTTTTGTAATCGGAGGTGTGGTCAACGCCTGGGGTAGCAATGCAAGACTGGGTCAGGGAGAGTACCTGTTGGCCGAGGCCGATGAAAGTGATGGATCATTCCTGTTACTTCAGCCCACCATCGCCCTGATAACCAACATCGACAGGGATCACCTGGAGAGTTACGAGCACAGCTTCGAAAATCTGAAAAGAGCATTTCTGGAGTTCCTACAACATTTACCTTTTTACGGAACGGCCGTGTTGTGTGTGGATGATCCTGAGTTGAGGGATTTGATACCGCAGGTCAGCCGCGCAGTTGTAACTTTCGGGCTCTCGGAGTCTGCGGATATACGTGGTGTGGACCTGCATCAGGAAGGCAGGAACATGAATTTCAGGGTGCAGCTGCCGCAGCACCCGGAACCGTTGGATGTAACGATAAATCTTCCTGGTTTGCATAATGTGCGCAATGCCCTGGGTGCGATTGCAGTCGCATGGGAAATTGGATTAAACGTCAGTGAAATCGTTGACTGCCTGCGTGTTTTTAAAGGTGTAGGACGTAGATTCGCAGAAGTTGGCGAGCTCAAAATAGACGACGGTACGGTTCTGGTAATTGAAGACTATGGTCATCACCCGTCTGAATTGGAGGCCACCATCGCCGCGGCCAGGCAAGGATGGCCAGAGCGACGCATCATCGCGGTGTTTCAGCCACATCGCTACACACGAACAGCCGATCTTTTTGACGAGTTCAGTCGTGTTTTGTCCAATGCAGATCTTGTTGTGCTAACGGACATTTACCCTGCCGGTGAAGCAAGCATTGAGGGAATAGACAGTGCTGCTCTGTGTCACTCTATCCGGGCCCGCGGTGAAGTGGACCCGGTTCTGATTGCAGATGTATCCGGCCTGCCGGCGTCGTTGCCAAACCTGTTGCTGGACCAGGATCTTTTGTTACTCATGGGTGCAGGCAGTATCGAGTGGGTGGCCCAGGAGTTAAGGGACAACGGGTTTCAAATTGGAGCGGCCGCATGAACAGTCCGTCGCCTTTGAAGACCCATGATGCGTCCAGCTTTGGCCGCGTGGGTCTGCTGGTTGGCGGAGACAGCGCTGAGCGGGACGTTTCATTGGATGGTGGAAAGGCCGTGTATGCAGCACTGCAGCGCAGACAGGTCTCGGTGAGAGTATTTGATGGCAGTTCCACGCTGTTCGAAGCCATTGGCAACAATGAAATTGACCGGGTATTCAACCTGATGCATGGCCCCGGGGGTGAGGACGGCGCGATCCAGGGAGCATTGCAACTGATGAGTATCCCGATTACGGGATCAGGTCTTTTGGGCTCAGCACTGAGCATGGATAAAATCAGGTCGAAGTGGGTTTGGGAACATAAAGGAATAAATACACCGCCATTCCTGCTGTTAAAAAGAGATCAACAATTGGTACATGAACAAATTGCAGACTGGGGCTGGCCACTGTTCGTCAAACCATCGGGTCTGGGTTCCAGCATTGGGATATCAAAAGTAATGAGTTCTGCCGAAATGCCGGCGGCAATTGACCTGGCCAGAATTTACGGTGAAACGGTAATCATAGAGCCGGAAATTAAAGGCAGTGAATATTTTGCCGGCATTATCGGTGAACAGGTTCTGCCATTAATTCGAATCGAAACGCCCCGTGAGTTTTATGATTACACTGCCAAATATGAATCAGATGACACACAGTACTTTTGTCCTTGTGGGTTGTCCATGGAGGTGGAACAGGTGGCACAGACTGTTTCATTGCAGGCATTTGAGGCACTTGATTGCTCCGGTTGGGGCAGGGTTGACTTCATCCTGGATCACGACGGGAAGGCCTGGTTTCTTGAAGTTAACACGGTACCGGGTATGACCGGTCACAGCCTGGTACCACAGGCGGCGGAACATTTGGGTATCGGGTTCGATGAACTGGTCTGGAGAATACTGGAGACCAGCCTGTGAGCAAGAGCACCGGAAACCAGGCAATGAAACACCGTGCGCGCGGATTCAGTGCGGGTGTGGTAGTGATAGTGTTGATGTTTCTGCTGGCAGCGGCCGGGGTCGCCTGGGTTTACACCGGGATGATTGCCCAGGAACGCTGGCCGATTCGTTGGCTGGAAATTGACGGTCCATTTGAACGGGTCAGTGCCGAGCAGGTCAGGGCCCGTCTCACACCCTTTGTAAAGGGTAGTTTCTTTACTGTGAACCCCGCACACATGCGTGAAGCCACTGGCAACATGCCCTGGGTCTCCGGAGTGACCGTTCAAAAGCGCTGGCCGGACACCATCCAGGTGACCATTCATGAATACACACCGGTTGCCCACTGGGTTGATGGTTACCTGATAACAGGTGATGGAAAGCAGTTCCGGGTGCCGGCAGCAGATGATATCCAGGGTCTGCCGTGGCTGGAGAGTCCTCAGAGCCAATTGGAACTGGTGTTTCAGAACTGGCAAAAGTTTGATGACGCGTTGAATCGCATAGGTCAGCACGTTGATGTCCTGGTACTGAATCCGCGCGGGTCCTGGTCAGCCGTATTAAGCGGAGGGACCGAAGTGAAATTTGGTAAAGGTGACATTTTCAAAAATCTGGAAATGCTGGTATCGACCTGGTCAGACCTGATGCAGGGACAGGATCTGCCGCCGGTGAGTATCGATTTGCGATATACAAATGGGTTTGCAGTGTTATGGCCCCGAAATGTGGATGCAATTGCGAGGACTTATGGCGAAGAAAGCTGAGAAATCTCTGGTCGTTGGGCTGGACATAGGCACATCAAAAATCGTTGCAATTGTCGGTGAATTGCAGGCTGATGACTCGGTAGAAGTGATCGGCCTGGGTTCACATGCTTCGCGAGGTCTCAGACGAGGTGTAGTGGTAGATATGACGTCCACTGAACAGGCCATTCAGCGAGCAGTGGAAGAGGCGGAACTGATGGCCGGATGTGAGATACATTCCGTTTTTGCCGGTATTTCCGGTAATCACATTCGCAGTCTGAATTCAGATGGTACCGTTGCGATCAAGGACAGGGAAGTCAGTGAAGGTGACGTGGAACGTGTGCTGGAGGCAGCCAGGGCGGTGCCGGTCGCTGCAGACCAGAAAATCCTTCACGTTTTGCCACAGGAATACGTGTTGGACAATCAGGATGGTATCAGACAGCCAATCGGTATGGCTGGTGTACGCCTTGAGGCCCATGTACACGTGGTCACTGCCGCTTTGAGCGCAACCCAGAATCTTGGAAAATGCGTTGCTCGATGCGGTTTGTCCGTGGACGAGCTGATTATGCAACCGCTGGCTGCCAGTTACGCGGCACTGAGTGATGATGAAAAATCACTGGGTGTGTGTCTGGTCGATGTTGGTGCAGGTACAACTGACATCGCGGTATTTACCGATGGTGCGATTCGTCACACGGCCTGTATTCCCATAGCAGGTGACCAGGTGACCAATGACATCGCAGTGGCATTGCGCACGCCCACGCAGCATGCAGAGGATATCAAGATCAAGTACGCATGCGCTCTGGAGCAACTGGCGGGGAGTGATGAAAGCATACGTGTCCCCAGTGTGGGTGACCGCACTTCCCGAAAGCTGGAAAGACAGATTCTGGCCCAGGTGGTCGAAGCACGGTACCGCGAATTGTATTCACTGGTGCAAAGTGAGCTGAGACGCAGCGGCTTTGAGAACATGGTGGCCTCCGGCATGGTACTTACCGGGGGGGCTGCAAAAATGGAAGGGGCCGTGGATCTGGCGGAGGAGATATTCCACATGCCTGTCCGTCTGGCAACTCCACGATACGTCACAGGTCTGTCGGACGTGGTTTCCAACCCGGTGCACGCGACGGGTGTTGGATTGTTGCTCTACGGCTGCTATGCCGACAGCAATCGAAACCTGGCGGTACCGGGAGGCGGGGATACTTTGCTATCAAGAATACAGAGTTGGTTTCGGGGAGAATTTTAATATGAATTTCGGTCCGGGTGACACAGCTGAAACCCAAATCTGAAACGTGTTAACCAATGTTGCGTCTGTAACCCGGGTGACAAGTGAGACGCAGGATAGCGATCCACCCGGATGAACGGATGACTTATGAATATTTTAACGGCGAACGAGAGGAGATAAATAATGTTTGAATTGGTGGAAAACTACACACCCAGTGCGGAAATCAAGGTCATTGGAGTTGGTGGGGGTGGCGGCAATGCCGTTTCACAAATGATAGATGCAAGTATCGATGGAGTAGAATTTATTGCAGCAAACACAGATGCCCAGGCATTGAGGCAGTTCAAGGGCCGTACATTGTTGCAAATTGGATCGAGCGTGACCAAGGGACTGGGTGCGGGTGCCAACCCGGAAGTCGGGCGGCAGGCTGCCCTGGAGGATCGTGACCGGATAATCGAAATGCTGGATGGAGCAGACATGGTGTTCATTACAGCCGGGATGGGTGGTGGTACTGGCACAGGTGCGGCACCTGTCATTGCACAGGCTGCCAAAGAAATGGGCATTCTGACCATTGCGGTTGTTACCAAGCCTTTTCATTTTGAGGCCAAACGCCGGATGTCCATTGCTGAACAGGGAATAGAGGAACTGTCCAGACACGTGGATTCGTTAATCACCATACCCAATTCAAAGCTACCGGAAGTTCTCGGAGAAGACGCCCTGTTGCTGAACGCGTTCAAAGCTGCCAATGATGTCTTACAGGGAGCGGTGCAGGGTATCGCAGAGTTAATAACACGCCAGGGTCTTATTAATGTCGACTTTGCTGATGTACGCACTGTGATGTCTGAAATGGGAATGGCGGTCATGGGTGCTGGGCAGGCCAAGGGTGAGGATCGTGCCATCATGGCAGTGCAGTCTGCCATCGGCAGCCCCTTGCTTGAGGACATCAATCTGTCCGGTGCCAATGGCGTGCTGGTCAATATTACCGCCGGTATGAACCTGACCATGAGGGAATTCGAAGAGATCGGAAGTGCGGTCGCTGATTTGGCCTCGGATGATGCTACGGTGGTCATCGGTACCGTAATTGATCCGGAAATCGGCGACGAATTGCGTGTAACTGTGGTGGCAACCGGTCTGGGTGACAGTCAGGTCAATCACAAATCAGTACCGGTCGAAAGAACGATTTCCCTGGTTCGAAATGGTACTACGGGGCGAGCGGAACCCGGATTCATTGATGAAGGGGATCATCACCAGACGGACAATGTATTCACCAGTCGGTCCACGGAGCCTGAAACCAGCGACATGTTCGATCAGGATGTGAATATTGATTATCTGGATATACCATCATTCTTGAGAAACCAGGCAGACTAGTCTGCTTTCACCAACCGGGGATGCTCGCCGAAAGGACCGGATCTGTTGATCCGGTCTCCCCACATCAACCGGTGGTGAATTGATGTGAACGTGACACACAGTGTAAAACAATGGTTCAGAGCCTGTTAAATTGTTGTTAATTCACAACAACTGTTGCCAAAACACCAATAAATTCTTTGTTGGTGTGGATGGCTATGGTAATATGCCGCAGGCCTATCCGGCCTCGGGGCCCTCAATAATGATCAAGCAAAGAACACTAAAAAACGTCATCCGTGCGACCGGAGTCGGGTTACATACCGGTGAAAAGGTTTTCATGTCGCTGCGACCGGCGTCGGTCAATACGGGAATTGTTTTCCGTCGAATCGATCTGGATCCGGTGGTCGAGATAGATGCATTTGCCACCAAGGTTGGTGACACCAGTATGTCTTCGACCCTGATTGAAGACGGTGTGCGGGTTGCCACGGTAGAACATTTGCTGTCAGCGATGGCTGGAATGGGTATTGACAACGCCTATGTGGATTTGAGTGCCCCCGAAGTACCCATCATGGACGGTAGTGCCGGGCCATTTGTATTCCTGATCCAGTCAGCGGGTATCGAAGAGCAGTCCGCAGACAAGAGATTTATCCGTATTCTGGAGCCCATTGAGTATCGCAGTGAAGACAAGTGGGCAAGAATAGAACCATTTGACGGATTCAGGGTATCGTTCAAGATAGATTTCAATCATCCAGTATTCAAGTCTCACACCAGCTTTGCTTCAGTAGATTTTTCTACCACTTCATTTTTGAAAGAAGTTTCCCGCGCAAGAACTTTTGGATTCATGCGGGACTTGGAAATGCTCCGTGATCGTCAGTTGGTGCTTGGGGGCAGCATGGACAATGCCGTGGTTCTTGACGATTATCGTGTTCTGAATGAAAACGGGCTGCGATACGAGGATGAGTTCGTCAAACACAAAGTGCTGGATGCCATCGGTGATTTATACCTTCTGGGTCACAGTCTGATCGGGGCTTATTCCGGTTATAAATCCGGTCATGAGCTAAATAACCAGTTATTAAGACAACTGCTCCGGCAGCCTCAGTCCTGGGAGGAAGTTACATTTGCCGACACGGACAAAGCTCCCATCTCTTATCTGCACCCGGCCCAGGCCGTATAAGGCTGACCTTACAGCCCCTTTTTAAACTCCGTAATGTCAAATGTTACCTCGCCTTGGTGCGTCTGTACGTTATTGAATACGGCATTTCCGCCCGAAAACTGTTAAGATTCGCGGTTCCGGCGGGTTTTTATCTTCTCGAAGATCGCGTGGATTTCCACGTCATCGCTGTCTGCAGCAAATCTGCCGAGTGCCCGAAAAGCGGCGGACGATAGGATCCGTGGTTCCCGGATTGCGGGTTGGGGAGTGTTGATGGGAGCGACTCGAATGTCGATACGATCAATTTTTGAGACGCCCTCCTCTCTGAGTGATTCAAGCAATTGCTGCGAGATCATTCGAATGCGACTGGCATATGCCGCGCTTGAACAAACAAGGACAAGACAGTGATTTCGGAATTGGGCAACACGACAATGGGCGGTCAGGGCAGGGTCAAGAATACTGGCCAATTTACCGCCAAGCATGTCCAATGTTCGTGCGTGGGACAAAACCCGCCCGAAGTTTCGCGTCAGTTCGCTTTCATGTCTCGCCCGTGTACCCGGGTGTTGCATCAGGTCAGCAAGTTTTTTCGGCCAGTGTCCGGATTTTTTTGAGGGGTCGTTCATCAATGCTAACTAACTTATCCGTATTATTTGCAACCGGCAAGAAATTTGTAGCCGGATTGAAAGCACACCGCGATAAACAGCCAGGATCAAGAGTGACATTGATCGCCCTGTTGTTGTTTATTTCAGTGTCAATGTTCGTCATGGGTCGATGGAGTTCTCCGACCACGCCGTTGCTTAATCAAACCATCGCCGGTATGAAAAGTGAGATCATGCAACAGCAGGGTGCACTTGAACAATTGACCAGTGACCAGGAAATGAACATTAATGCACTGGCGGCCCGACTGGCTGAACTCAAGGCCGCTTCCACCCGAATTGATGCCCTTGGTGCGCGACTTGTCCAGCTGGGACAGCTGGACCCGAATGAATTTGATTTTAACCGGCTTCCACCGGTAGGTGGACCGGAGAAGGTAATTCGCGATGGACATTCGGATGTGCACGATATAATCACCGCAATCGACCTGTTGGCAGTAAACCAGGATCGACAGATGATACAACTTGATGCACTACAATTGTTGCTGTTGGACAGGAACCTTGAGTCTGAGAGAACACCCGCCGGCTGGCCGGTTTCATCCGGCTGGATATCATCGGGTTTTGGTGAACGCAACGACCCCTTTACCGGGAAAAGAGCCCGTCACGATGGCCTGGACTTCGCGGGAATCAAAGGCAGTGGGATTTTGAGTGTTGCAAGTGGTGTGGTGATCTGGTCCGGCGATAAGCAAGGCTATGGCAGGACCATAGAAATTGACCACGGCAATGGTTATGTAACCCGCTACGCCCACAACGAGGAATTGATGGCCAGCGTAGGAAGCAGGGTTGATTTTGGTGAAGTGATAGCCAGAATGGGTACAACCGGGCGCGCATCTGCTGCACACGTGCATTTTGAGGTGTTGTTCAAGGGCAAAGCGATCAATCCTTACCAATTCGTCAAGCAGATGCGTTGAACCTACTTGCATCACGATGAGATAGCCCCCATCTGTTTTTCGAGTTCTGGCGTGTTTTACCATCTTGCGTGGTTGCTACATTCACATTAACCAATGATCTATCCGAAAAGAGTCGAAACCACATGCTAAATGCACTGTTTACCAAGATTTTTGGCAGTCGGAATGATCGTGTTGTGAAGAAGATGGGCCGAATCGTTGATCTCGTCAACGGGTTTGAAAAGCCTGTCAATGCCTTCTCAGATGAACAGTTGAAAGCCAAAACCGGAGAGTTTCGTCAACGATTCAACGATGGAGCGTCTTTGACTGAATTGATGCCCGAGGCATTTGCATGTGTCAGGGAAGCCAGCGTAAGAAGCCTGGGTTTGCGTCACTATGATGTACAGCTGATCGGGGGGATCGTACTGCACGAAGGTATGATTTCCGAAATGAAGACCGGTGAAGGCAAAACCCTGATGGCCACACTTGCGTGCTATCTGAACGCACTCAGTGGCAGAGGTGTTCATGTGGTTACGGTGAACGATTACCTTGCGGCCCGTGATGCTGACTGGATGAGACCAATCTACACTGCTTTGGATATGACCGTGGGTGTGGTTGTTCCGGATATGACACCCAGTGCAAAACGGGCAGCATACGCCTGTGATGTTGTCTATGCGACAAACAATGAGTTGGGCTTTGATTATCTGCGCGATAATATGGCGTTTACCATTGATCAGAAGGTACAGCGCGATCACTTCTTTGCTGTTGTCGATGAAGTGGATTCCATTCTGATTGATGAAGCGCGAACACCGTTAATCATTTCAGGGCCTGCTGATGAAACACCACAGCTCTATGTAAGAATCAACCAGCTGATCCCCACTCTGGAGGTTGCCGCCACACCGGAACCGGGCTCAGAGGAAGTTCCGAAAGGTGACTTCACGATTGATGAAAAGCAAAAACAGGTCTATCTGACTGAAGATGGCATGTCAAAAGTCGAGCACCTGATGGTCAGTGCCGGTCTGATCAAGGATGATGAAAGCCTGTATCAGGCACAAAATCTGAACCTGGTACACCACCTGAATGCGGCACTTCGGGCCCATCATCTTTTTCACAAAGATGTGGATTACATTGTTCAGGATAATGAAATTGTCATTGTCGATGAGTTCACTGGCCGGACGCTGTCGGGCAGGCGCTGGTCAGAAGGATTACACCAGGCGGTAGAAGCCAAGGAAAGCGTACCCATACAACGTGAAAACCAAACCCTGGCCTCGATTACGTTCCAGAATTATTTTCGACTCTATGAGAAATTGTCCGGTATGACCGGAACCGCAGATACCGAAGCTTATGAGTTCCAATCCATTTACGGTCTTGAGGTGGTCGTCATCCCGACCCACAGACCAATGATTCGTGATGATAATGACGATCTTGTGTTCCTCAAGTCGGATGCCAAATACCAGGCCATCATTGAAGACATTGAGGATTGTGTGAAGCGTGGCCAGCCCGTGCTGGTTGGTACGACTTCCATTGAAACTTCTGAACTGATATCCAAACTGTTGAAAAAGACCAAGATACGGCACGAGGTACTCAACGCCAAGCAGCATGAACGCGAGGCACATATTGTTGCGCAGGCCGGTAAATCCTCAGCAGTGACAATTGCAACCAACATGGCAGGTCGTGGTACGGACATTGTGCTGGGTGGCAGTCTGGATGCGCAACTGGCTCATCATGGTGAAAATGCAGAACAGCAGGAACTGGATCAAATTCGTGAAGATTGGCAACAGGCCCATGACACAGTAATCCATGCAGGAGGCTTGCATATCATCGGTACCGAAAGGCATGAATCCAGGCGTATAGATAATCAGTTGCGGGGCCGCTCCGGACGCCAGGGTGACCCGGGCTCTTCGCGTTTTTACCTGTCGCTTGAAGACAACCTGATGCGTATATTTGCCTCAGACAGGATGTCTTCAATGATGCAGCGTTTCGGAATGAAGGAAGATGAGGCCATAGAGGCCGGTATGCTGAACAGGGCCATAGAAAATGCACAGCGCAAGGTCGAGGCGCACAACTTCGATATCCGGAAACATTTACTCGAATATGATGACGTGGCAAATGACCAGAGAAGAGTGGTCTACCAGCAACGTAATGATCTGATGGAAGTGGACGATGTTGAAGACGTCATGCTGGAATTCAGGAAAAATGTTTTTGCTAATATCGTTGAGCAATACATGCCCGAGGGAAGTATTGATGAGCAGTGGGATGTGCCCGGGCTGGAGAAAGCCCTGGAAGGGGAATTTGGTATTCAGGTTCCGGTCGGCCATTGGTTGGAAGAAGACGAGCTGCTCAACGAAGAAGCGGTGAACGAACGTATCTCGGAGTCAGTAACCGCACATTTTGATGCGAAGGAACTGGAAACCGGTGCGGAAGTCATGCGACATTTTGAAAAAGCACTCATGCTCAATGTACTTGATCAGCAATGGAAAGACCACCTGGGCAATATGGACTACCTTCGCCAGGGTATCCATCTGCGTGGTTATGCGCAGAAACAACCGATGCAGGAATACAAACGTGAATCTTTTGAAATGTTTACCAGGTTACTTGGCAACATTCAGCACGAGATTGTTAAAATTCTGGCACGTGTGCAAGTGCGGGCAGAAGAGGATGTCGAAGCGGTGGACGCACAAAGACGTCAGGAAGCACCCATGCAGTTCCGTCACGAACAGGCAGCCGCAGCTGTCCCCGCTGGTCAGCGTGATGATGGCAAGCAGGAGGCACCCTACATACGCAGCGGGCGAAAGGTTGGACGGAATGAGCAGTGTCCCTGTGGTTCAGGAAACAAATTCAAACATTGCCATGGCAAACTGAGTTGAGCGAATAATGTAATCGCTATCGAATGTGTATCCAATCAAGTGGCTGATTGGTTCAATTTATCAGGTACCTGCAAGCAGCGTGTATTTGGCATGTAGATTCGCCACCCGTTGATACAGGATTGAAACCGATTCTGAGTTTTCTATTACGTCATCTGCGATTTCGAGCCGTTGATGGCGTTGTGCTTGCGATGAAAGCGCCAGCTGAGCCTGGCTTCGACTGCAATCGTCCCGCTTCATCAGACGGACGATCTGAATCTCTGGGTCAACGTCTACCAACAGCACGCGATCAATGCCCGGGTAAGCACCACTTTCTGCCAGCAAAGGGATTACGAGTATACAGTACCCTGATTGCAGGGAAGATTTCCTGCTTTGCACTTGCGCTCTGATCCTGGGATGAAGTATTGATTCGAGTTTCTTACGCGAAACAGGATCGGAAAAAATGATTTCCCGAAGGGATTTTCTCCTGAGTCGTCCGTCTGGATCGATGATGTTCGATCCAAATATTTTTCTGATTTCCCGCAACGCCGGCTGTCCTGGTTCGACTATCTGTCGTGCGATCACGTCTGTGTCTATAACCGGTACCCCAAGTCTTGCGAATTCATCCGAAACCAGGGTTTTGCCTGAGGCAATACCGCCGGTTAACGCAACGGTGAAAACAGAATATTGCCCGGTCCGGGTCATGTTTAGCCCAGTCCACTACTCCGCAGGTACGAGTCAATAATCTGGTCACCCCAGATCAATGCAAGCCATCCTGCCGAGGCGATAAATGGTCCAAATGGCATTGGCTGGTTCGACTCGTGTCGTTTCATGCTGATCATGGCCAAACCGACTATGGCTCCGACCAGTGATGACAATAAAATGATCAGTGGCAGCATCTGCCAACCCAGCCATGCACCCAGGGCGGCAAGTAACTTGAAGTCGCCGTAACCCATGCCTTCCTTGCCGGTCAGCAGGCGAAAAAGATGATAGACAAACCAAAGAGACAGGTAACCGGCCAATGCACCGATAATACTGCTCACAGGATCTGTAAAGACATTGAACAGACTGATAAATAACCCGGCCCATAAAAGCAGGTATGTCAGGTCATCAGGCAGTAATTGGTGATCTATATCTATACCGGTCAAAGCAATCAGGCAGGCGGTTAGTCCAAGAGCCGTCAGTGTTTGAACAGTTGGGCCGAAATGGATTGCCACGACCAGGAACAGGATGGCAGTAACGCCCTCGACCAGGGGGTAACGATATGAAATTGGCGCTTTGCACGATGCACAACGACCCTTCAAAAAGACATAACTGAGAATGGGAATATTCTCATGGGCTCTGATCATATGACCACATTTCGGACACTGGGAGCGTGCCCACATGATGCCTGGCGGTGGGGTTGTATTGACTTGATCTTTGATTTCCAGGAGTTGCCTGCACTGGCAACGCCAGTCATGCTCCAGATTAGCAGGTAGCCTCAGGATGACTACATTCAGAAAGGACCCGATCAGTAAACCAAAACCCGTCACCGCCGTCAGGAACAGCGGTGTGTTGGCAAGAATTGTCTGTATCATCCAGCTTAAATGACAGAGGCCATCTTGAATATGGGCAGATACATGGCAATTACCATGGTTCCAACCACTCCGCCAATAAAGACAATGATCAGTGGCTCCAACAGGCTTGACAGGGCGTCAACCGAGTTTTCGACTTCTTCTTCGTAGGCCTCTGCCACCTTGATCAGCATTTCATCGAGGGAGCCGGCCTCCTCACCGATGGCCGCCATTTGTATCACCATATTGGGGAAAACATCGGTCTGCGTCATGGCCAGTTGTAGCTGGTGACCGACAGAAACATCCGCGCGGATCCGGGATGCTGCATCGTTGAAAACGGCATTACCCGTGGCACCGGATACAATTTGAAGGGCATCAACCAGTGGCACACCCGCGGCAAAGGTGATGGCCAGTGTTCTACAGAATCTCGCGATCGCTGACTTTTCAAGAATGTCGCCGATTATCGGGATCTTCAATGACATGCGATCCATCCAGTGGTTAAAGCCCTTGAATCTTTTCTTTGCCATGATGAATCCGGTTATACCGAGGGCGGCACCAAGAACCACGTACAGACCATAGGCGATCAGCCAGTCACTCGCGTGAATGATCATCATGGTGAACGCGGGTAAATCTGCTCCAAAGCTCGCGAAAATCCCCTGGAATTGGGGAATTACATAGATCAGCAAAATGGAAGATACAATGATTGCGACACCTATAACTGCAATCGGGTAATACAATGCCTTTTTGATTTTGCCCTTGATGCTTTCGATGCGTTCCTTATAGGAAGCTATTTCGTCCAGAATGGTATCGAGCACGCCGGCACTTTCACCTGCCTTCACCAGGTTTACATAGAGCTCATCGAACTGCATCGGATGTGCGCTGAGTGCTTCGAACAGGCTCCCTCCGCCCTCTACTTCATTGCGTACTTTCTCTACCAGGATACGCATGCGCGGATTCTTGACCCCACCTGCAATGATCTGGAAGGCGGTCACCAGTGGGACGCCGGATTTGAGCATGGTGGCCAATTGCCGGGAGAATACAGCGATGTCTTTGGCGGTGATACGGCTGCCTGATCCGCCGAACAGAGCTTTGGGTTTCTTTTTCACCCTGATGGGTGTGATGCCCTGCCGTCTCAGATCGGCCCGTACCAGGTTGGGGTTGGCCGCAACCTGCTGGCCCTTGAGTTTGACACCGCGTTTGTCGCGTCCTTGCCAAATGAATGTGATGGGTTCTGCTTGTGTAATGGCCATAACCTAGTCCCTGGTTACCCGATTGGTCTCAATCAAATCCGTTGTGCCTTCAGCAACTTTGTTCAAAGCTGCCCGACGTAAATCCACAATTCCTTCCTTCTTGGCTTGATCGGCAATTTTTAATGCGTTGCCTTCTTCCAATATGATTCTAGCAATACTATCCGAAATCGGCATAACTTGAAACACACCCGACCTTCCCCGATAACCGGAGTTGCATTCAGAACAACCGACTGGTTTGTATATTTGCAAGTCTTCGAGTTCGCCTTCTAAATATCCAGCCTGAGCCAGAGCTTCTGGTGGCATGTCATCCAGTTGTTTACATTTATGCAGCCGCCTCATTAACCGCTGAGCGATCACAAGTTCGACGGCTGAAGTAATGTTATAGGTTGGAACACCCATATTCATCAGACGAGTGATAGATTGTGGTGCGTCATTGGTATGCAACGTGGACAGTACTAGGTGACCTGTTTGTGCGGCTTTGATCGCAATCTCAGCTGTTTCCAGGTCACGAATCTCACCAACCATAACCACATCCGGATCCTGTCTCAGAAAGGATCTCAGTGCCTTTGCAAATGTCATTCCCTGTTTTGCGTTCTGTTGCACCTGATTAATACCTGGCACCCGAATTTCGACCGGGTCTTCTACAGTCGATATGTTACGACCTTCGTCATTGAGAATGTTCAGGGCAGTGTATAAAGTCACTGTTTTACCGCTGCCCGTCGGGCCGGTAACCAGAATCATGCCGTAGGGTTTTTGCACGGAGGAATGAAACAATTCCTGCTGGCCAAGTTCAAAACCCAGTCCTTCAATCCCCATGCGTGTTGCAGCTGAATCGAGTATTCGTAGAACCACTTTCTCACCAAACAGCATTGGACAGGTTGAGACACGAAAATCTATGGATTTCTTTCGGGACAGGTTCAATTTTATGCGCCCATCCTGTGGTATGCGTTTTTCAGCGATATCCAGTCCGGACATTACTTTCAGTCGAGACGACAATCGTCTGGACATCTGTATTGGGGGACTGGCCACCTGGGTTAGAATTCCATCCAGACGATATCTTATCCGGTACGTTGTTTCATAAGGTTCAAAGTGAATATCTGAGGCGCCTTTTCTGATCGCATCTATGAGTACCTTGTTGATAAAACGCACAACGGGTGTTTCATCAACGCTGGGATCTGATGAGTCATCTTCCTCTTCGGTTGATTCGAGTTGGAAACCAATATCTTCCAATCCCTCGTCTTCCAGGTCGTCAAATACGGAATCTGCCGCCTGTAATGCACTTTCAATGGTGGATTCAAGTTTATTGGCTGCAACCAGGATGGGTTCCACGCGGAAACCGGAGCTGAAGGCAATCTCGTCGATCACCGCCTGGTCTGTTGGATCGGATACAGCCAGAAATAGAGAGTTTCCGCGCAGATAAAGTGGAAATGCGTTGTGTTTCTGAATCAGATTCTCATCAACCAGGCTCACTGGAGCAATGGCCAGGTCGATTGCACGAATATCGATAATGGGTATGCCATATTCAATTGATGCAGTATTGGTTAACGCATCGGCGTCAATGCTCTGATGCTTGATCAGCCACGCAAGAATCGTTAGTCCTTTCTTGCTGGCTTCGGCACCTGCATCAATGGCGGCTTGTTCTTCCATGAGACCATCGGCAACCAGTCGACGGGCCAAACCGTGCAGATGACTGGTTGCTTTTAATTCAGTGTTCATAGACGGGTTACTCCATTTCCCGGATACCATTATACTGAAATGTAACTGAATTGGTGCAAATCATTGCAAAGAAAGCAGAAACCTCCATAAATGCAAGGGTTTCTGACTGACAATTAAGTAATCAGTTGCGACAACTTGGTGGCAGGTAATTGAGTTTGCTAATAGGACTGGCGCCTGGCCCGCAGTTCCAAGCAATAAATCCTGATGCCAGTATGGTCGGTGTCATGGTTGGATATAGGTCAAACGCCACCAAAGATTCATCTATTGCGGCTTCGTCCAGGTCAATGACAAATGAACCCGTGGCGGGGTCATAATTAATATACCCTTCACAGAACCGAGTGTCACCTACCCCAACAATAGCCGCGTCTGCGGCAGCAGGCGGCCACGAACCCAGGCTTTGTCTATATTCAGAAATTTGCATCTTGGCAATAGATGCATTGTTAATGCATTCCAATACCTTTGTTCTTATGGTGTAGTCGTTGTACGCCGGAACTGCCAGTGCTACAAGCACAGCAACAATTGCAATGATGATCATCAACTCGATCAGCGTGAAACCCCTGGCCGATCCTGAGGTAGACCGTTCTAGTGACCCTTTGAGAATTTCATACATATCACAGTTACCCTGCCTACTCCGGTTGGAATTCGCATTGTGATCTGGCGAATCCGTTACACTCGACCGTGTTTGGTCATCTTCCCTGTGTGTGCGAGTGGGCGATTACTTCCCCTTATATCAGTATAACCATGGGCGACCATGATTGCAAGTAATCCGAAGTACGCAAAATTCATATAATCAATTGAATTATAAAAGAAAACCTCCGCATTTGCGGAGGTTTTCTTTTTAACTTTATGTCGAAGAAATCTAACTCAAATATCAGGTACCACGACAGGATGACGGCAGGTACTTGACATTGTTGGCTGCTGTTGTGCCAGAAGAGCAAGCCCAGTCAACACCAGCAGTTGAATATGCAGGTGTCAGGACGGGCTGAATAAGGCCGGAAATGCCTGAGTCAACTGCGGTTTCGTCAACCAAAACATCGAATGCACCAGTAGAGGGAGTGTAGGCAGTCATGGTATCGCAATATTGCGTGTCACCAATGGTTGAAAGACCGGCTTGCGCAGCTGTGGTCGGAAATGCCCCTTCAGACTGGCGGAATTCGGAGATATTCAACTTGGCTACCGCTCCGTTATTAACACATTCGCCAACTTTTGCACGAATGGTGTAGTCCTGATAAGCCGGTACGGCCAGTGCGACCAAGATGGCCACGATGGCGATAACGATCATCAGTTCAATCAAAGTAAAACCTTTCTGCATATTTTTCACAATTAACCCTCCAATGGTTATGTATGGTGGTCTGTTGTTTTCAGACTACCGCTTTTTCCCTTAAACGAAACTCGGGATGCCAAGCTATTTTAATGCAAACAACATGCCAAATAATATATGACCGAAAAACAATAGGATACATACAGTGTGGTACTTGCTTGACATAAATCATTCCGTAGAGCGTCACAAACTGACAAAAAATGTCAATTTGGTGTCATCAAGCTGTGTCCCCAATCACAAAGTTCCCCGTTTTGCCAGAACCTGGGTGTCATGGGTCCGCCGCTATTTGAAATTTCCATTTTCGCAGGCATTTGCTGAATTTCACTGAGTGCAAAAACAAAAACCGCGAGTCCGATCATGGTGCCAAGAAGCAATGTAAAAAGTGCAATGGGTTTTTTTTCCAAATCCTTGGAAGAATTCATATCCAGACCCAATTTCCAACCCACCAGAAGGATCATTGCAACCTGACTTGCCGGCATGATAAACAGTCCACTCAGGCAGGCATGAATTACCCCGGCAATCAGGCTTATGGCCAGTATGCTTCGTAAAGGATTAGCGGCAGGGTCAGAACCATGCTGCTGTCTCAGCCCCGTCAAAAACTTTGATCCGATCAAGACGGCAATAAACAGCAACAGTCCAAATGCGATAAATCCCCATTCTCCTATGATCCTGAACAAGATACTGTGTGGATGAGCCGGAACCCACACGTTCCTGTCACATCCAAAACGGGTAGGTCCCGTTCCCAAAATCGGCTGATCAATCGCATCATCAATGGTCAGATTCCAGAAATAGCTTCGTCCCGAGGTATGGGCCATGGGTCTGCCCACAGAGGTGGCGAAAAAACTTCCAGGTTGCGCGCTCAGTGATTCATTGACCTGGTAAATACCTGCATAGATGACGATTCCGGCAATGACTCCTGCCAATTGATACTTCAGCCAGAATTTCCTGTGTTGTGGGACCCACAGGGCGATAAACAACATGGATATGACCAGGCTGACCGTGGTGCCACGTGCTGCAGTTGAAATGACCAGAAACCATTGTAATCCAAGCAGAATGACACAAATCTGCCTGATGCCACGTTTGCCTGGAAATAACAGTGGCAATGCCGCCAGGACCGGTATGGACCAGGTTTGTAACTGGTTGTAAAAGCGAGGGTGCGCGAAATGGATCAACGAATGGTTGTAACTAAACTCAAATCCACCAACCCATCCCGCCAGATAGCCCATGAATTCCTGAATAAATACGGCCACGCCCAGACTGGACAACAGCAACAAGGCACAGAGGTCAAAACCGGTGCCGGCAAGCCTGCGACTGGCAGCTACCACGGAAAAAAGCACCATGATCTGAATTATCATCAAGACATCGACCAATGCATAAGCAGACTGGTCCAGTCGTAGTGAGGACCAGATACCCAGTGCAATAAACAACGCGATGGCTATACGTTCAGGCGTTCCCAGGCGATTGAGTTGCTCAATGGTTCGGAGTCTCAGTTTTGTGAAGGCAACCGCACTGACAAGCACAGCAACAAAAAGACCCAGTTCGAGAATACGCTTGGCATCAAAAACTGTCAGTTCACTTAGTGGGTAAAAAGTGGACGTTATCAACAGGAAAAACCCCAGGGAAAAGACAATCGCCAAGGCCGGGTTTAGACTGGAAGCGGTAGATTCTTCCAGGTTATTTTCTTTACTTTTGCCTTCTTGTGGTAAGTTTTCCATTCCAATCCTTTGACCTATCTGACCAGGTGTAATCCAACGATCCGCCAGTGGCACCCAGGATAAAGGGTGTTTCTATTGCTGGCCCTGCTTTTCCTTGTGGCTGCTGCACATAATGAAACACGCAATACCATCTGGTAGATCATGAGATTGCCGTTGTATTCGCCGCCATGGGCTGCAACTGCACATCCTCCGCAGTCAACGTGTTGGTGAGTGCGTCCGTGGAACCATGCACATAGATGTATGTCCGAACCAGTTCATCAGGAATCTTGCGGCCTTGTTCGGGGGGCAATGAACGCACAAACGAGGCAGGCTGACTTGCTTCAGACGACGATTGTTGTAAATCAATCGATACCAAATTTTTTCAGCTTGTATCGAAATGAACGGAAACTGATACCCAGCAGGTCAGCCGCGCGGGTCTTGTTATAACGTGCTTTCTTCAGCGCATCTTCCAGCATTTTCTTTTCAATATCTTCGATATAGGTGTCCAGAGTCTGTTCGTCTCCACGCTCGGACATCGGCTGGTCGTGCTCCGCAATGGTAACTTGTTCGAGCATCAGGTCTTCGGTTTCAATAAGCTGGTTTTCGCACATGGTTACTGCACGCTGAAGGATGTTTATCAACTCTCTTACATTGCCGGTGTAGTGGTGATTCTCGAGTGCAATCATGGCATCTTTCGAAATTATGGGTGGTTCGGATTCCTCCCATTGATCGGTTATTTCCTGCAAAAACCTGTTGGCCATTTCAGCAATGTCATCCCTGCGATCTCGCAGGCTGGGCATGGGTAGCTCGATGACGTTCAAACGGAAAAACAGGTCGCTGCGAAATTTACCCGCATCCACAAGCGGCCTCAGGGTTTGGTGGGAAGCACTGACAATGCGAACATCAACCGGGACTTCTCTGCGGGCTCCGATGGGCAACACGGCCTTTTCCTGTATCGCCCTCAGCAGCTTGACCTGCATATGCAGTGGCAGGTCTGCCACTTCGTCGAGCATCAGTGTGCCACCGTCAGCGGCCTGAAACAGTCCGTCCTTGTCACTGGTTGCACCGGTAAAGCTGCCCTTGCGGTGACCAAAAAATTCACTTTCCATCAATTCTGTTGGAATGGCTCCGCAGTTTACTGGTACGAACGGATGGTCGGCTCGTGGTCCCAGATCATGGATAAGACGGGCAGCCAATTCTTTTCCCGAACCGGATTCACCGCTGATCAGAACAGGGGCCTGGCTGCGTGCCAGCTTCCTGATCATCGTTTTGCATTTTTGAATTGCTGCTGAATTGCCCGTCAATCTGTCAAGGGAGTCCATCACAAATGGACTTTCATCCTGGCCCTTATTGATAGATTCGCGAACTTCCGCGTCACGTAGTTTGAGTGCTGTATTAACCAGTTTTCTCAATATGGATAAATCAACCGGTTTGGATACAAAGTCAAATGCGCCGATCTTCAGTGCCAGAACTGCATCTTCGATTCTACCGTATGCGGTGATCACGGCCGCGGGTAACTGGGGGTGCTGCTCAGCAATTTCACGAATCAAATCGAGTCCGGTGCCATCGGGTAGACGCAGGTCTGTCAGGCAAAAACTGAATTGGTCAGTGGTCAGCGCCTGTCTTGCACTGGCCAGGTCCTTGGCAGTTGTTACCTTAAGATCCATCCGGCTCAAAGTAAGATCGAGTAGTTCCCGGATGTCAGGTTCATCATCAACGATTAATACATGGTGTTGCATGTTCAGATTTCTGTGTTCCGGTGGTCATGTGCTGAAACGTTCATTTCTGAATTACCTGGGTCTCTTTGTCTTTCTCGGTAAGCGATAGTGCCAGCCGCACGTGAAACCGGGTGCCACTTCCAAGAGTTGAGTCTACCGTAAGTTCGGCCTGATTAACCTCGCAAAGTTGCCGGGCGATATACAAGCCCAAACCGGATCCATGTTTATGGGTAGTATAAAAGGGTTCAAAAATGTTTGCGATGTGATCATCGGAAATACCCGGACCATTGTCTTCTACGGTGATCACGCAATACCCTGTGCCTGGCTGGCGCTCAATTCCTAACCTGACCTTCGGGCTCTCGTTTTCGCTGCAGGCGTGTCGTAAGGCATTGTCAATCAATTTCCAGATCGCCTGGTGCAGGTGGCTGCGATCGAACAGGACCAGCATCTGGTCGTCCTGGAAATCTGTTTCCAGATCGATTTTCCTGCCCAGTTGTGACCCTTTGAACTCCTGGACAATTTCCTCCAGCCAGTCTTTCAAATCCAACATATCAGGTCGAGATTTTTCACGCCTGGACAGTTGCAGTATATTTTCCACTATGTCGTTCATCCTGCGTGACTGATAATGAATAATATCAGCCAGCCGGGCGTCTGACTCTGGTAAATCTTTTGCTTCGGCCAGTAGCTGGGCTGCATGGCTGACAGCAGCTAGGGGATTGCGAATTTCATGGGCGATGCTGCCCGAAAGCTTGGCCAGTGAACTGGCGGACAACTCCAGCGCCCGTTGTGCCACGACATCATTATCTTCAAGAAAAATCAACACGTGAATACTGGCAGTTGCTGGCAGAGATACAAACTTGGGAACGACCTTGGCCTGGCTTGCAAACAGTGTGATGGGTGCTATCTCGCGGGATGGATTGGCACGCCAAACCTCCAGCGCCCCATCCAGTTCCGGAGATAAATCTGTCAGGAATTTCTGCCGACTGGACTGCCTGCCGAGTGAAAACCAGGCCGATTCATTCATTAGTTGAATGCGACCCTCATTGTCAACCGCCAGAACCCCACTGCGCATACGCCGAATGATCAATTCGTTGATCTGTTCCAGTCGCGTCAGGTCAAGAGCCTGTTGTTCTGCAATTAAACGGTAATCCCGCAGCCAGAAGGAGAGCAGGTTGACCAGAATCGCTGTAATGAATGTGGTAATGCCATAGAGTCCCGCCTGAATGAGATGTTTACCGGAGTCATCCCGAAGTAATACCCCGGTTATTGACTCGCCGATAAAAGCCAGAACGACCAATGATGCGAAAAATAATGCCAGCCGCAAGGGCAGCAAGATGGCAGCAGATGCACTGGCAAAGATCAGGAGTACTCCCAGCCCACTTTCCAGTCCTCCAAAAATGAACAGGAGTATCGACAGAAACAGGACATCGACAAAAATGGAGATCTGGGCAAGGAAGTAATGCTGGGCGCTCTTCCTATGTGATTCGAAGGCCAGGAAAATTGCCAATATAAAATAAGAGGTCAGTAAAATTGCCGCCAACGCGGAGTTTTCAATATATGGTGGTTTGATCAGCAGACCGGTAAAAAAAGCAATTGCCAGTATCAAACTGATAAACAATCTGAATACATTCAAATAGGCTACGACCCTGCGGGTTAGCGCCGGTGGCAAAGGATAAGAGTTGAAGTCGGTCGTTTGACTCATTAATTTCCCTGCAGATTGAGTTACCATCGTCTGGTGGGTCAGACGAAGTCGTATCATCGTCCACTGGCACTGAATTATATCACTACAGAGGCGGGCTGATTCCAGTTGGGCCGGTGGCTAATAACAAGGAGGTGTTTCTTTGCTTTGAGCACCAATTCAGTGGAAAATACCACCTTTGGTCAGAGTTGGATTCCCTCAGGATTTGCAGATCCTCTTAAAGGAGAAAATATGAATTTTCACGAATACCAGGCTAAGGAGCTTTTCGATGATTACGGTATTCCCGTACCTGACGGCAGGGTTGCGCGGACACCCGATGAGGCAGTCCTGGCGGCCCAGAGTCTCGGCGGTCAAATGTGGGTGGTAAAGGCACAGGTACACGCGGGCGGACGCGGTAAGGCCGGTGGTGTGAAATTGGTCCGAACACGAGCCGAGGTTCGTGAGCAGGCCAAGCAGATGTTGAACATGAAAATAAGCACCTATCAAACTGGTGGTCTTTCGCTACCGGTGGATTCTGTGCTGATTGCTGAGGCGACCGATATTGTAAAAGAGCTCTACCTTTCTGCTCTGATTGACCGGGTAAATCGGTGTGTCACCTTCATGGGGTCAGCTGCCGGTGGCGTGGACATTGAACAGGTCGCGGCCACGGAACCGGAAAAAATCGTCACGGTCAACGTCGACAATGTTGCAGGGTTCCAGTCTTACCAGGCCCGTCAAATGGGATTTGGTATGGGTCTTTCCTCCAAGCACGTGAGGCAATTGACCGGGATTATGGCGGCGCTTTATCGTCTGTTCATGGATAAAGATCTCAGTCTGTTGGAAGTCAACCCATTGATCATCGATGGGGATGACAATCTGATGGCCCTGGATGCCAAGATCAATATGGACGATAACGCCATGTTCCGGCATCCGGATTTGGCCGCCATGCGTGATGAGGCACAAGAGGATCCAACCGAGGCAGCAGCCAGCCGGCATGGTCTGAACTATGTGACACTCGATGGCAATATCGCCTGTATGGTAAACGGAGCAGGTCTGGCCATGGCCACCATGGATGTTGTAAAACTCAATGGTGGTGAACCTGCCAATTTCCTCGATGTTGGCGGAGGAACCAATGCAGAAAGGGTCAAAGAAGCCTTCAAATTGATTCTGGCGGGGGAAAATGTAGATGCCATATTGGTCAATATTTTTGGCGGCATCGTTCGGTGTGATCTCATTTCTGAGGGGATTATCGCTGCTGTCACGGAGGTTGGGGTCGATGTGCCGGTCGTGGTAAGGCTTGAAGGAACACGGGTGGACGAAGGAAGGCGGTTACTGTCGGACAGTGGTTTGGCCATAATTACTGCATCTGATTTGAATGATGCAGCCAGGAAAGTAGTAGCTGCAGCCAACCATGCTGAAAACGGGGTAGAACAATGAGTGTATTGGTCAACAGTAATACCAAGGTTATTTGCCAGGGATTTACAGGTAATCAGGGCACATTTCATTCCGAACAGGCACTGGAATACGGCACCCGGTTGGTGGGCGGGGTTACTCCTGGTAAGGGAGGGCAGCAGCATTTGGGCTTACCCGTATTTAACACAGTTTCAGAAGCGGTGGAGCAGACCGGAGCCACTGCCACCGTCATCTACGTACCGCCACCATTTGCTGCAGATGCCATTCTGGAAGCTGATGATGCTGGAATTGAGGTGATTGTTGCGATTACAGAGGGCATACCGGTACAGGATATGATGCGGGTAAAGGCGGTTTTGAATGACAAGCCTGACACTTGGTTGATTGGTCCAAATTGCCCTGGAATAATTACCCCTGGTGCCTGCAAAATAGGAATCATGCCCGGACGAATCCACGCCCGTGGCAAGGTCGGAATCGTTTCGCGATCAGGTACACTGACCTACGAGGCCGTCTACCAGACAACCCAGGCAGGTCTGGGCCAAACCACCGTGATCGGGATAGGCGGGGACCCGATTCAAGGTATGAGTTTTATTGATTGCCTGCGTCTTTTTCAGGATGATGAGGCTACCGAAGGTATCATCATGGTTGGTGAAATTGGAGGTTCAGCGGAAGAAGATGCAGCTGAATTTATTTCTGATTATGTGACCAAACCGGTCGTGGCATACATAGCGGGTGTTACGGCTCCGCCTGGAAAACGTATGGGTCATGCCGGAGCCATCATCGCCGGTGGGAAGGGCACTGCGCAGGCAAAATTTGAAGCCCTGGAGGCAGCCGGGGTCACAACGGTACGTTCACCGGCCGATCTGGGTAATGCAATCCAGAATCGCCTGTAATCTTTCGTTCTATGCATGCCTGATGATGCAGGCGGATTGATCATTGACGTCCATGACAAGAATTAGCCTGGCCCAGCGGGATTTTCCGGTCGGTGACATGACCGGTAACCTTACCAGGGCAAGGGAATGTATTTCCGCGGCAATTGCCGGCGGCGCTGACCTGGTACTGTTCCCGGAATTGGCGATCAGTGGCTATCCACCGGAAGACCTGCTGCTGCGTCCCGGTTTCATGCACCAGTGCCATCAGACTGTGGCGGAACTGCTCGGATATGTGCATGGAATTGATGTGGTCATCGGTCACCCCTGGCAGGTCGGCGGTGACAGATATAATGCCGTTAGCTGGATACGCGAAGGCAAGGTCATCGGTCGTTATTTCAAGCAAATTTTACCCAATTATGCGGTATTCGATGAGCACCGTTATTTTACTGCAGGAAGCCAGCCACTCGTAACAGACCTCAACGGCAGCAAGCTGGGTATTCTGATCTGTGAAGATGCCTGGCGCCCGGAACCTGCTGCTGCGGCCAGGGCTGCGGGTGCGGAATTATTGCTTGTAACCAACGCGTCTCCGTTCCGGGATGATAAATTCGCTGCCCGGATTGCCATGATGAACGGGCGTCATGAGGATTGCGGCTTGCCCATGGTTTATTGCAATCTGGTGGGTGGACAGGATGAACTGGTGTTTGACGGGCGCTCCATGCTGGTAAGTTCGGATGGCCTGATGTCGGCCATGACTGAACCGTGCGAAGAAGGTCTTATGGAAGTCGTTTATCGACCGCAAACAGGTCAGCTACGATTTGAGAGTGCTGATGCACTACGGCAAACGGAACATGGTGACAGCTGGCTGGATGAGGACGTTATAGCAGGGATCTACAAGATACTTGTGCGGGGCCTCAAAGATTATGTGCTGAAGAATGGCTTCAGTGATGTGGTGATCGGTCTGTCGGGTGGGATCGATTCTGCCCTGACAATGATCCTGGCAACCGACGCCCTGGGCGCAGATCATGTGCATGCCGTCATGATGCCATCAAGACATACCTCTCAATTGAGTTTGAAACTGGCACGTCAGCAGACGTCCATGCTGGATGTGGACTACCGCGAACTCTCCATTGAGCCGGCATACGAGGCCACTCTTGACTCGCTGGAAGTGACATTTGAGGGATGTGCAGAAGATGTCACTGAAGAAAATCTGCAGGCGAGGGTACGCGGTAACCTGCTCATGGCTCTATCCAATAAATTTGGATGGATGGTCTTGGCTACCGGCAACAAGAGTGAACTTGCGGTCGGTTACAGCACCATTTATGGTGATATGTGTGGTGGCTTTTCACCCATCAAGGATTGTCTGAAATCACGGGTTTATGAGCTGAGCCAGTTTCGGAATTCTCTTTCTCCAGCCATCCCTCAGGCCGTCATTGACCGGCCACCTTCAGCGGAACTTGCACCCGGACAACTGGATCTGGACAGTCTGCCGGAATATGAGGTTTTGGATCAGATCCTGTCCCGGTACGTTGAGCAGGACCGGTCAATTGCGGACATTGTCGGTGACGGGTTTGATGAAGACCTGGTCAGACGGGTAGCCGCAATGGTAATCAGAAATGAATATAAACGACGCCAGGGAGCACCCGGTGTGAGAATTACATCAAAAGCCTTTGGCCGCGACCGTCGCTATCCGATTACTTCGGGCTGGCATGAAGACATGATCAACAAAACCTGAGTTGCCTATAACCACCTGACCCGTCAGCTGTGGAACTGATCAGTCCTTTCCGAATGGCCACAACCGGCCGAAAAAACCGCCTTTGTTTGATACACCGGTCACATAGGGGTGATCCGGATAATTCAGCACCAATACCTTCATCGTATCTTCTGCCAGTTCGGGCAATCCCATTTCGGTATAGGAAACATGCAATATTTCAAGTGCATTTGCAGTTTCGGGTGTGCCGGGATAGGTTTCCAATGTAAAACGGGCCCGATTCGCAGCTGCGACATAGGCTTTGCGACGCATGTAATAGCGCGCAACATCCAGTTCGTAGAAAGACAGGTTGTTGCGAAGGAATACCATTCTTTGTCTCGCGTCCGGTGCATATCTGCTGTCCGGAAAACGCCTGATCAGTTCATCAAAATCGCGGAAAGACTCCCTTGCTGCCGTCTGGTCACGATCCCGCACCCTCGACGGCATCATGCGTTCCATGAAGCCAATACGTTGTTCATAATTGGTCAATCCACGCAGGTAGAAGGCATAGTCGACGTTGGGGTGGCTGGGATAGGTGCGGATGAAACGATCGGCTGTGGACAGCGCCGCTTCTGCCCTGCCGCCTTTGTGGTATGCATAGGCAAGCTCAAGTTGAGCCTGTTCTGTATAGCGTCCAAAAGGATAACGTGTTGACAATTGCTGGTAGGCATGGATCGCACGTGACCAGTTTTGCCCATTCAGATAGTTTTTTGCTTGCTCATACATTTGAGCAGCAGGTCGACCATCGTCGATATCATCCTTGTCTTTCCTGCAAGCAGATAAAGTGAACATACACAAAGTGATCAAGAAGATAATTAGAAGCCTGGAACCTAACGGGGACCTCAAGGGCGGTGAAGCTGAATACATGTTTTGACCTGACGAAATACTGAGGACGGAATGATAGCGGAATCGGCGTCGTCAGACTAGCCTTGTGTAACGGATTCGAAAAACCGGGCCGGGCCATTCAGAACGGTAATACCGGGACGCGAAAATATCACTGTGAGGTCCTAGAATAGGACCATGCAATAATTACCGGAATATCGCCGGATAGAGGATCATGCCAAAGCAAATCAATCACAACAAACAGGTTGCTGAAAATCTCTCTGGTTTGCGCCTGGACCAGGCTGCGGTTGAACTGTTTCGGGACTACTCACGAGGGCGTTTGCAACAGTGGATAAAAAGTGGAGAACTGACCATTGACGGCAGGTCGGCCAAACCCAGCAGCCGGGTTGCGGGTGGGGAAAACCTGAGGATCAATGCGCTGATGATCCCGGAAGGTGAAGTGGAGCCCCAGGATATACCGCTGGAAGTCCTGTTTGAGGACGAGCATCTGCTGGTGTTGAACAAGCCCCCGGGGTTCGTGGTTCACCCTGCAGCCGGCAACCCGGATGGTACCTTGCAGAATGCGCTGTTGAATCACGACCCGGACCTGAACAGCATTCCTCGTGCGGGCATCGTACACCGCTTGGACAAAGATACCAGCGGAGTCATGGTGGTTGCTCGCAGCCTGAAGGCTCACGCCAGCCTGGTCGGCCAATTGCAAACCAGAAGTATGAGTCGTATTTACCAGGCTGTCGTGAAAGGCAAACCACCATCCCGCGGGACCATAGACGCAGCCATCGGCCGCAACCCCAGGGATCGAAAAAAGATGGCGGTGGTCGAAGGGGGCAGGACGGCAACCAGCCACTACAGGACGATAAGGCGTTTGCCGGGCACCAGCCATGTGGAAGTCTCACTGGAATCTGGAAGAACCCACCAGATACGTGTACATATGACACACATTGGCTTCCCGATTGTCGGTGACCGGGTGTATGGCCGGGGTGCCATCAATAAAAAAGGATTATCCGGGACCGTTGTGACAACAATCAACGAATTCGACAGGCAGGCATTGCATGCACACACCCTGAAATTGATCCACCCTGAAAGTGGGGCCGAGTGTGCGTTCCATGCGGAATTACCCAAAGACATCCGGATTCTGATAGAAGTTTTACGCGGTATGCCGGTTACCGGTTGAATCGATGGTTAAGCGGAACCCGCCTGAATTGATCAGACCCGATTGGCCGGCTCCGGGCAATATACTGGCTTTCTCGACCACTCGCAAAGGCGGGTACAGCACGGGCCGATGGAGCAGCCTGAACCTGGGTGCGCGATGCGGTGACGACCCGCTACATGTCACGGACAATCAAATTTTGCTACTGCGGTCATTACCGGCCGTTCCAGTCTGGCTAAGCCAGGTTCATGGTTGTCGGGTGGTGACATTGGGTGAGCACGCGGATGCCGAACCCGAAGCAGATGCCAGTATCGCGAGAACGACAGGCCAGGTGTGCGCGATTCTCAGTGCCGATTGTTTGCCAGTGCTGCTTTGTGACCGGCAGGGTACTGAGGTAGCAGCTGCACATGCGGGTTGGCGTGGGCTGGCGGCGGGTGTACTCCAGGCCACGGTTTCGAGGATGGAATGTCATCCGGAAAATTTGATGGCCTGGCTGGGACCAGCGATCGGTCCGAAGGCATTTGAAGTGGGTGATGAAGTACTGGAGGCTTTTGTGAATGCCAATTCAGAGAATTCATCGGCCTTTGTGCGTCATGGAAACCGTTGGCTGGCCGACTTGTACGCCCTGGCCAGGATGATACTTTCGAGACGGGGTGTCGGGATGATATCTGGTGGGAAATTTTGCACGTTCACCGAGTCAGACAGATTTTTTTCTTACCGTCGCGATGGTACAACGGGTAGAAATGCAAGCCTGATATGGATTAAGGACAGCACCGAGACCAGCTAACAGGCCGGCAAGGCCTGGATAAATGCTCAGCTAAAACGGCCAGCTTGTTCGCTTCCGCGTTACTTTGATGTTTTCCGCCTTTATTGTGGGTTTTATTGCGAGGCAGCGTTCGTTAATTGGGGATCATGCCGGGTGTTTGACAGAACGACCCTTCGCCAGGTGCCCTTGTCAGTCCCTTGTTAACCAGGCGCTCTTTGTAGTGTTGCCAAAGCTCGAGTTCCGCCGACGTCAGTTCCTTCTGATACGCAAGTGTCTCATATACCAGGATGCGTAAATAAAAATCCGAATATTCCAGCTCTGATTCCTCAATGGATGCCGTTGTTGCAAGGATCCGGGATGCTTCCTGTGGGTTTCTGTCGGCTATCATGGCCATGGCAGAAGCATAATTGTCCCTGGGTTTACGGACCGTGATTTCACTGAATATGATCCGTGCCCGGTCATTGTCACCTGCCTCAAGGGCCCTGTAGGCTGCAAACCGGCGCATTTGATCGGTCCAAATGGCCTTTTTTCCAACAACATCAAAAAATGCCTCCCAATGTTCAGCGTTGCTGTAGGCCACAACAAAGTCGGCAAAAGGATACAAGGCCGAATTGTATGGAAGCAATTCGTCCATTTTGTGTCTTTCCCGTTTCAACGCTTCCGCCATCTCCGGCCGCCAGCACGCCGGCTGGGCCATCAATTTGAAAAGCAGAGGGAAATTCGGTGATTCTCTCGTGTACAGTGCAAACCTGGGCCCGACAAAATCAAGACCAAAATCACCAACCTGGTATACCAGGTCATGTATGCTCTGGTCATACAGCAGCATGATCTGGTCCACATCATATTTTTTAATTTCAGATTTCAATTCGCTGGCGGAATGAAATAACGCCTTATATCTCTGCAGATGTTCTGGTGGATAAAGAATCCCGGTTCTGCCATCGATATAGATCTGGGTATTGGGAGACAAATGGTAAATGAGATAGCCCCCCACCCCATAATCATTGAAAATGCGTCCGATTTTCCGCTGGTCAATCATGTAATTCAACAGTGGTTGCGGGTAACGGTAAATGGTTCGTCGGTTTTCATCCATCAGCGTCCTGGCCTGGTCTATATTGGAGTACAAGCCAGTGCTGATCATGATCAGACTTAATATGCCCGTCAGTCTCAGAACGCTTTTTTTTATTCAACGCCCAGTCTCCGGGAAAATTGCTGGTATGCAAAACGTTGGCAGCCAGTGGCACGATGACGATTGCGCAGGGTGTCACCATCCGTTCCATGGTTGCGCCCGTGTATGCCATCACGGCCCATACGAGCAGAAATCCGAATTTACGTTGCTTGACCGCCAGCACCGGGGTCAGCAATGCCAACAAAATCAATACGTAGATTGCAGCTATGTATTCGAACTGTTCCGGGGTACGGTATTCCATAATGCTGGTTTTCCATTCCTCGGGGAATGTGAGCGCTTGCAGTACCGGATGTGAAAGACCCGGGTTAATAAACCCGACGGCCACAATCAGGAGTCCCCACAACAACCATTTTGTCCACACACCCAAAGATGCTTTGGATTTGAATTGATCAACCGCAACATCCAGGAAAAATCCTAGAAAAATGACATAACCGATGATGGAAGAGTGATAGCTGGTCCAGATCCACATCAGCAGAACCATAGGTAATATGGAGCCGACCGAGAGCGTGTTTTTTGAACGAAAATAGAGCATCAGGGCCACGATTGAAAATGTATAACTGAACAACTCTGGTCGGACCATGAGCCTCAACTGCAGCATCAAGGTAATTATTGGCAAGACAATGGGGTAGATGATGGTTGAAACCTTCAATTGTCTGAGTAGTGCGAAGGTTGCTCCCAGTGTCAATACAGATGCTGTAATTTTGATTACCAGAAAGCCCGGTCTGACACCCAACTGGGATACGGCAAAGTGAAGCAATGCCTGGAAAGCGACTGGTGGGTTGGTGATTCCAAATCCATTGTAGGTATAACTGTAATGATCAATTCAGGGGGACAGTCCGTTTTCAATCCAGTCCCGGCCCATTTGCAGGTGCCAGAAGGCGTCGAGTGAAACCGGGTTGCGAAGTGCGGTGACCAGCAGGGCTCCAAGGCTGACCAGCAGCACACCTCCAATCACAAGCGACTTCCTGCTCTCCAGTTGAGTGATCCAGTTCACCTCTGAACTTGTATCAAAATTTACTGACATCTGTGTGCGAATTATCCCTTGGCCGTACCAGTGAACTTGATCTGCAAATGAAGACGGCGCGGGTCAAACAACACCGGGCCGTACGACAATATTTTTGTAGCATAACGGCATTCACAGTCAGTAAACAGCTTTAGAAAATGAACATTGGTAACTCGGATGAGATTGTTACAGTCATTTCGAGCAATGATACAAGCCAGCCAGGCCTTGAAACTGACTACGCCTTCAATCTACACAAACTGGCGACCGGATGCAGTTGTTCGGAATGAATTTTGTAAATCTTTCCCCGGTATCACGCGTTCAAGTCATGACGAAACAACACGACGAAGCCTTCACCCCATTACGATTACCATGTCCATTTTGATATTTATTTGCGGCGGAGATGCATTCCTGGCCGCACTGGTTACCGAGATCGATAAATTCAAAGAACGATGGTGGTGCAACGGCCTGTACATACTAATTAAGTGAAACGTTTTTTTGTTCTTGTTTCACCGACAGACCAGTCTCAATAACTCTTTGGGGAACTGGCATTGGACCACGTCTGGATCAGGATTGTTGAGATCTCATGAGATTTTTCCAACACAGCACAACGGTTTCCTGAGTTTTGTTTGTAGAGCCGGCAGGGCCGGTTTCCATACCAGAGAATAAGACGTATTTGCAGAGTATGCTTCTTTTTCGGATACCATTTATTTCATCCTTATACTCAGTCAAACCATTGATTATGTTAAGGTATAAGCTCAATTCATGAGCTCTTCTGGGGGTCTGTATGAAGGGCAACGCGTGGTTAACGAAAGTTCAATCCCAGACCCTGTCAGACCTTACGGAAAGATTAAGTTGGCACAGGAGCACTTACTTGAAAGGTCATTTTTTCCCGACGAAATAGCGATTTACCGGCCAGTTCCGTTTACGGACCCTTGCTACCCA
This sequence comes from Lysobacterales bacterium, assembly GCA_014238945.1. Lineage (GTDB taxonomy): Bacteria > Pseudomonadota > Gammaproteobacteria > Xanthomonadales > SZUA-36 > SZUA-36. Next base: position 168,125 of record JABAAB010000026.1, read on the forward strand.
AGACGAGGTTCTTCCTGCCGGCTGGTCACCTGCAGCCCTGGATGTCGCTAGCAGGCTGTTTCTGGTAGGTGACGTAGCTCATCCCACCGCAACCCCAGCAACCACCTGGGTAATTTAAGCAGGCTCTGTTCAAATGGATTCGAATATTTATCAGTTGATGCGCCAGATAGAGGATGAGCACTGGTGATTTGTGGCGAGACTCAGGATTGACAATGCATTAGTCAAGTCACTGGCGCTCCCGGAACCATCCGCAATTCTGGAGGTAGGTTGCGGAACGGGCGGCAATCTCGAAATGCTGAGTGGCTTTGGAAATGTGCAAAGTATTGAACAGGATGATGCCGCTGCCGAAATGGCCCGCGAACGAAATGTTGCCCCGGTGCACGCCGGGGAACTTCCCGATGCATTACCTGACCTTCAATCCCGTTTTGACCTGGTGGCCATCCTGGATGTAATAGAACATGTAGAGCAGGATATTGCCCGTTTAAGGGCGATCGCATCGATGTTGAACCCAGGTGGTCGAATCGTACTGACCGTGCCTGCTTTTAATTTTCTTTGGAGTCAGCACGACGATGAAAATCACCATCAGCGGCGTTATCGACGGGACTTACAGAAATTTTCACGGCAGAGCGGGTTGTCAATCGACTACATCAGTTATTTCAATATTTGGTTGTTTCCACCGGTCAAATTGGTGCGCTTATTACGGAAAATAGTTCCCTACCGGGGCGTATGTAAGGATATGGAGCAACCCGGCAGGTGGGTCAACAAATTGCTGCAGACCGTTTTTGCCAGTGAACGACACCTCATAGGCAGGAAAGCTTTTCCATTTGGAATATCTCTGGTAGCCATCATGTCCACTGAAGATTAGCTACTGGATGCACTGGTGAAGGACGGGCTTCGAAAGTCACGGCGCAAAGACCTAAGTAATTGACATTGTGGATTAAGTGTAGATTTTGCAACCAGCTGGGCTTTGTGATTATCCGGGTGTTGGCTGATTTAATTGCCAATGATGTCCTGGGGAAATAATCGGTCGGTCCAGGCAGTTTACTAAATTAATTCAAACGGTCACACAGGTCAACAAGGCACATACCAAAATGCTAGGTGTTTTGTGATGCGATCAATCTTTTACAAAAGCCCGGGCCATCCGATTTGCGATTTTCACCCTCTTCCGGGGGGGGCTGATGGTTTAAACTGCCCAGCCAGATGCGAGCATCTTCGCCTCGTTCCGAATTCGGATCAACCCGGCTAAATAACTCTGCAGCTTCGCTGTTCATGCCCAAATGCGCGTATATCCAACCAATGTTGTACTGGATACAGTACTGGTCTGCTTGCAGTTCGGGAATTTTCTCCGAGGTCAGTCCCAGCTGAATGTGAACAGACAAGGCCTCTTCCAAGCGGCCAAGTTGTAAATAAGTGACACCACGCCAAGCGAGTACGTCGGTTTGTATTACCTGTAGTTTTCCTGCCTCCTCAAAGTGTATCGCTGCTTTTTCAAAGTCAGCAATATTCAGATGATTAATGCCCAGGTTCAAATGCGCCATTAGATCCTGGGGATAAAGTTCAACGGTATGATACCAGAGGGAAAATTCATCTTCCCACACTTCAATTTGCTGAATGGTCTTGCTACCGAGAAACACTAACAGGGGAACATTGAGCAGAAACAGTAAAAACCGAGCTTTGACATTTGTTTTCTTGAACAGTCCCAGTAACGCCCCACCGGCCAGTAAGTACGCTGGAATTGTAGGTAAATATGCGTATCGATCAGCTGCCCCCTGTATGCCCACCTGAATGATACCGAGTATCGGAGACAGGGTAATCAGGTAAAACAACCAGGAGATCAACCATGCATGATGAGCCTTGGTCCACGCATAAATGCAGATCAGTGAAATTGCCGCAAAAATGACTATCGGGAGAAAATCGGGCCAGGAAATACCCTCACCGTAAAGAATGAAGTAGGGGTAGTGAGGGGAAAACTGAAACGGAATAAGAAGCTTGTCCAGGTACAGAATGATGCTATTGAATGCATTGAGTACCCTTATTTCCAAAGCCACCTCTGTCATTGCCCCGGTTTGCGCTTGTAGCGTGATGATGACGGACAGCAATGAAACGGTAATAAACGGAATTTTCTCCTTCAGCAAAAAGTGTATTGTCCGTGGCTTGATGGAATCCTTGATACTGGCAACCATTGGCGAACGACGAATTGGGTACACGTCCAGTAATAACAGAACTACCGGAAAAGTAACGGCCATTGGTTTGGCAAGGATGGCAACAATAAACAGGGTTAATGACGTTCGAAACCAGAGCGTTTTTTCTGGCTCGGCACACTGCACATACCGAACATATGCGAGTGTTGAAAGCAGCAAGAAAAACTGACATAGAAGATCTTTTCGCTCGGCGACCCATGCGACGGATTCGACGTGTTGGGGGTGAACAGCGAACAGCAATGCCGCCACCAATGCAGCCACCAGTGCCCTATGGTCGTTAGCAACAGAACTGGGATCATTCCCTGGTTTGTTGAGGCCGAAAATTGTCAGTGCCAGGACAAACATAAGACCACTGTTCAGTGCGTGCAGCAAATTGTTGGTAAAGTGAAATCCCCAGGGGTCGAGCCCGCCATATATCTGGTAGTCAATTGCCCACGATAGCCAGGTGACAGGGTGCCAGTTGGCCATTTCCAGAGAGAGAAACATCCACAGGACATGGAATGGCTTCAGGCTTGAAATCCAGAATTCGTAAACGAACAGGTAACCGACGCTATCCCAGACAAACTGATTGTCTGTACTGCCCCGGTATACCCACAACGAAATGATAATGATCAGCAGGACACCCAGCAGCAATTTCACCCCGGACTGAATGGCTTTTCTTGTCATGGGGCTCAGATTAGTCCAGTGAAATGGCTGCGCGGTTTAACCGATACTGCGCAGGAATCAATGTTTCGCAAAAACCGGGCAGGACCGGGCCGAGGGGGACCTCCTGGGCCGGTAATGGGTTGCTGCTTAAATGATTTAACCAGAGTCTCGCTGGTTCACCCGATGCGGAATCCGGATCCACCCTGGCAAAGAGTTCAAGCGCTTCCTGATTCAAGCCTGATTGGGCATAAATCCAGCCAATATTGTATTGAATACAGTATTGATCCACCTTGAAACTGGTGTTGATCTCGGCAGCCGCACCAAGATTTACATGCTCTGAAAGTGCTTCCTTCAGCCGACCCTGGTGCAGGTAGGTCAATCCCCGCCAGGCATAAAGGCTGATTGATCTGGATGCCGGATCACCAGCTGCCTCGAAGTTTCGGGCCGCGTTGTCATAGTCCCCGCGATCCAGGTAGGCAATACCCAGGTTACTCAATATGAAAACACTGTCGGGGTAAAAGCGCACGGCCTGGGACCAGAGATTGATTTCATCGTGCCATACCTCAACCTGCCGCCTGGTGTTGTTCGCGAGCAGCAGACCTGAACTCAGCAGCAGCCCAATGAGCATTAACTTGAAAGCCGGCCCCACATTCTTCATTGCCAGAAATATGCCCCCCGCCAGCAACAAATAAAACGGCAGGGTAGGAAAATATGCATACCGGTCGGCAGCGCCCTGCAAGCCGACCTGAACCAATCCAATCACGGGGGACAGGGCGACCAGGTAGAACAGCCAGGCGATCAACCATGCGTGCTGGTTTTTGAACCACGCGAAAACAGCCATCAAAGTGACAGCAATAACCGCTGCCAGGGGTAAGAATGCTCTCCAGCTAAGTGCTTCGCCTGGAACCAGAAAATGGGCATAGTGTGGGGAGAAATTAATCGGAACCAGCAGTTTCGCCAGGTACATATTAATGCTGCTGAAGGCATTGAGCACCCTCAGATCCAGAGAAATTTGGACCATTGCCTCCTGCTGTGCAACCAGGGTGATTAAGGCCAGAAAAAACGTCAACAGGAAAAACGGGGTTTTTTCCAGCAGTAATCTTGGCCACGAAACCGGCTGGATTGTTTTGCTGGTTGAAGCCACGAGACGAGTGCGTCGAAGCGGGTAAACATCGATCAGTAGCAGTAGGGCAGGCAGAGTAACAGCCATAGGCTTGGACATCAGTGCCAGCGAAAACATGACCAATGAAAGCAAGTACCAGCCGGTTTTCTTCGCCGGTTCGCAGCTGACATATCCCAGGTAGCTGAGCAGTGTCAGCAGCATGAAGAACTGGCAAAGCAGATCTTTTCGTTCCGCAACCCAGGCTACAGATTCAACGTGCTGGGGATGAAGCGCAAATATCAGTGCCGTCAAAGTGGCACCCAGCAGGGCATTGTCCTGGGTGTTGAACGGATAGGAACCGGCCATCGGTTTGTCAAGACCCAAAACAGCCAGTATCAGTATGATCAGCAGGATGCTGTTGATGGCGTGAAGAAGGTTGTTGCTGAAGTGGAAGCCCCAGGCGTTGAGCCCACCCCAGAGTTGGTAGTCAATGGCCCAGGACAACCAGGTCAGGGGGTGCCAATTGGAAAATTCCAAAGTGGTGAACATCCACACCATGTTGTCCATGTTCAAGGCTGAAAGATGATCCTGGTACTCAAACAGGTATTTGACGGAATCCCAGACGAAGTTGCCCTGGGTGGTGCCCGCGTACGCCCACATGGCAGCTATGGCCACCAGCAACGCACCAAGCACCAGCTTCAGTTCGAACCGAACCACGGGCTGGTTCATCAGTCGATGTCGTCCAACGCAGTAAAAAGTGAGCTTTTAACCCATCCCAGGCGGTGCAGCCTGAAGGCCAGTGAAGTGGCAAGGACTCCCAGGCCGTACTGTGATGAAGAGCCCAGGCTGATAGAGGAAGAATCCTCCTCATAGCGGGTGGGGCAGGTGATTTCCCCGATTTCAAAGCCGGCGTAGATGATCTGCGCCAGCATCTGGTTATCAAACAAAAAATTGTCCGAGTTATTCTCCAGCGGCAGGCGTTTAAGCACCTCGCGGGTAAAGGCACGGTAACCTGTGTGATATTCGGACAGCTTGTAATTGACCATCAGGTTCTGGAATGCGGTCAGCACCCGGTTGGCCACGTATTTGTAAACCGGCATCCCGCCCCTGAGTGCGCCCTTGCCAAGAATCCTTGACCCCAGTGCACAATCAAAGACTTCTTCGGCCAAAAGCGACGCCATCGATTCGCACAGCTTCGGGGTATATTGATAATCGGGATGGACCATGATGACAATTTCCGCATCCAGGTCCAGTGCTGCCTTGTAACAGCTTTTCTGATTGCCCCCATAGCCCGTGTTCTTTTCATGTTCGATGATTTGCGTGATACCCAGTCCCCTGGCCACCTCCGCGGTATTGTCTTTGCTCTGGTCATCCACCAGGATCACGTCATCAACGATATGATGCGGCAGTTCCCGGTAGGTTTTCTCCAGCGTTGAGGCCGCGTTGTATGCCGGCATGACAACGACCACTTTCTTGTTATTCAGCATATCGTAATTTCCATCAATCAGGTTCCGGTTCGGGTTTTATGGGCAAAAATAATCAGGCTGGCGCCTTTGTTCAGACCACAGGTGACGATGTACTCCAGCAATGCAATCGGGGACACAATTATTGCAAGCAATGTCCAGAGCGACAGTTTCAGTGTCTCAGCCAGTCCGGATCGCTGTTTCAGCAACTGGTAGAAGCTGTTGGGTCGGCCACCCGGATTGAGCGCGTTCATCAGGCTCTGGACAAAGCCAAACAGGTTCTGTTCCAGCGAGCATGTGTTAACGGAATGAATTTCATAGCCCCTTTCTAGCAACGCCCGGTCCAGGCTTTCAGGATCAAAATGGTACAGATGCCGGGGCAGGTCCAGGTGAAACCAGTTTGATTTGAAGATGCTGGCCTGAAAACTGGCAAAATTGGGTACGGCAATGGCAATAAGGCCGTCTTGTCCCGTTATGCGGCTGATTTCATCCAGGGCTTCAAACGGCTGGTCCAGGTGTTCCAGAACGTGCCAGATGACCACCGCGTTGAAATATGCATCATCGAAACCAATTTCCTGCAGCGATTGCTGGTGAATACTAATACCCTCGAGGCGCTCATCGGAAGGATAGGAGCCACGTTCGGTGCCAAAGCATTCACAGCCCATGTCCTTTAAAGTCAGTAGCAGGTTGGCCCGCCCGCAGCCGATATCCAGCACCCTGGTGGTACCGTGGTCAGCTTGCTTCTTTCTCAGTTCAGCAAGGATCTTTTTTGCCCGCAGCCGGTTACCCAGTACAGTGAGTGCCTCGACAATACCGGAAAATTTCTTGCTCCCACCGCCGTAATAGGACCTGGAATAGTATTGATCCAAAGAGACAGGGTCGGGAACGGGCCGGGTTTGGGTCACGCCGCACTGTGCACATTGAATCAATTCAAATGATTCGGTGGCCTGATCAAAATCAGCTGCGGAAAACACGGGTTTGTTTTCCACGCCGCCACACAAAGAGCAGGCAAATTGCTTCATCAATTAGACCCCAATACCTGTGCGAGTGACGTGTTCAGAAATCCGGAGCCGGACCGGTGGAACACCGTTTTGTGCAGCAACAACCCGGCCGCAAAAAAATAAACTGGACACCCGTGGGATGAAATATCATGTGTGATCAAATTCGTCGGCTGCAATTGTTGTTCCATGGTTAATACGGGACACTACATTAGGTTATTCTAACCGTTTCCGCGACGCGGAAAAGCGGAAAGCGAGCCATATAACCGGCAAGAGACTAAAATAACGAATATAATCCGGAGCGATTTTGCTTATATCCATTGCCCTCTCATCCACAGATAAACGAATCATGAATCAATCTGAATGTTGAAATTTTTAATCAAACTGCTGGTGTCGACATCGATTATTGCCTACCTGCTCAGCCGTACAGAAATCACCACGGTTATTGACCGCATGAAGTCGGCCGATACCCTGCTGGTTTTTGCATCGGGGAGTATTTTGTTTCTTCTGGTCCTGCCGCAGTCTTTCCGGTGGTTGAGTATCCTGCGTATTGCCGGCGCGCGGATCGGTTTCATGGCAGCCACCGGTATCACCATGGTCGGATGGTTTTTTAACCAGGTGTTGCCTTCCTCGGTCGGTGGAGATGCGTTTCGTGCCTGGTATGCCTACCGCTTTGGTGCGCGGCTGGCCACGGCGACACAAAGCGTGATCTTTGACCGGGTATCCGCCCTGATCGCCATCATGTTTATTTTATTGGCGAGCTCCCCTTTTCTCACCACTTTTTTCACCTCCAACGAACCGGTTTACAGTGTCATGGGTTTTGCCGTGATGCTGTTGTTTGCCGCCGTTGGCCTGCTGATTGCGGACAAGGTGTTTGCCTCCCTGTTGCCGGAGTCCATTCGCAAACACGTGGTGGAATTCTCTGTTACAGCACGCAAGGTCTTCCTGGGTAGGACCGGTTTCAGGGTGGTGGTACTGTCCGTGTTGATCCATTGTTCCATCGCGCTGGCCGTGTGGTTGCTGGCCCGGTCAATGAATGTCCCGCTGGAATTGGTGCATGCGCTTTTGTTGATGCCCGTGATCCTGTTTTTCACTGCCATTCCCATCTCTATTGCTGGCTGGGGGATACGTGAAAGCGCGATGGTGGTGATCTTTGGAATGGTGGGGGTACCTGACGAGTCGGCGATCGCTATTTCATTGGGGTTTGGCTTGCTGATGCTGGTGACGAGTCTGCCGGGGGGGGTGGTCTGGTGGTTTTTGCACCATGAGGTTCCGCAGAGCGAATAACCATTATGTAGAGATGGAATTTGGCGAGCCCGAATTCACTGATTCCAAGTCCTTCTCCGGGACTGTAATGCTGATCAACCAGTAAAAGGCATGAATTGTTCCAGAATTCGATTTTTCTATGTTCGGTCGTCGAAATACTGGAAAACAAAGGGGGATTTTCTGACAATATTCAAGGTATAAACCAGACGAATCTCAAGACACTCTCATCCAGAATATTACTGAATACTCAGATGCCGGTTACCTAGTAAATGCCGGTTGGAATCAAAGGGGGAATTCCAATGTATCAGTATTGGTCAAGTGTTTGTACCCGTCGTTTTTCCAGGCGATTTTTCTGCAGGTGTCGAACCGCAATTTGTTTCAGCCTATGGATTGTTGTATTCCTGATACAAAGTCAGGGACCGGTCTTCGCCGATACCAGTGAACCGGTCTGGGCGGTCCCGGTCCGTCAGACAAGTACTGACGGTTATGCTTTCATCGACTGGTTCCTGCCAAAGGGTGAAACCGCCGATGTTTACAGAATTACCGAAATCTTCCAGGGCCGGGAAGAAGTTAGCTATGTGGAACAGGGTGGTCTGCGAGTTTTTCGTGTTAATCCAGGTAAATACAAGTTTGGAGTTCAGGCATGCGACAAGGGACCCTCCGGGTTACCCATGTGCGGAAATGAGTCCGAAACTCTGACCCTCAATGTGGGTCCTGGAATATTCAATACTTTATTGACAGCTGATCACTTCGATACGACCGGGGCCGCCGAAAACACAGTTACTGACTTGGGTCCTGAGTCCCTGCGGCCCGGACATTGGTACAACCCGTCAAAGGAGGGCCACGGTTGGAGTTTTTACTGGGCCAACCGGTTGGCGCTACCCGAAGACGATCCGTTGTTTGGCAATGTCCATGATCTTGTGGGCATTTGGTATACCTTCGAAGCCAAATCAGCATCGCTGGAACCGGATTGCCCGTCCTGCCCGCCAATTACCGGTACCTATCGACCTGTGGTGGTGACATTCAAAGCAGTGCTTACAGGGGCCAATACATATGGTGGGGCGCTGTACATCAGCAGAAACGGAGGTGAACGATCTTGGGTGGGTGGTGCCGATGTCACTTTTGCGCCCGAAAACACCAGCGCCATGATCAACTGGAGCGCCAGTTTCAGCAAGGAAGCTCTGTCAGATACTGATCCATTGTATGTCTTGTTGGGATCAGATCCCGACGACGTCAATAATATTTCACACTTTAGTGGTGTATGGAACGCCCCGGGGGAAGAATCATTTTTTCTGGTTGAGGATATCGGCCAATCCGTGGAGGTCATGTCTCTTGTATTTCATGATGAAAGCGGTGATGCAAGCTGGATTCAGGGCGTGGTAAGTGGAATTCCTGAATCAGTCTCGCAAAACATCTGCATGGCCTATTTAGTTGAGGGCTATTCACCACAGTCAGACAAAATGTCCACCTGGGTGAAGCAATGGCATATGTCGGGTTGTGACGCATCGAAGACGGCGACTTCAGCAAACCGCAACGCAAGGAGATATTTTTCCGGTCTTGACACTGAATTCATCTGGATTGACTTTGAGCTACCAGGAATTGCCCATGCTTCAGGATCGGTGACCATTGGCAGAAGTAATGCGCCTGTGTCCCTGAACAGGGGAGCAAATTTCCACGGTGTAAACTATGAAAACTCAAGCGGACCATCCTGTGAACTGGGAGAGGAATCCTCCTTCTGTGAGGTGCAGCTAACCTGGTTTACAGATGGTGATTATCCTTCAGCCACAGTATTTGCATACAACGCCACGACCAGGGTCAGGAATATGGTTCTGACATCGGTTACACCCGTCATGTCAGATATTAATTTTTCGATATTCAATCCGGGTTTGTACCATTTTGAGTTGCGCATGGGAAACGACACCGAAAGCACCCTGATTGCAAAATCATCTGATTTTGTTGTGACACAGACTACGATCAATTCACCTCCCGTTTTGAGCATGCCTGAAGACCAGGTCAATTCAACGGGAGATTTTGTTGATTTGCAGTTGTTTGCCAGTGATCCAGATGTGGATGACGTGCTGGGTTTTACAGCCATTGGCCTTCCGCAGGGCCTGTCTATCAATACTTCAAATGGTCGTATCAGTGGCATACTCTCTGGTCCGGATGGTGTTTACCAGGTCTCGGTTTCTGTTCACGATGATCACGGCGGTAGTGCATCCGGATCTTTCAATTGGATGGTCAGTGTCATACAGATCAATCGTCCGCCAACCATCGATTCACCTGCAGATCAGGTTGTGACACGTGGTACAGAGATTAAGCTTGAATTGGCCGTCGATGATGCGGACGATGACAATCTATCCTGTGATGACAATGGTTCACTACCGACCGGTTTGGCCGTTGCGATCAACACGGAGCAGCGATACTGCGTCATCAGCGGGACAATAGTGGCCGCTGTCGGCAATTACGACTCGGTAATCACGGTTGCAGACAATACCGGTGCCGCGTCAGCATACTTTTCCTGGCGGGTACTTGCCGGTAACAGTAATCCGGAGCAGCCTCCCGAACCTGCTGTTCCCCCATCCATGACCGCCAGTGTAATTTCGTCGCGCGTGGGTGCCACTGTTGCTGAATTCCGGGTCGATGAAGCAGGTAGTGCCACCTTTATTCTCCCCATATTGACCGCTGTATCCAGCGGTGGTGTTCGCCCGGCGGTCACACTGAACTATTCCTCCCAGGCAGACACAGGATTAGCGGGCGTCGGATGGTCACTGAATGCGGTGTCAACTATCACACGTTGCCCCAGGACCGTGGAGCAGGACGGGATTACAGGTTCACGGGCGGTCCTGCTGGATTTCCAGGATCGTTTTTGCCTGGATGGTCAGAGATTGTTCGCGGATCCATCCAGCGGTGCGTATGGAAAGAGCGGTACACGATACCGAACCGAAATTGACAATTTCTCCCGCATAACGTCTTTTGGTTCAGCGGGTAATGGCCCTGCATGGTTCAGGCTTGAACAAAGAGATGGCACAGTAGTGGAATATGGAAATAGTCCCGATTCACGTATTGAAGCCCGTGGCAGTGATGTTGAGGGAACGGTATTGATCTGGACCCAGAATCGTTCACAGGACAGTTCTGGTAATTACATGATTTACAGCTATCTTGAGAATGACACAGGTCCGGTATCATATGCCCTGCGAGCCATAGATTATACGGGCAATACCCGTGCATCATCCTTGCCCAGTGCTCGAATTTCTTTTGAATATGCGAACCGGAGCCCCGACAGCGACCTGACTTTCAGGAGTATCGCGGGTACCCGTGTGGAACGTCGGCACCTGTTGCAAAATATTCGATCTCAAGGACGTATTGTCCCGGGTGGCACCCTGGAGGATCTGCGTTATTATGCGCTTGAATACGAAGAGGACGGATTTGGCAGGAATATAATATCATCCGTAACGGAGTGTCGATCTGAAAGTCGGTCAATCTGTTATCAGCCTACCCGGTTCGATTGGTTAAAAAGTTCGCATACGGTCGACTCTTCAGGCCTGATCATGACGGGACTATTGCCTGAGGCTGGTCTGAATGGGTTGCAGGTTGCGGATGTCAGTGGTGATGGCAGACCGGATCTGTTGTATGTGGAACGTATCAAGCGTCACTACTATCTCAAAGTCAAAACTGCAGCTGCAAATGCGGCATTTAGTGAGTGGGCGAGTCGCTACGAGCTTCCCAGAAACTCAGATGGCTTGCCACCTCAGTTATTTGGTATCGATGTTAATCATGATGGCATTGAAGATGTCGTCTACGCCAAATATTCGGACACCAGCGATGATTACAGTTGGGTGACCCTGGTATCAAGCGGAAGCGCATTTTCTGCCGAAACATTTCTTAATCCCACTTTCCGGTTCTATCTTAACGATCAGGGTCTGGAGTCGCTGGTCAGAATCATGGATTTTAATGGTGATGGGCTCAGCGATATTTTGCATGTGCGAACGGATGTCCTGGGTGCTGAGTGGCTGGTAACGGTACTACTCAATTTGACTTCAGATAACGAGGGCATTCAATTCTCTGAACCCATTGAACTGAATATGGACAATGCTGATCTCTTTCCAGTCAGCACCGACGATGGTTGGGAGATGAGTATGCGGCCGCCATTTTATAAGTGGGGTAATGCCGGGGTGATGAACATGGAAGTACCGGACGCAAGAGTCTTCGACTTCGACGCTGACGGTGCTACTGACATGCTGTTTAACATCTTCCGCCAGTATCAGCGCTGTATTGAGAATTGTGTACCGAATCTTTCAACAAGTGGCAATAAAGGTGGAAAGGGTGGAAAAACCCCTGATCCTGTTTATGAATTTGCCTTTGCTTCGCTTTGGGTGGTGATGCTGTCGAATGGTCAAGATGAGTTTGTTCGCCAGGGCATCGTAGCATTGGGGGCGGATTGTACTGTACCGGCAGTCTGTGACAATCCGGTGTACAGACAGTTGCCTGTAATTAACCAAATGATACCCGTCGATATCAACGCCGATGGGCTGTCAGACCTCGCCTGGGCAGATCCGGGTAATACCTGGTATTACCAGCTCAATACCGGCAGGAACTATGAAACCGCACAGCGTATGGGACAGGTTCCAGTCGGTGTCAAAAGCCTCGTCAGGATACAGGACTGGAATGGTGATCATTTCCCTGATCTGATCTTCCCTTCAGTGGAACTTGATGACTATGCCACCTGGATTATTGTCCAGAATCATTTTGGTCGTGAGTTTGCGGCCCCCTTTGATACAGGCGTGTCCACCGGAAATGTCGGAGGAAAAAACGGACTGGATCCGGTGGAGAATGACGTCAGTGTTTTGGTTGATTTTAATGGGGATGGCAAGAATGACCAGCTTTTCATTGACAACAGGCCAAACGGCGAAATTCTTTCCACGAGGCTACACCTTGGTATTAATGCGAACGGCAACACTTCAATCGAGCCGTCCAACATGATTACCAGGATCACCACTGGTCTGGGTGCGGTTACCGAGATTGAATACAAACCAATGACCGACCCGAATGTCTATACCCGTCTCTACAATTCAAACGTTCAGAATTGGGGAAAGGGCTCGAGTGTTTATGATTTCATAGCACCCATTTATGTAGTCAGCCAGGTTTCAAGCAGTGCGCCAACTTTTGCGAACAGGGCTTCCGTCAAACGTATTCAATATCATTATGTCGGTGCCAAATTGCAGGCTGGTGGCCGAGGTCTTTTGGGTTTTGCAGAGATCATTGGCTACGATCCGCAAAAGCAGATTCGTACCAATATCCGCTATCGGCAGGACTTTCCGTTTACGGGCCAGACTCTGGATACCACAGTTGCTGTTGACACTGGGGACATGAAATTTTCATCGGTAACCCCGGTTTCATCAAAACTCACTCAAACCTGGCCGGAAGTTAATGCGGGGCTGAAGCCGCCTGCAACCATATCCGGAACCCTGCTGAGTTACGGCATAAGTCAATGGTCAGACGCAGCAACAGCACCAGACACACGGCGTGTTGAGGTTGTCGCGTCATTGCAGTTGAAATTCACATTGTCCGGGCATATTGAGAGACGGGTTCTTACTCAGAATGACCATGATGTGATTGGCAATTTGTCCCGTTCTGTGGTCACCACGTTTGCTCGGGATGACACGGAGCCGTTCTCGCAGCGAACCATTGACAATGAATGGTCAGCGCCGATTCTTGAGAACTGGGACATGGGTAATTTGAGCACAAGCACGGTGCGTCATGTGCGGGCAGGGCACGCACCCGTCGTAAGAAGATCAAGGTTCAACTACGATCCCGTGACGTCCATCCTGATCGGTGAAACCATTGAGCCCGGGCATCCAACACTGCAAATATCTACGACCTACGCTTTAGATAAGTTTGGTAATCGCCTGCAAACATCCAAAAAAGGGGTGGGTATGGACATCCGTTCACAGAGGGTGTCATATGATTCTCTGGGACGTTTCGTAGTTCGGGAAACCAATGCACTTGGCGAGGTGACCAGACAAATCAGGGATGGTTCATGGGACGTGTTCGGAAATCCACTAAAAGCCGAAAACATAGATGGTCTGGTGACCACTTTAGTGGTCGATCTGATGGGTAGACCATTTGCCCATTTCAACCTGGCCGGTGTTTGGCAGAAGACTCTCTTCTTTCTTGGGGCAGGAGACGAGTGCCCTGCTCAGTCTGCCTGGTTCAGCCAGACCATTAGTGGCACCGGGTCTGTTGAATATCAATGTTTTGATCTGCTGGGGAGAAATATTCGCAGTGTTACCAACAGCCTGAATAACAAGATGATATTCACCGACCAGTATTACGACCTGTCGGGTCAATCAGTTCGGGTTTCTGAGCCCTACTTCAAAGGTGAAGGAGTTTACTGGAACGAGAGCGCGTTTGATCGGCTTGATCGAATAAGCGGACTGTTGAGCGCGGGGGGTGACGATTTGACTACCGATTACGACGAGCAGGCCACAAACGCATGCACAATGGCCGGTCCCGGAGTGGCTGTGACCACCAACGCATTGGGCCAGCAAACGGTGGCGGTCAAAAACGTCCTCGGTGAACTCATCGAAAGCTACGACGACCAGTGTGGTCGTGTAACTTTTGACCATGATTCCATGGGAAACCTGGTACTGGTCACCGGGGCAGATGCAACTCGTGTCCGTATGACATATGACGGTGCGGGAAGAAAAATTGCACAAAATGATCCTGACAAAGGAAATTGGCATTATGCATACAATGCACTGGGGGAATTGACCCGCCAACTGGATTCCCAGCAGCAGGCCATTGATTTTGAATATGATGACCTGGGCCGGGTTACCCATCGCAGGGAGTTACAGGATGTTGATGATCTCAGTGATGCTGGTTATATAACGGTTAATCACGAGGTAACGACTCACCGGTCAATAAGTCCGGGTAAGTCTCAGGTGTCAAAACAGGTCTATTTTTCGGGCGAAAGCGGACCGGCAATTCACCAACGGGAAATTGGTTTTGATTCACTGGGTCGCGTGAATTTGGTCAGTTCCACAATCGGAAGCAAGCAGTTTGCAGAGCGGACTACATATGACGAATTTGGAAGAATTTTCCAACACTTTGATGCCTCAGGTGATGATCGTGGTTTACGGTACATCTATCAGAATGGCCGCCTGAGGCTGTTAAAGGAAGCGCGTGAAGGTGTGAATGGAACTGTTTACCAGGAAATCCTGGTTACGGATGCCCGGGGTAACGTGACCATGGCTGAACTTGGCAATGGTGTAATCGCCGTTGCGGAACACGACGCACCAAGTGGCCGTCTCACCCGACTGAGTGCATATGACCGACTTGGCGTTGAGTTACAGAAGGTCGATTATCTGTTCGATGTACTTGGAAACCTGAAGCAAAAATATGACAGATCCGGGGTGGCTGATCTCAGGGAAGAATATCAATATGACCAGCTGAATCGTCTCGATCGGGTACAACTGACGGCAATTTCCCTGGGAATTTCGAGCCCGGTTGAAACACTGGCATTAACTTATGATGAAGCCGGTAATATCACCTGGAAATCAGATGTCGGAACCTATAGCTACGGGACAGGCGATAGCGGACCGCATGCGGTTACGCGTGCTGGCGGGGTCAGCTACAGCTATGATGCTAATGGTAATCAGACTGACAGTGATTTTCGTACCATCACCTATTCAATATTCGATAAAGCCACCAGGTTGACCAGTGGTAACAAAAGCACGTCCTTTTCTTATGGAATTGGCAATAAACGACAGGTTCGCCTGGATTCCGAGGCAGACCAGCTCAACAAGACCACCACATACCTGGGCAGTGTTGAATTTATAGTAGAACGCGGCGAAAGCAGCTACTTCAAACGCTACATTTCAGGAGTTGCAATAGCGACTTTCTATCCCGCAACAAGCGATCAGAAGATAGCCTACCTGTTGAAAGATCATCTGGGCTCAATACACAGTGTCGTTGATGAAACGGCCCGTGTCTCCACACGGATGCGATTCAGCCCATTTGGTGAGAGGCAGGGCAGTGACTTGCGTACTGTGTTGGATGACTACCTGTATGTTCCGCTAAATGACTTCAGTACACGTGGATTCACTGGTCATGAGCACGTGGACAGCATGGGTATTATCAATATGAACGGTCGTATCTATGATGCCGGACTGGGCAGATTCCTGCAGGCTGATCCCTTTGTCCAGGCACCGGGCAACTCCCAGAGCTGGAATCGTTATACCTATGTATTCAATAATCCGCTTAGCTATACAGATCCTTCTGGATATTTCGGTATTGGCCGATTTATCAAGAAATGGGGCAGATTGATTGCAGCCATCACAGCGAGTATTTACCTGCCAGGTGCACAGGGATTGCTGGCAACACAGTTGGGTGTCAGCGGCGCGTTTTCACAGTTTGTCATCACCGGTTTTGTGGCTGGTGGTATTGCAGGGGGTATCAGGGGCGCCGTCAGGGGCGCCTTCCTGGCTGCCGCAACCTACGGAATAAGTCAGGCTTTCAATCCCAGGGCAGCAGGCAGTACCCAGTTGGATAAATCACGTCTCACCCCGAGCAAGGAGCAACTGGGTCATATGCTGGGCACAAACAACCCGGGGGCCGGTCTGTACCAGATTCAGGTGGGAGAGTATGGGGAATTCCACAGCGCGGCAGCAATTTCGGCTGAAGATCTTAATTCACTTGATACGATATTCACCAATGGGATGAGCAACAACTTCCAGGACGCAGTTCGAAACGGCAGCACACACATCGCCCAGCTTGACGGGGCAGCCTCGGGCTTTGTTCTGAACTTTAATCCAACCAGGTCCCTGGGTTCCGATCTGCTGGAAAGTACACGTGATTTGGCTGGTACTTACCTGGGTTTTGGTCACACAGAACTGGCAGAAAATCTTGCACATGTTATTGACACAGCCAGCAGGAACGGTATTACCGGTCTTCGGCTTATCGGACACAGCCAGGGAGCAGCGATCACGACCAGTGCATTGCGTTTTGCCGCCGATGCGAATCTGGACATCAGTTCCCTCGCGTCGGTTAACCTGCATGGTGGACCGGTTAATGACTTTTTTGTAAAAAACTCCCTGGCCAGGCGCACTGGATTGGCGAATAGCCAGTTTTCAATCCGCGCACAGTTTGGTGATGCTGTACATGGAATTGTGGGTGCAAACTTTATCAGCAATCCGCTGCGTCTACCGGTATCGGTGATACGTGTGCCGCATTTGTTCAGCACAGATGCTACGCTGAGTCCGCACACAGTGCCGTGTCCGGTTGGGAGAACAGCACAGTGCCCCGGAGGATAAACAATGAAATTTCCAATTTGGATCATTCTTAGTCTCATGTTTGCTGGTTGCACCGTGGTCTCTGGAGGCGATTTCAGTTATCTGGATGAACAAGACACAGAAATGCATCCTGTTTTGATCATGGGGAGTGGGAAAAACATTGAAATTTCACTGCCCCGGAGTCTTGATACCGAAATTCCGGAGACATTGTGGATCAAGCCAGAAGGACTATTCCAGCAATACGCACCGGCGTTATTGATTCCATATGAATGGTCAGAAACTGGTAGTGATCGCATGGATGAAGCCTATTTCTCCGTTGAAGTAGGTATTGCGTACAGTGAGGGAAAGCAAATTATTTCAGATGGACTGGACGTGCGTGTGCAATTACTTCGAGGGTCATACGAGTCTCTGGAACCAGGCCCCTGGCGGGACCGGGTATTGGACAGGATGAAGCTTGAAGAGTACCGGTCAGGTCAGGGTTATCAATGGCTCATGTCGAATTTGCCCACGATCAAGCCATTTCATGAAAACTTCAGGACACCGATCTCAGAACAACGGGAACTGGTTGTCTGGTTCTGGTACAGCGAGGACCATGTGGAAGACCACCCCCAGTGGCACCTGCAGCGAATGTCCCTGGCCCGGCGAATCCTGGACACGGTCAGAATTTCAGATTCGGAGTGAACTCACGTGAGGTTGTCTAGACGTTTATCCCGTTGAATACCCTGATCAGGGTCAGCGTATCCTGGTCAGTCGTCGAATATCCAAAAACCAGGCGGGCCAGGTCATCCCGTCCCGGCCACGGCAGAAACTGAACATTTCCGTCCTCCAACTGTTTAAACCCTTCTTCTGACCAGTTCAACAGGACCTTGTTGGCCTGTACCGGAAACTCCAGCCTGGCCTGTGGATGCGCATCTACACATGCCGCGAATTTGGCGGCCTGGCGATTGGCGTGATCGGCCATGTGCAGCCACAGGTTGTTTTCAATGTAGGCCAGCAATTGTGCTGAGACATAACGCATCTTGCTCAGCAGGTGACCGGATCGCTTGCGCAGACGCTGGGTGGTTTCGGTGTTTACGGACGGGTCAAAAATGACCAGTGCCTCGGCTGACATACAGCCATTTTTACTGGCACCGAAAGACAACAGGTCCACACCGGCTTCAACACTGATTTCGGCCGGATGGCAGCCGAGGCTGGCCACGGAATTTGCAAAGCGGGCGCCATCCATATGTACTTTCATACCCAGGCCGTGAGCGAATTCGCACAGCGCGGTAATCTCATCAATGCTGTAGGTCGTGCCGGTTTCCGTGCTCTGGGTCAGGCTCAGTGCCGAGGGGACATAGCTGTGAATGCCGTGGCCTTCGGAGTCCTTGATGGCTGCTTCCAGCAGGGTAATATCAATCTTTCCATTTTTACCACCCACCGGTACCAGCCTGAGACCGTTGCCAAAAAACTCCGGTGCACCGCTTTCGTCCCTCAATATGTGCGCGTTTGAGTGACAGAAAACAATACCCCAGGGCGGGGTAATGGTGGCCAGCGCTATCGCGTTGGCCACGGTACCCGTGGAGACCGACAGCACAGTAACCTGTGACCGGAACAGGTCCGAAAATGCCTCATTCAGCTGGTTTGTCCAGTCGTCATTGGCATAGGCAAAGGCCGTGCCGTGATTGGCCTCGATCAGTGCTTCCATGATCGCCGGTGCAACTGGTGTTTCATTATCGCTGCGGAAATTTACCGTCATTTCAGATTCAAAATTTGTTTCCAGAACAGATTATAGGCAGGGCTGCCGGCGATGTCTCTCATCACGTATGGCTGGCAGCACCCGTCATGCACTGGGATAATGCGCCGCCATGGGTTCCGCGAATGAACAACTCCGGTCGCTGGATAAAATTGAAAACCTGCTCGATGGCATCATGCAGGTCGATGCCAGCTGGTGCCGTCATCGCATCAAGTATGCCAGGCGTCGTCTTAAAAACGGCAAACCCGCGAACAAGACACTGCAATCACTGATCGACCGCTGTACCCGGTCCCATGAGACCAGCCAGGGCAGAAAACAAAGACTGCCGGTCCCCGCCTATGACGCTTCATTGCCGATCGTTGATCGACGTGAAGACATCATTGCCGCCATACGCAAACACCCGGTGTTGATCATTTCAGGTGAAACGGGCTCGGGCAAGACCACGCAGATTCCCAAAATGTGCCTGGAGGCCGTTCGTGGAGTGCGCGGCTTGATCGGTTGCACACAACCCCGGCGCATCGCGGCAAGAGCCATGGCGGAACGTGTCTCAGAAGAGCTGAAATCCGAATTGGGACAGCTGGTGGGATATCAGGTCCGCTTCCAGGAGAAACTGGGCAGGCACGGCATCATCAAGTTCATGACCGATGGAATATTGCTGGCGGAAACCACACACGACCGGGATCTCGATGCATACGATACGATCATTATTGACGAGGCCCACGAACGCAGTCTCAATATTGATTTTCTGCTCGGCTACCTGAAGCGCCTGCAGACCAAAAGACCCGATCTGTGCATCATCATCTGCTCTGCCACCATAGATACGGACAAGTTCTCCAATCACTTTAACAACGCACCGGTCATGGAAGTCTCGGGGCGTGGCTATCCAGTAAAAGTTGAATACCTGCCACTGGAAGACCAGGATGAGGGGCCGGATTCCGGCAACCGGTCAAAGAGCCGTGACCTTTACAAGGCAGTTGCCAATGCCGTTCATCGTCTCAGTCGGGTGGACCGTCAGGGCGACATACTGGTGTTCTTCTCCGGTGAACGGGAAATCAATGAAGCCGCAGACTTTCTCGGTCATCAGAATTTTCGCCACACCGAGATTCTGCGTCTGTATGCAAGATTACCGGTCTCGGACCAGCGTCGTGTTTTTCATCCCGGCAGTGAACGTCGCATCATATTGTGCACCAACGTGGCGGAAACCTCGCTGACCGTTCCCCGGATACGATTTGTGATCGATACCGGGCTTGCACGCATATCACGCTACTCACACCGTAGCCGGGTGCAACGCCTGCCCATCGAACCGGTATCACAGGCGTCTGCCAATCAACGCCTGGGACGCTGCGGCCGCCTGGGTCCCGGTACCTGTGTGCGTCTGTACAGCGAGGAGGATTTCTCACTCCGTCCTGAGTTCACCGAGCCGGAAATCCTGCGTACCTCGCTGGCCAATGTGATTCTGCGTATGCTGACCATGAATCTGGGTGCCGTGGAGGACTTTCCGTTCCTTGATCCTCCGGCCCCGCGCATGATCAAGGACGCACATCATTTGCTCTACGAACTCGATGCAATAGATGTATCCCATCAAGCGCTGGAGTTGGGGAGAAAACTGGCACGCTGGCCACTGGACGTGCGCATGGCGCGTATGCTGATCGAGGGTTCCACGCAGGGATGTCTGCGGGAGGTGATGGTCCTGGTCGCTGCATTAACCATCCAGGACCCCAGGGAACGCCCATTGGAGGCAACATCAGCGGCGGACCAGGCGCACGGCAGGTTCGACGATGATAAATCGGATTTTCTTACCCTGTTGAAACTGTGGCACTACCTGCAAGACCAACGCGGGAAACTATCCGCTGGAAAATTCCGCCGGCTGTGCAGACGTGAATACCTGAACTGGCAACGCGTCAACGAGTGGTTTGATCTGAATCGCCAGTTGCTAGTGCAGGCACGGGAGGAAAAACTTTCAATCGGCAGTGAGCCCAGTAACTATGCGGGCATTCACAAGTCCCTGCTGGCTGGTTTACTGAGTCATGTTGGAAACAAAAATCCGGAAGACAGCAGCTACATGGGGCCCCGTTCGAGGACTTTTCATATTTTTCCCGGGTCCGTTCTTTTTGTAAAAAGGCCAGCGTGGCTGATGTCAGCACAGATCGTGGAAACCAGCAAAACCTATGCCCGCACCAATGCAGCCATTGAGCCCGCGTGGCTGGAAGAACAGGCGGCGCACCTGCTCAAGCATCATTACTCCGATCCCCACTGGTCACGCAGACAGGGCCGCGTGCTGGCCTGGGAGCAGGTGTCGCTGTTCGGTCTGATCATTGTTGAACGGCGCAGGGTTAATTTCAGTCGCATCGACGCCCAGGAGGCACGCAGGATATTTATTACCGGGGCACTGGTACGCGGGGAACTGGAAACCCGCTCCGGTTTCTTGCAAAACAATCAAAAAATACGCGAGGAAGTGGAAGAACTGGAACACAAGCGGCGCAGACATGACGTTCTGGCCGATGAGTCAGCGTTGTTTGAATTCTTCGACGCGCGGATCCCGACGGATGTCTGTGACAGCATCAGTTTTGAAAAGTGGTTGAAGACACTGGGAAACCGGGGTCGACGACAACTCTATATAGGCCATGACGTGCTCATGCGGGAACAGGCTCCGGGTGCATCACGTGAACTGTACCCGGATTCAATCGAAATTGGCATGGAAAGATTCCCACTGAGTTATCAGTTCAAGCCCGGTCACGTGGCAGACGGGGTAACCTTGCAGGTGCCGTTGGAAAAGTTGAATACACTGGAAAACGGGCAGCTTCAGTGGCTGGTGCCGGGATTGCTGAGAGACAAGGTCATTGCCCTGATCAAGGCTCTGCCCAAACCACAACGCAGAGCGTTGACACCCGCCCCACAGTTTGCCGATGCTGCCCTGGAGCAAATGCGGGATGGTTATCCCGCAGCGCTGTTACCGGCACTGGCCCGAGCCTTGCAATCAATTGCGGAACTGGATATCCAATCGGAAATTTTTAACGAGGACCACCTCGAAGATTACCTGCGAATACGTGTGCAGGTGGTCGATGGAACAGGGCAACAGATTGCCGCAGACCGGGATCTGTTCCAATTACAGGAGAAATACGGTCAGCAGGCCAAGCGGCGGTTCATGGATCGTCTTGGCAGGGATCATCAACACGATAATGAGCACGACTGGGTGTTCGGCGAACTACCGGTATCTTTGCTCGCCCCGGATCGTGGTGGTCAATCCACACGCGCCTATCCGGCGGTTGTTGACCAGGCTGATGCTGTTGGCTTGAGACTCTTTGATACCGCCCATGAAGCCAGCCAGGAACATTATCATGGTGTTTTGCGTCTTTTGGACCTGCAACTGACCGGCAAATTGCGTGGTTTCAAGAAGCGCCACAACCTGAGTGTCGCCGGTTTGACCAAGTGGAGCACACTGGGTCCGGCTGACAACCTGGTTGACGCCCTGGCGAAGCATTGTCTTGAATCCCTGGCGTGCAGCCGCCTGGCCGGTATACGCAGCGAGCCGGCATACCGGGATCTGCTCAGGGATGTACGTGGCGAATATGGATCGCATTTTCAGCAAAAGGCGGGCCACCTGGACAGGGTTCTGCACCTGTGGCATAAACTTTCATTGATGTTGGATGATGATTTCCATGCACTTCGTCCAGGGGTCTATGAGGATGTGCACAGTCAGCTGGATGACATGATCTACGAGGATTTCGTGACCGACCTGTCCGCCGACAGGTTGCAACATTATCCACGCTATCTCCAGGCGATGCTGTTGCGGCTGGAAAATGTAGAAAAAGACCCCGGGCGTGACGCCGACAGAATGGGACAGGTGAAGCCTTTCTGGCAACAATACCTGGGTCTGCTTGAAGCTGGCAGGGACTACGATGAACGGGTAGACCGCTATCGCTGGATGATCGAGGAATTCCGGGTGTCCCTGTTTGCACAGCAACTCGGCACACCACAGAAAGTGTCCCCGCAACGCTTACAGCAAGCCTGGCAGGAAATCCGATAAAATAAGCCGATTGTAAAATTGCTTGTAAAACACCGGTAAACCACAACATATTCAGACTATGAAAGGCGCGGCCCACAAAACACTGGCGGTCTGGTTGCAGGCCTATCGTGACTCGGTTGGTAGCGACGCGGATGGTTGCCTGCAACTGTATGAGCGGTTGCGAAATGGGAAGTTGGCCGGGGCCAAGTGCCAGGCGATGCTGGCGGACCTGCTGGACATCCTGTCGGGATTGTCACCCGATCCCAACACCGTCAGTTGTGCCATCCTGTTTGTCGCCGTCGAATCCGGTGAGGATGTGGCATCCCAGCATGCCCATTTGTCGCCACAGGTCAAATCCCAGCTGGACCAGTTGCTGTACCTGATTGAACTCGAGTCCGAAAATCTGCCTGCCAGTTCAGGGCAATCAGCAGAAGGGCTGCGCCGCCTGCTGCTTGCGCTGGTCAAGGATGTGCGGGTGGTATTGATTGCCATTGCATGGCAGTTGGTCAAATTGCGACAGGCCAAGCACAATTTGGCCCAGGCCAGTGTGTTGGCCAGGGAGGTCATGCTGATACATGCACCATTGGCCAACCGTCTGGGTGTCTGGCAATTGAAGTGGGAACTGGAGGACCTGGCATTTCGTTATGACCAACCGGAGTCTTACCACCGCATTGCCAAACTGGTGGCCGAACGCCGCACCGACCGGGAGCGGTTCATAGAGCAGTTTATCGGGAAACTGGAAAACTCCCTGGATTCAGCGGGTATCAAGGGTGAGGTCAAGGGCCGTCCCAAGCACATTTTCAGTATCTGGAAAAAGATGCAACGCAAGGGTCTGGATTTTCATGAGCTCTTCGATGTCCGGGCAGTGCGTGTGCTGGTCGGTGACCTGCCCACCTGTTATAGCGCGCTGGGCCTTGTGCACACCTTATGGCAACCGATTCCCGGGGAATTTGATGACTACATCACCATGCCCAAGGGCAATGACTACCGGTCACTGCATACAGCCGTTGTCGGCCCCGAGGGCAAGGTGATCGAAGTCCAGATACGCACCTTCGAAATGAACGAACACGCCGAACTGGGAGTTGCTGCCCATTGGAGATACAAGGAAGGGGGCCCCAACGATCCGGCATTTGATAACAAGATTACCGTCATGAGGCAGTTATTGGAGGCCGGCGACGACAAGCTGGATGATGAAAGTCTGCTCGAAAGTTTCATGGATGCAGCCGGTGAGGACCGTATCTATGTGCTGACACCGAAGGGACAGGTGCTTGACCTGGCCATGGGTGCCACGGTGCTGGATTTTGCCTATCACATACACACCGAGGTTGGTCATCGTTGCCAGGGGGCGAAGGTCAATGGACGAATCGTTACCCTGACCCATCGTCTTCAGACCGGCGATCGTGTCGAGATCCTGACCGGTAAGCACCCGAAACCCAGTCGTGACTGGCTGAACCCGCGGCTGGGTTTTATACGGGGTGCCAGGGCGCGCTCCAAGGTACGCCAGTGGTTTCGCCGCGAGAGCCACGACGAAAATTTGCACCAGGGCAAGGATTTGGTCGAGGCTGACCTGAAGCGTATTGGCCTGGAGACCCACGACCTGGCGGATGTGCCGGGTCGCTTCAATTTCAATTCGGTTGAAGACCTGTATGCTGCCGTGGGCAACGGTGACCTGACCGTCAGCCAGGTGGTGCATGCCGTTGAGCGTATCAAGCTCAAGGACACCGAATTGACACCCGCCGACCTGGTGACACGAACACCCAAACGACGCCGGGCCCAGACGGGCAAAGAGGGCGGTGATGTCACCATTGAGGGCGTGGGCAACCTGATGACCACGACGGCCCGTTGTTGTCAGCCTGTACCGGGTGATTCGATTTGCGGGTACATCACACGGGGTCGCGGAGTCACTATTCACCGTGATGACTGCCCCAACATTTTACGTTGGCAAAGAGAGGAGAACCCACGACTGATCCAGGTAAGCTGGCGCAATCGTGTGGACTCAGGATACCGGGTCAGCTTGTTGGTCAGGGCCTACAACCGGCGTGAATTGATCAAGGATATCTCATCATTGCTGGCAACCGCAGAGGTTACCGTTACCGATATCAACAGCCGTGTGGACGATGACTCCGAGGAGGTGGCCATTCGTCTGCAGGTGTTGGTCAGGGATTACCAGCACCTCAGTGATTTGCTCAGTCGGATGATCGTCATACCCAATGTATTCGAAGCCCGCAGACTGAGTGACCAGGTCTAGACCCGGGATTGACAGGAGCTGAGGACCCAGGGCACTGGCTGGTAATGGCCATATGGTCAGAACTCTGCAAACCAAAAGACAAGCCGACTGTAATCCGGCATGGATTATAGCGGGACAAACCCCGGTCTTTATGGATAATGGTCAGGACGATATAACCTTTAAAAACGGTGTTGAAATCAGATGGCACGCAAAGCAAAAAAGGCCAGCTCCAAACGAGGTAAGAAGCGGGCCAGGAAAACCGTCAAGAAAAAACCGGGGCTGTTTCGGCGGCTGTTCCGGTTGGGCATGCTTTTGGCGGGTGTGGCCATGGGTGTGGGGATACCCTGGGCCTGGTGGCTGGATACCCTGATTCGTGATGAGTTTGAAGGACGCAAGTGGGATGTGCCCAGCCGTGTTTATGCCCGGCCCCTGAGTCTGTATGCCGGCAAGCCGATCTCGATGCCGGCCCTGTTGACCGAACTCAATGCCGCCGGCTATCGTAACAACCCGCAGGCCTCCAGTCCCGGCACATACACCCTCAGTGGTAACAGGATTGAGGTGAATCGGCGGGCATTCGTGTTTGAAGATGGTGCAGAATCCTCCGCCCGTTTCAGTCTGAAACTAAGCAATAACACGATAAACGACCTGCAGGACATGACCGGGTCCCGGAACCTTGACCTGGTTCGTCTGGATCCAGCCGAAATCGCTTCAATCTATCCTTTGCATGATGAGGATCGTACCCTGGTTGCCTTGCAGGATGTACCGGAGTTGCTGGTGACCGGGCTACAGGCCGTTGAGGACCGGCAGTTCAAGCATCACCATGGCGTTTCACTACGCAGTATTGCGCGGGCACTGCTCGCCAATGTCAAAGCTGGCCGGACCACCCAGGGCGGCAGTACCCTGACCCAGCAATTGGTCAAGAATTATTTTCTGAGCAGTGAACGTACCCTGATTCGTAAAGCCAATGAGGCCATCATGGCCATTCTGTTGGAATGGCATTATGACAAGGCGGAGATTCTTGAGGCCTATATCAACGAGATCTATCTCGGTCAACAGGGCAGGCACGCGATTCATGGTTTTGGCCGTGCCAGTGAATTCTATTTCGACAGACCCCTGCAGGATCTGGACTCTGGGCAGATCGCCTTGTTGGTCGGCCTGGTACGCGGTGCGTCCTTGTACAACCCCAGGAGAAATCCCGAGCGCGCCTTGCAACGCAGAAACCAGGTTCTGGACATTTTTGGAAGCACCGGTGTGTTGAATGACAAGGAACTTAAAGTTGCCCGCTCGCGGCCACTGGGTGTGACAGCCCATCCGCGTACCGGTGGCAGCCGTTACCCGGCCTTCCTGGACCTGGTTAGGCGTCAGCTGAAACGGGACTACCAGGCCTCCGATCTGAGCAATGAGGGACTCAGGATATTCACCACCCTTGCACCGTTCGAGCAGGATTTCGCACAGAAAGCAGTGACCACGGGCCTGGAGGGGTTGCAACAACGCGGACTGCCCGCTGACTTACAGGGTGCGCTGGTGGTTGCCGACGTTGCCAGTGGTGAAATTCGTGCCCTGGTTGGCGATCGTGTGAGTGATCGTAATGGATTTAACCGTGCTCTGGATGCCCGTCGCCAGATTGGTTCTGTCATAAAACCATTGGTCTATCTGTTGGCTCTTGAGCATGTAAATGACTACAACCTGGTCACCGTGGTCAAAGATGAGCCCGTATCACTGCGTCAACCTGACGGAAGCGTGTGGACACCAGCGAACTATGACCACAAGTCTCATGGTGATATGACGCTTTTGGACGCCCTGGTTAATTCATATAATCAGGCGACAGTTCAGGTGGGGCTCGAGATTGGCGTGCCCAACCTGATCAGAAAAATCAAGCGTCTGGGTGTCAATGCGTCTGTCGCCTCGGTGCCGTCTACCTTGTTGGGTGCGGTGGAATTGACACCGATCGAAGTAACCCAGATATACCAGTCCCTGGCGGCCGGGGGTTACAGTGTACCGTTGCGTTCGGTGACAGCGGTCCTGACACCTCAGGGCCAGGTATTGAGTCGCTACCCGCTGCGATTGTTACCACTTGAGAACCGTGATGCAGTCGCCCTGTTGAATTTTGCCCTGACCCGGGTGGTTGAACGCGGTACCGCGAAGACATTACACAGCCTTATTGGCAGCGATTCCACGATTGCGGGTAAAACCGGTACCACCAATGAACGCCGCGACAGTTGGTTTGTCGGATATACTCGTGACCGTGTGGCGGTTTCCTGGGTCGGGCTTGATGATAATAGGCCTGCCGGGGTCACCGGTGGTAACGCGGCCATGCGTGTTTGGGCAGAGTTATTTCGTAATTTACCGGTTGCAGCCGTTGATTTACGAATGCCCGACGGAGCAAACTATGTGTGGGTGAACCTGCAACAGCGGGCCTTGACTCACCCGTCGTGCCCGGATGCTGTGCAAGTTCCATTTATAGATGGCACAGAACCAAAAGCCACGACAGACTGTCTTGACAAACTGGGCAAGCGGAACAGTAAATCATTATGGAGAAAATTGATTGATGGCCCCTAGTAGAATTTTCCTGGCGTTGACCCTGATCATGCTCGCAGCCTGCAGTAGCCACAGTCCCGCACCGGTCGAGGACCGTGAAGTAAACGCCCGTGTCAGAACCCCTGCCAGCCAGGACAGTGCCGGTGTACAGGTTTATTCTCTGCAAAATCCTGCCGTAATTGAACTGATGGCCCAGGCAGAAGGAGCCGAGTTGGTTGGCGATTTGAACCAGGCAACCGGTTACCTCGAACGTGCATTGCGCATACAACCCAGGGACCCCCAGTTATTGCAGCACATGGCTGAAATCAAACTGCAGGAGGAAGACTATCAGCAGGCGTTGAATTTTGCCGTCCGGTCCTATGATATCGGACCCAGGGTAGGGGAAATTTGCAGCAGGAACTGGCGCACCATCAGTGTCGCAAAAGAACATCTGCGGGATCTCAATGGTGCCAGTGAGGCCGAAACACGCGCAACCCAGTGTATGAACACACGACCCAAGGGACTCTGAGTCCAGTTGGTGTCGTCTTCAACTGAGGGTAGTGCGAAACTACTTGATTCCGGTGGTCCATTCGAGGCTGTCCTATCTGAATTTGCTCCTCGTCGGGAGCAACTGCAATTGGCCGAGGCCATAGAAAAAACCATCCTCACCGGGGGCACGCTGGTGGCTGAAGCAGGTACCGGTATTGGAAAAACCCTTTCCTACCTCGTACCGGTGTTGGAGGGTCGCAAACGCACCATCATTTCCACCGGAACCAAGACCCTGCAGGACCAGTTGTTTTTTCGCGACCTTCCGCTGGTGAAAAAGGCCCTGGGCAGCAGTATGAGCATAGCCCTGCTCAAGGGCAGGGGAAATTATCTTTGCATTTATCGTATGGAGCAAACACGCAAAGAGGGCAGATTGCCTTCGCGGCAGTCGGCAACCGAGCTTGAAGACCTGAGACTGTGGGCACCACTAACCGAAGACGGTGACCTGTCAACCTCGAGCGCGATTCGGGGCGACAGTGAGTTGTGGCCGCTGGTGACCTCAACCACCGATAACTGCCTGGGCTCAGAGTGCCCGGATTTTGAAGCCTGTTTTGTGGCGCGCGCCCGGCGTGATGCCCAACAGGCCGATGTCGTGGTGGTCAACCATCACCTGTTATTTGCTGACATGGCGATAAAACACGGTGGGTTTGGTGAAGTTCTGCCCGGGGCGTCAGTGTTTGTCGTGGATGAAGCACACCAGGCGCCGGAGACGGCCTCCCAGTTTTTCAGTGTTTCGCTTTCTACCCGGCAAATTGCTGATTTGTGTAGTGATATTCTTGCCGAGGCAGCCGAGACCAGCGGTGGCTTAACCACGGTTCGAAATGAGGTGGCGCATTGCCGCCAGATACTCAGAGAATTTCAGGCAACGAGTAGCGAACACCTGCCCGAACGCGGCTCCTGGCAGGAAATGCTGGACCGGGAACCGGTGAGGGATGTATTACAGTTACTGGACTCGGCGGTTACCGCCCTGATCCCCGTGCTGGATTCCATGCAGGGCGCGAGCAGGGGACTGGATGGTTGCGCCCAGCGTATTGCTGAGATCCATGCGCACTTTGATCATCTGGACAAGCCGGTGCCATCTTCCGAAGTGCGTTGGTTTGAACGTCGTGGTCGCGGTGTTTCCATTCACACCACACCACTGGATATATCCAGTCTGTTCAGCTCATTCTGCGAGCAGTTGGATGCGGCATGGGTGTTTACCTCGGCAACCCTGTCGGTCAATGGATCTTTTGACCATTTTGTCCGGCAAATGGGGCTATTTGATGCCGATACGCTGAAGCTGGACTCACCTTTCGATTATCCAAATAATGCCCTGTTGTGGTTACCGGAGTCATTACCGGAACCACGCGACCGCGAATTTGTACCCGAGTTGTTAAGACAGGTGACCCCGATACTCAAAGCCAGCAAGGGCCGGGCTTTTATTTTATTCACATCCCACCGGGCATTGCGCCAGGCGGCGGAATTGTTGCCCGGAAAGACGGATCATCCGTTGTTTGTACAGGGTGATATGCCACGCAGTACATTGCTGGAAGAATTTCGGCGCTCCGGCGATGGAATCCTGTTGGGATCAGCCAGTTTCTGGGGTGGTGTGGACGTAATGGGTGAGGCCCTTTCATTGGTGGTGATCGATAAACTCCCCTTCGCGCCACCCAATGATCCGGTGATGGTTGCACGCAGTGACGAGTTACGCCAGCATGGGGGAAATCCGTTTATGGATCTGTTTTTACCACAGGCGGTAATAGCCCTGAAACAGGGTGCGGGCCGCCTCATTCGTGATGTCAATGACCGGGGTGTGCTGGTCATTTGCGACCGCAGGCTGCGAACCAAGGGCTACGGCAGTGTTTTCCTGGACAGCTTGCCGCCAATGGTCCAGACACAGGACCCCGAAGAGGCGGTGGCATTTTTTGACGGAGCGGAATCCCGAGCCAAAGCGAACGCGGTGGATGCTTGAATATGAAGCTGTTGGCAATTGAAACCGCAACCGAGTCCTGCTCTGTGGCCCTGTTGGCGGGCGGTGAGGTAATCGAATACTACCAACATGCCCCAAGACGACATGCGGAATTGCTCCTGCCCTGGGTGCAAAAGATTCTGGCCGAAGCTGAGTTCAAATTTTCATCGCTGGATGCAATTGCTTTCAGTCGTGGTCCAGGCAGTTTTACCAGCCTGAGAATCGGAATCGGGGTAGTCCAGGGGCTTGCCTGGGCCTCGGACCTGGGTGTGGTTCCCATCTCCAGTCTTGCAGCGACCGCTCAAACGGTGGTCGGCCAGGGAATAAACTCTACGCTGGTGGCTCTTGATGCCCGCATGAGTGAGGTGTTTACCGGTAGTTTTTCTGTTGATAGTGGGGTCATCATGAAACCGGTCAGCAAGGAAAGGGTTTGTAGGCCGGAAGATGTTCAACCGAACGGAGACAATGAAGTTTTTGGGCTCGGTGCCGGATTTGCACGTTATCCTGCCCTGCAGGAATTATCGGGGTCGCTGGCGGGGACCCTGCCTGATACCTGGCCAACGGCCTCATCTGTTATTGAGCTTGCCCGTGATTGGCTGGGACACAATGAGCCGTTAGCTGCAGAGCTGGCTCAACCGGTTTATTTGCGCGATAACGTGGCAAAAAAACAGCAGACCGGGAAAGGTCAGGAACTATAATCTGTTCCAAGCAGCAAAAGACGCAGGGCCAACGCGATCAGGATGACGCCAAAAATGCGATCCATCCAGACGCGATTCTGTTGTAGTCTTTGCAACCACTTTTCATTGGAAAACAGCCAGGCGACAATCGCATACCAGCCCATGTCTATGAACATGGCGGTGGCGGCAAAGATCAATTTCTCGAACCAGTTGGTTTCGCTGCCTATGACCTGACTAAAGACAGCGATAAAGAAAACGGCGATCTTTGGATTTAAAAACGCAACCGCGAAGCCATCGCGAGCAGCACTTTGCCTTGTAGGTGGTTCCATCGCAGCGGTATCCGCCGGTGGGCGGGACAGCAGTCCTTTTACTCCCATCCAAATCAGGTAAAACGAACCCATCCATTGCAGGACAGCGAACAGGTAGCCAGACGTGGTTATGACGACCGCGATACCCGAAATACATGCAAACGCATACACGCCGATACCCAAACCGTGGGTACATGCAGCAACAAGACCGTTCCTGCGCCCACCACTGAGTGTTTGTCTGAGTATCACTGCCAGTGATGGCCCGGGAGACATGGCTCCGAGCAGGCAAATGGATACTACGGTCAGCCAGATCGCAAAGGTCATCAGTTATCAGGGCCTGATAAGGGTTATCAGGCTCAAGTGTGCCGCAATGATGGCCTGGATGCATCCGCTTTGAAGACCAGGAGCCCACATTGAAACTGGACAAAAACCTGTTGGCCCTTATCATGCAGACCACATTCAAGTGGATAATTAATTATGAGCGTCCTGACCCGAACTCTTATCGCTGCCTGTTTCCTGTTCCATGGGATGTTATTGGCGGATGACGCCGTTATCGAGCAATTACCCGGCTTTATAGAAAAAGGTATGAGCGCCTGGCATGTACCTGGTATGGCTGTCACCGTGGTGACTGATCAGGACCTGTTGTTTCAAAAGGGTTTTGGCAGCACCGCTGCTGATGGCGGCAGTGCAGTGGACGAACACACTTTGTTCGCTATTGCCTCCACCACCAAGGCCATGGTAGCGGCCGCCATCATGATGCTGGTGGAGGAAGACAAGCTGGCGCTGGATGATCTGGCCATCGATCACTTGCCGGAATTGCAGTTTGCCGATGCCTGGCTCAATAGCCAGGTGACCGTACGCGATATGCTGACGCACCGCACCGGACTCAGTTCAACGGATTATTGGTCGTTTTTGCAGTCAACGCCATTGATGGAGCAGATCAAGCGTCTCCGGCACGTGGACCCTACAGCATCAATCAGATCACGATTTCAATACCAGAACACCATGTTTGAGTTACTTGGTCTGATCATTGAAAGGCTCAGTGGTCAAGCATGGGAAGAATTTGTCAGTGAGCGCATATGGTCGCCATTGGCAATGCATGAAACCTATGCATCCAGAGGCAGGATAGGGGAGGACAAGGTCCATGTAATGCCCTATCTGTATTTCAATGATAGTTTATCGCTGACTGAATGGAATCTGGACCCGGACCTGGCGGATGCTGCAGGATCGGTCTGGTCGTCCGTATCTGACATGGGTCGTTGGGCGCAGTTCCTGTTACGGGGCGGTGTGACCGGTGATGGTCAGAGACTGCTTTCCGAGGCTGGTATTGCCGAGCTTTTTAAACCCCAGATGCTTATCGAAGCCGGAGATTTTTACCCGACTACGGAAATCACACATCCGAACTGGCTGAGCTATGGACTGGGTTGGTTTCAACAGGATTTCCAGGGTCGTAAGATTGATTTTCATACCGGTAGTCTGAGTGGCCTCATTGCCCTGATTGGTTTGGACCGGGAGCACAACCGGGCCGTGGTGATACTGGGTAATCGTGATCATGCCGAGATGCGTCATGCTGTTTTGTGGCAGATCATGGATCAAGAACCCACGGAAACCAGACGTGACTGGAACGAAGAGGTGCTCGCACTGTATACCGGTCGTGAGCAAAAACAGAAAGAGCGATGGGAAAAAACAGTCTCCGAGCGTCTTCCCGGTACCGTGGCCAGTTTACCAACGCAAGATTTTACCGGAACCTACCATAACGCAGCCGTGGGAGAAGTTTCGATTGTTCAATCCGAAACCGGGATGAAATTGCTAACCACGAATATGTACATCATGCTGAGTCACTGGCACCTGGATACTTTTCTGGCAGAGCGCGAAGACCTGGATTTCAAGTTTTTGCTGCCATTTTCCATCAGTCCCAATGGAACAGTTCAATCATTGAAGTTTGCTGGCCAGACGTTCGACAAAATGGATAAAGCCACAGATTGATTTGAACAACCCGGTTGATTCAGCGTAAAACCGGGAACCGGGTCAATTTTTGTTGCTGTCCACGAGTTACCTGCAGGCCACGGTTAATTCAGACAGACAGTGTTTGACGGTTACGATTCCTGTGATTCAAGGAATCTGCCTTTATTCCAACCGGGTTAAATTGAAATATTCAGGATGCAAAAATACATAAAGGAATAGTTACGTGGGCACGATGGCATGAAACTGGGCATGGGGAAATTGCGAATAAAGGTGAAAGATCCAGTGTTTCGCTCGAAAAAACGGGTCGGAATTGATGAATCATCAGGATTATTAATAGCCTGTTTTCGTTCCTGGCAAACACATTCCCGTTGGTCGAATTATAAAAAAATCAATCAGGAATGGCGTTCTTTGCACGTTATTTGGTAGAATTAGCAGGATTGTGCCAGTTCCGCGGTTCAGTATCTGGTAGCGGACGTGCAAATAAAACAGGCGAATTTACATTTAATTAACGACTTTATGCGCTAATTTTGAGAAAATTGCCTGTACTGAGCGTGGGTGGGGAGATAACTCTGGCTTGTTAATGTTGACATAACCAACAGCCAAAAATTCTAAAACAGAGGCCAAACTTGGTGGTGATTAATTCTTCTTGGTACGGAAACTTTGTGCGGGCACAGGGCAAATGAACTCTATTAAGCCAACATCTGTCAATAAGACCCTGCCGGTTAAATTCACGGGGTATTCAAATCTTGTTGAAGCGCTTGAGTACGCAGCGCGGGGCGATACAGGGTTTAACTTCTATGACGGTCGCGGTCGACTTTCATCCGTGCTTTCCTATACAGACCTGCGGGATCAGGCCAGGGTACTGGCCAGACGTCTGCTGAGTCTGGGTTGTGAGCATGGTGCACGGGTTGGCATCATCGCTGAAACGGAACCCATGTTTCACCGCTTCTTTTTTGCCTGCCAGTACGCCGGGTTGATTCCGGTTGCATTGCCGGCAGGTATTCAACTGGGTGCACACGGTGCTTATGTCAGCCAGGTGAGGCGCATGTTGAAAAGCTGTGGCGCATCAATCGTTGTCGCACCCGATACCCATGCCAATTTCATGCAAGAAGCGGTACAGGGTCTGGACTTGCTGGTGGCCGGAAAACAGGAAGATTTTGATGCCCTGCCGCAGTCCGACAAAGATTTTGTAGCTTTATCTACGGACGAATCCGCCTATCTGCAATACACCTCCGGCAGCACCAGTTTTCCGCGGGGTGTCGAAGTCACGCAGAAGACCGTATTGAATAATCTGCGGGAAATTGCCCGTTATGGACTAAAGCTCGATACCCATGACCGCTTTGTTTCCTGGCTTCCCTTTTATCATGATATGGGTCTGGTCGGATTTATCCTGGTGCCACTGATCAGCCAGTTGTCAGTTGATTACCTCGGCTCACGGACTTTTGCAATGCGTCCGCGTCTTTGGCTGAAGATTCTTTCAGAAAATGGCGGTACCATCTCCTCGGCTCCTACTTTTGGATATGCGTTGTGCGCGAAACGTTTGCGCCCTTCTGATATTGAAACCTACGATTTAAGCAAATGGCGGGCGGCCTGCGTCGGCGCAGAACGGATTAATCCGGAGCCCCTGCAGACCTTTGCAGATATTCTGCAACCCAGTGGATTTGACCGGAATGCCTTTGTTGCCTGCTATGGCATGGCGGAATGTGTGCTGGCGACCAGCTTTGCTCCACTGGGAGAAGGGTTGGGTATTGATGTCGTGGACAGACAGTTAATGGCTGACACCGGAGAGGCACGTCCTGCCGACGGTGATGGCGCATCCGTATCGGCGTATGTTGATTGCGGCAAGTTATTGCCCGGATTTGAATTCGCGATCCTTGACAAGAATGGAAACAAGTTAAACGATCGAAATTGTGGTGAAATCCACCTCAAGGGTTCCAGTGTCATGCGTGGTTATTTCAAGGACGAGCAATCCACACGCAAAGTTCTTTCGGACGATGGCTGGCTGAATACAGGTGACATAGGGTACAGCATTGGTAATCACCTGGTGATCACCTCTCGCAGCAAAGACGTTATCATTATCAAGGGTCGCAATATCTGGCCCTACGATCTTGAAGTTCTCGCCCAGCAAACAATCGGTGTGAAACTGGGTGGCGTAGCCGCTTTCTCCATCGGTCTGGGGGCACACGAAGAACAGGCGGTTCTGGTGGTTGAAACCAAGGAAAAAGACCAGGACAAACGACTGCACATCATAGAAGAAATTGGTAAATCCGTGCATGAACATTTTGGCATCAATGTGTTGATTGACCTGACCCCCAGGGGAACACTGCCAAGAACCTCATCCGGAAAGCTTTCGCGTTCCCAATCCAAGCAGGACTATCTGGCACGGAAAACCCTGGAGCATGTAGAAAAATCTGCAATCAGGGTTGTTGACAAACAGCCTGCCTGATTTGCAGTTAGCCTCAGCACCGATATTCATCACCGGGTCAACCGGTTTCATAGGCCGTCATGTGGTTTCCAATTTGTTGGAAAGGGGCTGTGATGTGCGGGCAATGGTCCGTCCCGGGCAGGAAAAAGACCCACGAGTCCCTGCTCAATGCCAACAGTGTCCGGTCGATCTGACGGACGTGGAGAGCCTGAAGAAAATCGTGGCCGGGTCCAGTGCCGTCGTGTACTGTGCAGGCAGCGTTCGAGGAGGCTCACCAGCAGATTTTGCCACCGCCAACGTCAAGGGTGTCCAGGTGATGATCGAAGTGCTGGAAGGCCTCACGGATGCACCTCCATTGCTACTGATTTCCTCTCTGGCCGCGACCCGCCCCCAACTCTCCGATTACGCCCGCAGCAAGCATGATGGTGAACAAATTCTTTTCAATAGCCCCCAACTGCCATGGACCATAATACGCCCGCCTGCCGTTTATGGACCCGGTGACCGTGAAATGCTGGCGCTGTTGAAGATGGCCAGGCGTGGACTGATAGCACACACGGGGCCGGTCGATCAGCGTTTGTCATTGTTGTATGTTGAAGACCTGGCTGAAGCGGTAGTTGCGTGGTTATTCAATTGGCGTCAATGCCGGGGTCAGATCTATGCCATCGATGACGGACGTCCCGGCGGATATAACTGGAAAGCAATAGCTGAGGCCGTGGGTCGGGGTCGCTACCGGTTATTCAGGATCCCCAGAGCGTTGCTGGAAATCACCGCAAATATAAATCTCTTTTTCTCACGGGTTATGGGTTATTCGCCCATGTTGACGCCCGGTAAAGTTCGTGAACTGGTACAGACGGAATGGCTGGGTGATAACGCCAGTTATTCAGCTGCGACTCTATGGCAACCACGTTTTGATTTGCACCAGGGTACTCGCACAATGTTTGAACCGGGAAACCCCGGCATCTCTCCCTGAAATTTGAATGATTTTCACGTACTTTTAACGTATGCTGCGATACAATCCTACCCTTCAGAATTTCACATCCTGTGGAGGCTCGTTTGAATAGCTCGACTGAATCAATTAGCGATCAGCTGGCAGAATTACTGACACAATATCTGAAACAGAATTGGGTGAAATCACCACTGAGCAATAAATTGATTACCGCTTCGACCAATATGGTAACGGAATTGCAACTGGATTCTTTTCAGGTCATGGAGTACATGCTGGAAGTGGAAGATCATTTCGATATCACCGTCGACCTGGAGAGCCTGTCGAATATTCACACCATTGAAGACCTTGCCGGTGTGGTAGCCGCTGCTCATCAGGAATAGGCAGAGCCCGATGTCATTGCTGGACAAGTTTGCTGCGGTCAAAGAGACCAAGAATGCTTTGGGTTGTACCGGACAGGATCCGACAGCCGTCGTTTTTGACACTATTGACACCGCAACGCTGGGGACAGTGAACGGTCGCAAGACCATCCTTGCAGGCACCAATAATTACCTGGGGCTGACGTTTGACCCAGCTTGTATCGCCGCCGGTGTTGAAGCATTGGAAACCTTTGGAAGCGGGACAACAGGCTCGCGTATGGCAAACGGCAGTTACGCTGCCCATATCGCGTTGGAAAGGGAACTGGCCGATTTTTATCAATGCCCCAACGCGGGTGTATTTTCAACGGGATATGCGGCCAATCTTGGTGTGCTCACTGCCTTGTTGGGTTCAGGTGATGTGGTTCTGTTGGATTCGGATGCACACGCAAGTCTTTACGATGGCTGTCGTATGAGTGGCGCAGATGTGTTTCGATTCAAACATAATGATGTACAAAGTCTTGAAAAACGTCTCAAGCGTCTGGAGACCCGTGCCAACCGCTGTTTGATTGTCACCGAGGGTATGTACAGTGTGCTGGGTGACTGCGCGCCCCTGGCCGAAATCTCAGAGTTAAAGCAGAGATTCGGTGTCTTGCTGCTGGTGGATGAAGCCCATTCACTTGGTGTATATGGTGAACATGGCCGTGGCGTGGCAGAAGCACAGGGTGTACTGGACCAGGTTGATTTTACCGTGGGCACATTCAGTAAAAGCCTGGGGGCAATGGGTGGTTTTTGTGCCAGCCGCCATGAGGTGCTGGGTCTGTTCCGATACGTGTCCCGCCCCTTTATCTTTACTGCCTCACCCAGTCCGTCGGTAATCGCAACGACCCGTGAAGCATTGCGGCAGCTAAGATCGCGGCCTGAATTGAGAAACACATTGTGGGCCAGTGCCAGGCGGCTTTATTCCAGCTTGCAGGGTCTCGGTTATGAGTTGGGACCGGAAGTGAGCCCGGTGATAGCCGTTCGGTTCCGGGACAGGGATACGGCACTGTCCAGTTGGTATCAACTTCTCAAGTCTGGTGTATATGTGAATCTGATGCTGCCACCGGCGACCCCGGGAGGGGCCAGCTTTCTGCGTTGTAGTGTCAGCGCCGCACATACAGATGAACAGATCAGCACGATAATCGAAAAGTTTACAGAACTGAAGGTGACCTGAGTCATTTCAGGTGCTGCCAGGATCCCCAGGGGTTAATCTGACCAGCCTGAGCATCAGCAGCAAGGTTAAAAACGAAGCAACAATGGCAGCAATACCCGGCCCGGTCAGACCCAGACCCGGTGTCAGAAAATAAAACAGACCAAAATAAACCATCACACCGAGTATATGAATACGAAGTGTGCTTGATACCCGGCCCATGGCGTAGGCTGCGGCACGCAGTGGTGAGCCGGCAAGTTCAAAAGTCGCTGCCAGTAACATTAAGGTCACCAATGTGGATGCACGCGTGTATTCTTCACCAATAATACCCAGCACCGGCCCGGCAGTCGGTATTGATACCATCACCAGCACGAGTCCCGTCAGGCCAGCCAGCCGAACCGCACGGTACCCCAATTCGTGAAAGCCCTCGGATCCGGTATGCAAAATGCGGGTCAGGTCTGGAAACAGCACCTCACGTAACATCATGGCGGGTTTGCTCAGTATGGTGGAGAAATCGCGTGCCAGTCGAAACATACCGGCGGCAGCCGGGCCGAGCAATCCACCGGCGAGCAAAACAGCCAGGTGTTTAGGAAGCAGGTCCACATTGGTCTGCCAGTAAACAACCGCAATAAAGTGCCGGAACTCCCTGCTGGTCTGGCGAATTTCCCGCCATTGAAACCCTTGCCAGATTGACCCGCCAAGGTGAACACGTAATTCTTTGTGCCCGCGTATGAACAGCCAGCTGTTTTCCACCAAAAATGCTACTGCCCAAATAGAAATAAACACGTACATATGCGCATCACGCATCCAGGCAATGGCGACCAATACAACCCTGACGAGGGGCCCGACGGTATACCAGACACTGAGGGCATCAAATCGATCATAGAGTCGTAATATTCCGTTGGGTGTGCCAATTGCAGTGGTCAGCATGACCAGGGCATACAAAGTCGCCAGAGAAACCATCTGGTCGTCCCAGTGCAGGAATCCGCCAGCCACTGAAGCGGCGGAAACCCCCACCAGCGTGGCCGCAGCACTGGCCGTAAAATCAATTATGCTGGTGCTACGGAAAAGACGTTTTAGCCCCTGATCATCATTGCTTTCATGCAGTGGAACACCAAACCGTACTACGGCTTCAAAAGTTCTGAAGTTCAGAGCTCCCCGTACAGCCAATACGTAGGTGTGCAAAAGGATAACCAGTCCGAATTCAGAGGCAGACAGGGAATTGGCCATCAGTGCCGTTGCAGTGAGGGTAAACAGGGCTGCGATGCCGCGTCCCCTGAGAACGACACCAAAATTCTTCAGAACCCGTCCTGAGACACCTTCCTGCATTAGCGAAATGCCCCTCTGCGATATAGCTGCCACAACAACGGCCACGCAAATATCAGGGGATGCCTGAGTTGTCGTGGTGTGGGTTCGATGTATTGCCCTGAGTGTCGTTCAATCTTCCATAAAATGTAGGCCAGAGGCTCGTTGAAAGTAAAAGCCGCCTTGAATAATCGCAATACCGATAACAGCTTGCCCTGAATTCGTCTCAATCCCCAACCCAATCCGGATAATTTCCTGGAACGGATGCTGCAGTTATTCCGGAACACGTCGTTAGTGTGTGCAACTTCAAATTGCTTCAGGTCCTGGGCCAGTGCGGTGGTTAGTTCGGCATAGTAATCCGGGGCAAAATCATAAAGGGAATCAGCACGATTACCGCTCTCTGTGCGGAGTTCGCAGCGGTAGGTCATTGCGAGTCCCTGGGTCCACAGTTCCCTGCTGTCAAACCGGTCCTGGATTGCGGGTAGTACCCGTCTGGTAAAGCTCAGGGCAGCGCGACTGAAGGATTCGACCAGTGTTGCTTGCACTTGGTCAT
Organism: Lysobacterales bacterium; assembly: GCA_014238945.1. GTDB lineage: Bacteria > Pseudomonadota > Gammaproteobacteria > Xanthomonadales > SZUA-36 > SZUA-36. The sequence goes on from JABAAB010000026.1 coordinate 207,793, forward strand.
TTTTCGCATAAATTATTTCGCAGGGTTGCGCAAACCGCGCCCAGAAATAGGAGTGAAAATCATGTTTCATGGCGTGTTTGAATCTGTCCAGGGTCAGGACCGCATATTTCGCCCGAAGATCATCACTTTCTGGGTCACTCTCATTGGACCTGCAATGAATATGGTAGACGTTGGGTGGCAATAGAGCGCATAGCCACCGCTGCCAGGCGCTATCAAGTGTTTGGTAATCTTCTACCAGAACATAGAAATCCAGCATGGTATCCCGTTTACCCCTAAGCCATGACCCGTATACCAGCACAGCCAGTAATGAAGCCTGGTGCTCTTTGCAGATTTGATTCAACAACGGTGCCAGCACCGCATCATCGCGCCAATCTTGACTTGACCGGGCCTGCCCCTCGATGCGACGTCTGGTCAATCGGCGGGTTTCATCGCTACCCCGCATAGGCCCCCCGCGTTGCTCCGAAAATGGAGAAGGAGCGGGCATGCGGACCGGTGGCGACGTCCGGTTCGCCCAGCCATGATGACAATGGTCCCCGGCTAACCCTTACCATGACGGCATAAAGCAACCGCAGTACCAGAACAATGGTGGTAAAGGCAGTCCAGAATACAACGGCAATGAAGCCCCAGTCCGGTCTTGAAATAAACAAGGCGAGGGTCAATAAAATCAGGTTGGGATTGCGTCTGGCTGTGACCAGCCTGAACCAGGCATCGAATGGACGCCAGGTGAAAATACCGCAGTCACCGAGAAATGGAAATACGCCTTCCACTACTCTGCCAACAACATAGCCGGCTATGATGAGCCAGTACATTTGTTCCTGATGGACACCCGCTACCGTTTGCAGACCGGTCAGCGACATACCCCAGTAGATATACCAGAAGGGTGGATGAAACAGGTCAATGCCGTGGTCGAACAAGTGACCGAATTTACTGGACTGGACGGTGACCCGCGCCAGTTTTCCGTCAACCGTGTCGAGGAATGTCATCAGCCATCCTGCCAGCAACCCCCATCCATAATGGCCCTCGTAGAACAGGTAGCAGGCTGCAATTACCAATCCCAACCCTGCGCTGGTAACCATATTTGGGGATATCCCCAGGCCGGCACACAGATGTACGACGCGTTTGGCGGGTTTTGGCCACAGAAACTTGGTTACCAGGTCGGTAATGCCCCGATAGGCGTTGCCGTATAACTTGTTTTCAAGTTCTGTCTTGCGTTTTTCTCCGATGTACTCAAGCAGTGCTGTGGATGATCTGCGAAGATTTTCATCAAAAGTTTGCAGATCCCGGGTTTCCAGCACGCCCGGTCCCGCAGGAAGATCCTGACGTTTACCCAGCATTTGGTCCAGCACCTGTCTTGATTGGTTCGAATTGCCCAGGTTCGCCGCCGCAACCAGTTCATTGTCGTATGCCAGGATGGATTCGGGGTGTTCCAGCACGGCTTTCAGGGTGTCGTTGTCGAACAGGAACAATCCATTTATTAACAGGACAGGGCTGTTTTCCGGTAACTCTCCCAGGTCATTCAGCCAGTGTATTTTGCCGAATTGAGAGGAAGATTCCTTGCCAATCTCTTTCAATTGACGTTTGAGTCTTTGCCTTGAGTTGAGACCCCACAATATTACGGGAGATATTTCAGAGACAAGTGCGTAGATGGTCATGATATATTGCGACTCGGGACAATGAATGGAAAGGGCGTCTGACGATTGATCAAACTCATGAAAGCATGGATTATAGACAGTGCGAGAGTGACCGGCAAAGGATTGGTCGCATACAGGGATTGCTGAGTTAGTATGCGCCTGGTTCATCTTACTGATCTACACCTGAGCAATTTGCACGAGGTGAAATATGCCTCACTGCTGGGAAAGCGCTGGTCAGGCTACCTGTCATGGCAGAAAAACCGCCGGAAACACCATCGAACCTCCGTGATTGAAGAAATGTTTACCTCGATTAAAGCCGAAAATGCGGATCAGATTCTGGTGACGGGCGACCTGGTTCAGATTGGGCTGAGAGAAGAGATCGAACAGGCAACCGAATGGCTGCGGCTACTTGGACCAGTTGAGCGAGTGATGGTGATTCCGGGAAATCATGATGTTTATGCTGCCGGAAGTGAAGCGGCGGTCCTGGACGAATGGGGGGAATACATGTTTCACGGTGCCGCCGGCGGCGATCACGGTGCGGGTGCAGGGTTCCCGGTTATGCGCAAGCTCAATGGCCTGTCCCTGATTGGCATATCCAGCGCCTGCGTCACCCCGGTATTTATGGCCAGGGGAAAACTGGGTCGTCAACAATTACAGAAACTGGACCACTTATTGGAACAGGCCACGCGCGAGCAGCAACTGGTTTGCCTGTTGATTCACCACCCGCCACTGCCTGGTATGGCCCGATGGCGAAAGGCGCTTGCAGATACGCGAGCCCTTGAATCCTTATTGGATCGATACCCGCCAAATTTGATATTCCACGGTCATCTCCACCACAACCGGGATGAGTATCGGGGTGATACGCGCATATTTTGCACAGCATCCGCCTCCAGTATCAGCGATGCATCGTATCGTGTGATCGAGCTGGAAAATCATGGTGGTATCACCGAAATTCGAATGGAATTGAAATCCATTTCCATCGATTCGCAAGATAGGTTGGAATTTGCCACGGTCGACCGGCAAGTCTGGCAAATCAACACAGATACCGGGTGAGCTACAGTATGCGGTGCCGTAACGCTGCAATGGCAATGGCGAGTAACAGGAAAGGTGGGATCATGATAGGTAAAGATGGGTTGACACCCAGGATTCCCGCCAGGTGACCACTCAGTTGCTGGACCAGGTAAAAACCAATTCCAATCAATCCACCGATCATGATTCGTTGGCTGGCTGATACCGATCTGACGGAGCCCAGCAAGAAGGGCAGCGATAACAGTGACATTGCCAGTAAGCCGGGCAGCAGGCTGACCTGCTGCCAAAGCACGATTTCATAGTTGTGGGTATCCAGGTTATTTTGCTTCAGATTGACAATGGTATTGATCAAATCATGAGGTGCCAGCGCCTCAAGGGGTAACATCAGAACCGCGGCCTGGTCTGCCGACAACAGACCAGGCCAAAGCATACGTTCCTCTTTTACCTCATATACTTGCGTGTTTTGCAGATCACTCTGCAACACGTCTCGAAGCAGCCAGTTGTCCTGGCCGGCATAGTCGGCACGCGATGCTTGTATCAACTGGGTAAGTCTGCCTTGCTCATCGGTGGTATAAATCTCGACATTGGCCAGAGTACGGTCAAACAGCACTTCGTCAACGTGAATGAAATAAGCGCCATTGCGGGTCCACAAGGCGCCCGAATCAGCCACTCCCGAGCCCATTTCCCGGATCGACTTACCACGCAGATGAACTGCTTCACGTTCAAACCCCGGTACAACTGAAAATTGCAAGGCAGTAATGAATATTCCCAGGAAAATGGCCAACACGGTCACGGTCTGCGCAATGCGTTGCTTGGAAAGACCGGAGGTACGGATGGCGATCAATTCGCGGTTATTGGCCATGGCACCCAAACCCAGAAGCCCGCCCAGCAGAGCTGTTACTGGAAGCAGCTCCACGATCCGTTTGGGTGTGGTCAGGAACACCACCATCAAAGCATCCGGCAGGGTGAAGTCACCCTTTCCGACCTCTTCCAGTTCTTCCGCCAGACTCAGGAAACTGAACAGGGCAAGCAACAGGAGCATTACAGGTACAATGCCTGCGAGAAACCTCTGCATGATATAGCGATCAATTCGCAGCACGGTGCTTTCTCACTTTTCTACGTCTACTGGGGAGATACAGTCCGGCTACAAGCAGAGCAAGGGCACCCGGTACCCACCATATGAAACTCAAGCTGCCCTGTTCCACCCAGCTGCGGCTTACGTCCAACAAGTTGAAATAGATGGCATAAATGCCGACCGCCAATAGCATCTTGGCATAGCGACCCTGCCGTGGGCGGCTGCGACTCAGCGGGATCGCAGCCAGAGCCAGCAACAAAGCAGAAATTGGAGTGGACATACGCCACTGAAATTCAGCACGGTCCGGGGCTTCGGAAGAGAGTATCAGTTCGATTGTGGTGGCCGACTTAACCTTGTAACCCGGAGGCTTCGGTTTCTGCGCCTGTAACCACATTGTGAACGTTCCAAAGTGAGCGGAAAAATCACTGCCATTCTGGACTTTTTTAAAAACTTTTGCGTCATTCAATTGCAGGCGATGAAGTCCGGGCTTGGCAAAATAACTGAAAACACCACTGGACGCTGTGATTACCTGCAGATCGGCCCCTTTCCGGGTGCGGATGAAAATACCACTCAGGTCACTGCCATTTTCACCAATATCTTCAATAAATACGGTCCGGTTGTTTCCCTCAAAGGTGTAAAACCTTGCTGCCCTGATCCGGCCGGTTTCCGCGGACGCCTCGGCCGCCGCCTTGATTTCAAAAGATTGTGCATAGGCCCATGGCCTCACCCATACCGACAGTAAAGTAACAGCGACAGCCAATACCATGGTCAGCCGCATCAGAGGCCTCAGCAGCCGCGTTTCAGATATTCCACCAGCTCGCATTGCGTAGACTTCTGAATCGGCATATAGCCGGCCAAGACCCGTCATGACCGCCAGGTACAGGCTCAGAGGCAGCAATACATCGAGGGAGATGATGGATTTGAGCAGGGTCAACCGGGCGACCTCACCGGGCTGCAAAAGACCTGCATCGGCATCCACCAGCAAACGGCTGAGGCTGAATGTAATGAAGATCACCAACAGAGCAACAAGGATCGCCGCAAATGGCTGCACGACTTCCCGGATCATGTAACGGTCAATAATCATGATTGAGATAATGATTGAAAAATGGGTGAGGTCTTGTCCTTGCCATGGCAATACTTGCTATGATCAATCAGTTCGTTTGCGATTTCCACTATCATGGCAATGAATATCTCAACCTACTATGAGAATTAGAAAAGACATTATTTCACAAAGTGCGGTTCATGCAGGCGTCTTGTTGATATTCGCCATGTTGCCTTTGCCCTGTTTGTCATCTCCACTGGGAGAGGACGCTTTTGACACCATCAGCATCAGTGCCGATGAGGCCAGGGAAGACGAGGAGTCTGCAATTTTATATTTCAACGGCCATTTTGTGATGCTGAGCTCAGAATGGCGCTTGACGTCTGAGCAGGCAACGGTTTATGGACGTCTTGATACACCGGAAAAGGTGAGTCTGCAGGGCACACCGGCACGCTTCAGTATCAGCAAATCGGATGATCATCTGTGGGGGCCGGTAGAGGCCAGTGCGCCGATCGTGGAGTATCTGCGTTCCGCCAATACACTGAGTCTGTCCGGTGGGGCAATTCTCAAGTTGGGTGACGAGGTAATCAGGAGTAAAACCATTGAATTTGATATCACCACTGACCAGTACAGGGCCAGTGGCACTGGTGGTGTATTGATTGAGGTTCCAGTCCTGAAAATCCGTTGAATGACCGCTTGACGGTGCCCGGGTGTATTGAAGTGTACCGCCGGATTATGACCACAGGGCTACAATATCTGCGGCCGCAGCGAAATCCGACGCGTCATCCACCTCACACCAACTCAGACCATTGATGGGGCAAATGCCGACTATACCCGTACTGGCGAGCTGGTCAATTGCTGAAAGGTACCACAATTTCAGGGCGTCCTTTTTGTCCATCATTTCTTCGAGTTTCTGTGTAAAGGCATTTGCACCATCCTGGTTAAACACCATCATTCCTATGCTTTCGCCATTGACCAGGTGAATATCCAATTGCTTGCTGACCTTTAACAAGCGGTCACCATCTGCGATGATTTTCATATCATCCAGATCAAAATTGGCCTTGGTGTCGGTGGCAAGCGTTATCGGATATTCATTTTCGCTTTTGAGCAAACGTTGCAGTATGGCGGCCTCAAAGAGTGTGTCACCATTCATCAATACAAAGGGACCCGTCATTTCAAACCGTGCCTCCCAACAGGTCCCCAGGTTGTCGGTATGGGCATACATTGGGTTGTGCAGCGTTTCGACCGGCACATTACTGACCCGCTCAACTATTGAGTCAACCTGCTCGCTGGCGAATCCGGTGACGACCACCACCTCATCAATATCGCATAGCGCAATTTGATTCAATTGCCACTCGAGTATCGAAGTGCCGTGCAACGGCAGACAGCATTTGGCCATATTTGAAGTCAATGGCATCAGCCGGCGCCCCTGTCCTGCGCTTAGTATGATTACTTTCAATCGAAATTCCTCTGATTTGGGTATGGGAGTCTGCTGAAAAGTGGTGCATTAAAACATGAATCAGTCATTCTGCAAAATGCAGAATTGATACAATGTCTGCTGTGACATCCAATTGGTTTCTCGCGTCTTCTACCCTGGTCCCCCCCAGGTTTGCACGCAGGGTAACAGACTACGGATTAAGAATATGTTAATCGACCTTGAAAAAGCCTCATCTGACCTGGTGCTGGAAAGTGAAGTTTGTATTGTGGGAGGCGGTGCGGCTGGAGTTGCGCTGGCGCGAAACATGATGAAAACAGGGCGTGATGTTTGTCTGCTGGAAGGCGGGGGAATGGATTATGAGGATGAAACCCAGTCGTTGTTTGATGGCAGAAATGTCGGTATGGAATATTACGACCTGGATCACGCAAGACTGAGATTTTTTGGTGGAACGACCAATATCTGGGGCGGCCGCTGTGTTCCGCTGGACCGGATTGACTTCGAGAAAAGAGACTGGGTACCACACAGTGGCTGGCCCATAACACTTGATGAGCTCATGCCTTACTACCGTTTCGCACATGACTCATTACAACTGGGGGCATTTGATTACGAGACAGATATTTGGGATCAATTGCAGATTTCGCCCATTGATTTTGACCGTGAGGAAATGACCACCCGGTTTTGGCGTTTTGATGCCCTTGCAGAACGATTCAACAGTCGCAGGAGTGATGATCTGATACAGGCGCAAAATATTCGGCTTGTGATACATGCAAATGTGGTCAACCTGCAGGCATCGGGCAATGCAGGCAACATAACCAGTCTGGAAGCCAGAACGTTACACGGCAGGAGGCTTCAGGTCACGGCACAGCACTTTGTGCTGGCCTGTGGTGCGATCGAAAATGCCCGTTTGTTGCTGGCATCAAACAGCGTAGAGCAGGACGGGATTGGCAATCAATTTGACCAGGTAGGTCGCTATTTTATGGAGCATCCGCACGGTAGGATTGCACAGATTGAAACCGATGATCCTGCCATGTTCTGGGCGCTGTACCGCAAACGATACCCTGCAGGGGATGTCCCACTTGCACCCGCTCTGGTACTGCCCGAGTCACAGCAACGCCGTCTGGGAATACTGAACAGCGCAGCAACGTTCAAACTGCAAAAAGACCCGAGTAGGGGCGCCACCATCAGCAAACGGGTTTACCTGAACCTGAAACACAGCCTGTCACCATCTCGTTCCGGTCGTGCGCTATGGCAAACCTGGCGCGGCATGCAGGATTGGTTGCAGGGTCACATTTCAATGCCCCTGCTACGGTTTGGCGTCAAGATGAACCGTATGGGCCTGTATGTGATCGCCAGGGCCGAGCAAGCTCCCAACCCCGATAGCAGAGTGCGTCTTTCAGAGCAAAGGGACAAACTCGGTAACCACAGGGCGGATCTGGACTGGCAGCTGTGTGCACTGGACAAGGAAACCATGCTGCAATTCGGTAAAGCATTGCAACGGGAATTTGCCCGACTGGGTTTGGGGAAAGTATCAACATACCAGTGGCTGGAGGATGGTCGACCCGAATGGCCGGTCGATGCCAGCGTGGGTAACCATCCCATCGGTGGTTATCATCATATGGGGACAACACGCATGAGTGATTCTGCCCGCACGGGTGTTGTCGACTCAAATTGCACCGTTCACGGCTATCACAATCTTCACATTGCGAGCAGTTCGGTTTTCACCACCGGTGGTTGGGCGAATCCGACATTGACCATATTGGCATTGACCCACAGATTGGGAGATCATCTGAATCGCTTACTGGATAAACATTAAATCCTGGAAAGTATTTCCTCTGCGAGTTTCTGATCTGCAACAGAGTCCACATCGACCGCGGCTCGGGCCTGATCCAGAAGTACAAACCCGATACGACAACCTGCCGCACCTGATAGTGCCCGCAAGGCATCTTCGAGCGTCAGTCGTCTCAGCAGGTAACGAATCAGGGCAAGTACTCCAAAGCGGCGTGCTATGCGCCAGGGTTGTTTGCGTTCTGATTCAACCTGTTGCCAGAATTCCAGCGATTTCAATCCTTTCGGGTTTATCACGGCAAACAGGTTGCTGCCACAAAAATGGCCATTTGAAAACTTCATGATGGTACGTTTTGAGTCCGGCCATGCAGCCCGTACCAATGTGTGGGGAACAAAACCAATGACCAGATCGAAATTTGAATCATTGGCTGTGTGGCGTGCACCTGTACAAAAATCATCAACGATTTCAGACGTTAATAGCGCATGGTCCCCGGCAGTGAGCAGGGCAGGGTAGTGATCCAGTTCATGCAAAGCTGACAAGCCACTTCCCGAGGGGCCAGTGGCCGGTGCAAGCCAATCGAAATCCGGTGTTTGCAGTAGGGATAACATGATCTTGCTGCCCTCGACTACCTCCCGGGCGGGTCCGCAGATAATACCTCCGTGACAATATCGGCTGTCATTTATCGCGTTAATTACATATTGAAGCGCCGGTTTTCCGGCAACCGGTACCAGCACGCTGGCCGGAATGTTGAAAGCACGGCTCAGCTCATTCCCACCCGGTCGATCACCCGCCAGAATTACCGATCGGAATGTAAATTCGAATTCGCTCACCTGATCGTTACCCGGGATGCTTGGGAAATATATATCACAAGTACTTTTCGTACATGCGGTAGCGTTTGGTTACCTCGCCACCAATGCTTTCGATAATATTCCTGACCGCATGATTGTGTTGCAATATCCACGACATTTCGGCCCGTTCCAGTCCACGTTGGGTGCCGGCGTCCATGGCGGCCTTGATGACCAGGTAAGCGAGCGCGGGGCCGAACCGGGTGTTTTGATATTTCTGTCTTACACCCATCAAAGCGACCCTGGCCGTCTTGGGGAATTTCACTTTTAGCCGCCACAGCAATTTCGCCCAGCCAAAGGGCAGCAAGCGGCCATTGAGGTCCGATATTGCCTCGTTGATATTGGGAATCAGGACATTAAAGGCGACGGCTTCACCATCAAGTTCGGCAATATGGATAAAATCGGCGGGCAGCAGCATCAACAACTCTTTGCCAACCGCGCTGAATTCCTCACGTGTGAAAGGCACAAAATTCCAGTTGTTTTCCCAGGCATCGTTGAAGATATCCCGCATGGTTTCAAGTTCTTCTTCCCTTTTGCTCTTATTCAGACAACGCACATTGACCCGCTTTCCACTTCTACGGATCAGGGCCTGCATGATCCTGGGTATGGTCAGCGTATTATTGTCCATTTCATAGGCTAAAAGGTCCTGTGCACCCTGGTATCCACACCGCTCTATCGCTGCGCCATAATAAGGTGGGGAATGACCCATCATGACAAATGGGGGGGAGTCAAATCCATCAACGAGAACGCCGATTTCCTGGTTGATGCCCAGATTAAATGGCCCCGCAACCTGTCGCATGCCCTGTTCCCGCAACCAGTTCTCGGCGGCCTCAAACAGTAACTGGAATACGTTGTCATCATCGGGAGCTTCGATCAGACCAAAAAAACCGGTCTTGTTCTGATAACGCTGCTGGTGCAGTTCATCAATCTGGGCAGATATGCGACCTACGGGACTTCCATCCTGGTAAGCAATCCACGCCCGCCATTGAGCGTGTTTGAAATACGGGTGCCTGGGTGAGAATGCTTCTTTGCGTTCAGCGATCAATGGGGGAACCCAGTTCCGGTCATCTCGGTAAATACTCCAGGGCACCCGAATAAAAGTGTCAAGCAACTGTTTACTGGTGACTTCTTTTATCTGAATATCTTTGTAGACTTGGTCATTCATAGATATGGACTTGATATTGATTGATGTTGGTGCCATTGCTGTATGCCTCCTGGAGGCATGCTGTCTGGATTTTTCTGGGTATTGATCGGCATTAATTCGCGATGAGCAGATAGCTCGCCAACCCGATGAATGCCAGGATGCCTATTACATCGGTAACGGTGGTCAGCACAACACCACCAGCGAGCGCTGGATCAATGGACATTCTCTTCAGTATTACTGGTATCAGGGCGCCTGCGAGTGCCCCGGCGACCAGGTTTATAATGATTGCTACTGCCATAACCAGACCCAGGCCAGGGTTTCCATACCAGAGGTAGGCAATGGCAGCAATCACGATGGAAAATACCATGCCGTTCAATATACCTACCGCGAGTTCCTTGCGCATAATCGCCATGGTGTTACGTGCGCTTACCTGACCGGTTGCCATTCCCCTGATCATCAATGTCAGGGTTTGGGTACCCGCAATGCCTCCCATACTCATGACCACCGGGAACAGGACGGCAAGCTCGACCAGTTGATCGAGTGTTGGTTGAAATGCATACAGCACCGATGCTGCAAGCAATGCCGTAATCAGATTAAAACCAAGCCAAACCCAGCGTCTTAGAGCCGACTGCACCACGGGTGCGAACATGTCATCCTCTTCATCCAGACCGGCCGCGGTCAAGACCATGTGGTCCCCCTCTTCACGGATGACATCGACTACGTCATCAATGGTGATGCCACCCAAAAGGTATCCATCCTGATCGGTAACAGGGGCTGAAACCAGGTCGTGGTGTTCAAATTCGATTGCCACCTGGGAGTCGGGCGTATCCACCGGAATTGCCTGGGTGGAAGTGTCGATTAATTCTGCAACCTGTTTGGACGGCTCCTGGGTCAGCACATCGGATATCTTTAGTTGTCCCAGGTATTTTCCTGCCCGGTCCACAACAAATAACTGGTCAAAAACTTCCGGTAGCTCACCACGAAGCCGAATATATCGTAGCACCACGTCCAGGGTGACATCCGGTCTTACCGTAACCACATCCGGGTTCATCAAACCACCGGCAGAATCTTCCGGGTAAGACATGACCCAGGCAAGGCGCTCGCGCTCCTGGCGGTCCATGGCATGCAGGACCTCGGTGATAACGGCATCCGGCAAATCATTCAGGATGTCCGCCAGATCGTCGATATCCAATTCACCCATGGCCTGTACAAGCTCGTCGGGTGAACTGTCTCGAATCAAACCGGCGCGTACTTCATCATTGACTTCAACCAGAACTTCGCCGTCAAGTTCAGTATCTACCAACTCCCAGACAACCTGGCGTTTTGCCTGTGGTAATGATTCGAGCAAATCACCTATTTCGGCGCCGCTTAGGCTGTTGATGAGTTGTTTGACCTGCGATTGAACACCGCTGTCTAGCGCTTCGGAAAGGCGGTCCAGTTGACGAGCTGTTTTTTCTTCGTGCTGAATTTCCCGCAACATTTTCGTCAACCTTCTGTGGGAGTTATTAAAGGTCGCCAAGACTAACGATTACGACCCCGAGAAAACGTTATTATAATGAAATAGGAGCAGGCACGCATTTCATCTTGATAGCCCCGGAATGTGGGTCAGAGCGCTGGCGAAGTTTGGTTTACTGACAAATTCAAGATATTGAAACCTTGCCAAACAGAAAGGATGGGTTATTCCACAACCCCTGATACTCAACTGGACGTGCTGGTTCAGAAACGAAAACAGAAATCGCCGGGACCGGAATTTCAGAATGATCTGTCTGTCAAGTACTCCAACGGGACATTTCCCGGTGATGAATCAGTACTTTGTCGTGGTCCTTGTGCAGAGTCTTTGCCAGTTTTTCGGTGAGGTATACGGAACGGTGTCTTCCACCGGTACATCCGATCCCAATGGTTACGTAACTTCGTTGAGTACCCTGAAATTCCGGTAGCCAGGTCTTCATGAAGTTTTCGATGTCGAGGGTCATTTTCAATACACTCTGATCTCTTTCCAGCCACCTGCTGACAGCCTTGTCTCTTCCGGTCAATGAACGGAGTTCTTTTTGCCAATAAGGATTGGGAAGAATTCGGGCATCAAACAGAAAATCCACATCCTGCGGTACACCCCGCTTGAAGGCAAAGGACTGCAATACGATAGTGGGGCTGCCGGACTGGTTTTCCACACAATTCCAGACCAATCGCCTGAGTTGGTGAATATTGGTGTTACTGGTGTCCATTACCTGATCCGCTTGACTGCGTAATGGTTCCAGCAGTTGTTTTTCATTTTCGATGGCATTCGGTAGAACATGATCACTACCGGTCAGTGGATGTCGACGGCGGGTCTCGCTGAAGCGTTTTAGCAGTACCGGCTTTTCAGCAGTAATAAACAGCAATTTGCAACTGAAGTCATTGTCCCGTAACCATTCCATCCAATCCAGCACAACCTGCAGGTCAAATTCCCGGGATCGGGCATCGATCCCCAGTGCAACCTTCTGATACAAGCCCGGATTGGCAGAAATTTGCGGACCAAAATCGGGTAGCATAGCTGCTGGCAGATTGTCGATGCAGTAATAACCAAGATCTTCCAGCGCGTTTAAAGCGGTGGATTTGCCACCACCGGACATACCACTGACAATGATGACTTCCTGGGCAGATTCAGCCGGCATGTTGCACCGGGTCGGGCGAATATATGAACCCCGCAACATTTTCGACAGTCTCCATACATTTCACTACTGCACCGGCCTTCAGACCAGCTTCAGGCAGCATGTTGTTGCTTTGCAGGATTGCACTGCGCCGAACTTAATACAGCTCTGGCCTTCGCAACGCACATTCCGAAACGTGGCTGATTCATACCACTTGAACATAATCAGGGATCTGTACTGTTGTTCATGTCGTTTGGATGGGAACTCGCCAAAAGGTGCCAGATTTCGTTGGCATCGGCAGCGTCGCGCAACTGTTGTAGTAATTCCCGGTCACTGAAGCGCTCAGCAATATTTGAAAGCAGTTTCTTTTGATCAGCTGTACATTTTTTGGGTGCTACCAGAGCAAACAATAAATCGATCGGTTGGCCGTCATCCGCATCAAAAGGCAGTGGTTTAACCAGTCGTAGAAAAAGCGCTTCAACGGCTTTGGTACTGTTGATACGGCCGTGAGGAATTGCGACCCCCCCACCCAGTGCGGTACTGCCGAGATGTTCCCGCGCGCACAGGCTTTCGAATATCTCCCGTGAGCTCAGATCCTTGTTTTTCTTGGCGAGTGTGATGCTGATGAGTTCCAACAATCGTTTTTTGCTACTGATTCTGATATTGGCCAGGATACGTCCCGGACTGAGTAGATCGCTGTCAAGCATGGTCGTTTGTCAGTGTTCAGCTTCTTGATGGGGAATGGATGCGTTAGTACCCGGGTCCAGGCTCAATGGGGTCCTGCCTGCCATGGTGATGGTTGGTAATGCGATCCTTGTAACGGCGTACCTGACGATCAAGTTTATCCACCAGGCCGTCAATTGAGGCGTACATGTCTTTTGCACTTTGGGTGGCAAAGATTGTACGTCCCGCAGCATGCACTGTGGCTTCTGCCTGGTGTTGCAGTTTTTCCACGTTTAATATGACGTGAATCGAATTAACCTGATCAAAGTGGCGGCTCAACCTTTGTGTTTTTTCAGTGACATAGGCTCGCAGCGCTGGAGTTACGTCAATATGATGTCCGGTAACGTTAATCTGCATCAATAATCTCCTTGTATTCAGGGTTCGCCTCAATATGGACTTGAGGCCGGTTCAGCCTGTTTCAATGGTTGATGGCCGGAGTATGGTTGTGAAAAATATGCGCTAGGTTTGTCCATTTTCCCTTTTGCTGGTGACCGGCATTGAATTCGACGGTAACACTTACAGTTTATACTTCAATTTCTGAATTTACTATATTTTCCAGAACTAAAATTTCACGTTTCTTCGATATGCACGCCGACGCTCACTGGAAGAACCAATACCCAGGGATTCACGATACTTCGCAACGGTGCGTCGCGCCGCCAACACACCTGTTTCCCTTAATAACTCAGACATTTCCTGGTCACTCAATGGTTGCTTCGGGGGTTCATTCTCAATCATTATCTGAATTCTGGCCTTGGTTGCGGTCGCGCTTATCAATCCACCATCAACGGTCCGAACATGACTGGAGAAGAAGTATTTCAATTCAAAAATCCCCCTCGGCGTCAACATGTATTTACGTGTTGTGGCGCGGGAAACGGTGGATTCATGTACGCCGACATTCTCAGCTACGTGTTTGAGTATCAACGGCTTCATCGATATTTCACCATCGGTGAGGAATTGTTTTTGCTTGTCTACGATGCATTGGGAAACTTTTAAAAGTGTCCGGTTACGGAGTTCGAGACTGGACAATAGCCAGCGCGCCTCCTGCAGTCGTCCCCTCAGATACTCGGCATCCTTTCCACCCGATTTACGCAGCAGTGATATGTAATACTTGTTAAGACTCAAGCGCGGATTGCTTTCTGGACTTAATGTCGTCACCCATTCGTCTCCGTCCTGACGCACGTAGACATCTGGTACCAGGTATTCATCGCGGCGATTATCGAAACGTGCACCCGGGCGTGGTTCGAGTCCACGAATCAACTCCAACGCCTGCATCAGGTTGTCCGGAGATGATCCTGTTTCCCGCAGCATGTCTTCGTAGGCATTGGCTGCAACCAGGTCGAGAAAATCCCGGGCAAGTTTCAGGGCAAGGTCATTGCCTGGAGTTCCTGAAGGCAGAGCACCTAATTGGACGCGGATGCATTCACCGGGGTCCCGGCTCGCCACCCCAACTGGCTCGAGACGTTGTACTCGAAGCAAAACAGCGACAATCTCATACTCTTCACACAGTATTTCCGGTAGCAGGCTCTGGCGAATTTCGGCAATGCTGTCCACCAGGAAACCGTCGTCGTCCAGTGCGAAAACAATCGCTGTGGCTATTGCTGCGTCCAGATCGCTGAAATGTGCGAGTCTGATCTGTGATAACAGGTGTTCTCTTAATGAATAAACGCTGGTATCTGAGATCTGTTGCTCGGAAAAATCATCGGACCACCCGGCGGTTTCACCCCATTGCTGGGTATCAGCATCGGCCTGCCATTGCTCGGTCTCATATTCTTCTGAATGATAATCCTGTTCGTATTCATCGCTGTGAGATTCAGATTTTTCACTTTCCAGTAAATTTTCAGTTGGTTCTTTGTCAAGACCGGTATCTTCTTCCTGGTCGAGCAAAGGGTTGGCGTCAACCAGTTCCTGGACGTAATCACGCAATTCAATACGGGTAAGCTGTAAAAGCCTTATTGCCTGCTGCAATTGCGGTGCCAACGCAAGCTTTTGTGAAAGCCTAAGTTGCAGGGACGGCTCAGCCATGATTCAGCATTCCATATTGGAGGTTCACTATTCTGCCATTAATCTGTTGCCTGTTACCGTAATACATTTAGCTGGTCACAGCCTGAATTCGTTACCAAGATAGACATTGCGTACTTCCTCGTTTGCGAGGATGGCTTCCGGATCACCTTCGGCAAGCACCTGTCCCTCATTCAAAATGTAGGCATAGTGGCAAATTCCAAGTGTCTCGCGAACGTTATGGTCAGTTATCAATACACCAATATCCTGATCAATCAGGTGTTCCACAATTCCCTGGATTTCCTTGACTGATATCGGGTCGACACCGGCGAATGGTTCATCGAGTAAAATGAAACGCGGCCTGGCTGCGAGAGCCCGGGCGATTTCCACCCTGCGACGTTCTCCACCGGATAATACCTGACCCATTTGGTCTGCGAGGTGAGCCACACCCAGTTCTTCCATCAGCGTCTGCAATATCTCGTTACGTCCATCCACATCCAGGTCGCGGCGCAGTTCAAGTATGGCCATGATGTTGTCATGTACCGAAAGTTTTCTGAACACTGATGCTTCCTGCGGAAGGTATCCGACACCGAGACTGGAGCGTACATTCACGGGCTTGTGTGTAATATCAGAATCATCGACCGTAATGGTTCCTTCATCGGTGGGGACCAGGCCAACAATCATATAAAAGCAGGTGGTTTTGCCAGCCCCATTGGGACCGAGCAAACCGACAACCTGACCTGGTTCCACTTCAATATTTATTCCCCGCACAACTTCTTTCTTGCGGTAGAATTTGTGCAGGTTGGTTGCCTTCAACATTTTAATTGTCACCTGTCTTATCGTCTTCCGAATCAGAATTCTCTTCCGAATCACTCTTTAACTTGTCGTCTGTTTCGCCCTTGTCTTCAACCAATTCAGGATCCAGTTGAATATGAATTCTTCCGTTTCCATTTTCATCGCTGTTACCCTGGAAATGCTGGATATTGAGATCATAAGTGAGCAGGTCTCCGCTGATCCGGTATTGTGGATGCTGGACATCGGCGTTACCCGTCAAGGTCACCAGACCACTGGCGACCTGGTAATCAATGACATTTGCGGTGGCCTGAACCAAACCCTGATCCTCTATTTCCTGTTCCAGAAATGCGGGCGTTCCACGGACTGTGACGGATTTCACCCGTCCACCCGTCTTGTTGACTTCAGCTTCGTCCGCTCTGATGTGCAACGTCCCCTGTCTGATATCTACATTGCCCCGTACAGTGGTAACTCCATCGCCAAGCATTCCGTCCGTGGAATTCGCGTTGACCTGCAAGGGTGCCTGTCGATCAGATTCCAGAGCCATCAATGACTGACAGGCAAAACCCAGTGACAGCAACAGTCCGCATCCAGTGTGTATTGCACGTTGTCGATTAATCAACTGCATAGGTTCCTTTTACCTGGTTATTAAACCGGTATCGCTTGCTTTTCATGTCAAGGCGCATACCTACAGCACTCATGTGGTTGCGGCCGTCATACAACTCAACTGCCTCACTGGTAGTGGCGATTTGCGGCGTTATTGCGAGTTGTACTTCATGTGTATTGAATTCAACCCAGTCACCTGAATCCAGTTCCAGTTGCCGCAGAAAAACATGACCGGACAGTTCAACAAATTCCTTGTCTTCCGTCACGGTAGCTGTATCCGCTGATAAATGCCAGGTAGCTTCGGGTTGATGCATGACAATGACGGGCTGTTCGATGGTTCCCAGGCCGAGTTCAGGATTGTTCCGCAATACCGGGGCCTGCATATTCAATGTTGCACGTCCATTTTCGTCAAACACCTGTAATTCAAAATCACGTAAAACATAATCTAGTTTCGGATCAATATCGGCGACAGGGTTCTGGGATTCTTCACGATATTGACGATTGATCCAGAAACTGACACTTGCCAGAATTACCAATGTAATTATCCCACGTCGCGTTTTTCGGGTGATCATGATGCCAGAATTTTATCGACAATGGGCTGTTCCTTCCCTTGTGCCGCCAGAATCAAATTACAAATTTCCCGCACCGCGCCACGACCCCCTTCCCGCGTCGTGATCCAGTGTGACTGTTGTTTTACTCGTTCCTCAGCATCCGCCACGGTAACCGCGAGCCCAACCCGTACCAATACAGGCAGGTCTATCCAGTCATCTCCCGCATAGCAGACCTGTTTCGGGTCAAACCCGGTTATTTGCAACAACTGTTCAAATGCATTCAACTTGTCTTCCCGGCCCTGGTATACGTGCTGGATATCCAACTGTGCCATTCGTTGTGAAACAATATTTGATTTTCGACCGGTAATTACCGCCACTTCGATACCACTGTGCTGTAGTGCCTTGATGCCCAGCCCGTCACGTGTATTGAACGCCTTCATTTCCTTACCCGTTTGGTCAAAATACAGATTTCCATCGGTCAATACACCGTCTACATCAAGTACAAGCATTCTGATCGCCATCGCTCGAATTTTTAGCGCAGGATCCATGATGGTCACTCAAACCACCCCGGCGCGCAGTAAATCATGAAAATTCAATACACCCAGAAGACGTGATTTGTGGTCTGCAACCAACAGACCCTGGACTTTATGTTTCTGCAGTATTTTTACGGCCTCCACAGCGAGGGCCTGTTGCTCAATTGTCTTGACATCACGGGTCATGATATCCCCAATCCTGGTGTCGTGTGGATCCAGGGATTGTTCCATGGCCCTTCTGAGGTCTCCGTCAGTGAAAACACCTTTCACCTTCTTGTCACTATCAATTATTGCTACGAGACCGAGACGCTTTTTTGTCATTTCTACAATGGCTTGTGACAAACTTGCATCGGGGCCTATCGTTGGCATCTCATCGCCACTGTGCATGATGTCACGTATGTGTGCGAGCAAACGCCTGCCCAACTGGCCCGCAGGGTGGGAGCGGGCGAAATCTTCGGCGGTGAATCCTCTTACCTGCAGTAGTGAAACCGCAAGCGCATCTCCCATCACCAGTGCGGCGGTTGTGCTGGAAGTGGGTGCAAGTCCGAGTGGGCAGGCTTCAGTTTCAATGGCAACATTGATATTGACATCGGCATGCCGGGCCAGCGTGGAGTCTGGTTCACCTGTCAATGATATTATCTGCGCACTTTGACGTTTAAGTACGGGCAAAATATTTTTGACTTCATCGGTTTCGCCGGAATTGGACAATACCAGGACCACATCATCCTGGGTAATCATGCCGAGATCACCATGGGAAGCCTCCGCCGGATGAACAAAAAACGCCGGCGTTCCGGTGCTGGCTAATGTCGCCGCTATTTTTCCGCCGATATGGCCCGACTTCCCCATGCCGAGAACCACCACGCGTCCCCTGCAACCCAGCAGCAACTCACAGGCATGAACAAATGCATCGTCGATACGCTGCTTCAGTCCGATGACAGCTTCCACCTGGGTAACGATTACTTCCAGGGCGAAGCTTTTAAGTGCATGATGGTCCATGCATGTATTCTAACCTGCAATCTGTCCAAGTGCTCTGCCAACCCTACAATCCGGTCTTGCCAGTTTTCTTAATTGCCGGTTGTTTGACTGAGGTGAAAAATCATGTCGATCTAGGAGTTGACGGGGGAAAAATCGGGAGGACTCAATTCATTCTTCAAAGAAACATTCAGCCTGGTGTGAAAACAGTGCTAAGTCCTGAACTTATCCATACCAGTGTCATATAGCCGACAAACATGGCCAGCAGGACGCTCCCGGAGCGTCTGCCGATACGACCGGGCCCCCTGAAATCGGAAGCCATCAGGTAAAGTGCACCGGTAATCAGGAACATGGCCGGGAAATCCCGTGCCAGTATCACTGGCAATAATTCAACGGGACCCAGGATCGCGGCAATACCCAGCACACCCAGCAAATTGAAAATGTTTGAACCGATGATGTTGCCAATTGCCAGATCATCTTCCTTTCGCAACGCACTTGTTACCGCTGTTGCCAATTCGGGCAGACTTGTACCAAGTGAAACAATGGTGAGGCCGATCACCACGTCCGATACGCCCAGTGTGTAGGCTATGGTTACCGCTCCATTCACCAGGAATTGTGAGCTGACCGGTAGAATAATCAGCCCCACTACGAGCCAGAAAAAAGCAACCCTGGGTGGAATGTCCTTTGGAATTTCTGCTTCAAATTCCTCGGCCAGGGGGTCGGAAGGAGGGCGGCGCAGGCCGATATGAATGATCCATATAACGACAATCAGCAGAGAACCTATCAGAATCCAGCCTTCTGTACGGCTATACACGCTATCGAGGGCCATCAGGAAACAGCCCAGCATAATCAAAAGAAGCATCGGATATTCACGTTTCAGTGCGGTAGATTCCAGACGCAGCGGGTAGATCATGGCGGTAATACCCAGCACCAGTCCCATGTTGGCGATATTGGAACCAATGGCATTGCCTACAGCAAGACCGGAGTTGCCTTTCAGGGTTGCGACGGCCGAGACCACCAGTTCAGGTGCAGAGGTGCCAAAGCCGATAATGGTTAAACCGATGACCAGGGGGGACACACCCAGATTTCTCGCCGTTGCCGACGCTCCCGCAACAAGACGATCCGCGCCCCATACCAGTAACAGGAAACCTGCAATAAGTTCAATAACAGCGGTTAGCATATTCGACGGCGGTTCCGGTAAATAATTCGGTGCTTGGCGGTACTTATCTGTAGCAGTGCCTGCATGTCATAGGAGTTTTTAATGGCGTTAGATTCCATTATTATAGTCGTTTCCTGAAAAGTGAAGTCCATTAGCTCTCAAAGCACCCATTCCATTATTTTAATGGTGGTTTTACAAATTGTGTTTCCGGGTTCGGATGGATTGCCTGGCAACAAAGGACGATAGTCTATGGATAGCGGAACAATAGCGCAAATGATTAGTGAAGGAATTCCCGATGCAGAGGTCGAGGTAAGCGGTGAAGATGGTGTTCATTTTGAAGCTGTGGTTAACAGTATTTCATTTGCTGGCAAGTCTACGCTACAAAGACACCGGATGGTTTATGCGACCCTGGGCAAGCTAATGGGGAACGAAATTCATGCACTGGGTTTACACACTGGGTTACCCGAGTCAATAAAAGACTAATGGCCTCCATTGAAATACGGGGTGGCACGCCGCTCGATGGAGAAATTTGGATTTCGGGTGCCAAGAACGCGGTGCTACCAATATTGGTGGCGAGCTTGCTGGGTGACCAGCCGTCGGTGATCAGCAATGTCCCCCACCTGCAGGATGTAACGACTACGATGGAATTGCTGGGTCGCATGGGAGCCAGCCTCGCCGTGGACGATCGTATGCGGATCGAAATTGACCCAAGACCCATGAATCAGTTCGAAGCACCCTATGATCTGGTTAAAACCATGCGTGCCTCAATTCTTGTGCTCGGCCCACTGGTGGCCCGCTATGGGCGTGCGGTGGTGTCGCTACCTGGTGGTTGTGCCATCGGCTCCAGACCGGTTGATCTGCATCTGAGAGGATTGCAACAACTCGGCGCGGACGTGGCGGTGGTGAACGGCAATATTGAAGCCAGTGCATCGCGATTAAAGGGAGCCAACATCATTTTCGATACGGTTACCGTCACCGGCACTGAAAACATCATGATGGCCGCCACGCTGGCTGATGGAACCAGTGTTATCGAGAACGCCGCACAAGAACCCGAAGTTGTCGACCTGGCGAACTTCCTCATTGCAATGGGAGCCAGGATTGAAGGGGCCGGGACCAATACCATGGTAATAGAAGGTGTTGACAACTTAAGTGGCGCGGAATATACCGTGCTCCCCGATCGAATCGAAACCGGCACTTACCTTGTGGCGGGGGCGATAACCCGTGGCCATGTTCGTGTGACAAAAGCCCGGCCACGGGATCTGGATTCGGTACTGGAAAAACTTCGTGAAGCCGGGGCGGTTATAGAAATTGGTGATGACTGGATCGATTTGAATATGCACGGCCAAAGACCGAGATCGGTCGATATTACAACCGCGCCGTTTCCCGGTTTTGCCACCGATATGCAGGCCCAGTTCATGGCGCTCAATACCATTGCTGAGGGTACCTCCATACTCACAGAAACCATATTTGAGAACAGATTCATGCACGTACAGGAATTACAGAGACTGGGTGCTGATATCAAGGTAAAGGGACACTCCGCCATCGTCAGGGGAATGTCCGAATTGAATGGTGCCCCCATTATGGCAACCGATTTACGTGCGTCTGCCGGTCTGGTGCTCGCCGGTCTGGTGGCCAATGGGACCACCGTAGTTGACCGTGTTTATCACATTGACCGCGGTTACGAGATCATCGAAGAGAAACTCGGTCAGTTGGGTGCAAGGATACGCCGTGTGTCAAAGGCGAGAAAAGGACAACTTACCTGATCAGCAGTTTGCTGAACCAAACTAAATCACGGGCAATCCCGAATTCACTCAACCGTAACCGAGTTCTTTCAATCGGAGTCTGATTTTGCGGCTTTTTTGAAATGTTTCTTTGCCGCTTCCTCGTTGCCGTTCATCATTTCCAGTTGACCCAGCAGATAGTGGGCCAGGGTGGTTTCCAGCATGTCATTACTGTTGGTCAGGTCGCTTTTGGCCAACACGTATTTTTCAGTCTCAAAGTATGCCTGTCCGCGACTCAACAGATGGTAATAGTAGCCAGGGTCGAGGCTTACAGCCTGATTGTATTGTTCGTAGGCCTCCTCCCAAAGTCCTTCAATCGCCAACAGGTCCCCCTTGAGTGCATAAAACAATGCCTCCTGCGGAATCGCCTGAAGTGCCTCATCAGCCAGTTGCATGGCCAGGGAATAATCTTCTTCGGCCGCCGCGTCCAGTGCTGCTTCAAATGCCTGGTAAGCTGGTTCGGCAGCTTTCAGGTCTTTCAGGTTTTGCTGATATCTGTGTTTTCCCGTTTCACCTCCAATGGAAAGGGTAGCCCGTAATTTCCGGTTGTTTTCCAGCCGTTCATCAGACGGCGGGTGAGAGGCGAAAAGTCCACTCACCCAGTCCTGGCTACTGTCTTCTGAAAGCTCTAAAAACACCTCTTGTAACTCTACTGCACCCTGTGGGTCATAGCCTGCTTCGAGCATGTATTGCATCGCAAACTTATCCGCTTCGCGTTCGGCATCGCGGCCATGTTTCTGCGTGATGAGGGTCGCGCCCAACTGCGGGACAAGCACTGCAATCGATTGTGCAAAATTTGATTCAACTTCACTTTCTATGATCACCATACCCACGACGGCGCCGATTTGTGTCACCAGTTCAACAGACTGGGCACGTGCGGCATGGGCAGCGTCCACATGAACTATTTCGTGACCGAGAACGGCCGCCAATTGCGCTTCGGTTTCCAGTGATGACAACAAACCGCGATTGATGGCAATTTTCCCGCCAGGTAAAGACCATGCGTTGAGGGAGGAGTCATTGATCACCGCAAATTCAAAATCCATTTGATCATTTCGCCTGGCATGTTTAGCCAGACGCTGGCCAACATTGTTAATGTAAGAGACAAGTGCCTGGTCAACAACATAGTCACCACCCTGCGCCTGGCGAAGAGCTGCATAATTTTCCCGTCCGACCCTGTTTTCCCACTCCAAATCATAGAATTGAAGATTCTGCTTTTTGGTTACCGGGTTAAGCGAGCAGGCGCAGAGGGTCGCGATGACAAATGAACCGACAATGCTGTGCAGTATCAATAAAACGGGTGGTCTGCCGGTTTCACTCATGGGAGTATCATAAAAACTGAAGAGTATTGATTGCAATCACCCGAAATCCCGGAACGGAGCTGTGTTTGCTTTAACAGTTGTAAAGCGCATTAATTCAGGGATAGATTACCGGCGAATGGTCAAATGAATGTGCCATCATGTCTCATCAATAGTGGCTTTTCGAGTATATGCTCGTTATAAACCACAGCTCCCGGTACACACTTAAGGGCAAAGCGACAGAAAAGGGTCATGGTTGCTACGACCAGTCTGTTTTCAAGGGGCCCCAGTCTTTGACTCAGGGACTTCGCGTCATCTCCCGGATCAATGGGGATCCGAACCTGAGAAATCACCGGTCCGTCATCAAGACCCGCGGTAACAAAATGAATACTTGCCCCGGTTTCCCTGTCGCCAGCCTGTAGCGCGCGGTCATAGGTATCGAGCCCCCGGTACAAGGGCAACAGTGAGGGGTGCAAATTGATCATGCGTCCGGCAAATGCAGTACAGAAATTTTCACCCAGAATCCGCATGTATCCGGCCAGTACGACCAGATGAACACGGTCCCTGGTCAGAATCTTTTTAATTGCAGCATCGTGTGCCTCCCGGTCCGGGTAGTCCTGCTGAACTATCAGACTAAACGGAATGGATGCTGCCTTGGCGTGTTGGATGCCCGTTGCGTCGTTCCGGTTGGAGACTACACGGACAATTTGCATATCAAGACAGCCGCTGTTTACTCCGTCAACCAATGCTTTCAAATTGCTGCCACGACCGGAAATCAATACAGCAACCCTTGGGGATTCGGATTTCATGAACGGATATAACCCACCCTCGAACCCGTTGCGGTATTTGTAACGACCTTGCCGATAGTGAAAACCGGTTCATTGACCCTGGACAAGGACTGACACACATCATCGACGGATTCTGGTGTTACCAGGATGGCCATACCCAGACCGCAATTGAACGTGCGCAACATTTCCGCTTCGCTGATCTGACCGTTTGACTGAAGCCAGTGGAACACAGCTGGCATTTCCCACGCTGACAGGTCGATCTCAAGCCCGAGATGTTCCGGAATGACACGAATGATATTTTCGCTGATACCACCACCGGTAATGTGAGCAAGGCCGTCGAGTCTGTGCTCAGCCAACACAGGTAGCAGGGATTTAACATAGATACGTGTAGGCGACAGCAGCGCTTCACCCAGTGTGGTTTGGCCCAGGGGCAGGGAAGGCTCGTCACCTGATCGTTGCAACACTTTGCGAATGAGTGAATAGCCATTGGAATGTGGTCCGGATGAGGGCAGGCCAAGTACAATATGACCCTCCATGATGCGACTACTGTCTATCAATCGGGGTTTGTCGACCACACCCACCGCGAATCCTGCCAGGTCGTAGTCATGACCTTCATACATACCCGGCATTTCGGCAGTTTCCCCGCCAATGAGTGCACATCCCGCTTGTCGGCAGCCCTCGGCAATCCCTTCGATAACAGCCTGGGCATTTTCCAGTTGGAGTTTTCCCGTGGCATAGTAATCCAGAAAAAACAGGGGCTCCGCGCCGCAAGTCAGGATGTCATTGACGCACATTGCGACCAGATCGATGCCGATGGTGTCATGTCGTTCAAACTGCCTGGCGAGTAAAAGTTTGGTGCCCACTCCATCCGTTCCAGAGACCAGGAGTGGTTCTTTGAATCGATTTATGTCCAGTTGAAACAATCCGCCAAAACCACCAAGGCCTTTCAACACTCCGGCCCGGTTGGTAGACTGAACGGCCGGTTTAATGCGTTCCACCAATTCGTTGCCGGCATCAATATCCACGCCCGCGTCCAGGTAACTTAATCCGGAAAAGTTTTGTCTTTTTGTAGTCACGGGCAGGTCCGTTATTTCATGCGAATCAAGGGTGTCCTATGGTATCTTATTTGGAGTCGCGGAAAAGCCGGATTTACAGTTTGTTCACCTTCTTGTCGCCCACTTTTTTATGAAACCAGCTAAAGTCTGAAGAGCACATTATGCATTTGATCATCAAACCACCCAGTTTCTGCCAAGTGCAGGTCTGAACTTGAACCACAAACAGACTGCAAAAATCTGTCTGCTGGTAATATTGGTATTGCAATTTGCCGTGTCCAGTACCTGGGCAGCAGAAGATCTTTATTCCGGGGAAGTCATAGTGGGCAGCCAGGGGGTAGAGGACCGAAATGAAGCCATTCCGGCAGCGTTGATCAGGGTGTTGCAAAAACTCAGCGGTCAGCGGGAGTTACCCGTCTCACCGGCATTTGAAGATGCACTTGCTAATGCTGAACGTCTGCTGTATTCCTTTCACTATCGAAACAATGATCGGGTTGGTGCCAATGGTGACGTGACCCGGGAGTTACGCCTGATTGCCCGTTTTATGCCAGCCGAAGTTGATGCACTGGTTCTTCTGATTGGTCTTCCGCGCTGGCAGCATCTACGACCGGCCATTCAGATCTGGGTGGTAATTGACGATGGTCTGAATCGTCGGTTAAAGCCCTTGGAGTATCAATATGCCTGGGAAGCTATGGAGGGTGTTGCCGGAATGCGTGGACTTCCGATAACCTGGCCATCATTAGATGATGAGGAGCTTCAGTTGATCGATATGCGCTTGGTTTGGGGTGGCTATGCAGACTACCTGATAGAAAAAGGGGCTCCGGCCGACGGTGTATTGATCGTTGCGGCACGCCGTGAGGGCCCTCAATGGGTGTTGCGCTGGAATCTTGCAAATGACGGGCATACCTGGAGTTGGCGTAATGTCGATCAAGAGTTGATGTTCGCGCTGGTAGAAGGTGTACACCGGGTAGTTAACCAGGTTGCGGCCTTAAACAGTATTGCCAGCGAAGACCAGGGACAATGGGTGATAACCATGGTTGTTGATGATTTACACAGTGCGAGTGACTACACGAGATGTCTTGTTTATTTGCAAAGTCAAAGCCTGGTGACGGATGTTGAAATTCTGGGTGCAGAGCCAGGTCGTGTACATTTTCGCTTACAACTCAACGCGGCACCGACTTATGTGGCCCAGGCACTTAATCGGGATTCTGTATTGCTGTCGGTAGGGGCCGAAAATATGTTTGAATACAGGTTTTTGCAATAATGGCTTCTGATTCCAGAAATTGGTTGACGTTGGTCCTGGTAGCTGGTGGCGGGTGGCTGGTCTACCTGCTCGCCCCGGTGATCACACCATTCGCTGTCTCTGCGATGCTGGCCTATCTGGGAGATCCACTGGTGGATCGTTTGGAACGGGCTTCAGTAAAAAACTGGAAAGTAGGCCGGTCACTGGCAGTCACTGTGGTGTTCACCCTGATTTTAACGGTACTTGTACTCCTGCTTGTGATCATTATCCCAATGTTGGTAGAGCAAATTCGTTTGCTGGTAGAGAGGTTTCCTCAGTGGATTGACTGGTTTTCTGCCACGGCACTGCCGTGGCTGGCCGGGCAGGCAGGCTTGGAAATGAAGGGGTTCGACCCGGCACAATTTTCCGGGATGTTGCAGGAATACTGGAAAGAAATCAGCACTGCTGCCTTCAACGTGATCGATCTTATTTCGCGCGGCGGGCTGGCTCTGGCATCCTGGCTGGCAAACCTCATTCTGATTCCCGTAGTTACCTTTTACTTGTTAAGGGACTGGGATTTGCTCAGGAGAGGGATACAGGATTTGTTGCCACGAAACATCGAAGGTAATACCAGTCAGCTGGCCGCTGAGATTGATGAGGTGTTGAGTGCTTTCATACGTGGACAGCTGATGGTAATGGTGGCACTCGGCGTTATTTATTTTGTGGGGCTGTCACTGGTTGGAATCGAATTGGCGTTTCTGATAGGAATGGGTGCCGGATTGCTGAGTGTGGTGCCTTATCTGGGTTCTATTATTGGTGTAATTGTTGCTGCCGGTGCTGCCATGTTTCAATTTCACGATGTCTTCCACCTGGTCATGGTATTGCTCGTTTTTGGTCTGGGTCAGATGGCGGAGGGCATGTTTTTAACTCCAAAGCTTGTAGGTGACAGGATCGGTTTGCACCCTGTTACGGTGATATTTGCCGTATTGGCCGGGGGACAAATATTTGGTTTTCTTGGGATTTTGTTGGCTCTGCCTGTGGCAGCTGCCTTGAATGTACTGGTACGACATGTACATCAACGATATCGTCAAAGTGAAATTTACAACACACCTGGGGAGTCCTGATCAGGTATGTTATTTTCCCCGCAAATACCCCTGCAACTTACACCAAACCGTGACGGTCGTCTTGATGAATTTGTTATCGGGCCGAACGGTGCCGTCGTCGAGGCCCTGAAGCATGCTCTCAATGAGCCTGGATCTCATATTTTTCTTCACGGTCCCCAGGCCAGCGGCAAAACTTTTCTGCTCAATGCTTTGTGTCAGGAGATCAGGGAGCGACAGGGCAGGGCATTTTATCTTGCCTTGAAACGGATACCAAATGATGCAATCGATTCATTGCAAGGACTTGAGAATATGGATCTGGTGTGCGTGGATGACCTGCACATAGTTGCAGGTGACGCCATCTGGGAGGAAGCATTATTTCATTGCTTCAACCGCATAAAAAAGGCCAATGGCAAGTTGGTGATCAGCAGTCTTGAGCGTCTTTCGGCCATAAATATCAAATTACCGGACTTGGCGTCTCGACTGTCCTGGGGTCTCAGAATGCCGTTGCTGCCCTTGGCAGACAATGACAAAATACATGTATTGGACAGGCACAGTATGGCACTGGGTGTCAGCCTGCCTGAGGAAGTAAAGCAATATCTTCTCAAACACCATGACCGCAGTTTGACAGCCCTGATCAGAACGGTGGAAGATTTACATCGCGCTGCATTGACCAATAAACGACGGATAACAGTTCCACTGTTGCGTGAGGTGCTCAAGGCAGCAAAAGGATCCGAAGCAGAGTCGTGAATTGGTGGTGGTTGAGAGTCAATCAACGGAGTAAGTGACATGTTGACAAAATCACAAATAACCAAGAACTGGCTGCCTCGCTATACTGGCATGCCCCTGCAGAATTTTGGCAGTCATATCCTGTTAACCAATTTCGGCAATTATGTGCAGCGGTTCTCCAGCATGTTTGACTGCAAAATTTATGGAAAGGGAAGGGCAATGCAGGCCGCAACCAATGATGACGGTTTGACCATTATCAATTTTGGTATCGGTTCCAGTAATGCGGCGACCATTATGGACTTATTAAGCGCCATCTCGCCCAAAGGTGTGTTGTTTCTTGGTAAATGCGGTGGTCTGAAGAAATCCTCTGAAATTGGTCATTTTATTTTGCCGATTGCTGCCATAAGAGGTGAAGGAACATCCAATGATTATTTCCCACCAGAAGTGCCGGCATTACCTTCGTTCAAGTTGCATAAATTTGTGTCAGACAAGATTCTTGCGCACAAAGTGGATTATCGTACCGGCGTGATCTACACAACCAATCGCCGGGTTTGGGAACATGACGAGCGCTTTCACGCGCGACTGAGTGATATGACCTGTATTGGAATCGACATGGAAACGGCCACCCTTTTTATTGCCGGTCATTACAATGAAATTGCACGAGGTGCATTGTTACTGGTTTCGGATGTGCCCGTGACACCTGATGGTGTTAAAACTGAAAAGTCGGACAAAATGGTAACAGCCAATTGGGTAGATCTTCACCTGCAGATCGGGGTTGAAGCCATGACACAACTGGGTCAACAGGGCGAAAAAATAAAACATTTCCGTTATTGATATGCGAAGGGCCGCAAACGCGGCCCTTTCATGCTTTGTACGTACCGTGTTACTTGAACATGATGCGATTGTCGATGATCAGACCATTGCCGGTGAAACTCATATCCAGTCTGGAGTCACCCAGTAAGGATGTATAGGACTGTTTGATGGCCTGCGCAAACTCATACTCAAAGTCATCTCCGGACTGCGTGTCATTTTCCGCTGCGCCCCACATATCCATCATGTAAGGGTACAGTGCCATCTGCCGTGCTGAATCATAGGAAACAGAGAAGAAAGTACCCTCGTTCCGGGATTGGACGGACATGAAGTTTTCAAGCTCGCCTGCACCTTCATTGCCGAACGACAAACCGATCCCGCTGCTACTCATCAGGGCAAACAGATTGAGGTTTTGGGCCTCGGGAATGCGTAACATTTCAGATGGGATTTTTACTGGTGCCGATTGGTTGGCCAGGTCAAGGTTGTCAATACCGGGGATCAGCATGCTGGCCATACCGACAAATATCTCAGGCTTGTCCACATGTAAGGCGAGCATCCCTTTACCCTGCGACTCGGAAGAACCGGGGTTGAAGTCATCGACGCTGATCCTAATGCCATTGAGATTGTTAACCATGGGTGGCATTGGAATACTCAGTTGGGTCGCCAATTGCTCAGCGTTCCTGTTTAACTCCTGAAGCATGTCACATTGGTATGGATATGCGATAACTGCATTGACCTTCTCGAGTACAAAACTGCGTAGCTTACCCACCTGCACAGCCAAAGAAGCAGTCAGTATCTGGTCACCTTTCTCAGCGATCGGTGTGTCGGATACCAGGCCGGCCAGGCCACGCGCAAGCGTGCTTTCCAGTTCGAGTTCATATCTCATGGCGATTTCGTTGGTGGTCAGTATGGTTGTGCCAGCAGTAAATCTGGGTGCTTTTGCCAGCATTGCCCTGGCTTCGTCAGCACAGGTCGCGTCCAGGGAAACCAATTCAAAAGACATTTCCTCTGGAAGATAGGAATGGGTGGCACTGTCGGCCTTCATTAATTCATCGGCCAGTTTTTGCAGGTCCACGATTCCTGAACCATATCCGGTGTAGCCCTTCTCATGGTTCAGAGTAGCCAGGGCGTTTGTTGATGCCATGCTTTGGGCTGGCAAATCCTGGCCCAAAAAGGAAGCCAGCAATCTGTCTTCAGCGCTGACAGGAAAAACACTGACCGCAAGTTGTTGATCCAGAATTGCGATGTATAAACCCAATGGCCGTCCCTCTTCCGCAATCTTCCAATAGGCATTGCCATTGGATGTCTCCACCGGAATTTCGGTCCCCATTTTTGTTTCAATTCGGGCGATGGCATCGCGTAATATCTGTGCGTCAATCAACTCAAATCGTGCTGTCGGAAAGGCACCAATTGCGTAGATTGCGTGGTGTGCCCGCAGTGATATTCCCAACCTTCCGAGGCTACCTGAATCGACGCTTCCACCCAGCTCATCCAGAATTGCTGTGGCGAGTGAGGCACCTTGATTGCCTTCATATTTTCCCGTTTCGTAATCTAAACTGAATTGCGCCAGGCGTTTCGAAATGACATCAATCACCGGTTGGATTCGTGATACAAACGCATCCGAAACCTCCTGGGGTACTGATTCCAGGTTTGCAAAAACATATGCGGAGTCTGCGGGTACAAAGGCCAGCAGGGGGTTGGTATTTTCCTTAACCGCTGCAACGGTCTGTTCAGATTCCTTGGTGCAGGCGCTGACAATTAATGCGGTGCCTGTTATCAAGGCGATTACTTGCGGGAATTTCATGGTGCTGGAGTCCTCTGTACAGTTTATGTTTAGGTGTTATACCACAGTATAACACTAAGCACAATCAGGAAGAGAAATTTATCAGGTTATTACCTGATAAATTATCATTCCCGGAAACCGGTTCAGAGAGTCTTGACGCCCGCGATCAATTTCTGGGCTACATCCTGGGCATCGCCGTAACACATACGCGTGTTGTCTTCAAAAAACAGCAGATTTTCAATACCGGAGAATCCGGTTCCCTGGCCGCGTTTGATCACGAATACATTGCTGGCTGCATCAGCATCAAGTATCGGCATTCCGTAAATTGGACTGGAAGTATCCTTGCGTGCCGCCGGGTTAACCACATCATTTGCACCAATAACGAGTGCCACATCTGCATTCGGAAACTGACTATTTATATCTTCAAGGTCATAAATCAGGTCGTAGGGCACACCGGCTTCGGCCAGCAATACGTTCATATGGCCAGGCATACGGCCCGCGACAGGGTGAATTGCAAAACTCACTCGAACCCCTTTGTCCTGCAGCACCTTGGTCAATTCCCATACCTTGTGTTGAGCCTGCGCCACCGCCATTCCGTAGCCAGGTACAATAATGACAGTTTCGGCATAAGCCATGGTAATTGCGGCATCAGCGGCTTCAATCGCCTTCATGCTGCCGCTGACTTCAACACCACCCCCACCACCGTCGTCACCGGTTCCAAAGCTTGAAAACAGAACATTCCCAAGTGAGCGGTTCATGGCGGTAGCCATCAGTTGGGTAAGCAATGTGCCCGCCGAGCCTACCACTATGCCCGCGATCATCATGGCGGGATTTTGTAGCACAAATCCTTCAAATCCCACAGCAAGACCAGTCAGCGCGTTATATAGAGAGATCACTACTGGCATATCCGCGCCACCGATGGGTATGGTCATCAATACACCGACCAGCAAGGCCAGGCCAAAGAATGCGAGCAGTTCATTTTGCCCAAAGCTGTCTCCGGTCAACAGCCAGCCAAAATAGAGCAGGGCGGCAAAAACGACCATGTTGAACAATTGCTGACCCTTGAAACGATATACTTTTCGCATCCATCCCTGCAATTTGGCAAAGGCGATCAGGGAGCCGGAAAAAGCGATGGTGCCGATCAGGGCGCCCAGCACTGCCAGCACCTGGCTCACTGGGCCCGAATGGGTCAGTTCACCGCCCGCGGACAAACGTATCAGTTCCACCGCGGCGATCGCAGCCGCAGAACCACCACCCATACCGTTATACAATGCAATCATCTGTGGCATGTCGGTCATCGCAACACGCTTACCGGTCCACCAGGCAAGTACACCACCCACAAAGATTGCTGACGTCATCAGGACATAATTGTGCATACCCGGGTAGGTGAAAGAGATCGCGGTTGCTGCGAACATACCGATACCGGCCCACACTATGCCTCGTCTGGCCGTTACTGGTGAGGACATGGCTTTCAGGCCCAGGATAAACAGGATGGCTGCACCGAAGTAGACAACCTGAATTAGTAATTCTATGTTGATGCCCATATCTATTTATCCTTGTCCTTGGTGGATTTGAACATCTCCAACATACGTTCGGTGACTACATAACCACCAACGGCGTTACCGGCACCGAGTAAGACAGCGATAAATCCGATAATTTTTTCCAGGTCCGATTCGGCATGACCCAATGCGACCATTGCACCAACCAGTACAATTCCGTGAACAAAATTTGAACCGGACATCAGGGGCGTGTGCAGGATAGTCGGAACTTTTGAAATAATTTCATATCCGGTAAAAGCTGCCAGCATAAAAATGTATAAGGCGACAAATCCTTCCATATCAATCTCCCGGTGTGTTATCTGCCGCACTACGGGCGAGCAGATCAGCGGTGGCCGAGTGAACAAGCTCGCCATTATAGGTCAGCAATGTGCCGTCTATTACTTCGTCTTCACGGTTGACATTGATGTTGCCGTTTTCAACCAGTAATTCCAGCAAGTTAATCAGGTTGCGTGCATACATTTCGCTGGCATGAATTGCGGCTTCTGAGGCAAGATCCAGCGGTCCATCTACCATGACGCCGTTGAGCTTGACCGTGGTTCCCGGTTCTGTAAGCACGCAATTGCCACCGGATTCTGCTGCAAGGTCAACGATGACCGAGCCAGGACTCATGCCTTCAACCATCTCCTGGCTGATGATTTTTGGTGCCGGCCTGCCCGGTATGGCAGCCGTTGATATTACGGCATCTGCCTTGGCCAAATGTTCTGCGAGTTTGTCCGCCTGTTGCTGTTTTTCTTCATCCGTCAGTTCCCTGGCGTAGCCACCTTCACCCTCGGCGTTGACACCGGTGTCGATCATCTTGGCGCCCAGGGATTCGACTTGCTCACGTGCAGCTGCGCGGATGTCATAGGCCTCGACACGGGCACCCAGACGTTTGGCTGTGGCAATTGCCTGCAAGCCTGCAACACCGGCGCCGATGATGACCACGGAAGCTGGCCTCAATGTCCCGGCGGCAGTTGTGAGCATGGGAAAAAGCCTTGGTGCCAGTGTGGCAGCCCTTAATACCGCCTTGTACCCGGCCACCGTTGCCTGCGAGGACAATACATCCATGGATTGTGCGCGTGAAATCCTGGGCACCAGTTCCATGGCCAGACAGGCATGCTTGTGTTGGTTGAGTGTTTCGACTATTGCAGCATTTCGATGGGCGAATACCAAACCCATGCACAGGTGCCCATCAGGCAAATTGGCCAATTGTTCCGTTGCGGGAACCTGTACCCATAACCAGATATCAGCCATGGTCAGGATGCTTTGCGTATCATCCAGCAAGGCGCACTCTGAGTATTGCTCATCTGAAAATCCGGCAGCATCGCCGGCACCCTTTTCCACCAGGATCTTAAAGCCCTTTGTGGCTAGCTTGTTGGCGCTTGCAGGATCCAGCGCCACGCGGCGCTCTCCATCGGTTCGTTCCCTCAGCACCGCAACAGTCAAAGACATCAGTAGTTCTCCCTGTCCAGGGACGTAATCGCCCATTGAAATCCGATAATGCAGATGGCGGTATTATCACCCAAAATGGACTCATATTGTAGACTGGAGATAACACGGCCCTGTTGATTTGGGTCAACGCCTGTCGACTACCTCGTCGTTAATGCGTTGCAGCCTGTCGGGAGTACCAATATCGTGCCATTCACCCCTGAATAATTCACCGGTTATCCTTTGAAGCCGGGCTGCTTCTCGCAACATGGGTACCACCGAGAACCGGCCCGAGTCAGTAGAATTGAAGAATCCCGGGTGATAGATACTGATACCACTGAAGGTATACAAGGGTTCGACTTCACAACAAATACGTCCACCCTGCAAGGCGAAGTCACCCCCGCTGTTGTGCAGGGGGTTGGGCACCAGCACCAGATGTGCATGATCACATTTGATGGCCTTTAGCCTTCTCATGGGGTATTTAGTAAAGACATCACCATTGATCACGGCAAACTGCGTATCACCAAGCAGCGACAATGCATTGCTGATACCGCCACCGGTATCGAGTGCACCCGGCGGCTCTTGCGAATAGATAATTTTTATGCCCCAGTCGGACCCATTACCCAGCGTATCCCTTATCATATCTCCGCAGTGGGCGAGATTGATCACCACTTCAGTGAACCCGGCATCGGACAGGTTTTTCAGATGATGGCTGATCAGGGGCCGGCCTCTTACCAGGAGAAGTGGCTTGGGGACCTTGTCCGTCAGCGGTCGCATTCGTTCACCGCGACCGGCTGCCAGAATCATGGCTCGCATTCAGGTTGCTCCAGAATATTCAACATGTCTTCAAACTCCGGATAGAGTCGCAGTGTGCTGGTCAGGTATTGATAAAACCTCGGGATCATCTCGATGTACCCTTCCTTGCCATCTCGATAATACAGGCGGGCAAAAATCCCCACAATTTTAAAGTTACGTTGTAAACTCATCAGGTCGCAATCCCTTTGCCATTGTGAAGAATGCATGTCCAGATTCAGCATGCCAAGAAACGACTCTGTCCAATGTTCAATTTGTTCGCGGGGCCAACTGATATAGCGATCCCAGATCAAAGAGACGAAGTCATAGCTTACCGGACCTTTGACAGCATCCTGAAAATCAATGATACCTACGGTTTCCGATTTCGTTCGGAGCAGATTGCACGAATGAAAATCGCGGTGCACGAAACATTTGGGTTGCTCCAGTACCGATGTGATGACCTGATTTCGAAACACAGGCCATACTGTTTCATATTCGAATCGATTTACCGATTTTCTGTGGTGAGAAAGGTACCAGTCTGAAAACAGATCCATTTCAGAGCGGAGCAATTTGGCATCATACAGTGGTAACTTTCTGGCGCTTACATTCAGCACCATGGTCTGCATAATTTCAAAAAGATCTTTGAAATGAAAGTCAATCGACTGTCTGTTCAGCAATCCCCGATACAAGTCGTCACCGAGGTCTTCAAGTAGTAGAAAACCATGTTCGGAATTTGCGTGGATGATCTCAGGCGCATGTAATCCGGCTGCTCTCAAACGTCGGTTGACATCCATGAATGCATTGATATCTTCGGTCGGCGGTGGTGAATCCATCAGAACCATGGACACCCCGTTTATTTCAAATCTGAAATATCGACGAAAACTCGCATCACCTGCAACTCGGCGGAAATCTGACCGCGGGTAAACATCAATGCATTGCAGCCAGTCAGCAGCGAGGTCAAGTCGCGAATCATTTCCAGGGGTTGCTGTGGTGTCAGTTCCATCCATGATGTGAATTCTGCCGTAATCCGGTCAATGATGAAATGTCGGTGTTGGGGTTTAAATAGTACTGATATGGTACTATATAGCAACGGACCACAGCATTTTTTAGTATCGAAACACGGTAGAAAAACGATGTTACGTATCAGCAAATTGACCGATTACGCCATTATGCTAATGGTTGAATTACATACTTCAGATGACCAGGTGCTGAGTGCTCACAATTTGGCAGAGCGCTCCGGGTTGGAGCTGCCCACCGTGAGTAAAGTGTTGAAATTATTGGTCAATGATCATCTTGTTGCCTCTTTTCGAGGGCCAGCCGGGGGATATGCGTTTGTGCGGGAGGCCGCTGATGTCAGCGTGGCTGAAATCATATCTGCAATAGAAGGACCCATTGCAATGACCGAATGCAGTGTTGAGGCGGGCCTATGTGCCCAGGAAGATAATTGCAGTTTGCGTGGTAACTGGCAGCGCATTAGTGTCGCAGTTGCGCGAGCGATGGAAGGAGTGTCGCTGGCCGAGATGGCCCAGCCACTACGACCGACCAGTTCACCGTTACAAATAACCACCATGAATGCCTGAATCGGATAAATGTATACATGAGCCGTGAACAATCAACTATCGACAAACGGGTAGAGCAAAAATACCAGCATGGTTTCGTTACCGACATCGAATCGGATACGCTTGCACCCGGACTGTCAGAAGATGTTATCCGTTTTATTTCAAATCACAAGGGTGAACCGGAGTGGCTGCTGGATTGGCGCTTGAATGCCTATCGTCACTGGCTGGGGATGAGGCAACCTGAGTGGGCGCACCTGAAGATTGATGCAATTGATTTTCAGAAGATATCTTATTTTTCCGAACCGAAAGCCGACAAGGACCGTCCTCAGAGCCTGGATGAAGTAGACCCTAAATTACTTGAAACCTATGACAAACTGGGTGTCCCGCTGCATGAACGGGCACGTCTGGCAGGTGTTGCTGTTGATGCCGTGTTCGATTCCGTATCTGTGGGAACGACCTTCAAGAAGGAACTCAGCAAGGCCGGAGTGATATTTTGTTCCTTTTCTGAAGCGGTCAGGGATTATCCTGAGTTGGTTCGCAAGTACCTCGGAAGTATTGTTCCACCCCGGGACAATTTCTTTGCCGCACTCAATTCGGCAGTTTTCAGTGATGGCAGCTTTGTATTTATTCCCAGGGGTGTGCGCTGCCCGATGGAGTTGTCCACCTATTTTCGCATCAATGCTGCCGAAACCGGCCAATTTGAACGAACATTGATTATCGCTGAAGAGAACAGCCAGGTCAGTTACCTTGAAGGCTGTACAGCCCCGATGAGGGACGAAAACCAGTTGCATGCCGCAGTGGTTGAATTGATTGCCCTGGAAGATGCAAACATCAAGTATTCCACCGTACAAAACTGGTACCCGGGTGATGAACACGGCGTGGGAGGAATTTACAATTTTGTAACCAAACGCGGTGACTGCAGAGGTGCACGTTCACGAATATCATGGACCCAGGTTGAAACCGGATCAGCGATTACGTGGAAATATCCCAGTTGTGTGCTACGCGGTGATGACTCGGTCGGCGAGTTCTATTCGGTGGCGTTAACCAATAATTATCAACAGGCAGACACCGGCACCAAGATGATCCATATAGGCCGAAATACACGCAGTAAGATCATATCCAAGGGTATTTCGGCTGGTCAGGGGCAGAACGCATATCGGGGACTCGTCAGGATAACCCCGCGAGCCGATAACTCGCGCAATTATACGCAGTGTGACTCCATGTTGATCGGCAAGAGATGTGGTGCTCACACTTTCCCATACATCGAAGTTCGAAATCCCACCGCCAAGGTCGAGCATGAAGCGACCACTTCACGTATTGGTGAAGACCAGTTGTTTTATTGTCTGCAACGCGGAATTTCAGAGGAAGATGCGGTCTCCATGATCGTTGACGGGTTCTGCAAACAGGTTTTCCGGGAATTGCCGATGGAGTTTGCGGTTGAAGCCAAGGCGCTGCTGGAAGTGAGCCTTGAAGGAGCGGTGGGTTGAAAAATATACTAACAATGGATAAATTTTAAGATGTTGACGATCAAAAATCTGCACGCAAGTGTCGATGGCATGGAAATTCTCAAGGGCCTGGATCTTGAAGTAAACGCCGGAGAGATTCACGCGATCATGGGTCCAAATGGTGCCGGTAAGAGTACCCTCGGCAATGTACTGGCCGGTCGGGAAGGCTATGAAGTTACCGCTGGTGAAATCATATTTCGGGGCAAGAACTTGCTGGACCTTGAACCCGAGCAAAGGGCATGTGAAGGAGTATTTCTGGCGTTTCAGTATCCGGTAGAAATTCCTGGTGTGAACAATACGTATTTTCTACGGACAGCATTAAATGCGCAGCGCAAATATCGTGGTGAACCTGAACTGGACTCAGCGGGATTTCTGCGCATGGTTCGGGAGAAGCTGGAAATCTTGCATATCGGTGATGGCCTTTTACACCGTGCCGTGAATGAAGGATTCTCCGGTGGGGAAAAGAAACGCAATGAAATCTTCCAGATGGCAGTACTGGAGCCCGCCCTTGCGATACTCGATGAGACGGACTCGGGTCTCGACATTGATGCCTTGAAAACAGTTGCTGACGGGGTGAATCGATTGCGTGATGAAACACGTGCAATGTTGGTTATAACCCATTACCAGCGATTGCTGGATTACATTATTCCAGACAAGGTTCACGTACTGGCACAGGGCCGCCTGGTCGTTACCGGTGGGGCAGATCTGGCACTCAAATTGGAAGAACAGGGTTATGCCTGGCTTGAAGACGGTGGCATCGAGGCCCTGGAAACAGACGGTGCAAATGAGGGGCCCAATTCGTGAGTGAGCTTCATACCGATTTGCAATCCGGAAACTGGTCAGGGAAAGATTTGAACTTGCCGGGGTGGGCAAAAAACTTGCGGAAAAATGCAGCTGAGCAATTTCGTATGCATGGTTTCCCGAAACGCACGGATGAGACGTGGAAATATACCGTGTCCAGCCTACAGGACTTGCAGGACATCCGATTGGACAGAGGTACTGACACAGGATATCCAGGTCAGTCACTAGCCCATGATTTACCCGGATCAGGATACCGGGTGAATTTACTGAATGGCCGTATGGTGGGTGTGAAGGGAACATTGCCCTCAGGGGTGAAGTTGCTGGACATGAAAGACGCTCTTGAATCTGAAACAGACGGTCTGCAATCCGTGCTGGAGACCCTGTCAGGCTTACAAGGGAGTAGGACGTCCTCACATGGGTTTTCGGCCTTGAACACGGCAACACTGGGCGCCGGTCTGTATATCCACGTTCCGCCAGGTGTTGACGCAGGACGTATGCACTTAAACTGGGCGGTCTCCCAAGAAGAAACCACCCGTTTGATCAATTCCCGTATTTGTCTCTTAATTGAGGCTGGAGCCTCGCTCGAAATAGTAGAGCGATTTGGTAATTTACAAAATTCCACTCATACCACCAATGTTGTTGTTCAGGCTGAATTGCAGAATGGTGCGACTTTGAATCACGTGCGGCTACAAGCGGAGCCGGACAGTGCTTGCCTGATAACGCGTACTGAAATTTCACAACTTTCCAACAGTGACTACAGTTATTTCGGTTTCGATCTGGGCGGCAGGGTTATAAGACATGACCTGCATTCCTCATTGCTGGGACCAGGAGCGAAAGCCAACCTTAATGGCGCAT
Organism: Lysobacterales bacterium; assembly: GCA_014238945.1. Taxonomy (GTDB): domain Bacteria; phylum Pseudomonadota; class Gammaproteobacteria; order Xanthomonadales; family SZUA-36; genus SZUA-36. The sequence goes on from JABAAB010000026.1 coordinate 246,779, forward strand.
ACCTGCTGGATGGTAATCGACATGTAGATAATCATGCCAGGGTAGATCACATAGCGCCCGATGGTCAGAGTGATCAATATTTCCGGGGTGTTGCAAGTGGAAGTTCGAAGGCGGTTTTCAACACGGCAGTGTGTGTGCACCCGGGTGCCGATGGTTCACAGGCAAGTCAATCCAATGCCAATATCCTGTTATCCAAAAGGGCTGAAATCGATACCAAGCCCGAACTCGAAATTTACGCTGATGAAGTCATTGCGAGTCACGGTGCAACGGTGGGCCAACTGGACGAACAGGCCGTGTTCTATCTACGCAGCCGGGGACTGAATGAACAACAGGCCAGGGAAATTCTGACCACCGCATTTTGCAAGTCTGTCAGCGACAGACTGGGGGATCCTGAACTGGCCACCGTAATTTCACAACGCATGATGGATGTCATGCCGCAAGCGGATTGACCAGTGGGTGAGTCAAGCCTGAAAGCCATCAACCCTGTGTTGGATATTGAAAAGATTCGTTCGGATTTTCCTGTTCTGAATCGCAAGATTCACGATAGTCCATTGGTGTACCTGGACACAGCTGCTTCAGCCCAGAGGCCGTTAAAAGTAATTGAAACGGTTGTTGATTTTTATCGTAACTACAACGCCAACATCCATCGTGGAGTGCATACGCTCAGTCAGGAGGCAACGGCTGCCTATGAGCAGTCGCGTGAAAAAATCGCTCGTTTTATCAATGCACCTTCATCACAGGAAGTGGTTTTCACCAGGGGTACAACCGAATCCATAAACCTGGTTGCTCACAGTTTCCTGAGACCAAAGTTGCAGCCTGGTGACGAAATTCTGATCAGTTGGATGGAGCACCATTCAAATATCGTTCCCTGGCAATTGCTTTGTGAAGAAACCGGTGCGGTATTGAAAGTCATCCCCATGAATCAGCATGGTGAGCTGGAAATGGCTGCGCTGGAGGAAATGCTGACCGAGAGAGTCAAGTTGCTTGGGATAGTTCATGTTTCCAATGCATTGGGAACCATTAATCCCGTGGAAGACATTTGTACATTGGCTGGCCGACTAGGGGTTCCAGTTTTGGTTGACGGTGCTCAGGCCATGCCCCACCAGTCCGTGGATGTACAGACTCTGGGCTGTGATTTTTATTGTTTTTCAGGTCACAAAATGTATGGCCCAACCGGCATTGGTGCGCTTTGGGGCCGGAGTCGGCACTTGCATTCAATGAAACCCTACCAGGGCGGTGGGGAGATGATCCGGCATGTAACATTTGAGAAGTCCGAGTTCAATGAGGCACCTGCAAAATTTGAAGCCGGAACGCCAAACATCGCGGGGGCCATTGGAATGGGGGCAGCCGTTGATTACCTCCGGGATATTGGTATGGAAAATGTGGCTGCCTACGAGGCCGGGCTTCTGGCTTATGGAACGGAACGACTCGCAAAGATAGATGGATTCAGGATGGTTGGTACTGCCACAAAAAAAGCCGGGGTAATGTCATTCGTGCTGGCTGATATTCACGCCAATGATGTCGGTACCCTGGTTGACTTGCACGGCGTGGCAATCCGTACCGGTCACCACTGTGCGATGCCTGTCGTGCAGTTTTACGGTCTGCCCGCGACGGCAAGGGCCTCGCTCGGAATCTACAATACTTTTTCAGACATCGACATCCTGGCCGATGCGCTGGAAAAGGTAACAGGAATGTTCGCCTGATTCTATTGTATTACTAATCGTTATCTTTGGGTTTGTGGTCCCTGATCAGTTGTTGTTGAACATTTGATGGCACGGGGTCGTAGTGGCTGAATTCCATGGTATAGGTACCCTGGCCCTGGGTCAGGCTTTTTAGCTCGGTATGGTAGTCAGACAGGGAGCTCAATGGAATATCGGCACGGATGGTAACCAGGTTCCCGCGCAGACTTTCCGTACCACTGATCCGTGCCCGTCGACCAGCCAGGTTACCGGTGATGTCACCCATATCCGCATCAGGCACGGTTACATCGACGTTAACTATGGGTTCCAGAATCTGTGGTCCGGCATTGTTGATTGCGTCAAGAAATGCATGGCGTCCGGCAATAACAAATGCAATTTCCTTTGAGTCCACCGGGTGAAATTTGCCGTCATAAACGGTGACTTCAACATCCTGTATGGCGTAGCCTGCAACGGCCCCCTCAGCCAGTATCTGCATTATGCCCTTCTCGACTGCAGGTATGAGGTTGTAGGGGATTGCACCACCGACCACTTTATTGACGAACTGGAATCCCTCGCCACGAGCCTTGGGCTGAATACGCAAATACACTTCGCCGAACTGGCCCGCGCCACCGGTCTGTTTCTTGTGCCTGTAATGGCCTTCCGCTGGACGTGTGACAGTCTCCCGGTAGGCAATCCGTGGTGGTCGTGTTTTGACTTCTACCTTGTAACGCTCATACATACGTTCCAGGATGACACGCATGTGTAATTCACCCAGACCTTGCATGACGGTTTCGTTCAACTCCTGATTATGCACCACCACAAAGCACTGGTCTTCCTCCTGCAATCGTTGCAGTGCCGTGGACAGCTTCTGTTCCTGGCCCCTGCTCTTGGTATTCACAGCTAAACCATACATCGGTTTTGGGAAATCCAACGGTTTCAGGTGGTAGTTGTCCTCATCGTGGGAATCATGCAGTACCGCATCGTAGTGGATATCATCAACCTTGGCCACGGCGCAGATATCCCCTGGAATACCGGCATCGACTTCTTCGTGTTTGCCACCCTGAATTTTGAACAGGTGACCCACTTTGAAAGGTTTACGCGCATCACCAATGAATAACATTGAATCGGACTTCACCGTACCCTGGTAAATACGGAATACACTCAGTTTGCCCACGAAAGGATCATTCGTGATCTTGAACACATGGGCAATAACATGATCGCTGGCGTTGCCAGTCGTGGGGACTTCTTCCGCTTTTTCTCCCTCACCTTTCAAAAAGACAGGTGGGTTGCCTTCTTTCGGACTGGGTGCCAATCGGCGCAGGAAATCAAGCAGTTCCCCTATACCAGCACCAGTTTTCGCTGATACAAAGCAGATGGGAACCAGGTGCCCTTCCCGCAACGCCTGTTCAAAGGCCGAATGCAGTTCCTCACGTGATAATTCTTCACCTTCGAGATACTTTTCCATCAGTTCTTCGTTGACTTCAACGACCTGGTCAATGATGGCTTCATGTGCTTCCGAGAGAGAAAACACGTCGGTTTCACCTTCCGTCTGGAAAAAACAGTCACGGACTTCTGAGAGGTTTTCCGCCGGCAGATTGACCGGAAGACACTCCGGACCAAACTCAGCACGCAGGTCTTTGACCACCTGGGTCAGGTCGACGTCGTCTGCGTCGATCCGGTTGATGATGATCATCCGGCAAATTCGCCGACGCTTGGCTCTGCTCATCAAACGACGGGTAGATAGTTCAACGCCTGAATGGGCATTGACCACAACTGCTGTCGTTTCGACCGCAGTCATACTGGCAAGTGTTGGGCCCCGGAAGTCCGGGAAACCAGCGGTATCAATCAGGTTTAGATGCATACCCTGTGAATCAAGGCTCGCAATGGAAGAGTCTAGAGAATGCTGATATTTTCGTTCCAATGGGTCATGGTCCATCGTGGTTGAGCCACGCTCCACCGTGCCTGCCTCACCTTTGGCCCCTGATTTGGTCAGCAGGGCTTCGGCCAGCGTGGTCTTTCCAGACCCTGTATGGCCTACCAGGGTGATGTTACGAATATCTCTGGTACGGTATTTGGGCATTCGCTAGTCCTTCTTTTATTGACTTGATTGCGGGTAGGAGGGTCATCCTAGTACGTTTGCTTAAAGGCGGCAAATATCAAATGACATCGGACTGTTCAGTTCTGATTCATATGAGTGTAGATATGCTGTTCTCCAATGTCTTGGAATGAATGTGAAAGGAGACAATAAATGACCCGGTGCATGCGAAATGTCTTGACGCAGACAGCTCGTTTTGTGTTGCTGATACTCATGGCCCAGGGTGCATGGGCAGACCATGACAACGATACCAATACCGAATACCCATCAGATACCGCAGAATTTGATTATGCCCAGGTGCTGGATGCACAGCCTGTGATGGAAGTTGTACGCGTTCCTGATAACAACCAGGTCTGTGAAGACAGAACGGTCACGCGACGGGTGCCAGAGCGCCGCTCCAATGGCCCGGCAATATTTGGCTCTATCCTGGGAGGCGTGATAGGCAGCCAGTTTGGCGGTGGTCACGGCAGAACAGCGGCTACCATTGCAGGCGCTGCAATCGGTGGTGCTATCGCAAAAGATGCACAACGACACCACTACCCTACCCGCTATTACGACACCGTCGTGAAACAGTGCCATACGGAAACTAATTGGCAATATGAGGAACGTGTTGCCGGTTGGGATGTGAGCTGGAGTTATCGTGGCAATACCTACCAGAGCAGAATGGATGAACACCCAGGGGAGCGCATCAAGGTCAGGGTCAGCGTTGACCCGATCATTCAATAGTCCCTGAGCAACAAACACTCCGACAGTTTGGGGTCTCCCTGGCAAGCCTTTTGCTGAGATCCTGATACTGTAGAATTGGCGGTGCCATCTCCCGGCACCGCCGTTTTTTTAGCCATTCACCTAAGCTCTTGTTTTCCATTCTAATCCCGTGTCACCACAGCCTACCGTATTGCCGTGGGACAACAGCAAGCGCATAAGGTGTTCACGCTACCATCACTGCCTGATTTTGAACCGGGTCTGCAGCAGTGCAATGCGGTGGCCGGGTCTTTGCAGTGCTTTGGCCTCAAATGCAAACCAAAAATGGACCTGAAACGATGTTCAATTTATGGGGAATGCTGTCAATATGGCATTTGTTTTACGTAGACTCGTTGAAGACCTGATGCCGGTGTCCTGTTGATATCATCGTCAGCAGTTTCGGCGGTACAAAGTTGTGATAAACGCAATTCAGAAGTTTCGCGTAGTTGCAGATGGGAATAGCGTTCCTTCAGGCTGGTTTCATCCTCGAGAAGGTACATCCCAGGCTGGGTATCATAGTCCTCGCAGAAAGTCTTGAAGCGCGCTTTCATGTGTTCGTAAAGCAGGCGGTCAAAGTGATTAATGTTCAATGCTTCATCCCAGTAGGGATTGACATGATCTCTGAAGTCAAACGGTCGTTGAACCAAATAGCCATCGTTTTCCCAGTGCAGTATGGATGATTTGCCCGGAACGATATCGTCTTCGAACAGGCTGCGGTAGAAAAGGTGACCCTCGTAATTTGAAATCAAGTCGGCGTTGGAGTAGGAGCCGGTGGTCATTTGACCAAACAACGCACGCTCCGTGAAGGCTGATTGTTCGGCGGCTTTGGCTTCGTCTTCGTAACGCAAATACCGAAGGTAGTATTTACGCCCCTGGGACAGGAAATGCCCCAACTTGTCAGACCCGATCAGTACCCCATTGACTTTGATGGTAGGACCCACCCCAAACAATCCTGCTGCGCGCGTGACCCAGAATGGAAGTCCGGCGTAGATTGAATCGTGTCGCGGTGTGCTCAAACGTTCAATATCCGGTGACTCCATTGCCCAGCGTTCCAGCTTGTCTACCCAGTGGTGGCCACCGATGCTGTGATAGATTCGATTGACCACGTGCTTGTCTTTACGTGAACCCTGCCAATCCGCGATCGCCTCGCTAATGGCGATATTGACCTGACCATTAAGAAGCTCGGTCGAGTCAGCAATGATCTCGAGCCGGTTATTGAACTGGTCCGTCTCGTAGCTGAGCGAGTTGAGTGGGATGAATGCAAGCACAATGACGATTAAAAAATACTTATTCATGGCGTATCTTTTCAATGGCAGCAAGTGATTTGAGCAAGTTGTGATGTAACGCACACTGCCGGAGAATATTGCTGTCACGACCGAAGCTTCCCGGCGGCTGGCCGGACCCGCGTTGGTCTATTCGCATAACCGCTTTCAATCCAGCAACCCTTGATGGGTGCAAGGTTTAAAGTCGGCCGAGGCATGGTGACGGCGTCACCCGAGCGAATTAGTTTCCGCATCCTGGCTCCTGCATGACGCCCATCTCAGTTGATGACATGGCAGCCCGGGATGGAACCAGCCTGCAGGGGAGTGGTATGGCCTGCCTTGCTCATATATGACATTCGGAGTGAATGAAGCTTGGCGCGGCGCATGGTTTTTCTCCTGATTTGATCATCAAAGGGATTATAGCCATAAGCCATTCGGATTTCTAAATTGCTGAAGCCTTGAAGTGCCCACCTCTACAAACAGGCAAGGCCAGTACAGACGCCGGGTGGGCTTGCATTTAGGTCGAAATCTCACCGCGCATACTGCTCGTCTGATCGCACTGGTTAGAAACAATTCGTAGCCTGTTGTTGGAAGACGATATTTTATCGATAGTAATGGTGTTTAACAGCAAAATTTGTCAGGCTCATACCTGTCTTTAATCTCTGAGCAATGAATACAGTTTTCATGGTGGTATTTAATATGACCTCAATTTCTATACTTCACCCGTGAATTTGTGCGATTGCTCTTTAAGCGCGACTGTGCGGTAAAATGATCTTGTGACAGTGTAAAAGTCTTTTGAGAATGCAAAATATTATGAAATTCAACAAGTGCCATCCGGTCTTGTATATTGGTTTCCTGTTAGTGTGCTGGGCCCCTGCCTGCCTTGCTGATATCGATGAAACCATTAACCTTGCTGTACAGCCAATCACTGATTTTGTGTCGGCTTTTGTATTTTACGAAATCGCCCTGTTTGGAACTGCAGCACCGGTAGTCGTGCTCTGGCTGGTTGCCGGCGCAGTTTTTTTTACGCTTTACATGAACTTTGTGAACGTGCGGGGTTTCAGGCACGCGATTTCGCTGGTGCGTGGCGACTATGCGAGTCCGGATGATAAGGGAGAGGTATCTCATTTCCAGGCGCTGGCAACCGCTGTCTCCGGTACCGTCGGGATAGGTAATATCGGGGCGGTAGCCGTGGCGGTTACGGTCGGTGGGCCCGGAGCCACCCTGTGGTTGATCCTGGCAGGTTTCCTGGGTATGTCGATCAAGTTCGTTGAATGTACCCTTGGTGTCAAATATCGTGTTGAAAATGCTGATGGATCGGTGTCCGGCGGTCCGATGTATTACCTGGAACTGGGTTTCAAAGAGCAGGGAATGGCGCGCCTGGGCCGCTTTATGGGTATTTTTTTCGCGGCAGGTATCCTCATTGGAGCATTTGGGATTGGCAACATGTTCCAGTCCAACCAGGCCTACGTACAGTTCGTGAACGTGACCGGAGGCATTGAAGAAAGTTGGTTTGCTGACAAGGGATGGCTGTTTGGAATGGGTATGGCCACCGTGGTTGGCAGCGTCATTATCGGTGGCATCAGGTCCATCGCCCGGGTCACAGAAAAAGTCGTTCCGTTCATGGCAGTACTTTATTGTTTCTTTGCCATCATCGTTATCCTGATGAATGCAGAAGCAATCCCGCAAGCAATCATAAATATTTTTGCTGGAGCCTTTAGCGGTGAAGGAGTTTCAGGGGGCGCACTGGGAGTCATGATCATCGGTTTCCAGAGGGCAGTGTTCTCCAACGAAGCAGGAATCGGCTCCGCACCGATTGCTCACTCAGCGGTACGCACCGGGGAACCCATCACGGAAGGGCTGGTCTCGCTCCTTGAGCCCTTTATTGACACGGTGGTGATCTGCACAATCACCGCGCTAGTGATCGGCACCTCGGCCGTGGTTGACCCCTCTTTTGCCGGTGGCAGGGAAGGCATTGCGATGACTTCGGCAGCATTTGAAAGGCAGATTTCCTGGTTTCCTGTACCTCTTGCGATCGCGGCCATGCTGTTTGCTTTTTCGACAATGATTTCCTGGTCTTATTATGGATTGAAGGGTTGGTCTTATCTGTTCGGCAGCAACCTGTTGCTTGATCGTATCTATATGCTGATTTTTTGCTGCTTTGTCGCGCTGGGAAGCACACTTCAACTCAATGCCATCCTGGATATATCTGATGCCCTGGTTTTCGTCATCTGCGTACCAAATATCTTCGGGCTTTACGTACTCGCGCCCCTGGTTAAAAGAGAACTTGGGCATTACTTTGAACGGCTTGATGCTGGTGAATTCGACAACATCAAGCGCCCGTTTCCAAATAAATAACACAGAGAGCAATGCAATGACCCGAATGACCCCCAGTGAAGCTTTTGTAGAGACCATGGCCGGCCATGGCGTAACAGATATTTTTGGAATTATGGGTTCTGCCTTCATGGATGCAATTGATATTTTTGAACCTGCCGGCATACGTTTTATCTCGGTTGTGCACGAGCAGGGTGCCGCTCATATGGCTGATGGGTATTCCAGGGTCAGCGGCCGGCAAGGTGTCTGCACAGGTCAGAACGGACCCGGTGTAAGTAACTGCGTGACAGCGATTGCAGCGGCATACTGGGCGCACTCGCCAGTCGTCATCGTGACACCTGAAACCGGAACCATGGGGCTCGGACTGGGTGGCTTCCAAGAGGCGAATCAACTGCCCATGTTCCAGGAGTTCACCAAGTACCAGGCACATGTCAATAATCCCAACCGGATGGCGGAACTTACAGGTCGCTGTTTTGATCGTGCACTATCTGAACTGGGTCCAACGCAACTGAATATCCCACGGGATTATTTCTATGGCGATATCAATGTCGATATACCTGCGCCAATCCATCTTGACCGGGGTCCGGGTGGTGACAAGACACTGTCCGATGCCACCACCATGCTCGCCAGCGCTAAGTTTCCGGTCATCGTTTCCGGTGGTGGCGTGGTCAATGCGGACGGCGTGGATGAATGCAAGGCGCTTGCTGAGCGCCTGGGTGCACCGGTCGTCAATAGTTACCTGCATAACGATTCCTTCCCGGCGAGCCATCCTCTGTGGTGTGGTCCGCTGGGTTACCAGGGTTCCAAGGCCGCCATGAAGCTGATCAGCAGGGCCGATGTTGTACTGGCACTGGGTACCCGTCTCGGACCTTTTGGCACCTTGCCGCAATACGAAATGGATTACTGGCCAGCAAATGCAAAAATCATCCAGGTCGATGCTGATCACAAGATGCTGGGCCTGGTTAAAAAGGTATCTGTCGGTATCTGTGGCGATGCCAAGGCGGCAATGCAATCTTTATTACAACGACTGGACGGAAAAACGCTCGAGTGTGATGCGAACAGGGAGGCACGCGCAGTCAATATTGCCGAAGAAAAAGAAGCCTGGGAGACAGAGCTTGATGAATGGATCCATGAACGGGATGCGTACAGCCTGGAGTCGTTGCAACGCGCAGGTGACGGCTTCCTTTCCCCTCGCCAGGTTCTGCGTGAACTGGAAAGGGCGTTACCGGCCGATGTGATGGTGTCCACCGATATTGGGAACATCAATTCAATTGCCAACAGTTACCTGCGTTTTGAGAGGCCCCGCAGTTTTTTTGCGGCGATGAGTTTTGGTAATTGTGGCTATGCATTCCCAACCGTTATCGGTGCAAAAGTCGCCGCTCCCGAGCGCCCTGCCGTATCCTACGCGGGTGACGGCGCCTGGGGTATGAGCATGGGAGAAACCATGACTTGCGTAAGGGAAAACATTCCGGTTACCGCAGTGGTTTTTAATAATGGCCAGTGGGGTGCCGAAAAGAAAAACCAGGTGGACTTTTACAACCGCCGGTTTGTTGCAGGAGAGTTGGACAATCAGAGTTTTGCCGGCATCGCCAGAGCTATGGGTGCAGATGGAGTTATTGTGAACCGCCTTGAAGATGTTGGCCCTGCACTGACCAGTGCCATCGACCGACAAATGAAAGAGGGCATCACTACCATATTGGAAATCATGTGCACTCAGGAGCTCGGTGATCCATTCCGCCGTGATGCCTTGTCAAAACCTGTCCGTTACCTGGACAAGTACAAAGATTACATATGAGCCCGCGTTTTATGGACAGAATAAAGCTTTAAGGTGGCAGTAATGAGTAGTGAAACCAATGATTCGGTGACCATCCATCGCGGGCTCAAGGGCATCTATTTTGAGCGTTCTGGTGTCAGTTCCATAGACGGCCGTGCTGGTGATCTCCACTACCGGGGTTATTCCATTCACGACCTGGCCGGGCAATCCTCATTTGAGGAGACCTCCTATCTGTTGCTGCACGGTGAACTACCTTCAAAAGCCGGACTCAAACGGTTTGACCAGGAACTCAAGGCAGCGCGCCGGTTGCCCGAGTCCTTATATGACATCATCCGGGCAATCAGGGGTGCCCATCCGATGGAAGTGTTACGGACTGCCGTGTCGGCCCTGAGCGCATTTGAAGAAAACTCCAATGATACATCGCGTGATGCCGTATTAAAAAAGGGCATAAACCTGACCTCCCAGATGCCCGTCATCGTGGCCGCCCATTACCGCTTGCAAGCTGGGCAGGATCCCATTGTGCCAAGTTCCAAACTGGGTCACGCGGCAAATTTTCTTTATATGCTCAAGGGTGAGCCACCCAGCGAGGGTGCGGCAGCGCTGATGGATACGGATATGATTCTGCACGCCGAACATGGTTCAAATGCGTCGTCTTTCACGGCACGCGTGGTCGCCGGTACGGGCGCAAATTTACATGCTGCCATGACAGCGGCCATTGGCGCTTTGTCGGGTCCTGCCCATGGAGGCGCTGCCGAGGATGTAATGAAAATGGCGCGGGAGATCAATGACCCTGCAAAGGCAGCTGATTATGTGAAAACAAAACGTAAAAATCGAGAGCCTATCATGGGGTTTGGCCACCGCGTATACCGCGCCGAAGACCCGCGGGCACGTCATTTGCGCGCCGGTGTTAAGCGCCTGTCGGCAGAGATGGGGGAACCACGCTGGATTGAAATCCTGCAAGCGGTAGAGACAGCCATGGCCCGTTATACACGCCTTGGCGTCAACGTTAATGTTGATTTCTATGCTGGGGTTATCTATTACCTGCATGGTTTGCCGGAGGACTTGTTTGTGCCGATTTTTGCGATAGGGCGGGTACCTGGCTGGACAGCACAGATACTGGAGCAGTTCGAGCAGAATATCCTTATCCGTCCACTGACTTTATACAATGGCCCTCCACCGAGGGATTACATCCCGCTGGGTAAACGACGAAAACCTGAGTTCTGAATTGTGGTCCTGGCAAGCGTGACGATGGCGGTGGTGACGATATCATCGACCGTCGCACCACGGGAGACATCGCTGACTGGGTGTGCAAATCCCTGTAAAAATGGACCCAGCGCACGTGCACCTGCCAGGTACTGGGTGAGCTTGTAAGCGATATTACCGGCATTTAAATCAGGAAAGATCAGCACATTGGCACGTCCTGCCACCGGGCCAGATTCACCAAGTTTGAGATTTGCCACCCGCTCAACCAAAGCCGTGTCGGCCTGAAGTTCGCCATCGACAGCAATATGCGGTGCGCGCTGGGCTGCCAGCTTTGCAGCATCCCGCATTTTTTTGGCGAGAACATGATTTCCACTGCCCCGGGTTGAGAAGGAAAGAAAAGCAACCCGCGGATCCTCATCCAGCAGTGACCGGGCAGTTTCTGCCGAGGCAATTGCTATATCCACCAACTCTTCCTTGTTGGGGGTAACCGTCACCGCACAGTCTGCATAGATCAACGCCTGATCCGAACCAGCTTCATGCCCGGGTAGCAACATCAGGAAACAACTGGATGGGGTTTTGTTCCCGCCTGCCAATCCGATGGTCATCAGGCTCGCTTCGAGAACCCGGGCTGTGCTGTTGGCCACTCCAGCCAACATGGCATCCGCCTGACCGGCACGTACCATGGACCCGCCGAAGAAAAGAGGCCTGGAAACCAGGCGGCGGGCAACCTTGAGACCGGACCCTGGCCGCAGGTCAAGATATTGCCGCGCAAAAGAATCTATGTGTTCATTGTCGGCAGGGTCAATCAGAACAATGCCGGACAGTGAAACCCCGACTGCATCGGCCGTGTCCTCGATTTCTGGCTTCAATCCGAGCAATATGATTCTGGCGAGCTTACGATCGCTGAGAATTCGCCCGGCACGAAGAACCCGCGCTTGGGCACCTTCAGGCATCACCAGCGACAAATTCTTCCCCTCAAGTTTTCTGGTCAATCTCTCCAGCATGGTCATGACAACGTTTTCCAGCTGCAATTACTGTTATATGAGCAGGTTCAATATGGATGCCAGACATCTTACAGAGAGACAGAAACATTGTCTGGAAAGACTTTACATGGCAAAAAATGATAAGGGTTTTGTGAACTCAATTGCGAAGCTATTTTCCGTCAGCTTTTTTTCAAATTCATTATTTGTAACCGTTCACAAAACTTATAACCACTGACATCATGTTGTTTTCGGATCGGGGTAAATTTATTCAGAACGAGCCGCTTGAACTTGGCCAGGAAAAATTCCTCCTTTTCACCCATTCCTTTCACAAGTATTGCCACCGCACCTGACTGATGGCCTTCATATTCGGTGATCTCGATTTTGAAGCTGATCCCGGTATACCTTGGGCGTAACGCCCATCCAGCCACGAAATGATCGAACGAAGGAACTGGTGTCTGCAAACCCGATTTCTTCGCCAATATCACAGATCTTTTTGTCGCCCATGCACAAAAGCTCAATAGCTATATCACGTCTGCGCTCGTCCTTGATTTTCTGGTAGCTCGATCCTTCGCAAATCAAATGTCGACGCAAAGTGGATGGCGACATGTAGAGTATCGATGCCATGGCTTCAAAGCTCGGAATGCCATTTTTGAAGTTCGTGCCCAGTAACGACTTGATTGCTGCAGTGGTACTGACGATTTTATCATCTGTGGACCAAAGCATATAAAATCCCGTATTCAAAAACTCAGTCACCGAATCAACATCATGCACAATTCGGTGTTGAAGCAGATCGTCGGATATCTCTACATAAGAGGATTCGGCGTTAAACTGGATCGGACATTGAAACACATCTCTCAGTCTATCCAGATACGACTCGGAAAGCATATTGCCGCTGATACTCACCTTGATGGCATCAATTCTCCGGCCGATTAGCCAGCCGCAAAATCCGATCCAGGTCTCCAGTCCAGATGATTTTACGACTGAAATGCAATCGTCCATTGACCAGTTTGTCGGAGCAAATGCTTTGCTCACGCTGTTCTCGTTCACTTCGTAGACCAGCTTACTCGTTTTATTGTTCTCTGCAGTAAAATGCAGTTGTTGGCCTGTGATTGGACTGGTCAGTGCGCAGAATTCACTCGCCCTGTGTAACGCTTCCCCAAGGGTTTTGCAGGAAATAACGCAATAACACATCATACGAAACGCCCTGCTGCCAAGTCCCGCTGCCCACGGGATGTTTTTGCCCCTTCGTTGAAGTTCTGACACTGCTTCGTTGTAAATCAGGGCGTAGTAGATACTTGGGATCTTATCCTCGGCAGTAGTGAGAATAATCTTTGCTAAATCAATTTTCGCACGCTTGGCAAGCGTTACAGGATCAAGACCAACATTTTCCAGATAGGCCAGAAGACGGTGAATCTTCCGGGCAGGCAGATTGGGATGATGGTCGCAAGCGGTACTGATCATGGCAATTGAATAATTTTGCCTGCTATTACGGAGTTTGGTGCGCTCGGGGAAGTATAACATTCCAGCTCGAATTACAGTTTGTACTTTGAGTGGCTTTTTGAAAGGGGCTGATTATGTTGTTCGGGCAGCTTTGTTAAATCGAGCATATATCTCAGCTTAAAACGCGAATTTTCGCTCCCTCGACACACATGATTGGGAACGGTTTGGTCAATGACTGATTTAAAATATGTTCGAAACCAAACCGGATCATTGATTCGATTTACAGCAGAAATGGAATAATCGCTTTTCTGTTTTTGGGATACCCTGAAAAGTTCTTTATAAACCAACGGTGCGTGTACAAAGCACGCGGAACAAGATTTCCTACGGTTATTGCAATTACAAAAACTGCGCCAAGATTCCAAGTCATGGTTGCAAAGCCAATGAACGAAATAATTTCCCCAAGGTACTGAGGGCAGGTGACAAACCTGAAACCACCGCCATAGGGAATCTTGTAACGCGGCTCATCAGTGGTCGGATTCTTCGAGCGCAGATTTCTTAGGATCGAATCGGAATACACGTTTAATGTAAATCCGAATAAATAGATTATCAGCCCAATAATGAAGCGCGGGTCACCAAACCATTCAGGCTGATAGTCACTACCGAGTTCGGTCATGTATCGCGCGTTCAGGTAGCTGTGCAAGGAGAGTGAAACCCAGCCCAGAAATACCACGCTAAAATCGAATGTGTCCTTGCTGCCGGGTTGGCTGCGCATCATTAGCGGAGTAATGAGCGCACGATTCAAATAATGCATTGTCCAGATTGCGAGAAAAAATAACGGAACCATTTCAAAAGCGTTGCGACCCATGAAATACACAATAGGAAATACAATCAGAGCCGGTATTTCCATCAGCACCCATCCGGTTTTCGAGCTGAGGCTAAAGCCCTTGTTTTTTGCGCCAAATCGACCACCGTATTTGGCCGTACCGAATTTACTGCTGACAAAAACCAGAAGCGCGAATATAAAACCCACAATCAGCAATGTGTCGTATGTCGTGTTGCCGGTATACCATTGCATAGAACGTACTCCTGGGTTGCCGAACGAGTTAGCTGGAGATCAAGTGGTTAAAAGTATTGCATAATTCGTCCTCAAAACAGTGCAATATCCTTCATTAAGCTGGGCTTTTGGAGCCGTGAAGGTTGTTCTCCCGGTTGTCGTCCCGCCAAAGGTTGGTGGCTAATGCTAATGAATTAGGCGCTAAACGCGGTTCGCAGACTTGTCTGGTCGTGCTAAGTTATTATTGTTGTAAGGTGCCATGAGCTAGACCGGAGGTGAATAAGTGGGTGGTATCAATTACAAGGATCAACACCATCTGGATGCCCTGGTTTGCGAGTCGTTCAGCGAGTGGAGCGAACCGGTCAGAATTGATCAGGCCATGATAAATGAATTCGCCGAATTGACCGGTGACAAGCTGTGGATTCACACGGATCCTGAGCGCTGCAAGGCGCAAAGCCCATTCAAAACCACCATAGCGCATGGTTTTCTGCTCCTGTGCTTGTTGCCAAAGATGCCGTGCGGCGAAGATGTGACGAGAAAGATATCCGGTCACCGACAAATTATGAACTATGGGTCCGACAAACTGCGTTTTTTGAATCCTGTTCCTGTAGACAGTGCGGTCCACGCCCGGAATCGGGTTGCAGAAGTCCGGGTTGGAGAGCGCAGTACCAAAATCACCCTGGAATCACAAATCAAGGTAGTCGGTCAGGAAAAGTTGTCTTTGCTTTATCACTTGACGTTGGTGCTGATGTGAAAATGAAAACTGTGACGCCATTGGAAATGTATCCGGATGCACGCAAATTCGCGTTTGTATCCGGCCATAATCTGCTAACAAAGAAAGCTTATGCATACAGTAGAAGTTGTTGCTGCAGTACGAATACCGATTGCACGAGGCAAGCCTTATATTGGTGAATTGCTTGATCTGCATGTGACCGAATTGACCACGATGTGCTGGGGTTCAGAGTTTGGCGCAGGCATCATCATCGAAAGAAATTAAATTGTTGGGCTGGAGTAGGAAGTGAGCGAACTGGAAGGCAAAGTAGCCATTATTACCGGCGCAGGGCGTGGGCTTGGGCGCGAAGAAGCCTTGGATCTTGCGAGACACGGGGTGCGCGTCGTGATTAACGATATTGATCTACCAGGTGCCAAAGAAGCCGCGCACAGTACGGCCGATGAAATCAGGAGCGACGGTGGCGAAGCTCATGTAGTACTTGGCGACTGTGCTGATACCAATGATGCCAATGCGTTGATGAAGAAGACCTTTGAGAAGTTCGGCGATCTGAACATCATGGTCAACAATGCTGGTTTTGTTAAAGATAAAACCATATTCAGTATGTCTGATGAAGAATTCGACTCTGTAGTCCGTGTGCATTTGCGTGGTCATTTTGTCAATATGCGAAATGCAATGAACTATTGGCGTGGCAAAGTAAAGGCTGGCGAAACGGTTTACGGCCGGCTGATTAGCACTTCTTCCGAAGCGGCAATTTACGGGTCTGCCGGGCAACCCAATTATGCGTCTGCAAAAGCTGGCATTGTCGCTATGACGATGGGTGCAGCACAGTTAATGGTTAGCTATGGCGTCACTTGCAATGTAATCATGCCCCGTGCTGAAACCGACATGACCATGTCTGGGGCCACAGCAGAAATGTTCAAGGCACCTGAAAAGGGCTTTCATTACTTTGATGCTGCCAATGTAGCGCCGCTGGTAACCTACTTAAGTTCTGAGCCTGCGGCAAAGATTTCGGGTGAAGTATTTATCGTTTGGGGAAATCAGATTAATGTACTGCAACGACCAAAGGTGCTGCCTGCTCATGTAAATCCGGCAGGCGCGACAAAGTGGAGTCAGGCTAACTTACACGAAAGTTTGTCCACACACTTTGACGACGATTACCGCTCCGTACGGGACGGTTATTCGATGCCCATCGGTCGGGTCTGAACTTTGTGCAGCTGAGGCCGTAAAGATGAGCACCGACTTAAGCGAATTCAGGGATGAGACGCGAACCTGGCTTGAGTCCAATTGTCCTGAATCACAACGCCAACCCGTGAAACGCGATGAAGTGATATGGCCCGGCCGATGTCAAAAGTTTCCGTCTGAGGATGGACGACTCTGGTTTGAACGCATGCGTGACAAAGGATGGACCTGTCCAGGGTTTCCGGCTGAATACGGCGGTGGTGGTCTGGATAACGCAAAGGAAAAAATTCTGCGTGAAGAATTGACCAGGTTAAGATGCCGGCCGCCGCTGACTGATCTGGGCATTTCCATGCTCGGTCCCGCATTGCTTGAGTTTGGAACTGATGAACAAAAACGTGAGCACATTCCAAAAATAGTGCGAGGTGAACGGCGTTGGTGCCAGGGGTACAGTGAGCCAGGTGCAGGTTCTGATCTTGCCAGTCTGCAGTGTAGCGCCGAGGATCAAAATGACCACTTTCTTGTCAATGGCAGCAAGATTTGGACATCATTTGGGACGGAATCGGACTGGATATTTTGTCTGGTAAGGACCAATAAAGAAGGGCGCAAGCAGGATGGGATCAGTTTTCTGTTAATCGATATGCAGACACCAGGTTTAAAAGCCGAACCCATCGATCTGATTAGCGGGGAGTCGGAATTCGCTCAGGTCTTTTTTGATGATGTAACAGTACCCAAGAGGAACCTAGTTGGGGAGATCAATAAAGGCTGGACGATCGCCAAGACTTTGCTCAAGCATGAACGCAAAATGATGTCAGAGCTGGGTGCGGGATTTTTGGCGGGCGGTCTGACATTAGCGCAGGCTGCGCGCCAGTATTTGAACGAAAATGACGGGGATCAAATTGAGGATCCACTCATTCGGAATTCAGTTGCACAGCATGAAATGAATATGCGAGCAATTGCCCTGACGGGTTACCGAACTCATCAGGAAGACCAGGCCCAGCAGATTGATCCTAACGTTCCGCTGATAATGAAGTATCTTGGGACTTCGGAAGTCAAAGTGAAAGATGAGCTCATGGTCGACATCATGGGTTTACAGGGCATGGGTTGGTGTGATGACAGTTTCAATCAAAACGAGTTACGCGCCAATCGTGAATTGCTATTCAACAAAGCTTTGACGATTGCTGGTGGCACCAATGAAATTCAATTGAACATTATTGCCAGACACGCACTCGGACTTCCGCAGGAATAGCCGGGATGGCATTGGCACTTAATGAAGAACAAATAATGCTTCGGGATATGGCCCGAAATTTTTTCGCTGCTAAATCCCCGGTCGGTGAGTTTCGCAAAGTTCGGCAAAAGCCTCTTGAGCACCGTTATTCGGAAGCGGTGTGGAACAATATGGTGGAACTCGGCTGGTCATCTGCATTAATCCCGGAAAATTTGGGTGGCTGTGAATTTGGAGTGATAGGGACTGGTCTGATTTGCATTGAGTCGGCTAGAACACTTGCTCCTACCCCGTTGGTCACCACGGCAGCCATCGCAGCCCAGGCCTTGTTGGAATGCGAGGCAAGTTTAGTCAGGGATCAGTTACTTCGCGCAATTGCTAACGGCAGCAGGACTGTGACTTATGCACACAATGAAGGTAGTCACTATGATCCAGAAAAGATCCGAACTCTAGCAACGCTGGATAATAACTGCTTTTCAATTAATGGCACAAAGCAGTTTGTTCCGGAAGCCTCCTATGCAGACATCTGTTTGGTGGTAGCAATAGATACGCCGTCCACTGATACGCAGCCTTGTCTGTACGCAGTGGATATGCAACAAGAAGGAATAGAAAACAGGGCGGTGTCGCTGATCGATTACCGCCAGTACGCAAATTTGGAGTTTAAAAACGTACGGGTATCTGCGGCTAAACGACTTAAGTGGGCATATAGTCCGCGAAAGTCGATAGCATTTATAGAGAACACCGCAACCATTCTTACCGCATGTGAGTTGTACGGCTGCAGTCTTGAAGTGTTCAGTCGCACGATTGATTACCTTAAGGAACGCTCACAGTTCGGTAGAAAAATTGGCAGCTTTCAGGCGTTGCAACATCGTGCCGCCCATGCCTATACACAATTGGAATTGTTAAAGACAGTGGTTCTTGATGCCCTAAGTGCTGCAAATGAGCAAACCAGGGATTTGTCGATTGCCGCAAGCCACGTTAAAGCGCTGGCCAACGATACTGCACATCTTGTTATGACCGAGTCTATTCAGATGCACGGGGGTATTGGCATCACTGACGAGTTGGATATTGGTTTGTTTTATAAACGCGCGCGCGTTTTAAGAACACGCCACGGCAGCAGTGACTTTCATCGTGCACGGTTTGCATCACTCAACGGGTACTAAGTCGCAAGTCAATGGAAAAGGTTGCTTATTTGTTGACTCCCCGTGCTGAACAATCCAACGAAGCATGCTTTTCGTTGTTACAAAATATACTGGTTCCGCAATTAAAAACTGGCGGCGCACATCGGGCATCACTCTGTGTCCATGATCGGGCCGTTCAGTCCGCGAACTGGCGTGTCATATCAAATTGTCAACCGACCATTCGTGCAGTGCTATTTGTTTGGCTTGATAGTGCGAATGAACACCGATTGATCGAAAAGCTAATCGAATCACATGCTGACATAGTTGCCGGATATTTACTTACTGAATCCGAGCCACTGCCGCCAATCGATCTACCCGCAGATGGTGAACGTGTGAATGGTCTGATGCAGCTTGCATTTTTAAAAATTCCTGACAATTTATCCGGCCCTGAGTGGCTAAGAATCTGGCGCGAGGATCATACTCAAATTGCAGTCAAAAATCAGTCGACATTTGTTTATCGACAAAACCTGGTGGTTCATTCTCTGAGGGATCACGATCCGGGTTTTGCGGCTATCGTCGAAGAGTGCTTTCCGAATGAGGCAATGGAGTCCGATTTGATTTTCTATGGCGCCAGCGACGATGTGGATCTTCATACACGGCAGAAAAATATCTGGAATAGCTCAAAACGTTTCATCAAACTTGATGACCTGGATGTGCTGCCCACGTCAGAATACATTTGGCGCTAGTGTAGTGTCCTGTATAAACGACGTTTCAGCGCGACGCTAAGTTGCCATATGCAAGGTATTTACCGCAGGGAATGGCTGCTCCCTTTCCAAGGCGCGTAACACCGCAGATGGCGGCTTAGCCTCGTGCCCGAAGGGAGGCTCATAAACAGGCCACCACGGTTACCGGTTTACCTGGTGATAGAAGTATTCAGACTGTTTTGCCATCGTAATTGCGATATCAGGTGCCGCTAAATGGTTGCCAAACTTCCTCTGTAATTCATCGCATTCATCAACGTAAATTTGTGCGCCTATCCGATCAAAATAGGAAAACGGCCCTCCCGTCCAACTCGGGAAGCCGACGCCAAGTATGGCGCCCAGATCACCGTCCTCCGGTGAATTGAGAACACCCTCCTGCATTGAAAGCAGTGCTTCGTTAACCTGAACCAGCAGCAGCCTGGCACTAATGTCCTTGATTGAAGGTTGAGTTTTTTTCAGTTGATAAACTTTTGACAATCCTGACCAAATGCCAGCCTTGCTGCCATTTTCGTATTCGTAAAAACCCTTGCCATTCTTAATACCGTTGCGCCCGGCATCGACCACAGTCTGGATGATTGCCAGTGACTTGCCGGGTTCAAAATCCTTACCCAGGTCCCTTTTGGCTTGGGCTGAAGCCTGCAGAGAAAGATCCAGACCGATCAAATCGGAGATCGTCAATGGCCCCATTGGCATGCTCAGCGAACGTGCAGCTTTTTCTATCAGTTCGGGGCAAATGCCCTCTGCTATCATGCCGATGCCTTCGTCTATGTAGGCGCCGATAAAGCGGCTGGTGAAAAATCCGCGATTGTCATTCACAATGATCGGTGTCTTGCCCAGTTGAGCGATGAAGTCCATCGCCCAGGCCAAAGTTTCATCACTGGTCTGTTTACCTTTGATAATCTCAACCAACGGCATCTTGTCGGCAGGGGAGAAAAAATGCAGGCCTATAAAACGTTCGGGATTAGGATGGTTTTCAGCAAGTTGAGTTATTGGCAAGGCACTTGTGTTGCTTGCAAATATAGTTTTACCTCCTACAACCTTCCCGGCATTTTTTATAACTGCCGATTTTACCTCGCGATCCTCAAAAACCGCTTCGACAATCAGCTCACAACTGGCAAGTGCAATTGGATCGGCCACAGGTGTAATCCGGGAGAGGATCTCCTGACCTTTCTCTTCGGTTGAATAGCCTCGTTTGATGCGATGAGCTAGTTTATTGCGGCCATAATCAAGTCCCCGCTCAGCGGTTTCCTCACTGCGGTCGAGCAGAACCACGTTCATACCGCGGCTCGCAGCCGCGAAGGCAATACTGCTGCCCATGGTGCCAGCGCCAATCAACCCGAGTGTCGCCACTGGTCTGGGTTTAGGTCCGCGAGGTCGTGATGCCAATTTGTCGGCTTTGGTTTTATGGACAAACAGTGTCCTAATCATGGCTTTTGAAGTCGGATCCAGAGTCAGGTCAACGAACCGTGCGCATTCGAATCCAAGTGCTTCATCCATGCCCAAAATGCTGCCTTCCCGCACACATCGAAGTATGGCCAAGGGAGCAGGATAGTTGCCCTGGGTGTTTTTCTGGATAGCTGCTTCTATCTGTTCCAGAAAAGTCTTCACAGCAGGATTTGTCGTTGCGGTTCCACCGGGTATCCGATAGCTGTCTTTGTCCCAGGGTGCGACCGCTTCGGGCTCAGACTGCAGCCAGGCAAGCGCATGTTCGATCAAAGAATCTGCAGGTGCGGTTGCATCTACCAGTCCGAGTTCAAGGGCTTTCCCGCCGCTGACAGGTTTTCCTTCAATCAGGAATGGCACGGCAGTTGTGATACCGGTCAGTCGCAGCACGCGTTGCGTACCGCCCGCTCCCGGCAGTAATCCCAGTTGCACTTCGGGCAATCCCAGAAATAATCTCGGTTTCTCTGCCAGGATGCGACGGTGGCAGGCCAGTGCGATTTCCAGACCACCACCCATGGCAACTCCGTTTAAAGCGCACACATAAGGTTTACCACCCGTCTCA
The DNA here is from genome assembly GCA_014238945.1 of Lysobacterales bacterium. Taxonomy (GTDB): domain Bacteria; phylum Pseudomonadota; class Gammaproteobacteria; order Xanthomonadales; family SZUA-36; genus SZUA-36. Next base: position 268,365 of record JABAAB010000026.1, read on the forward strand.
AGAGTGCGCAGTATTTTCGATAATGAAAAGCACTCTGCTAACAGTGCATCCCGTGCTGGTAAGGGCCTGCGATTAATTCCTGCTTCAATGCTGTTCAGGTCGCCGCCAGCGATAAAGGTAGATTTTGCGGAGGTAATAACGGCCCCCTCGATCTGTTCGTTGCTCTGTACGAAGCTCACAAACCATTCGAGCGCATCCAGCATGGACTGGTCTATCACATTGTTGCGATTTTCAATCTGGTCAATCGTCAGGACAGCATATTTATCTTGCTCAATCGTCACGCCAATAACGTTTGTGAAAGAAGCCGGAATTGCTGGGGCGCTTGCTTGATTATTCATCGTGAACCCGGAATAATTATTTGTCTGAAACGCTATAGACGGAGCGTCCATGAGAGAAAGTTTCAAGAACTTTGATGTCAGGAATCTCATCAATGTCGACGGTTAAAGGGTTTTTGTCGAGCACAATCAAGTCAGCTTGTTTACCGACGCGAATAGAGCCTTTGACGTGCTCTTCAAAGCTCTGGTAGGCGGCGTCAAGGGTTACTGCCTGTAGCGCCTCTTTTACCGTCAATCGCTGATGTCTGCCTAATCGTTCGCCGCTTCGGGTTTCACGCACAACGCTTATCCAAATCAGTCGCATCATATCTGGTGGCACCATCGGCGCATCGTTGTGCAAAGTGAAACGCAATCCTTCGTCGATAGCCCAGCGAGCCGGGCTTATGTTTTCGGCTCTCGAACTACCGAAATTCAGTCGATGCCAATCACCCCAGAAATAGGGATGCGCTGAAAAGAACGACGGTATTGCCCCCAACGCGTTTGCGCGTTTGATCTGGTCTGGCCGCATAAGCTGAGCATGAATGATTACGGAACGGTGATCTGATGCAGGAATTGGTGTTAAGGCCTGTTCGAGTCCGTCCAGCATCAGGTCGATCGCGGCATCGCCGTTGGCGTGAGCCAAGAATGGGGTACCAAGTTCAATCAGTTCTGCGACTTTGGACTTATAAAACGCCTCGGATATTGTCGCGTAAGCCGTGTAGTCGGTACGAGGATCTGATTCGATTGCCTCATATGGCCTGGTCAACCATGCGGTTCGACCCTGAGGCGAACCATCCAGTATTAACTTTACGCCAGCCAGGCGGACGCCACTGTGATTATCGGGCTCTTCGTTAGGTTCTTTGTCGCCAGGAAGTAGGTGCTCGGAAACCACCTCGTACAAATTGATGTCAGTTGCAAATCTTTCCTGTGCGGCCATGGACTGCAGCAGCTGCATATCCGAGCGGCTGGTTGCACCATCCTGTGCCGTGGTAATGCCAAAGCTCGCGTAATAGCTGGCGGTGCGACGCAGAGCAGACTTGACCATTTCAGGTGGTGTCTGCATGAGGGGGTAGAATGCGGCGTATGCCGCAGTTTCTTCCAACACACCATTGGGACGATTCGAGCCGTCTTCCCGTCGAATTATCCCTCCTTTTGGATTTTTGCTGTTCGCATCGAGACGCAGTATTTCAAGAGCAGCAGTGTTAACAGCTGCAAAATGAAAAGAGACATGAATGATCGCCACGGGTACGCTCTTTGAAACACGATCAAGATCCTCTCGCGTTGGATGCCGCCGTTCCGAAAGCATTGAATCGTCATAGCCAAATCCCATTATCCAGTTTCCAGCAAGCAGGCTGCGATTGTTGGCATAGGTTTCTAATTGGTTCACCAGTTCGTCGATATTTGTCACAGTTCCGACCGGCGGAGATGACAGGTTTGCAAGATCAAGAAATCTGGCAGTGCCGGTGAAATGACCGTGGGCATCAATAAATCCTGGCAGCAGCGCGTGCTCGCCAAGTTCGATTACCCGGGTTCCGGGGCCATTATACTTTTGTGCATCCTCGCGAGTACCTGTAAATAGTATTTCTCCCTCAGCAATACCCACCGCAGTTAAAGATTCGGCATCTGACTCCATGGAAATTATGTTGTCACCCAGAAAGAGTGTGTCAGCGAAACGAACTGGCACTGAGTTATTTTCGCTGCATGCCAGCAAAGAAGCGCACACTACCACTACCAGGTGTCTGCAAAGCCTAACCCGGCGATTTTGTGATGGAACCAATAACTGCATCATTGGAGAAAACCTCGATTTATTTCGCTTGCTGCTCGGCGCGGGCTTTCAGGGCACTGGCCAGTGCCAAAAAGTTGTTCTGGATCCATTGGTGCTGGCTGCGAAAGATTTTCCCTGCCAGCCAGCCCTCAAACGTGTCGCTGGTGGTGTAGGTGCAGCGATTGTCGTCGACCGGTGCAACTACCTGAACTCGGTAGGCATTGAATACCTTGCTGTGAATGATCTTTGGCAGGCGCCAGGCAAGGACTGATGGTGGTTCGATAGTTTCGAGTACGAATTCCTGTTTCATCACCTTTCCTCCGCGGCCAGTTGCGATGTAAAGTGTTATCGGCTCACCAACTTTCATAATGGATCGTGCTTTGATTGTGAACGGATTCCATTCGGAGTACCTGTCAATGTCCGTAAGCACATCCCAGACTTTTTTAGCCGGTGCGTTAATCGTAACAGGTACAATCGAGATAGTGTGTGTGCCCATAAGTATGCTGGTTTCTTGATCTACCAGGCAGGTGTTTCAACGCCGCCATCGAGCTCAATAATTTTCCCGGTAATCCATTGTGCTGCCGGTGAGGCGAGAAATACTGCCACGCTACCGACGTCTTCAACCGTTCCAAGGCGTTTTAAAGGGGTGGAGGCAATCAGCGCAATTTCTTTTTCGGCGCTTAGGTATTTCTTCAGAGCTTCTGTTTTGATTGCACCGGGTTCAATGCCATTGACGCGGATATCTGGTGCAAAATCTTGTGCGAGTAAACGAGTCAGATGACTTAGTGCTGCTTTAGCCGAGCCATAGGCGCTAAAATTTTTCTGACGGTAACGCGCGGCCGCAGAAGATATATTTATTACACAGGCTGGCGGAGTGTTTTTCATGATCGGTGCCACCAGGCGTGTGAGGTCAAATGCGGGAACCACATTCCAGTTCAACGCATGTCCAAATTGCTCGGCGCTGGTTTTCAACGGATCGTTCGGCCTACTGCCACCAGCATTGTTGACGAGAATGTTAATGCTGCCAAATTCCTTAACAGTTGTCTCGATCAGGTTTTGACGATCCACGTCACGGCTGACATCGCAGCGTACACCCAACACGCGAGAGTGGCAAAGTTTCGAAATCACGCTGGCGGTTTGCTGGATGTCATCTTGGTTTCGGGAAGCGCAGACAACATCTGCACCCGCCTGGGCAAGTGCAATCGCAATTCCTTTACCAATACCGCGACTGGCGCCGGTTACAACCGCAGTCTGGTCTGTGAGTTTAAATTGATCCAGAGACGACGTATCAGGGTGGCTCAACCGGGAATTCCTGGGATTGGTACATCCAATAGTGAAATGTGGTTAATAGTACGATTCCGGTAAATACTATCATGATATATACTGAAAACCGTAAAAATATGATTAAAATAATACGCAAATAGACAATATGATTCCAAATAGTGAAAAATGGTTTTCTGAAGTTGAGACACCTCGAGAAGTATCGGATCCACAGGAAATAGCCTGGGATGATGACGCTGATCTCGTGGTCGTCGGGTTTGGTGCGGCGGGCGCGGCTGCAGCACTTGAGGCGAGCGAGCTTGGCCTTCAGGTCGTGGCGTTGGATCGGGCAGAAGGGGGTGGTGCGACCGAGTTAAGTGGTGGTGTTGTTTATGCGGGCGGTGGCACGTGCATACAAAAAGAAGTGGGTGAAACCGATTCGGTACAGGCGATGCGGGATTATTTGATGCATGAAAGCGGGGACATCGTCAAAAACGAAACGCTGTTGCGGTTTTGTGAACAGAGCAGCGGCATGATCGACTGGTTAATGCAACATGGAGTAAAATTCTCAGGGCCCGTCTTCAAAAAGAAAACGTCCTATCCGAACATTAACTATTTCTTATATCACTCCGATAATTCCTTGCTTCCTGCATATCGTGGAGAGCACCCGCCTGCGGCACGCGGTCACAGAGCTGTCATCAGTCGTGGTAAATCTGCAGTAAATTTGGGTGGGTCCATTTACTGGCCAATGCGTGACTCAGCGCTGTCACGCGGCGTCCGTCTTGAACGCTTAACAGAGGCCCGGCAATTGATTGTTGATGAAGATGGAAGCGTGTTGGGTGTAAAAGCCCTGCATCTGCCGCATGATAGCCAGGCAAGTTCTGACTTTCGCCGTTACCAGGGTCGGGCAGAACGGTTATTAAAGACCTACCCAGCCTTTCTTCCCGGTGGCAAGTATGTGCGGCGATTATGCCGCAAATATTTCGCCAAATCTGCGGCGATAGCAGGAGAGTTTCGGGTAGAGCGTTATTATCGCGCACGCAAAGGTGTGGTACTTGCAGGTGGCGGATTCATATTCAATCGAAAAATGGTCGCTGAATACTGCCCAAAGTATCTCGGCGGCATGCCACTGGGAACACGGGCGGACGATGGGAGCAGTATACGTCTGGGTCAAAGCGCCGGTGGAAAAACCGAGTACATGCACCGTGCGACGGCATGGCGGTTTATAAATCCTCCGTACGCATGGTCGCAGGGAATGATCGTTAACCAAAATGGTCAACGTTTCGTTAATGAATCGTGTTATGGGGCAACGATCGGTGATGCCATGGTCGAACGCAATGATGGCAAGGCCTGGCTGGTTCTTGATGGTCGCCTGGTTAAAGAGTCCTGGAAACAAATCATGCCAGGTAAATTGCTGCCGTTTCAAAGCCAGTTGGCTGCGCTGAATATGCTTTTTAGCAAGCAGCGCTACAAATCGCTTGACGATCTGTGCGAGAGTTTGACATTTGATCCCGCAACTTTCCTGGTTACGCTGGAGAACTATCGCTTACGGAGTCGAGGAGAAATTGAAGATCCTTTTCAAAAAGCCACCGAAGATTGTGCCTCACTCGAATGGCCACTCCATGTAATTAATATATCGCTCAAGCAGAAACTTCTGCCCTGTCCGGTGCTGACCATGGGTGGCCTGGCGGTGAATGAGCGAACTGGCGAGGTTATTAATGGAGCCGGTGAAGTGATCGCGGGTCTCTATGCTGCCGGACGCACGGCCGTTGGGATTCCGTCCAACTTATACATGAGCGGATTATCGATTGCCGATGGGATTTTTGCGGGCCGACGAGCCGGTCGTCATGCAGCAGACCGTGCGTAGTATTGTTTGTGATTCGGTGCCATGGATTTATTCTCATAAATCGGGCGCACCAGGAATACCATAAAAATATTGTCCTGCTGTCAGGCCACCATCAACTACTATTTCCGAGCCATTGCAATAGGATGCATGATCGGAGACCAGGAAACCAACAACGTTGGCGACCTCTTCCGGTTCACAACCGCGCTGTTGGGGTACGAATTTGTAGCGGGCGTTTAGCTGTTCACTTGGAATGCCCTGGGGATTAGTCATCGGTGTATTGACGCCGCCCGGATGTACACTATTAACGCGCAATCCAAAAGGCCCCAGTTCAAGTGCCGCGGCACGTGTCATTCCACGGACCGCAAACTTACTTGCTGCATACGCACCCGTACCATTGTTTGGCAGAATCGCCGATGATGACGACATGTTTACGATTACACCCGAGCCATTTTTCTTCATGGCGGGAGCCACTGTGCGGAGACCCAGGAAGCTACCGGTAACATTCACTTCCAGCAGTCTTCTGAATTGACCAGCTGTCGTTGCTTCGAGCGTGGCAAAGGTCAGAATGCCGGCGTTGTTCACCAGTATGTCAATATTACCATGGGCGTTCAGGGTGTCGTTTACGAGTATTTTCCATTGGTTTTCCTGAGTGACGTCCAGGGGTTTTGCCGACGCACTGACACCCAGCTCAGCGACTGTTTTTGTCAATTCATCCTCTGTAACATCCGTAGCAATAACAATTGCACCCGATTGTATGAGGCGTTTGCATATGGCTTTGCCGATGCCTCGGGCAGCACCGGTGACGATCGCGATTTTATTGTTTAGTGCCGCAGGATCAAGCATAAAAAATCGAACATAATCCTTAATTGACGGGAGCGAGCCAGATGGGTGAGGTCCATGCCTGCTCCAGTACGGTTGTATAAATTGTTTCTTTGTCGCAAACATCCGGGCGTTCAGCTTCGCTATATGCCAGGCAGTCGATCATGCTCCAGCGTGGGCTTGGGTTCTCGACCGCACGCAGGTAGTAATAAGCACTATCCAATGGATTGTATTCAGGATCTTCAAACACCCCGCAAAGCATCTTATGGCCATCACCGTAGCGTTCCCCGGTTTCCATGTTGACACCAGCGGAACTGTCGGCATCGCCGGCGACATGAAACACTTTGTAATGCTTGCCACCATCAGAATCAACCCAACCCTTTACAATTTGCAACTTTTGCAGTGGTGTTGCTTCGCTGTCCAAGTCGGCTACTGCCATAGCCAGAAAAACAGGTGCGGCATCCTCGGAAGCCGTCGCAGATAAGTCTGCACCCATGGGCACACCATCTCTATATGCGGTCACGAGTATTTCCGGAGACTCGCAAAGGTCAGCCGAAAAATTCCAGCTTGCGAAAAACCTTGGTTTGATACGCGGGCCAGAAGTACCAAAAACTTCCTTGCGCAGCATCGCCTCAAAAATTGACCCCCGTGAATTTTCTTCCGCCCAAACACCTGTCAGACCACCCGGGTTACCATCGACGCCACTGGGAATAAATCCTGGTGTTAACAAGCGTCCGTCCCTGGTCCATTCCTGGTATATGTGTCCACGCCATTCGCGTTCGCTCACTGCACCACCGGTCGACATATGGGTATCAGTACTGGCGCTCGCGCCAAACTTTACAGGATTCAGGCCAATTTCTTTTTCTTCTTTAAGCCCGCTAAGCAGGGCTGTCCGGTAAAAGTCATTTTCGGACAAGCAGCCGTTCCCCTGCATGGCACCGAAGCCCAATTCTCCAGGCTCACAATAACGTGTTGGATTATCCTTTGGAAGAGAGTATTTCAGCATACCCTGTTCGAAGAAAACCCGCCCGGTTTTTCCGGGTTTACCGATTCTGCGAATTTGTTCCATCTCGCATAATTCATCCGGGGCACCAATGATTCCAGGAAAACCGTTTGCGCACTCTGATGCACCTTTGTGTTGAAATAATTCCAATATGGGTTCGCGGGCGAGGCGCAATCGAGCGTATTCGAGCTTGTTTTCGAGAGTGTCTTCCAGATCAGCGTAAGGTGTTAGCAGTTTCCCGTTAGATAGATTGGTATTGTGTGGGATCGTCAGGTAGTCACATCCGTTTTCTGCGCTGCAGGATTGATTGAGTTGTTGCCAAAGATAAAAATCCAGTGGTGCTTCGAAGCGGCTGATTGGAATGTCAGGCACACTAGCCGAGCGAAAAATGACATTCCGGTGATAATTACTGGAGGACGGGGAGCCTGAGTACTCATATCCTACGAATGCCGTGAAGTTGCAGTCTGCGCTGGTATCATTCGCCAATTCCGCCGCATCAATTATTTGTTTCCATGGTATTGCACTCGCGACAACGCAGGCATCTCCACCTGGACACGCCGGAGAGATGCGCTTGGGCGTATCCAGCGCCAGGGCAGTGGCGGTAGCCCGAATGGCTTCAAAACCACCAGCGCGAAATGTTTGGCAATAGGCACTGTTATATACCAAATAGCTGTCGTTTGTGCAGAGCTGGTATTCACCGAGGAATTCGGCATGGTCTGTAACCGCCATGAAGTCCAATGGGCGGTCGATGGTAATTGACCCCGTCATGTTGCCTTTCTCATCATAGGGAAGAAAGGCAATCTCTTCACCCTTGGCGAATCGGTAAGCGTCAGCCGGGGTGGTTCTTATTCCGTATGCATTGGCGTCAAAGGACAGAGTCGTATGCACATGCAAATCCCCAAACAATGCTTTCTTAAGCGGTTGTTTGTCGGCGCATTCCGCCGCGACCTTTTTGGTAGGTGTGTTCTGATCCGCTTGCTTTGAATCGCTGGGGCCGGCGGTTGAGTGTTGAGAGTGGTTGTCAGTGCATGCAATCGTGAAACCCAGACATACCAGAGATAAAAAGCCAAGCCTGGTAAGTAGGGTAATTGTGTTTTTCATTGTCGACTACCAATCTCTTGTTTGTATCAGGATCAGATAGTGGTAAAAAACCACACGAACGGTCCGATTATTCCGAACAGGCCAAGAAATGCGAACCTGGAAAAGCGTTTATTCGGATGACCCCATAATGACAGTGCGCCGAACGCTCCGGATGCACCAAGTGGTGGAACCCAGAAACCGGCCAACCCGGTCAGCCCAAGTAAACCGCCCATCCTGATCCAGGCTCCTTTGGTGCCTTTCGGGATTTTGTGTTTCAAACCAATCAGCCCCAACAGACCGATCAGACCCAAAAGGCCGATCCACTCCAACATCTAGTACCTTCCTTTTGTTCATTGACCCAAGGGATGACGAGTAAAATATGCCTAATATTTGTGTATTCTACCATTAGCAGAGAATAAAACATCTAAATTCGCAATAATATGTTCATAAATATACGCAAATCGTTTACCGATGTTGCATCAAAGGATATAGTTAAGCTTTCAATTTCGCTGAGCTATTCATGGCCGTAGTTAGTGATCGCGTGGATTACCACTCGTGGGTTTGCGGAACTGATCATGATTCAGAATGGCTGACCGGTTTCGATCGGGGCCTCAATCTTTGTTGGCTCATTTACCGAAAGGACCTGCAGTTGGTAACAGGGTAAGTATGAACACTTTGTATGAAATAGAACTCATCAAGCAACTTAAGGCCAGGTATTTCCGGACGCTGGATACCAACGAGTGGACAGGGTTTGGTCAGTGCCTTACGGTTGACTGCAAGGCGAGATACCGGGGTGGTAAGTGGAGCTTCGACAGCCGTTCTGAAATTGTTGGTTTCATGAAGGAACACATGTCAGCGGAAACGCTGTTGTCGATGCACACGGGTCATCATCCAGAAATTTCAGTTGATAAAAATGGCGTTACGGCAGTCGGAACATGGTATCTACACGACGTGATCATCAATATTGAACACAGAACCATTCTCACTGGTGCTGCCATCTATGCTGACGAATATCGCAAAGACTCCGGCGAATGGCGAATAAGCAAAACAGGTTACGAGCGCACTTTTGAATGTCTCGAACCGCTGCATGAGAAGCACAGGATATTACACAATATGTTCGCCGGGTGAGCGGCGTGTTCTGGCCAATTGCTGTGAATTTGACGGGGAAGTTTACCCGGCGGTGGCGTGCAGGAACTGCGGCAATCGACTGGTCCTGATCCATTGTCCGGCCTTCATGCGACCGCAGATCCGGGCGTAGTCGGCGAGACCGGAAAAACTTCCGTCAAGCGAAATAGTGAATACTGGGAGATAAGAGGTACATATGTCTGACGCGGTAATTATAGATGCAGTACGTACTCCGATAGGTCGGGGCAAGCCCGTGCTGGGTGCATTGAACGGCTTTCATGCAACCGAATTGCTTGGGTTGTCGTTGCGGGAATTGGTGAACAGGTCCGACTTGGACTACGCTGACATTGAATACATCGCCGGTGGTTGTGTGACACAGGCTGGTGAGCAATCCAGCAATGTAACCCGCACGGCCTGGTTGTCATTGGGCGAGGATTTCACGGTGGGTGCCACCACGCTGGACAACCAGTGCGGCTCTGCGCAAACGGCCAACCACATGCTGTCATCGATGATTTCTACCGGCAGTTTTGATATTGGTATTGCCTGTGGCGTCGAGTCGATGAGTCGTGTCACCATGGGCGCCAACGTGTTTAATGGGCCGGGTTATTATCAACCGGAAAAGTGGCCCTGGGACACTGTTCCCAATCAGTTCATACATGCCGAACGCGTTGCACAGCGGCGGGGGATCACGCGTGCAATGACGGATGCATTTGGTTGTGAATCGCAGCGGCGTGCCAGGCAGGCATGGGAGGAAGGCCGATTTGCCCGCGAAGTAATGCTGGTGGAGGCACCGATTGTTGGTGAAGATGGCAAACCGACCGGTGAGACCACAAACGTCGGGCGTGATCAGGGTTTGCGTGACACAACCATTGAGGGCCTGGCTGAACTGAGACCGATAATGGAAGGTGGCGTTCATACACCGGGTACGAGTTCCCAGGTGTCCGATGGCTCGGCGGCCGTGCTCTGGATGAGTGCGTCGGAAGCGCAGCGACGGGGCCTCAGGCCGAGAGCCCGGATCGTGACGGATTGCGTTGTTGGGACCGATCCGTATTACTTGCTGGATGGTCCCGTTGATGCAACAGCCAGGATGCTCAAACGAAGTGGAATGCATATCAGTGACATTGATCTTTTCGAGGTTAATGAAGCGTTCGCGGCAGTCGTGTTGTCCTGGGCCAGGGTTTATGATGTCGACTTGGAAAAGGTCAATGTCAATGGTGGTGCCATCGCTCTCGGGCACCCCGTGGGTGCTACCGGGGCGCGGCTGATCTGCACGGCGCTGCATGAACTGGAGCGCACTGACAAGAGTACCGCATTGATTGCCATGTGCTGTGGTTCCGCTATTGGAACCGGGACAATCATTGAACGATTGTGAATTCACTACGACAACTGTCGCAGGGAAATAAATATAAGTGAACTTGCTGGAGCAGGGGCGATCAACGCAGGCTCTGATCCCGGACCGGATATTACGGAGGTCATTCACCTAAAGGCGCAAGGCAGCTCAATTACGCTGACGCCATGACGTCGCAAATAGCATGCTGCGGCAATCAAAGCTTGAATCAGCCGAATACGCGACATCAAGTTTTACCGCAAAGTTCGCTGTGGTTTATCGAACTGGACGAGCTGGAAATTCTATCCGCCTCAGGTATCCTCTGGCAGGCCTAACTGAACATCCCCCCATCGACATCCAGAGACTGGCCGGTGATGTAGGATGCCCGGTCAGAACAAAGCCAGGTCACGGTCTCAGCGATTTCCATGGGTGTACCCAGACGACCCATCGAAATTCCACGCAGAAAGCGGGGCTTGTGCTTGGCGTTCGTTGCCATGTATTTCTCCACTCCCTCGGTGTGAACCACGCCCGGATTAACGCAGTTGACCCGAATACCTGCTGCCGCATATTCCTTGGCCGCTGAGCGGGTCAGGCCATTGACCGCCGCTTTGGCAGAGTCATAGGCAGACATCATCAGGTTGGGACTGTTGGCCGCACGCGAACCGATATTGACGATGGCGCCGCTGCCCGATTCGAGCATCGTGGGAATCTGGTGTTTGAGGCAATAAAACACGCTGTTCAGTGTGACCTGGTAGGTCCTTTCAAAGTCGGCGGCGGGCATATCGGTGAGCAAATTGCTGCCGACCGCCAGGGCCGCATTGTTCGAGGCGATGTGCAAACCGCCATAGCGGGATTGCACAGCTGCAATGGCAGCCTTGATGTCGGCTTCAATGGATACGTCTGCGACAAAATACATGGCTTGGCCCTGGTCTGCTTCGATCAATTCGACGGTTTTCTGGGCCGCCTGTTCGTCGATATCCACCACCAGCACACGGGCGCCTTCAGCTGCAAATTTCTGGCATGTGGCGCGGCCAATGCCGCTGCCGCCGCCACTCACCATTCCAATTTTTTTATCCAATAGACCCATGTTGCAAATCTCCTGGTTGGCTATTCACCTATCGGTTTATGTATGCGTTATGCCATTGCTTTATCTTAGCCGCATCGACCTTGAGATGCCGGCTGAGGTCACCAAACAGGCACGGGCGCATGTGGTGCTCGCTGAATCGCCAGTCGTCATTCACTTTGACAAATACGTCGAAGTATTTACCTGACATGATGATCTCAATAATTTGCCCGGGGCGCTGCTGGAGTACGGTATAGCAGGATCTCGCCAATACGCGTTGACGCTTTTCGTCGATCTCCAGCTTGAGGTTGCTCACGAGATGTTGAGTTTGCGGCGAACGGGTTTCCGGATGGATCTGGATCATGTCCCGGTAGAGTTCCCGGACCTCGTCACTACCCCATGCAATGACCTTGCCTGCGGGATCGTGAATGCCCCCATGGGTGAACAACCGGGACAGTGCATCAAAATCACCCCGATCCACCCGTTCGGCATAGGTGTGCAACAGGCTTTCAATCGAGTTGCGATATTTCATAGTCGGCATCTGCCATTGACGCATGGCCTCATCATCTTATTTCCGAATCAGTCGCGACATCAGTTTCTCAATTTTTTTGCCATAGGGCGGCAGGGTGCCCGATATTTTTTGCAGGTTGAACCGTCCCTGATGGTAAACCGCCCTGGCATGACTGAATGTCTTGAATCCGTCGAAACCATGGTAGTGACCCATACCACTGGCTCCGATGCCGCCGAATGGCAGGTCATCAGACGCAAAATGAACACCCAGGTCATTCATGCACACGCCGCCCGACAGTGTGTCCGCAAGCACCTGGTCCTGTTCAGCTTGGTTCTTGCCGAAATAATACAAAGCCAGGGGTTGGGGCCTGGCCTGAATTTCTTGTACACAGTCCTGCAGCCGACTATAGCACCTGACGCTCATCAGGGGACCGAAAACCTCCTCCTGCATGATTTCCATGTCTTCGTCGGGATTGATGACCAGGTGCACCGGCATTTTACGTTGCGGGCTGTCACGCCACGGCTCTTCGGCATGGGCCAGGGCGACGATTTGCGCGCCCCTGGCCTGGGCATCATCCAGGATTTGTAGCAGACGTTGAAAGTGGTGGTCGCTGATAATGGAGACATAATCCGGGTTATCCAGCATTTTCGGGTACTGCCGGATGAAAACGTCCTGACAGATACGGATAAATTCATCAAGCTTGTCCCTTGGCACATAACAGTAGTCGGGGCTCAGGCAGATTTGTCCGCCATTCATCGCCTTGAATGTGATGATTTTCTCAGCCGCATCTTCCAGGTTCGCGTTGGCCGAAATAATGACCGGTGACTTGCCACCCAGTTCGAGTGTCACAGGTGTCAGGTTCCTGGCGGCCGCCTTCATCACCCGGCTACCGATGGCGGTGGAGCCAGTGAAAATCAGGTGATCGAAAGGCATGCTACTGAACTCGGCAGCCACCTCGGGGCCTCCGGTCACGACCGCGATCTCGGAAAGATCAAAGTTCTCTGCGACGAGGCCGGCGATCAAGGCGGACGTGGCCGGGGTATGTTCTGATGGTTTGATCATCGCCCGGTTCCCTGCTCCGAGCACATCTGCCAATGGTCCAAATATCAGGTTGACGGGGATATTCCATGGGCTCATGATGCCGACCACCCCTTTGGGTTGGAAATGAACCCGGGCTCGACCACCCAGCAAGCCAAGTGGAAACATGACTTGCCTTTTCTGCGGACGAATCCAGCGGTGCACGTTTTGTTTTACGTACTTCAGGTTGTTGATCGAGGTGAAAATGTCACTCATGAGTGTAACGGCGGGTGAGCGACAGCCGAAATCGGCGTTGACCGCGTCACAGATGGCAACCTGGTGGTTGACCAGTAAGCTGATGCAGCGGTCGATCCGGTCACGGCGCAGCGCCAATGAGGGCGCACCGGACTGCAGACAGGCGTCACGCTGCTGTTGAAGGATGGCTCCAAGTTCCGTAGCTGTCATGGTCATACTCAATTCTCTCGTCGGAAATTCCCAGTCGTCATACCCCGGTCACACTCTAGCGCCCCTTCCAGGCAGGTTTCCTCTTTTCCATGAATGCCTCCAGGCCCTCGCGAATGTCTTCACTTTGCATCATGGCGTGCAGGCACTCATAGCGCCCTTCCTGCTGGGCAATCTGTGCCTGCTCAACATCCGGATAATACAGCCCCTTCAATGCACATTGTTTGGTGGCCCGCACCGCGAGTGGCGCGCATTGCAATATATCTTTCGCCATGGCACGGGCGGTATCCATCACCTCGGTCATGGGTACTACCTGGTTGACCAGGCCGAGTCGTAACGCCTTCTCAGCGTCTATTGAGCGTGCCGTGAGTAACAATTCCATCGCCGGTTTGAGTCCAATTTCTCGCACCAGGCGATGCATTCCCCCCGCGACTGCAGCGGTACCAATTTTAGGTTCGGGCAGCCCGAATACGGCGTTCTCGGAAGCGACGACCAGGTCGCAGGCCAAGATGGTTTCAAAACCACCCCCAAGCGCCATGCCATTGACTGCCGCTATGATCGGTTTTTCACAGCCGTGTCGGTTGGTCAGGCCAGCGTAACCGCTATCGGGGATCGGGTAGTCATTCTCCCTGCGAGCATTGACCATTACGGAAATGTCACCACCCACGGAGAACGCCTTGTCCCCACTGCCGGTAATGATGGCAATCCATAAGCTGGGATCGGCTTCAAAATGGTCAAATGCCGCAGCCAATTCAAAGTTGGTATCGGGATTTAAGGCATTCAGTACCGACGGCCGGTTAATGGTGACGGTAAGAATCCGCTTGTCCTGTTCGACCTTTATGTATTGGTAATCCATGGATCGGTCTCCGTTGCGATTAAGTGGATATACACCGGGTTTAATCAAAACCATCAAACGAAACAAAATCGTCCGCCGCAATTCGGGGCTGTTCGAGATCGTTTACAGCATGTCCGTCATCGGCGTAACCAAGGGCCAGGCCGACGATGATCTTCTGGTCAGAGTCGATCTTCATCGCGTCACGCACCCGTTGGGGCCACTGGGCCCAACTGGCCTGTGGGCAGCTTGCAAGGCCGCGTTCCGTGGCAAGCAGCATGAGATTCTGCAAGAAGATACCGACATCGACAGCCTGCCCCAGATCCATTTCCTTTGACATGGTGATGATCAGGCCTACCGGTGCGCCGAAAAAAATATAGTTCTTGAGTACCTGCCTGATTCGAGCCGGTTTATCCTCACGTGGAATCCCGAATGCGGTATACATCAGTTCCCCGCAAGCATACCTGCGTGACCGGTAAGGTTCCGCAAGCTTTTCCGGGTAGACCCGGTATTCTGGCTGTTCGATCTCGCCATTTGTATATAGCCCGGCATTTATTTTTTCCAGCGCCGTGGCCAGTGGTTTGCCGGTCAGCACCGTGACTTTCCACGGTTGGATATTGCCGTTGGAGGGTGCAAATGCTGCAAGTTCGAGAATCTCGCGAACCAGTGCCTGTGGCACGGACCGGTCGCTGAATGCGCGCATGGACTTGCGAGAGCGGATCGCTTGCGAAACGGGTCCAAGTGTCATAATTGACTCCAAATGAGTTGCGGATGATAAGTCACTATATGTTGAGCGCCACCTGCCGCGCGCTGAGCATGGCACCCTCGATAAAGCCAACCTCATGACCATCACCGATGGCAGAGAAAGCAATGCCACTGCTTGCAAGTTGCTGTTCAAGTTGGGTGTTGTTGGTCGCGCCCAGAGAGATGATGACCTGATCAGCAGCAACGCTGCGGTCCTCATTGGCGCAACGATAAAGTACTGAAGATCCAGTGATACTGGTCAGGCAGGCCCCGGTGAACAGTTGCACGCCACTGTTACGCAATAGATGCAACACACGTGCCCGGCGAACCACGCTCAGTTCTGCGCCCAGGAAAGCAGACGGTTCCAACACGGTCACCTGCCTTCGCCGTTCAGCGAAGAATTCAGCCAATTCAAGCCCTACCAGTCCGCCGCCTACCAGAACGATGCGCTTGCCAAACGGCAGCCACCATTGACTCAATCGCCTGAGCAGTCCGATATCGTTGATGACGCCACTGATCCTGCCCGCGGCGATTAGCAACCGCGATGGCCACGAGATTCCCGTCAGTGCCGCTTTGGATCCACCCAAAAGAACGTCACGGAGACGGTCGCCATCGAATACATGGGGCAACCCCGAACCTTCAATTGCGATGGCTTGGCGGCTGGCACCAACAGCAAGCACAATGTGATCAGGTCGCTCCCGTTGCAGAAAATGAGCATCTACCGTTGTGTTCAGGGTCACCTCGATCGGCAACTGCCGTACAGAATAGTCCAGCCATTGAACAAGGTCGCCGTTGGGCTGGTAAGGTAATGCGGCGATCCTGGCGGTGCCTCCGAGTTGCCCGGCCTGCTCATACAGCGAGACGTGGTGCCCCCGCAACGCGAGGATTCGAGCAGCTTCCATTCCCGCCGGGCCACCGCCCACCACGATAACCTGCTTGGGATGATCGGTCGGTGCCAGGTTTTCCAGTTCGGCTTCGCGTCCGACGCCCGGGTTGACCGCGCAGGACATTGGCGCGTTGAGGAATATCTTGCTGACGCACACATAACAATAGATGCAGGGCCTGACCGACTGGGCGTCACGTGACAACTTGAACGGTAAACCGGGGTCGGCCAACAGCTTGCGGCCCATGGCAACAAAGTCGATCCGCCCGCCCGCGATTTCACGTTCCGCCAGTTCCGGAGAAATTCTTCCAACTGCGATCACCGGAACCGGTACGACCTGTTTAATGGCATGGGCAAACTCCAGCAACCCACCGGGCTCATGAACCAACGGCGCCTCGGTAAAAGCCATTCCGCTGAGCCCATTCCCATAGGCACTGACATCAATCGCGTCTGCCCCTGCCTCAACCGCGTATCGCGCATGTTGTTGTGCATCAGTGATCCTGATACCGTCCTCGATACGAAACTCATGAGCGTCCAGGCGCACCAGGATGGGCAGATTTGCATCTACCGCATTGCGCATGGCTGTAATGATCTCGCACAGCAGCCTGGACCGGTTCTCGGCATTACCACCGTATTGGTCGTGCCGGTCATTGGCGAATGGAGAGAGGAACGATGAGAGCACGTAACCGTGGCCGGCATGTATCTCGATCGCGTCGAACCCGGCCACCTGTGCCCGCACTGCAGCGCTGACGAAGGCCGCGGTCAGCGCAGTGATATCCTCCTGCTTCATGATGCGATAGCGTGGACCCTTGCCGTCGGGTCCGGCCGCTTTAACAAAGACCGATCTTTCATTCGCAGTCAGCGCCGACATCAATTTTCCGCGCAGTTTTTTAGGCGACGAAGGTACCCACAGCTCCCTGCCATTGGCAACATCATCCTGTGCGACTTTGCCGCCATGGTTGAGCTGCGCGGCAATGGCCGCTCCGTGTTCATGCACACGAGTGACCACCTCCTGCAAGCCAGGCAAGAAGCGATCTTCAGAAAAACCAATGGTATTGGGTGTGGTCGCACCGTTGGGCCAGTCGGCAGCTCCGGTTTCGAGTATAAGCAGTCCGGCACCACCCGCGGCGCGTGTTGCGTAGTAGTCTTGCATCCGGGCATTACAACTGCCGTCGGCGTTGCAATAGTTGGAGCCCATGGCAGACAATATGATCCGGTTGCGCAGGTTCAGGTTGCTGATCCTGCCACTGGAAAGCAGGTGCTTGTAGTTCAAGTTGTCTCCATGATTCTTACCTCGGATCGTTCGCCCGGGTGCCTACCTGCCAGTTGTGGAACATACTTATGTTTTTTGCAGCAAAAGGGATTTGGCCCACTTGTAATCCGGTTTACCAGCAATACTCCTCTGCAAAGTTTCCGCAAAAAGAATGTGCCGGGGAATCTTGTAGCCAGCCAGTGAAGCGCTGCAATATGTTCTCAATTCGGCTTCGTCAATCGCGTCGTCGGCATTAAGGGCCACCACAGCAGCCACCTGTTGGGTCCATCGTGGGTGGGGAATTCCGACCACCAGCGCGTCGGCAACCGCAGCGTGGCCCTTGAGTATCTGTTCAACTTCTTCCGGGTAAACCTTTTCGCCGCCCGTGTTGATGCAGGTTGTGCCACGTCCCAACACGGTAATTGAGCCATCGGGTTCCAGACGTGCCGCATCGCCACCCATGGCATAGTTAACGCCTTCGAGGGTGAAGAAGGTTTCGCGGGTCTTTTGGTCATTGCCGTAGTAGCCTACCGGCAGGTAGCCGCGCCGGGCAATCATTCCGGTCTCACCGGGTTGAGCCAACCGGTCATCTACGATCACGACCAGGTCTGGCCTGCCTTCGTAGCGCATCATGCCTTCAGTGGTTTCCCTGTTACCCGGTCCAACAGTGCCGGTTTCTGTCGCACCCAGTGAACTGGAGGTTGCGATCTGGGGTAATGCGGTCTGCAGGCGTTGTTGCAACACAGGTGAAAAAATGGCGCCGCCGGAGCCCACGTGATTCAAATAGGGTAACTGCCAACGCTCCGGGTTCTGTTCGAGCGCATTGATCAGGGGCAAGGCCATGGCATCGCCCACAATCGCCATGATGTTGACCTGATGTTGTTCCACTAATGTCCAGATGGTTTCTGGCACAAAGGATTCCTCAGCGTTAAGGATGATGGTATGTCCCACCAGTAATGAGCCCAGTGCCGTCCATAAAGCGGCGCCGTGTATCAATGGGGCCACCGGAAAAGTACGTAGCCAGGGACCTTCCAGCACGCGGCTGGTCAGATCCTCGGGCACACTCACCGCACCGGCCGGGTGGTACCAGCCACCGGCGCCGAGGGCGGCGAAGAACAACGACTTGTGCGGCCACATGACACCTTTGGGCATGCCGGTGGTGCCACCGGTATAAATCATCATGAGGTCGTTGTCGGTCCGTGTGACGGGTTGACCGGGTGCCGTATCGGTCATCAGGGCCTGCTGGTAATCATGGCAGTTGAAGTCGCCGGTGCCAGCACCCACACCGATCACACACTTCAGACTGTCAGTTCGGGCGATGGCCTCTAATACCGGGGAGCCTGCTGATGTGTTGAACATCAGGGCAGCGACATCTGAATCGTCATAGAGATATCGCAGTTCTGAGCCCACGTATCGATAGTTGACATTGAATGGCACCGCGCCCAATTTGCAACTGGCAAAGAAACCAACCAGGAATGCTGGACAATTGGTGAGTTGCAAACCAACGTTGTCGCCTCCACTCACCCCCCGCAATGATAGAAATGCCGCCAGCCGGTCTGATTGCTGGTCCAGTTCCAGATAGCTCAGGGATTCTGCGCCGCAGATCACCGCGGGCCGGTCGGGGACAGCCGCGCTGACTACTGCCAGCAGGTCGGCAAAATTAAAGCTCTTGGTAAGGTGGTTGTCCATAATCAGTTAACCTGTAAAACCGGGGAGGTCAGTCCCAGGCGGTTCATTGCTATTCTAAGAGTTCCCAGGTGGTCGAGGTAAACGAGGGCTTCCTGTAGTGGTCCGGTGGTTCGCAGGCGTTGGAGATAGGTTTGGTAAGCCTGCGTCAAAACCCTGGGGTTTGTCGGTTCGGCAAGCCAAACCACATCCAACAGGTTGCATGCCAGCCTGATGTTACTGTCTTGCAGTGCAACTGCCCGAGCCAGAAAAGCATCCACGCCACCGGCAAGTGCCACGGTTTCGACCGCCTGCTCCCTCAGGGGCGCGGCGTTCCAGTGTGACGGCAGATCGTCCCACCAACCGGTATACTGCGCGATTACCATTTTGGCCACGTCCTGCACGCTCACATACAGTTCATCAACATCATCACGGTCCGCATTTTGGGGTGGTAGCACGACTGATTCGGCGATGCGGTACTCCGCGGTCCCAGCACTGAGGGCAGTTCTGACCTGTTGATCAATACTGCTGAGAATCTCCGCGTGGCTACGCAGGCGGTCCTGGATTTCATCGGCATCGGTCAGTACTTCGCCGTGCATTGGGATCATGATATGAGCCTGCAGATCCGCCATGTCGCCCAGCGCCTCCGACCACTCCTTTACGTACCGTTGCGGTCTGCGGCCATTGCCTGCATTGGGAATGAAACGCTGGTAATAATCGGCGCTCACGAGCAGGTCACGTTCAGGTACGTGGACGTAAAGCTGGTCTGAAGTTTCGCCGCGTGCATGCGTCAGCACGAAGTGTTCGTTGCCGATTTTCAGGTCCAGTGTGCCGTTGAAGGTTCGAGTCGGAGCGACCACCTCCTCCCAACCCCGGGGCGAAGTGGACGGGTCCTGGTGATTCCGGCGGGTCATGTAGCGCCCCAGGTCCAGGTCGCGCTGCTGTTGCCGGACAAATTCTTCGCTGGCAATGATTTCCGGTCGGTTTGCACCACCCTGAAGTGCCCAGGCGCCCAGAGCATGATCGATATGGTGGTGCGTAAGAATGATGGTGTGGACGGGTTGCGCGCTGATGGTTTTCAGCGCATCTCTGATGGCGGGGCCGGCGGGCGCATAGCCACTATCAACCAAAACCAGGCCGTCGTCGGTCTCAAGCACCGCGACATTGACCATGGGCAGGCGCAGTACCCAGGTTCGATCCCCGTATGACTCGATTCTGAGTTGCTCGCGCGAGTCGGTCAGCGCCGCTGCATGACTGCGACTGTACATGTAGTTGGCGATTGCAGGTGAGAAGGTATTGCCAAAGCCACCGCCTCTGCTCAACTGGGTCATTATCCATGGATTCTCCATGATCACTTGTCGACGTTCATTTGAGGTCGGGGTGGCAGCGGGCGACGAGGCCTCGTCGCCGGATTGCCCTGCTTCTACGAGCGCTCCGAACATTACCACCAGCACACAAATGGTCTGGGTAATAGCGCAGCGAATGAGTGGATTCTGAATCATGGAAGCTTTTTTCTGACAGGGCATTCTGGTCGAAAAGAACCTAACTGTTTGGATGATTTAATGCCATTTAAACGACGAAGTTCGCAACTGGCGGAGCATAAATTTACGTACATAGCATTCTATGTGCTTTCAGGGATTGACCGGTCACGACTGGTGTATCGAACCGGCAGGTACTTGATCCCACCCATAAAATTGCTCTTGACCCAGCCTACCTCACCAGACAGTGAGGGGTGATCAATTTGTTGCGAGAGTTCGGAGAAGAACAGCTCGATTTCCATCAGGGCGAGTTTCTTCCCCAGGCAGTAGTGCACGCCATGCCCAAATGCCAGGTGAGGATTCGGCTGACGGTCGATCAGGAACTCGCCGGGACGCTCAAACACCCTGGAATCGTGATTTGCCGACAAATAAAACAGGCCCACCGACTGGCCGGCTTTGATGTTGACGTCATGCATCACGTAGTCTGCGGTTGCGGTTCTCGTAAAATGTCGAACAGCACTCGTCCATCTTGCAATTTCATTGCTGGCCGTCGTTGCAAGTTGAGGGGATTGCTGCAGGCGACGAAATTGCTCAGGAAAGCAAGTAAAAGCATGCAGACCACCAGTAACTGCAGTCGACGTGGTCTCGTGTCCAGCCGTTGCAATGATCAGGAAATAGGATAGTATCTCGACCAACTCCAGTGGCTTGTCGTCAACCTTGGAGTGGACGATCACACTGGCGAGATCATCACCGGGATGATCTCGGAGGCGTGAGATCAGCGCGCTGAAGTAAGCATACATTTCCAGCATCACGTCAGAGCCATAAAGATTGGACTTTTGTATTTCAGGGTCTGATGCATTGAGTAACTGTTGCGTCCAGACCAGCAATCGGGGCGCATCCTCGGCGGGCAGACCGAGAATGGTCATAATCACTTCCAATGGATACCAGTTCGCAATTTCTCCGGCAAAATCACACTCACCATCGCATTCGAGCATCCGGGCAACGTATTTTTTTGCGATGACCCGAACGCGGTCTTCCAGCCGTGAGACGCCACTGCCCATGAACCAGTTATAAGTCAACATGCGATATTTGCGATGATCCGGCGCGTCCATTTCGATAACTGTTCGAACCTGGGCTCGGCGGGAGTTACCGGCTTTTGCGCGGGAGCGTGACAGGGACTTGAAGTCCTCCCAGCGTCGTGCGGAATACCGCAAAAGGGAAAACAGCATTTTCATTGACTCGAGCGGCGTCGGTTGCGCCTGCAATGAAGCATCCTCGATTTCGCGAGGTAACAGAGTTAATCGCGGTTCGTTGATGAAAAGGTCATTTTGTTTTTCAATCTCGATAATATCGGCATGCCGCGTAACCGCCCAGAACGGGCGATAGGGTAGACGGTCGACCCAGCTAATGGGCTGGTTTGATCTGAGCCATGAATAAGCCCCCAGCAAGGTGGGAATATCGGTGTAGGCTTCCGGCGATGTGATATCAATATGACTGGGTAGGACGGGATTCATCTGCCTGCAATCAATAATCAATGGTCCGACTTAAGCGAACCATGTTCTGGGCGAATTGGCCCTCTTTCCCGGCTTCCAGCAGGCCGGATTGTGTCGTGGAGTGACTATGGCATCGCTTCATCGCCTTACGCCTTGAAAATACCTGTTCATTTGCCGGTTGTCGTACATTGGTTGCTTCCGTTTAGCTATGCTGTCAGTAAGGCAGTATGTCCGAAAAAGCCCAGCAGACCGAACCAAACGAACCGTGCGCAGAGCCATCCGGATGGAGCCAGAACCGTCCCGGAGCCGTTGTTGTTCCGGAGGTTTGCACGGGACCCACGTCTGTAAGCCAAGCACTCCGCGCAGCCAGACACCGTTCCCCGGGTCACTGCCTGGTGACCTGTGCCTGCGCTCTGGAACACCGAACAAACCAGTCAAACTCCCTGAACTGATCCATGGCGTCAGCGCATGCCTCTCAGTATTTGAGTCAAGCTGTTCAAGAGTATGCCCTCTGTAACTGAAAACATTGTTGAATACCATAAAAATTGCTTTATTCTAACATTCAATTAGCTTAAATTGCTCTAATTCGTAAAATTACAACCAGATATTTACGGATTTTTTCAAAAGGCGTGCGATTTTGTTTACGCTTCCTCTGGCGCAAGCTATAGTCACCGATTATGTGAGCGGGAAAATTAAGTCAATGTACTCACTGCAAGGCAGGAATTTGATTATTACTGGATCGGCGTCAGGTATTGGCTGCGCGACCGCCCGCCACTGCATCGAAGCGGGAAGCCGGGTTTTTGCGACCGACCGAGCCGATGTGCAGGTTATTCGCGAGGCGACGGGTTTGCAGGAGGCGGGCCGGTGTTTCAGCCTAGATGTCACGCAGGAAGAAGCCGTTGAGCAGCTGGTTGCGCAAGTCAGCGAGGATGCGGGCATGATTCACGGACTCGTCAACTGCGCCGGTATCAATGGCCGAGGGCTTGTGCATAAAATGAACAGGGGTGATTGGCAGCGGGTACTTGACATTAACCTGACCGGCAGCATGTTGATGTGCAAACACGTAATTGTGCAAATGTTAGAGTCCGGCTGCCAGGGATCCATCGTCAATTTGGCCAGTGTATACGGCATGACCGGAGGTCCGGGTAGTCTGCCCTATAATGTGTCGAAAGGTGCCGTGTTACAAATGACCCGATCGCTGGCTGCCGATTACGGTGCTGCGGGTATTCGCATTAACTCGATCAGTCCTGGCTACATCGACACTCCGCTGTCCAGCATGGTCCGGCATTCAGAAGCGTTTTATAATCAATTCACTGCCATGCATCTGCTGCAGCGCCCGGGACAGCCTGAAGAAGTCGCACGAGCTATTGCATTTCTTTTGTCTGGTGCGGCCTCGTTCATTACCGGCGTCAATTTACCGGTGGATGGCGGATTCACCGCCGCTCATGTACCCATCATCAATGCCTAGGGCGAGCGTTTCTGAAGATCGTTCATTTGACTACATCATTGTCGGCGGGGGTTCTGCGGGTTGTGTCCTCGCGAACAGGCTCAGTGCTGACCCCACCATTTCAGTATGCCTTCTGGAGGCGGGTGGTGAACATAAAAAATTCTTGATCGATATGCCAATGGGCAGCGGCAAGACCATCCATATGCCGCTGTTTTCCTGGCGCATTGACAGCCAGCCGGAGCCCCACTCAAACCATCGATCCTATTACCATCCTCGTGGAAAAGTGCTCGGTGGCAGTTCATCTATCAATGGACTCATCTATATCCGGGGACAAACACAAGATTATGATGACTGGGCCGCAGGTGGAGCACTGGGCTGGGACTGGGAGAGTGTGCTGCCCTATTTCAAAAAGTCTGAAAATCAGCAGCACGGAGCCGATGAATGGCATGGTGCGCAAGGACCGCTTCATGTCCAGGATCAACACGCGAGCTACCCGGTTGAAGAGCGACTGATCCAGTCGGGCATGCGATTGGGGTTGCCATTTAACCCGGACTTCAACGCGACGACCCAGGCCGGTATCGGGCGATACCAGTCGACAACGCAATCAGGCCAGCGCTGTTCCAGCGCCAATGCGTACCTGGATCCGGTTCGTCATCGACAGAACCTGGCCGTGCTGACACATGCATTGGTCGAACAAATCGAGTTCGAAAACGGTGCGGCACGCGCAGTATTGATCAATCAGTCAGGCAACTACAGGCGATTCACGGCAAACACTGAGATCATATTATCGGCGGGTGTTTTCCAATCACCCCAGCTGTTGCAGCTCGCCGGTATTGGGCCACCTGAACTGTTGCGATCACATGGCATTCAAGTCCGTGTCGCCGCACCGCGGGTAGGTCAAAACCTGCATGATCATGTGGGTGCTGTGATGTCCTGGAAGATGAAAGGTAACAAGGCCAGTTTGAATAACCGGATGCGGTTCCCCGTCGTACTCAGCGAAATGTTTCGGTATATTCTGCGCAGACAGGGAGTGATGACCATGTCTGCGGCTTCGGTGGGCATTTTTGCAGACAGTTCGGGCACCGGCGGTCGACCGGATTTGCAGTTTCATTGTCTGCCACTCTCGGGTGACATTGAGGCGGAGAGAGAACATGGAGTAATGCGCCTGTCGAATTTCCCAGGTTTTACCATGATGCCTTATGGCACCCGGCCCAAGTCACGCGGTCATGTGCGGATCAATTCTGCTAACCCGCAGGAATTGCCCGCCGTGACCATGAACTACTTTGCTGAGCCGGATGATTTGGACGTTTTGGTTCGTGGTATGAACCTGGCCGAGAAGATTGCGCGGACAGAGCCACTGGCGGAGTGGGTCGACAAGCGGATATACCCCGCTGCGGATATCGATGACACGGACGGATTCGCAGAATACGCCCGCAGTCATGGCCACACCGGTTATCACCCGGTGGGAACCTGCGCCATGGGCAGCGACCCGGGTTCGGTGGTCGATTGTGACTTGCAGGTGCGTGGTGTCACCGGGCTTCGGGTGGTCGATGCATCGGTAATGCCTGCCATCGTTTCAGGCAATACCAACGCCGCGGTCATCATGCTGGCTGAAAAGGCGGCGGATGCCATTCTCTCCTGAACTGCGGTTTATTATCGCGACAGTCCCAGTGAGCGTGCTGCGAAATCAAGCATCACCTCTTCCGAACCACCGCTGATGGCATTGGCGCGCACTTCGCGGTAAATGCGCTCGACTTTGCCGCCACGCATGAAACTGCTCCCCCCCAGCACCTGGCATGCCTCGCGGGCGCAAAACTCGAGAGTTCGAGTCGCCTGCACTTTCAGCAATGCCAGTTCGCCACCGTTTCCAATACCCTGGTCCATGGTCATTGCGGCGCGCTCGACCCAGGCGCTGGTGGCATGAATTTTTCGCAGCATTTCCGCGAACTTATGTTGTATCACTTGTCGTTTGATCAGAAGCTTGCCAAAAGTCTCCCGCTGCCTGGCCCAGGTCAGCGCCTCGTCGAGGCAAACGAACGAGAAGGCGGTCGCGGTCGCTGCAATGCCCAGGCGCTCACCATTAAAATTTTCCATCATGCCAAGAAATGCACCGCCATCCGGACCTATCCGGTTCTCAACCGGAATTTTGACGTCATCGAAATACAGGTTCGCGGTATCGGAGCAGTGCCAGCCCATTTTCTCAAGTCGTGTCCGTGACAGACCCTCCCGGTCGGTCTCAATCAGGAACAGGCTGATACCCTGCGGCCCGTCCCCGGCTGTGCGCACAGCCACTGTCAGGTAGTCCGCCCGCATACCCCCCGTGATGAAGGTTTTGGATCCATTGATCACATAGTGATCTCCCTGGCATTCGCCCCGTGTTCTCAGTTGGCTGACGTCTGAACCACCGCTGGTTTCGGTCACTGCCAGGGAAATCAATTTCTCCCCACGTAGTACGGGCGGTGCGATTCGTTGTTTCATTTCATCGCTGCCAAGTGTGAGGATGGGCGTCAGGCCAACGGCATGCACCATCAGCCCTGCAAGCAATCCGCCAGCGCCGGCGTTTGCTAATTCCTGCCCTGTCACCATGCCATGAAAGCGGTCGATGCCCTCTTCAACTCCTCCATAGACCTCCGGAAAACCAAGCCCCAGAATGCCTATTTCAGCTGCTTTCAGGTGCAGGTCCCGGGGAATTTCACCCGCTCGCTCCCAGCACTCAATGTTGGGCGTAATTTCCTGTTCCACAAAACGCTGGACCGTCTCTGCCCATTGCTCATGTGATTCGTTGTAACAGGAACTGTTGGCTCGCCACTGTTGAATTTGCCTCATCGTTGTTGCCTTGGCATGATTAGCTGTGTCGGTTTTCGGTCAGCAACCGGTAACGTTCCCGTAATTCGATTTTCAGAATTTTTCCGGTAGCGTTACGTGGCAGGGGTTCATCGACCAGGAAAGTTTCTGCAGGAAGTTTATAAGACGCGAGCTGGTCGCTTGCGGCATCGAGTATGCTCTCCACGGTCTGATCGCTTTCCTCCCGCGTGCGGATGAAGGCAATCAGTTTCTCTCCCAGCCGTTCGTCGGCCGCGCCGATGGTGGCCACCTCGATTACATCCGGTGCCTGGTCGATAACCCGTTCAACTTCAGCGCAATATATATTTTCACCCGCCGAGATAACCATCTCGGTGGCGCGGTCGACAATCTGGAGTCGCTCCTGGTCGTCAAAAACACCAATATCACCGGTTGCGAACCAGCCGTCGGAAAATGCCTTCCGATTGGCTTCATCCTGGTTGTCATAGCCTTTCATGACGATCGCGCCCCGAACACAGACTTCACCGCGTTGACCTTGTGCCGCCCAGTTGCCATCGTCTTTTCGCAACTTGATTTCACTGGTCGCAACGGCGCGGCCAACGCTGTTGGGTGCGGCCAGCAAGTCCTCTCCAATGATCATGGAAACGGGGCCATTGGTTTCGGTCATACCGTAGCCACATCCGACCACCGCCGCTGGAAAGGCTTCGTGAATAGATTGCAGCAAGGTGAGTGGGGTGGATTGTCCAGCCACTGAAAGCGAAGCCAGTGAGCGGAGATCGAACTGGTCACGGTCGGCATGGTTGAGCAAGTCCCAATACATCGTGGGCACACCGGGAAATGTGGTGACCTGTTCTGACTGGATATGTTGCATTGCCTGCTCGACATCCCAACGGGGCATCATGACG
The DNA here is from genome assembly GCA_014238945.1 of Lysobacterales bacterium. GTDB lineage: Bacteria > Pseudomonadota > Gammaproteobacteria > Xanthomonadales > SZUA-36 > SZUA-36. The sequence continues at coordinate 295,458 of JABAAB010000026.1, forward strand.
ATCTTGCCGCCCTGCAGCAGATTGGACAGGAAAACCGAATAACACCCGCTGACGTGAAACAGGGGGAACATCAGCAACGTGCACGGCTGTGGCCTGTTGGCAGCCAGTGTCCGCAGGTCGATGCCATACTTGGCGGCCAATTGGGCACCAATGATCGCGGATGAGTATTCGATGGTCTTCAAGGCGGTTAAAATACCGAGGTGTGTCAGGCAAGCCCCCTTGGGCCGACCCGTGGTGCCTGAAGTAAACATGATCAGGGCGGTTTCATCTGGATCACAGGCCACCATGGGCAAACCGTTTTCGGCAGCGGTCCCGGCTAGTGGCTCCACGTCGCCGGCCAGGGTAAACGACCGCTCCAGATCAAAGCTGATGCGTGTTATGGTCGTCATGCTGTCGATCCGATCTCCGGTACGCGTGTCCGTAATCAACAGGCTGCAATTGGTTGTCTCCAGGCAATAGGCCATTTCATCGGCGCTGCCACGGCTGTTAATCAATACAGCGACGCCACCGAGTGCAGTGATGGCAATGAAGGCGACAAGCCACTCAGGAGCGTTACGCATGGCCAGCGCAACGCGACTGCCTCGACCAACGGCGAACTCCTCCTGCAGTTTTGCTGACAAAACAGTGGCCTGTTCCAGAGCCTCCCGGTAGCTCAACCGGCGACCCTCGAATACCGCCAGTTCACGGTCGGAAAAATGGTTCAGCCCGCCGTATATCTGGCTCAGGTATTCCGGCGCGTGTTTGAACACGTGGCACACTGTGCCTCCAATCTCCACTTCTGTGAATTCGAAGGGCCCGCCAGGCGCGGTCAGGTGGTCGATCAGTCCGGTGTTCATGACGGTATGCTTCCAATTGCTGCCGAAGCGTCATACCGCTGGGAATTGAAACGCCGGCTGGACATTAAATAAAACACCATGGCAAATATATACATCATCATTATCAACATCAACGAGTACCGAATGGCGTTTTGCTGAAACAAAGGGGTGAGCATGTCTGAAAAAACACCCACCAGCAGGGGCCCCAGTCCGAAACCGATCAGGTTCATGATAAACAACAAAACGGCACAAACGAGCGTGCGCTGCTGCGGCTCTACAAGTTCCTGGATCGCCACATAGGTCGGAGCGGCCCACCAGGAACCGACAAATCCTCCGAGGCAATAAAACACGATGGCCACCGGGATCGCATGGTTTCCCAAAGATATTTTTTGGTTTTCATCCCAGCCCAGAAACAGCAGCATCAGAGGCAATGACAACAACAGGCTGAGTGCGGGTAATTTTAATAACCATTCACGCTTCTGACTGGCCAACCGGTCGCACAACCAACCACCAAAAAGGGAACCCAGCAACCCGATGATGGCGCCAAGCCCACCGATTAACAAACCGGATTGCACCAGGCTTAGGGAATGTACCCTCATCATGAAAGCGATAGACCAGTAGCCGATGCCGTAGCCGGCCATACAGGCCAGTCCACAACCGATCATCGCGCACCTCAGTGCCGGGCGACGCCACATCATCACGATCGAATCCCACAATCGTGTTTGTTCGGTTTTTGTGTTAGCCGAAGACTCATCCCACTGACCTCTAACCGGGTCGGAGATGGTAAAACGAATGATCAGGGCCAGTAAAATTCCTGGTGCGCCGACGATGAAGAATGCCGCACGCCAGCCTAGGTGCTGGGCAATGAACGCACCACCTACCATGGCCAGGATGGTGCCGATAAACGTGCCACTGGAAAAAACAGCCATCGCAGTGGCGCGTTGGGACGGAGGATAAATGTCGTTAACCATGGATTGTGATGGTGGGACACCGCCGGCTTCGCCAACCGCCACGCCAATGCGAAAAACCACCAGTTGAATGAAATTTCCAGCCGTACCGCAGAGCACGGTCATCAGGCTCCACACGCCCGCAGCAGCGGCCAGGATGTTTCGGCGACTGTACTGGTCCGCCAGTCGTGCGACGGGGATGGCAAGGGTTGCATAGAATAAAGCGAATGCCAATCCGTAAAGCAGACCCATGGCGGTATCACTGACCTGGAATTCGGCCTTTATGGGTTCGAGCAGGACAGCCAGCAACTGGCGGTCAAGAAAGTTTAGAACATAGGTTAGCGTCAGTAGGCCCAGTGCATAATGTCGTTTAAGAAAACTACGCCTGATGGCCAAATTCAGTTCCCCGGAACTGCGAGCAGCAGGCCATTTGACCTGCTGCTCTGATCGGAATCTCGTGTGACTAGAATTTTAATCTCAGCTCAAGTCCGTAGGTCCGCGGATCACCGAATTGGGCTACATTGAGCCCCAAAGCCGGTCCATAGTTAAATGAGAATTGGCGATAGTCCTCATTCAGCAGGTTACGTCCCCACAAGGCGATGTCAGCAACGGCCCGGCCCATTGAGATACCGGCGAAAACAAGGCGCGCATTTAGCAGCGTGCGTTCATTGTTGGGCAGTTGCTCGAACACGACAGGATAGATGTCATTGTAAACGGCGGTATTGATGGAAATAGGCTGAGTCTCTTCCTGCCAGACACCATTCACATTCAGGCTCAATTCGCCTACATTGGTTTGCAACATGCGCCAGTCCATATTGAATGCGATCTGGTTGTCTGGAATATTGGGATTCTTGGCCAGGTCGGTCGTCGGAATGATTGTGCCACCACCAAAAATTGGCGGATACTCTGAGTAGTCACCGCTAAACTTGGAGTAGTTCAGTGACAGCATCAGGTTTTCGTGTGGCAGTGCAGCGATTTCCAACTCAAAGCCATCGCGATCCGCTGATCCGGCGTTCGAGGTTTTGCTGGTCACTGAGCCATCCTCTTTTGCCAGTAGCGTGGACACTTGCAGATCTTCATAGCTGTAGTCGTAATAACTGGCGTTCAAGCGCAGACGATTATCCATCAAATTCATTTTGATTCCGAGTTCGAAATTTTCGATTGTTTCTTCATCGAATTGGTCGGCCGTATCCTCGACGCTGTTGAAAGCCTCGCCATTGAAACCACCACTGCGGTAACCGGTGGAATAGGTTGCGTAACCTAATATGGTGTCCGTCAATTGATAAGAGAGCGAAAGCTTGCCACTGGTATTGCTGAAACTCTTATTGAATTGCCGCCCATAGATTCCTGGCACTTCGGGTTGGCTCTCCCAGTCGGCATTGGGCACATAAGTCACAAATGGGGGTACGCCAAACACCGGGCCAAAAAAACCGAATGGGTTAGTCGAGGCGCGGTACTGATAGGTGATGTCTTTTTCTTCCTTGGTGTATCGCAAGCCTGCGGTGATACTGAATCGGCTCTCCGCGGATGGCCGCCAGGTTCCCTCGAAAAAGGCAGATTTGGCGGTGGTGCCATTCTCATAGGCATTGGCTGTCGATGATGAAATCGGGAACAGGGCGATACTCTGGCCGCCGCGCTTACCTTCATCTTTCAGGTAGAACAGGCCGAAAGCATAGTCCAGCTGATCCGTGGAACCAACCATCTGTAGTTCCTGTGTGAATTGTTCATAATCGACAGTGATAAAGGTATTGAATGTTTCCGCACGGCCGCGTGCGTTCATGGAGTCGACCAATGCCATCCCCACCTGGAACTGGGTGCCGGCAGGTATGCCTCCGGGAATTTGGCCGAAGAACAGGCCACCCAATGTCAACAGGGTCAGGTCCGACACCAGGCCGCTTGATAAGCCACCGGGGCCCATTCTGAGCGTATTGTCCTGCCCATCAAGGTCCGATTCGTTGCGATTCTTGACTTCCCGATAGCCCGTGATGGATTTGAACTCGACGTCACCAAAGCCACCGAAATTTTCCCGGTTCCACGCCAGGGTCAGTGAGTGGCCGTTGACTTTGTTTGATGAAGTATGGGTTGAATCTGCTGAGCCATAATCCTGGCGAATGCCGCTCGATCGATCAAATTGAGAGAGTCCGTTATTAAACCAATCAATGTAATCGGTCAGCCACTGGTCCAGTTGCTGTACCTGAGGTGTATAAAAGGCTGGGCCGAGGAAGGGCAGGAACTGCTGAGTCTGCATGATGGCGCCAAGCCGGTCCGCACTGTTAATGGTGACGTTGGTCGGGTAGCCCTCGGCGAATTGCACTCCGGCTCCCATGGGATTCATGCCCACGACGCTCAGCGCCTGGGTGTTTTCATCATTGATTTGACTGTTATCGAAGACGTACTCGGCCTTGAATTGGTCGCTGGGTTCCCAAACAGCAGATAGGCGATAGCCTGTTCGGTCGATGTTTTCAAAGCCGGGTGAGTCTGGATTGGTGTTGTCATACAGATCATCGCGTTCGCGGCCATGGGCTGAGAACGAAAACGCAAAATTACCCGACTTGGGTGAATCAAACCTAAGAGAATATTCCTTACTACCGTAGTTGCCCCCTGAAAGGCGCAGGTCCAGTCCCAGTTCACCCGTGGGTTTTCGGGTAATGAAATTAATGGCACCACCGGTGGAGTTGCGTCCATACAGTGTGCCCTGAGGTCCACGTAGTATTTCGATCCTTTCAAGATCAATCATATCGACGCCAAAACCCGTGGCCTTGCCAAGGTAGACACCATCCATATAGATGGCGTTGGCCGGGTCAATCGAAACATTATTTGAGTTCCCAGAGCCCACACCACGAATACTAACGCCGAAGTTGCCACGTGTGGACGGCGCCTCGTACCCGGTCAGACCGGGCGCCGAAGCAACCAGGTTCTGGACATTCACAATGCCCCGGTTCGTAATCATTTCAGAGGTCAGTGCGGTAACAGATATAGGCACTTCCTGCACGCTCTCGGCTCGTTTCTGAGCCGTAACAATGATTTCTTCGATTTCACTTTCACCCATCGCTGGGGTCAGAAAAACTATGGTGCTGAACGCAACCAGAAGTTTCCCCACTGGTTTCAGCGGTTGCCTGCTATTTAGGGGACACATGGACTTTCCTCTTTGAATAAGTACTGAAAATACGCGCTTTTGCGCGGTCAATATTGTAAATTTACTGTGCCAATTCAACGCGACACCGACATGTTGACTATAGGCTATCATTTTAAGTAAATCGTAGAAATAGTCAATATAAATTACGCATAATGCTAATATGCCAGCTTTAAATTTATACAATTAATTAAATAAATAGGTACAAATCTACGCAGCAGCTTCAAATTTGCTGTCGGTGTCGCACGGCGCTATTAATCAATGAGCTAATGTTATAGGCTCTCTGGAAGACTTCAGAGTTCTCGAACTGGCAGGAATTGGTGCCGTGCCGCTGACCGGTATGTTGTTGGCAGACATGGGTGCCGAGGTGACACGTATCGAGTGACATTCCCGCGATACTACAGCGACCGGAACAGATCCGAGTTACCGGGGCAGAAAATCGATTGCTGTGAACCTGAAAGAGCCGGCCGGTGTCGAGATATTATTGCGACTCGCAAAAGATGCTGATGCGGTTATCGAGGGCTTCCGGCCCGGTATGATGGAGCGACTGGGTATTGGGCCGGAAGCCTGCAAACGGGCTAATCCGGCCCTGGTTTATGGTCGCGTTACGGGTTGGGGCCAGTATTTTACCCGCTTGTTCAAGAGCCGGACCCAGGCGGAATGGAGCCGGTTGCTGGCAGGCGCCGGGTACGATTCTGTGCAAATTGACCAATTACGTAAAATTGGCGTGCTGACTTGAATTTACGCAGCCGCCCGCCTGAGGATGGCGGCGCCTGTGGGTACGCCCGGTCCCGCGGTAACCAGCGCATGATCAGCTCCGGGCAATTGATTGACAGAGCTGCCACGTAACTGTCGAACCGCTTCCGCCATGCCGTTGAGGCCGTGAATGTACGCTTCACCAATCTGGCCGCCGTGGGTATTGACCGGTAATTTTCCGCCACGTGAAATATGCCCGTCCTTGACGAAATCCTTCGCTTCACCCCTCGCACAAAATCCAAATGATTCAAGCTGCGGCAGGACAGCCGACGTAAAGTGGTCGTATAAACAGGCCAGGTCGATATCGGCAGGGCTGATGTCGGCGCAACGATACAATTCATCTGCCATGGCATCGAACTCGCTGAAGTGGGTGATTGAGTCTCCGTAGAATGGCGTAACTTGACGTGAAGTCGGCAGGGCGCGCTGGGCGACGCTCGCGATCCATACCGGTTCGGTGTCCAGATCCCTGGCACGCGCCGCGCTGGTCAGCACAAAGGCCACCGCGCCATCACTTTCCTGGCAGCAATCAAAAAGACGCAGGGGATCTGCGATTACACGGGAAGCCTGATGATGCGCCAGCGTAATGGGACGTTCATAAAAAAATGCTTTGGGGTTGGTCGATGCAAAATCCCGAAAGGATACGGCAATGCGTCCAAAATCTTCCGAGGTGGCACCATACTCATGCATATACCGCCGGGCGGCCAGGGCAATCCAGCCTGCGGGTGTCATGAAACCACAGGGAAAGTAGTGGCTGAAGTGAATCATATCCGGATTGAGGGCGTTCATGTTCATAATCTGTCCGCCGCCGAAGCGCAATCCGGAGCGTTCATTCATGCCGCGGAAGATGACGACGGTTTCGCACTGCCCAGTCTGAATAGCACTGCAGGCATGCGCGAACGGACCGATGGAACCACCACCACCGTATTGGGTTCGAGCAAAAAAATTCAATTGTTGACCACCGATCTGACGATGCACATCGATCTCCCAGTTATTGTCCATCGATAGCGTCGCCATGCCATCCACCTGCGCACCCTGAATACCTGCGTCCTGCAACGCTGCCAACGCGGCTTCGCATGCCAGTTGCATCTCGCTGCGCCGGGAATTTTTAGAGAACTCCGTGGCGCCGATGCCGACGATGGCGATGTGCTTTTCAGTCTGCACGAGTGGTTGCTCCTTTCAAACGCAGCCAGGCGATCCCGGAGACATGGTTGCCCAGACTGTTTCGGCCCTTGAACTCGATCTTGGCTTCGCTGCCTTCCAGTGCCACCAACTGGCCGTTCAACGTCATGCGGTCACCGGGAAAATTCGGTATGCCCAGCGTGAGTTGGATTCGTTGAATCCTGGCAGCAGCACCCGCCCAGTCGGTCAGGTAGCGTCCGACCAATCCATTTGTGGTTAGTATGTTCATGAAAATATCGGGTGTGCCTGCAGCTTCTGCCGCCGCCCTGTCATGGTGCACATTTTCGAAATCCTGGGTGGCAATGGCCCCGGCTACGATCTGCACGGCGGTAATGGGAATGACAAGCTCAGGTAATTTGTCACCGACCCGAGCGGTATTCATGCTTTGATCACCTCAAATATTGGCAGGCTCAAATTTTCCTGTACTGGTTCGATCCAGGCTTGCACACGTTGCCCGATAGCAATATTTTCCGGCTCGCTGCCCCGCAGTTGCGAAACCAGCCTAACCCCCTCATCAAGGTCTACGAGTACGATGGCATTGGGGTAGTCAAAGGGGGGTATTTCGGGATAATGCATGACAGTATAACTATAAATTGAGCCTTTGCCGGTCGATTCAATTGTTGACCAGCGCAGGCTTTGACACGCTTCACACATGGGTTGAGGTGGGTGTCGAAGCGTACCGCACTGCTGGCATTGTTGAATGAGCAGCTTGCCATCGCGCAGGCCCTGCCAGAAGTGTTTCGAGTCGTGATTTTCGACAGGGGAAATACGTTTTGGCGGTTCGATCTTCGACACCTTGCCAGGCTTTTTTTCAGGTATACGATACTTGAAATAGGTGATGCACGCCTCGCCGAACAGCACATCGTTGGCATCGTAATACTCCGCCAGTTCGGTCACGAAACAGCCTTCGCCCAGGCGGGTTGATTTCAGATCAGAAATTTCTGAGATGGTCGAGTAGCTGTGGACCAGGTCACCCTCAGCCAGGTAGTTATGGTAGGTCTGATCATAACTCACGGCGACGCTACCGGAAAAACCGAACTCATTGAATCGTGTGAGTACTTCGTAGGTATCCTGGTCAGTTGAGCCGGGCGCGTATTTGCCGTGAACGTCCCTGAAAGTCCACATTTGCAGCATGGTGGGCGGTGCAACGACCTGCTTTCCCTCCAGGTACAATGAATTGTTGTCACCCATTGCGCTACACCATTGCCAGACCTGGGTTCGACTGACCGGGTTCCAGGCACAATACGGGCCAAGGCGTCGGCCCAGGTAGGTTTCCCGCAATACGCTGAGTTGTTGCTCGGTTATCAGAATTTTGGGCCCATTCTTTCGGTCCGCAGGAAGCCCTGGGTGCAATCGCCTTAATGTACTTGAATATAATTTTGCATTATCATTGCAGAAATAGAGAAAAGCGTCAATTAGTCGGTGGCCAACAAGTGCGAACACGGTATAGTGAACAACAAAACAAGCTGCGGATGGAACTGCGGGACTACTTTAGCAAGCTGATGACGCCTGCCGTAGTCAAGCGGGTTGTCGGAAAGGAGGGCGGTTCGGAATTCCGCGGTATTATCGAACAGCTTGGTCGTGACGGCATTCTGACCATGGGTTGGCCAAAGCAGTATGGCGGCAAGGATTTCACCGCAACTGAGCAGTTGATCCTGTTCGAGGAGGCCTGGTCCGCCCATGCACCGTTTCCCCTGGTCACGATCAACACCATCGGTCCCGCCATTATGAAGTTTGGCAGCGAAGAGCAAAAGCAGTTCTTTCTTCCAGAGATTGCAGCCGGCAAGTGTATTTTTGCGGTGGGGTATACCGAGCCCGGTGCAGGTACTGATCTCGGGTCCCTGAGCATACCGGCGCTACGGGACGGCGATGATTTCGTGATTAATGGAACCAAGGTGTACACCAGCTCAGGCCAGGATTGCGATTATATCTGGTTGGCCGCCCGGACTTCGGCTGGTGTCAAAAGACCGTCCAGCGGCATCACCATGTTCATCGTTGATGCGGTTGATCCCGGTTACTCCTGGTCACCCATACATACGGTCGCCGATATCGATACCAGCGTAACCTATTATGACCATGTCCGTGTGCCTGAAAGCCGGATCATTGGCGGGATCGACGGCGGTTGGAGATTGATCACCTCGCAACTCAACCACGAGCGCGTGGCACTGGCCGCCATGACGGTCATTGGCCACAAACAATTCAGGCGGGTCATTGAGCAGTTGAAGATGCTGGAGTATGCCGGCAATGGGACTCTGCACGACCCACTGGTCCGCGCTAAAATAGGTGACCTGTTCTGCCGTCTTGAGGCCATGGAAATTCTCAATCTGCGCATGGCTGCCCAGATTGAGCAGGACCGACTGGACGTAGCGCTTGCTTCGGGAGCCAAGGTCAAAAACGTGTTGGCATTGATAGAAGTACTGCGCGAATGCCTGGAACTCGTGGGTGAAGACGCTCTGGTTAAATTTGGCAGTGCCGATGCGTTATTCGCCGGTGATCTCGAACGGGACTACCGCAATGCCCAAATCTTGACAGTGGGCGGCGGAGTGCTCGAGGTGATGCGTTGCATGGTGGCCAACTTCGGTCTTGATATGCCCAATACGATTGTTTAAGGCAGGTTGCGAAGTGGACTTCAGATTCAACGATGACCAACAGGCGATTCAGGATGCCGCTTCGCGGGTATTCTCGGAACTGTGCGGCGATGATGTCATCAAGCAATTGTGCAATGAACCCCTGTCAATGCATGCTGCACTTTGGCAACAATTGGCCGACTCAGGCATGCTGGGCTTGGTGATTGCAGAGGAGCATGGCGGTATGGGCATGAGCCTGTTGGAGTTGTGCCTGGTGCTGGAGCAACAGGGTCGGACGTTGGCCCCGGTACCGCTGCTCTCCAACCTCGTTGAATGCGCCATGACCCTGGCCGAAGGCGATAACAGCAGTTTGTGCAGAGAATTGTTGCCACAGGTGGTTTCAGGGAAATGTATCCTGGCGCCAGTGCGCAGATATACCGGTTTACAGGAAGCCTCGCCACTCAGTTTACGTTCAGACGCCGGCACCTGGCTGCTAGATGGTCGCAGCGGTTTTTCACCCTACTGCCATCATGCTACCGGATTCCTGCTCGAACTGACTGACGAAGTCGGTATCCCACACCTTTTTTACCTCGACCGCGCAGCACCGGGTATCACCGTGGTTGCCCAAAAGGCGATAAATGACGAGGCCGCCGGTTTTGTTCAATTTGATCAGGTCAGGCTTGGACCTGAGCACCTGATCGCCAGCGCGGATTGTGCAGCGGCCTTGCTTCGAACCCAGCAGCAGCGGACCTGGATTGCGCTAGCGGCCCTGCAAACAGGCATCCTCAATGAGGGTCTCAGACGCACTGCAACCTACGTTTCGGAGCGAAAACAGTTTGGCCGGGCGCTGGGTGCTTTCCAGGCTGTTTCGCAACGAGCAGCTGATGCGTACATGGAGATCGAATGTTTACGCAGCGCCTACTGGCGCGCGCTCGATGACATTGAGCAAGGCAATGATGCGACCTTGTCCGCGGCTGTCGCCAAGTACTGGGTCGGCAAGGCTGGTCACCACGCCGGTCATACGGTACTTCATCTTCATGGGGGTATTGGTCAGGATCTGGACTATCCCATCCACAGGTATTTCCTTTGGGCCAAACAGTGTGAACGTTACCGGGGTACGCCAGGCGAGTTGGCCGCGATTGTCGGTGACATCGTGGTCGGCAACCAGGATTCTGCCCGGGGAGCTTTATGAATCCGGGCGTTGCAAATCCATACCATACCGACATCCTGGTGGTCGGGTCTGGTGCCGGCGCCCTTGCGGCTGCGATTACCGCCGCACACTACGGTGCCCGGGTTCTGGTGGTGGAAAAGAGTGCGCAATTTGGCGGCACTTCTGCAATGTCGGGTGGCGGAATCTGGATACCCAACAGTGCAAATGCCAGGCGTGCTGGTGCCGAGGATTCCGCCGAGGAAGCTTATCTCTATATGAAATCCGTCATCGGTGACGAGGTGGCGGATGAACGCATCCGGGCATATATCCATGCGGCCCCGGCCATGCTCGAATTTCTGCAGACTCATTCTCACATGCGCTACCAGGCCTATCCCTATCCCGATTATTACACCGAGCAGCCCGGTGCCAAGCAGGGGTTTCGAACCCAGGCACCGGAGACATTTCGTGGCAGTAAACTCGGCAGGGACCTTTACCGGATGCGGCCGCAAGCCGCCGGCTCCCTGGTCCAGGGTCGGTATTCCCTGACATTCAAAGAGGCCAGGAAATTTCTGACCCAGCAACGCGGCTGGCACCTGACTCTGCTCAAGGTTTTACTGGCTTATTATCTCGACATTCCCGGGCGTCTGCGAGGCAAATTGGCCAGGCGCTTGACCCAGGGCCACTCTCTGATTGGAAGTCTGTACCTGTCATTCAAGGAGCAGGGCGGACAGCTTTGGCTGCAATCGCCCATGGTTGCATTGACCAGCGAAGCCGGCAAGGTGACTGGTGCTGAAATCAAGCGACCGGGTCAAACGGTTCATGTCGAGACCAGTCGGGCCGTCATCCTTGCCGCGGGCGGCTTTGAGCACAATGCGAAATTACGTGAAAAGCACCTGCCAGCCCCGACGCGCACCGACTGGAGTGTTTCGCAGGAAAACAACACGGGAGATGCCTTGGGTGCTGCACTGGATCTGAGCGCTGCGGTCGATTTAATGGAGCACGCGTGGTGGATTCCCGTTATTCATGTACCCGGTTGGCCGCGGCCCCTGGGAATTTTTGCGGAACGGTCACTGCCTGGATTGGTAATCGTCAATCGACATGGCCGGCGTTTTGCGAACGAGGCATTGCCTTACCTCGAGTCAGGTTTTTCGATGTACCAGGCGGATTCGGTCCCCTCCTGGGTGATATTCGATGCCCGGTTCCGGAAAAAATATCCCTTTGGCCCACTGGCACCCGGCTGGGCCATGCCGGACAAATCGATTCCCCGTAAACTTCGACAAATTCTCGTCAAGGCAGAATCGTTGACACAACTGGCCGAAGGTTGCGGCATTGAGGCCGTGGGTCTGATCAAAACCATTGAACGTAACAACCGGTTCGCTCGTACGGGTAAAGATGAAGATTTCGCGCGCGGAAAAAGTTTTTATGATGGCTATTATGGTGATGCCAAGAACAAACCCAATCCCTGTATTGCCCGTATCGACCAACCCCCTTTTTACGCGCTGCCCTTGTATCCGGGAGACATCGGTACCAAGGGTGGCCTGTTGACCAACGAATACGCTCAGGTGATGAACACTCAGGGCGAAGCGATTGCTGCACTTTATGCGACCGGCAATACCACTGCTGCTGTCATGGGCACCAAATACCTGGGCGCGGGTGCGACTCTGGGACCGGCCATGACCTTCGGCTACATCGCGGCGTTGCATGCCCTGGGTCTTCAGGGTCTACTGGAAAACAGGGTGGAAAATGATGCGTAAGCGATTTGAGAACAGGGTGGTCATCGTGACCGGCGGCAGTTCCGGAATTGGCCTGGCCACGGCCCGGGGTTTCGCTCGTGAAGGTGCCCACGTCGTGATCTGTGCGCGCAATGAAGCCAGGCTGCACGGTGCTGCCGATGCCATTCGCCAAGCGGGCGGTTCCGTTTCCGCAACCGTGCTGGATTTGACTGATCTCGATGGTTTCTCGGCCCTGGTCAGCGAGACTGCGAAAGCCTGCGGTCGGCTCGATGTGCTGGTCAACAACGCCGCTGTCACACGCCACGGCATGATCAGCCGCTTGAGCCTGGACAGCTGGCGCAAGAATTTCAGTGTCACGGTAGATGCGACTTTTGTCGGAACACGCGCGGCGTTGGATTTCATGTGTGCACAGGGTTCGGGTACCGTGATTAACGTTTCATCCTCCTGCGGTAGCAAGGCGGCAAAGGGCATGGCCGGTTATTCGGCGGCAAAGGCTGCCATGAACCAATTTGCCAACTGCGCGGCAATAGAAGTTGCGGATCGAGGCGTCAGGGTCAACACCGTCATTCCAGGCTCGATCGATACGCCCGCCATCCGCGCGGCGACCGGTGGCGACCAGGCCATCATCGACCAATTGGAATCAGCCATACCGATGCGGCGCAGCGGCCGGCCCGAGGAAGTGGCGGCCGCCATCCTATTCCTGGCCAGCGATGAAGCGAGTTTCATTACCGGAGTTGAATTGCCGGTCGATGGCGGCAAACTGGCTGAGCTGTACGTGCCAGCACTACTGAAATAAAAACCTATCGACGGGGTATCGGCAACCGGGTATTCATCCAGGTACCGGTGGCAGTCGCCAGCAAGTGCGTACCGGCGTGAAGTTCAGCATCCACGAAGACCACATTCTTGCCTCGCCGTCGAACCCTGACGGAAGCAATAATGAAATCCCCAATGTTACTGCTGGCGCAAAAATTGGTGGTCATGGACAAGGTGACGCACAGATAATCGCTCGCCTCGGTTGCTGCCCGCCCCATCGCCTCATCAAGGAAGCTCATACTCACCCCACCGTGGCCATGGCCCGGGCGACCGGTATGGGGCTCATCCAGCTGAACTGCGAACTGGAATAATTCTGCCGCCCCGGTTTGATCTTCGGGTACGTAAATCTGGCCTAAAATCTCACTGAACCTGGAACGCTCATTGATTGGAACGAAGTTTGGCAGCGGGTCGGTTCTGGATTCAGCCCGGTTCATGACCTTGCAGGCTCAGGTAGGCAGGTGGCTCACCGCCGCCATGAACTTCCAGGGTGGCGCCGGAGACATAAGTGGCATCCTCGGATGACAGAAAGAGACAGGCCTTGGCAATATCACGGGCTACTGCCATACGTTGCATTGGCATGCGCTTCTCAATCCTGGCGATACCTGTTGTGCCCCCGTAATGATCCGCGGAATTTTCCGTTTTCGCAAGCCCGGAAACGATTACGTTTACCCGGACCTCGGGTGCCCATTCCTGTGCGAGCGAACGCGACAGGTTGACCAGGCCTGCCTTGGCTGCACCATAAGCCGATGTTCCGGGCGACGGTCTCAGGGCCGAGACGCTGGCTATGTTGATGATGGAACCGGTGCCCGTGGTTGCACGAATGGCCCGGTATGCCTGCTGGCTCAATACGGCTGGGGCCACCAGGTTCAGGGCAATGACAGATTGGGTAAACCGTGGCGATGCATCCGCAGCAGCAACCTCCGGGCTGCCACCTGCATTGTTGATGAGGATATCCAGCCTGCCAGTCTGATCTAATGCAAAATCAATCAGCGCCTGTGAAGCGTCCGGGTCACGCACATCGGTTGCCAAAAAGTGCGCCGCATTGCCGTTACTTTCAACCGGCAAGCGTGGCTGGTTACGCGCACAGACTATGACACTGGCACCCGCTTGCAGAAAATTACAGGCAATTCCGCGCCCCAGTCCCTGGGTGCCGCCCGTGACGACAACCGTGTGTTTTTCAAGATCAGGCATAAGTTACATTTTTCGTAATAAATCCCGGTAAAAAAAACGATATGGAATTATTTTATATTAACTATTACACTAATTCGTAAAATAATAATAAAAATTACAGGCACCAGCACAGTCACCCAACAGGTCTTATTGTAGCCCAACACCGATGACGAGATGAGTACAGTCAATCCTACAGAACTGCGTCAGGCGTTCGGCCAGTTTGCCACAGGGGTGACCGTAATCACCAGCATGGACAAGACTAAAAATCCTGTTGGCGTGACAGCTTCCAGTTTCAACTCGGTCTCCCTTGATCCACCACTTGTACTCTGGTCACTGGCCAAGAATTCATACTCAATGCAGGCTTTCCAGGATTCCGGTCATTTCTGTGTCCACGTGCTTGCGGTGGATCAACAGCACCTGTCACAAAAATTCGCCACCCAGGGCGCGAACAAGTTCGATGAAATCGCTTGGAAGTCCGGCCTCGGCGGTGTACCCCTGTTGCCTGAATTTGCGGCACGCTTCCAATGCCAAACCAGTTATCAGTATGAAGGGGGTGATCACATCATCTTCGTTGGTGAAGTACTGGAATATGCAAAATCCGAGGAAACCCCGCTTGTATTTCATGGCGGGCGTTACGTGTTACCCAAGAAGACCAATCAGGGGGTAGAGCACGGTCATGGTGTGGATCCTATTGGCGGCACGTTTTCCAGTGAGTTTTTCCTGTATCTTCTATCGAGGGCACACTATCAGGCGACGGCGCAACTGCAGCGCGAACTAAGGCTATCGGGTTTGAGCAAGTCCGACTATTTCGTTCTCACCCTGATTGGCCTGATCGGACCACAATCCTTCCAGGAATTACATGATCGTCTCGATCACACGGGTCACGCACCGAATCACCAGGCACTGGATGCCATGTCATCACGGGCCCTGTTGACGGAAACGATAGACGGTTCACGCTTTTCGCTGACCGTGAAAGGGCGTCAGATGTATATTGAATTGTTGGCAAAATCCAAGGCAAACGAGGAACAATTACTGGCTGGATTCTCCCGCGATGAAATCGCCGACATAAGGGATTTTCTTACCCGGTTCATTGAAGTATCCGATCCAGGAATTCCTGAGTTCTGGCCCGGTTCAGGTGTTTAGTAGACCATGCAAACTTTTTCACCCAAGAATTTTGCACTTATAATGTGACATATGTATACGAGGAGAGCCCATGAGGTGCAAAAGCGTAATTCGACGCAACCGGACAGCCCGGTCGAGGCGCGCGTCCGAGGACGCACTCCAACACTCAACGCGGCTTTGATCGAGGAGGCAGTGCGCCAGGTTGGTAGCAGTGCCGCGGTAACCATGCAGGGAGTGGCCAAGGCACTGGGTGTCAATGTCACGACCTTGTATCGACATACTGGGGGCCTTGAAAAATTACGCAGTATTCGTGCACTGCAAAAATCCCGGGAAGTTGGGGAGGTGCCGTCCGCTGCGGGTTCTGACTGGCGTCAATGGCTGACTCAATTGGCGAAATTCTACCGTCGCGCGTTCCTGCAGAATCCTGACCTGCTGACTTATGCGCAAGGCGCTCTCGATCCGGACTTCAGACGGTTGGAGCGGGCCACGCGCATACTCGTTGAATTTGAGTTCGAACCTCGTGAAGCGGTCAGGGCGCATGCGTTCCTGGTCAATAATGTGGTGGGTTACGTGTACCAGGAATTGCAGACCGAGTTGGAGAGTGAGGGGGGAATCACCCCGACCTATACACGCTTGGCAGAAACCCTGCAAAGTGGCTCGGATCGTTTACCCATGTTGACCGATCTACATCTGGATGCAGATGACCTGGACCGGGACGCGAATTTCAATTTTTTCATCGCCTGTGCGATCGAGGGCATTGCCGCCAGAATTGAGGGGGCAGGACGCAAGTAACTTAAAGTTTTACAGGCAGAGTCTTCGACGCTCTCGCCAAGCACAATACGGAATCAATAAAATGGCAAAAGCAGCAGATTTCAAACTGGGCGAATTCGTTTTTCCGCGCGGTTGGTTCATGATCACGGAAGCCAACGAGCTTGAAAATGGGCCGGTCGGGGTTCGTTTTTTCGGCAAGGACATGGCGCTTTATCGCGGATCCAGTGGCCGGGTCATATTGCTCGATGCGTACTGTGTTCACATGGGCACGCACCTGGCGAAAAGCACGAGCGCCTCTATCGTGGCCAACAATGAGCAAATCGAAGGTGACGCGATTCGTTGCCCCTACCATGGTTGGCGTTACAACGCAGACGGAAAGTTGGACGACATTCCCTATCACGATGGGCCCTGCCCAAAATCGGCGCGGTTAAATTCATATACCGTAAAGGAAGCCATGGGCGCCATTTTTATGTGGCATGACCCGGAGGGCGGAGAGCCGGATTATGATCTGCCGACACTGGCCGAATGGAAGGACAGCCAGTGGGTCAATGGTTCCTACGATCACCTGGGCGAGTTGGAAATGCATCCTCAGGAAGTGATCGACAACATGGCCGATGCGCACCACCTGGGGCCGACACATGGAGCACCGTGTGAGTATTTCGAAAATGAATTCCTGGGTGTCAAGTACTACCAGCGACAAGGCGGTTTTCACCGGATGTATGACGCCTACCTGGTGACTTCCACCTGGTACACGGGTCCGGGCCTGTTGATCTCCAAGCAACGATTCGGCGAGATGAATGGCTATGAATTCATTTTTCACACGCCGGTGGACGATGGGGTCATTAAGATCTGGCATAACAATTTGTCCATGGCACCAAATGCGGAGCCCAGCGCTGAAGACGTGGCAAATGGGAAAATGGCCCAGGAAGGTGCGCTGGCGGCATTCGCACAGGATTTCCAGATCTGGCGCAACAAGCGGCCCGCCATCCGCATTATGGCGATGCCGGGCGAACGTAACTTCCGCCGCGGTCGTAACTGGTATAAGCAGTTCTATAATCCGCGTGCCATGGCACAGGAGTTTCAGGAAATGGTCAAGGGCAAGCATCACCTGAAAGGTCTTGACAAGCCAGGCGAACTGGCGCGCACACTCGAAGCTGACTGAACCGGATGTGACCGAAAGGTCAACCCGACCGTGGCAGAACCCGGGTCGGCGGGGGAGATTGACAGGCTTCGATGGGGATCACTTTAAATTGCAGTTGTACCTGGCTGAGATACCAGTTTGAATTTCTGTACTTTGCCCGAAGCGTTGCGCGGTAGTTCGTCGATGAAGGAAAACCTGCGCGGAACCTTGTAGTTGGCCATGTTGGCCCGGGCCCAACGGACCAGTTTGTCGATATCAGCTGCCGCCTTACCAGACCAGACCACGAATGCATGGCCGATTTCTCCCAGGCGCTCGTCAGGTTCGGCAACCACGGCAACGTCAAGTATGGACTGGTGTTGTAGAAGGCGGTTTTCGATTTCGGCTGGGTAGCAATTGAAACCGCCGGATATAAACATGTCGCTGGCCCGGTCGGTTACCTTGATGTACCCCTGGGCGTTCTGCCAACCAATATCGCCCGTATCGAGCCAGCCTTCGGTATTGATCACTGAGGCGGTGGCGTCGGGATCATTAAAATAGCCCTGCATGACGCTGTGACCCCTGACACTGATCCGGCCAGTCTCCCCGGCAGCAACCCGGTGGCCATTCGCATCGGTGACTTTCACCTCGAGTCCCGCAAGTGGTTTACCGGCGGTATTTGCGATGGTGTCGAAGTCGTCGCCTTCCCGACAAATACTGACGACCCCGCATTCGGTCAATCCATAACCGGTGTACACCCGCTCAAAACCGAGGAATTCCTTCATGTCCCGGACCAGTTGTTCCGGAACCGATGCTGCACCTGTCACGGCGCAGCGCAGGCTGGTGAGGTCGGTCTTTGTCCGGTTTTCATGCTGGAGTAGCGATTGGAACAGGGTGGGTGGGCCTGGCAGCATACTGATGCCCTTTGTCTCGATAGTCTCCAGGATGGCAGCGGCATCAAACACTGCCTCGGGCAATATGCATGCGCCCTGCAGAAGGCATGCCAGCCATCCCGCCTTGTATCCGAAAGTGTGAAAGAAAGGGTTCACGACGAGGTAACGGTCATCGGCAACGAGCCTGACCGCGGCAGACCAGGCTTCGAACATCGCTACCACCTGTCCGTGACTGCTCATGACCCCTTTTGGAACACCCGTGGTGCCCGAGGTATACATGATGTCGCACAGCATCGCACTGTCCAGCTTTTCGATTCGCTCATCGACTAATTGGTCGTCGAGTGATCGACCATATTCAATAAATTGTTCGATGACCGGATGGTCTGCACTGCTGCCCCGAAGCACTATGATGGACTTCAGTTCCGGTAAATTTGCGGTTTGCAGTAATGCGGGATAATCACAACCCAGGAAGCCACTGACCGTGAAGAGAAGGCGACTGCTCGAGCGGGTCAGAATCTCGGCGGCTTCGGAGCCTTTGTAACGGGTATTGAGTGGGACCAGTACAGCGCCGGCCATCTGGCCGCCAAGGGCGATCCATATCCACTCGTGAATGTTGGGCGCCCATATTGCGAAACGGTCGCCTGCCTGCAGGCCGCTGGCGACAAAGGCCCGTGCTGCATCGCGGGCTTTTTGCTCCAGCAAGGCGAAGCTGATCATCACGTTCTGGTCCTGGATGGCAATGCGGTCGGGCCAGCGGCGGGAAGCGGCCTGCAGAACTTGCGGAATTGTTCGATTCAAATCAGTCAGGAACTTGCCTCAACGCACGCGAATCCTTGGGTCCGGAGCATCGCCTCTCATGGTACGTAGAAATTCGCCGATGGGTGCGGGCACAGCGACTTGCGGCAGGCCGGCGGCGGGCGGTTTGCGCCAGAACTTCTTCCACGAGGGAAACAGGTCATGGTAGGTGCCGTTATAGGAGTCACGGTCCGGCCAGCGCATTTTATTCCCGCCGATAGGCGGTTTATTCATGTCCGTGGCATACCAATAGCAGGGCAGGCGGCGTCGGAAGTACCAGCGCCCTTCGATGCGCTGGTAGCTGTCCCAGTACAGCATGTGCATGATAATCCATTCATCACCGGTTTCATGCTCGTTCTTAGAATACAACACGCCGATGGCGTTATCCGGATCAATAAACTCGATGATGTGATTACCAACATGATGTGCAGTTCCGGTAAACTGCAGGCGCAGAGTATCATCCAGCCAGCGTTTCAGATGCCTGCGGCCACGCTGGTCACGGGTTACCTGAATATCTTCTGCAAACAGGTTGACGTGTGCATCCAGATCACGCATATCGAGCGAAAGCGCATACTTGGATACAAGCTGTCTGATTTCTTCGGTCGATTCCAGGCGTTCGAGGCGGACAATGACTTCATTTTGCATATTTTCGGGTTATTAGAGGTGATGGCAACGAAAAACCATCTTATATATAATCGTAGAAATATTCACTAAAAGATACGATTTATGTAAAAATAGTGATTAGTTAATAACCTTGTGCGTACTTACATGACGATTTATTGAATATCTACCCCTGCTGTTCGTGGCTACTTGGAGTGTCCTTTTGAGACCAAGCTGCCGGGCAGTCATTACCCTCGTTTTAGTGAGATTGCGGCACTTAGTCGGCATGGTGTTGGTCTGGGAAATCGGCGTGACAAGGGTGCACATGGAACGCTTGGCGGAAATTCCTGGCAAGTCTCATAAGCATCGTAAAATCAAACTCCGCCCCCCGGCAAGAGAGCAGAAATAATTGAGCAGGCAGTGCAAAACATGAAGTCAGATACATCATCCAGTGAAACCATTCAGTTGGACCAGATTGATTACCAGATCATCGACCTGCTTCAGTCGGATGGGCGTATGTCAATCCAGGACATCGCAAAATTAACCACTTCGACTTCTTCCACAGTACGCAAGCGCATCAAGCGAATGAACGAAGCCAATGTCATGCGGGTTGTGGCAGTCACGGATTTCAGCGCAGCTGGTTTTGAGCTGATGCTCGCCATTGGGATCGAGGTGGAAAACCGGCGGCCCGAGGAGGTAGGACTGGAATTGGCAGAATTACCCGAGGTTTTCAGTGTCAACTTGACCACTGGCGTCCATGATCTCGACATCCTCGTGGCCGCTCGCGATTTCTCAGAGCTTTCCTATTTTCTGCATGAAGAGTTGCCCAAAATTGCCGGTATCGCCAAGTTGGCCCCCGGTCTTACGGTTGATGTATTGCGTTATGAGTCAGGCTGGGTTGCGAGGATATGAGTAAAAGACAACTGGACGAAGTAGATACACGCATCCTTGAGCACCTGTCGCGTGATGCGCGTATGAGCAACCGGGTGATTGCTAAATCCCTGAACCTGGCTGAGGGAACGGTTCGTGGTCGAATCAAACGGCTGCAGGCGGACAAGGTGATCAAGATCATGGCGATCGCCGACGTGCATGTCCGCACCGAACTTAAAAATCCCATGATGGCCTACCTCGGCATTCATGCCGATCTCAAGGAGCTGAGGAAAACAGCTGAAGCCATTGCCTCCCTGCCCTTTGTCCGATTTGCTGCAACCATGCTGGGCCGCTACGAAATCCTGGCTATTTCCTACGTCGGCTCGAATGACGAGCTCATTGAGCACGTTAACGAGGACATCATGACGGTCAAGGGCGTTCGGCATGTCGATACGAAGTTGGCTATCAAGAATCTGAAATATGACTATCGCTGGGGCAGAATTGTAGAATAAGTGAAATATAATCATTAAAAATACGCAAATGCAAAGAATTTTGTTATTTTTATTTGATATGCGTAAAATAAACCCATATTATTTGATGTTCAAGATGAGTTGAAAGCAGCAAATAGTGACGGAGCAGATTTATGCATGCATTAGACTGGAATTCCCCAGCAGATTCTTGCATTGACATTCAACCCCACCTAAAGGCCTTCGGCAGGCGCGGTTCAGAAGGCAGGGAATTACGGAAAATACCGGATGAATCTATTGCTGATTTAAAGAAATCAGGATTCATTCGTTCGATGGTACCGAAACGCTGGGGTGGTCTGGAAGTGACCCCGCAGGAGTTCTTTTCAGCCCAGATCGAAATTGCCGAGCACGATATGAGTACTGCATGGGTTGCAGGTATCATAGCGGTTCACGCCTTTCAATTAGCGCTGATGGATGAAAACGCCCAACAGGACGTTTACGGGGATGATCCGGACTGTTGCGTATCCAGTTCCTATAATCCTGTGGGAGGCAAGACCGAAGTCACTGACGGTGGCATCATGCTCAGCGGTCACTGGGGCTGGAGTTCCGGTTGCGATCATTGTGACTGGGTCCTGCTCGGCGCAATCGTGGCCGGTGAAGGCTATCGAACCTTTCTTCTCCCGCGCAGCGATTATCAAATCGAAGACACCTGGTTCAGCATGGGCCTGCAAGCAACCGGCTCAAATGACATCATCATTGATGAGCCAGTGTTCGTTCCGGACTATAGAACGCACAAGCAGATGGACGGTTTTAATTGTTTGAACCAACAGCCAAACCCGATGTACAGCATGCCATGGGCGCAAACTTTCATCCGGGTCGTCTCCAGTCCCGCGATTGGCGCAGCCAGGCATGCTCTCAGCCTGTTTATCGAAAATGCCAGCACCAGCAGCACCGACGTGACACGCCTGGTGGGCGACCCTGATGTACTCAGACGCGTGGTCGAGACAGAAAACCTGATTGACCAGGCACATACCATGATGTTGCGTAATTTTAACGCCATGATGCAACGGGTCATGAATGGACAGGAAGTCTCCATAGAAGACCGGGTTCGCTACCGGTATCAGGCAGCGACTGTGATCGGGGAAATGATTCGCGCCGTTGACCTGCTGTTTGACGTGGCTGGTGGCCGAAGTGTTTACCTGGGTTCCGAAATTCAACAGATCTGGCACGATATTCATATCGCCCGGGCGCACGTGGCCAATTCTCCTGTGTCTTTTGCGCGCAATTGGGGCAACATGATGCTGGGTGGTGAGAATCAGGACTTTTTCATATAGTGATGGATACCCATTACCAATTTGTATGAAAGATTCACGACCGCCTGAGGGGCGTCTCGCCCGCATTGGAGCATTCGATATCCATGTGCTCACCTATGGGTCCGGCCCCGCAGTCGTTTTTCTGCATGGCAGTGGTCCGGGCGCCAGTGCCTACAGTAATTTCAAACAGAATATCGAAGCCGTTGTCAACGCGGGTTGCCAGGCAATCCTGCTCGACCTGGTCGGATTTGGATATTCCAGCAAACCGACGGATCGCGACTATACGACCGAATTATTTGCCAGCACCACCAGTGCGGCACTGGACAGCCTGGGGATTGGGGCCTGTACGTTGGTAGGTAATTCGCTGGGTGGTGCCATCTGTATTCGCATCGCGCTCGATGACCCAGAACGGGTCGATCGATTGGTGCTGATGGCGCCAGGCGGAATTGAAGACCGCGAGACCTATTTTGCCATGCCCGGCATCGCCAAGATGGTCAGTAGCTTTGTCGGTGGCGAACTGGATCGTAACGGTTTGAAGACGATACTGGAAACCCTGGTGCACGATGCGTCACTCGTGACCGAGGAGTTGATCGAAGAACGGTTTTATATCCTGAAATCCCAACCCAGGGAAGTGCTTTCGCGTATGGTCATTCCTTCGATGGCTGATGAATTGGGTGATTTGAGCTGTCCAATCTATGGTTTTTGGGGTGAACAGGATGAAATGACGCCGGTCAGCGGAGCCCACAAATTCCTGGGTCAATGTCACGATTGCCGGTTTACCCTGCTGGCCAACTGCGGTCACTGGGTGATGCTGGAGCATCAGCAGTTCTTCAATGACACCCTGGCACAGATTCTCTCCCATGGGTCAGGTTGAATTGACAATGACCGCGGTCCATCACCCACACATGTCGCATGCTGTCGCCGGATAAAGTGAATCACCTCGCGGCCGAACTCTACGGCTGCCTCAGGTCCGGCGCGGTGACGGCACCGCTGACAGAGCGGGAGCCGGATATCTCTATCAGTGATGCCTATCAAATTTCTCAGCAGATCCTGGCCAGCCGCCTGGAAGATGGTGAGCGTGTGGTAGGAAAAAAAATCGGTGTAACCAGCGATGCCGTGCAATCAATGCTGGGCGTGTATGAGCCGGACTTCGGTTTTCTGACCGACGCGATGCAGTTCGGCGCGGGAGACATTCCCGTCGGGCAGTTGATACAGCCCCGGGCGGAAGCGGAAATAGCGTTCGTACTCGGTCATGACCTGCCGCGAAGCGGAGTGACTGCTGCTGATGTGCTCGCAGCCACGGCCGAGGTCAGGGCCTGCTTCGAAATCGTTGATTCGAGGATTGAAGACTGGTGTATTAAAATTCAGGATACGGTCGCTGATAATGCATCCTGTGGCTATTTTGTGCTCGCGGAGCAAGGCGTGGATCCACGGGGAATGGACTTGCCCTCTACCAAAGTCACCGTTGCTAAAAATGGTCAATTCCTCAGCCAAGGCCTGGGTTCGGCGGTCCAGGGTTCACCACTGCAGGCCATAGCCTGGCTGGCGAACACGCTGGGTGCCCTGGGGGTTTCGCTGCTGGGCGGTGAAATTATCCTGTCCGGTTCGCTGGTGCCGCTGGAACCGGTAAAAGCGGGCGATCGAATGAGTATGGTTATCCCCGAAATAGGTGAATTGGCCATCCGTTTTACTGAATGAGAGAATCTATATCAATGTCAAAAGCAAAGGTCATGATCATCGGAACTGGAAATATAGGCACAGATTTGATGATAAAAATCCGGAAACTGTCAAAAACACTGGAACTGACCACCATGGTCGGAATCGATCCGGAGTCCGAGGGTATAGCCATGGCACGAGCAGCCGGGCTGGCGGTGACCCATAAGGGTATCGAGGGTGCCCGGGCCTTACCCGAATGGACTGATGTGCAAATCGTTTTTGACGCCACCTCGGCATCGACTCATGGCATGCATGATGAAGTTTGCCGCTCTGCCGGCAAAGCCATTATCGACCTCACTCCCGCTGCCATCGGACCTTACTGCGTGCCGGTGGTGAACCTTATGGAGCACCTTTTGGAGCCAAATGTGAACATGGTCAGCTGTGGCGGCCAAGCGACCATTCCAATGGTTTATGCGGTCAACCGGGTTTCTGAATCACTGCCCTACGCCGAAATTGTTGCTTCGGTATCGTCACGTTCTGCGGGTCCGGGCACACGCAACAACATCGACGAATTCACACGCACCACCGCACGGGGAATAGAAACCGTTGGCGGTGCGACCCGGGGCAAAGCGATCATCGTTCTCAATCCCGCAGAGCCACCAATGATCATGCGGGACACGATTTACACCTTGTCGCTGGGTGCAGGTAAAAGTGACATCGTCGACTCGGTCAATGAGATGGTTGAACAGGTTCAGTCTTATGTGCCCGGCTATCGCATCAAGCAGGAACTGCAGTTCGAAGTCTTTGGTCTTAACCGGAAACTGAATATTCCCGGTTTCGGTGAGTCGCTTGGACTGAAGACATCCATTTTTCTGGAAGTAGAAGGTGCCGGCCACTATTTGCCCAGGTATGCCGGGAACCTGGACATCATGACCTCTGCTGCCATGACCACCGCCGAGCGTATGGCCGAAATGAGGCTTGGAGTCGCAGCATGAAAGGAAAAATAATCAACCCAAAACTCGACCGGGTCTTCATCCAGGATGTCACCCTACGTGATGGCATGCATGCCATCGGTCACCAGTACGGTACTGAGCATGTGCGCGCCATAGCGAAGGCACTCGACCGGGCCGGCGTTGACGCCATCGAGATTGCCCATGGCGATGGCTTGAATGGTTCCAGTTTCAATTATGGATTTGGTGCACACAGTGACTGGGAGTGGATTGAAGCCGTGGTAGACGTCGTCGAATCGGCGATGGTGACCACACTGATATTGCCGGGTATTGCGACCGTTGAGGATTTGCAGCAGGCCTATCGACTCGGCGTGCGATCGGTGCGTGTGGCCACGCACTGCACCGAGGCGGATGTCTCCAGGCAGCATATCGAAATGGCTCGTGAAATGGGCATGGATACAGTGGGTTTTCTCATGATGAGCCATATGAGCGAGCCTCGGGCGCTTGCCCGGCAGGCCAAGTTAATGGAGTCCTATGGTGCGCAGTGTGTCTATGTCACGGACTCGGGCGGTGCCATCGACATGGATGGTTATGCTGCCCGCCTGCAAGCATATGATGAAGTCCTTAAGCCTGAGACAGAGCGTGGCGTGCACGCACACCATAATTTGTCACTTGGTGTCGCCAATTCGATTGTTGCCGTGCAAAACGGTGTGCGTCGCGTGGATGCCTCGCTGGCCGGTATGGGCGCCGGTGCCGGCAACGCACCGTTGGAAGTGTTCGTGGCCGCCATTGACCGGAAAGGGTGGCGGCACAATTGTGATATTTACCAATTGATGGATGCGGCAGAAGAACTCGTTCGGCCGTTGCAGGACCGACCAGTGCGTGTCGATCGGGAAACGCTTTCACTGGGCTATGCCGGTGTTTATTCTTCATTTTTACGACATGCTGAAAAAGCCTCGGATGAGTATGGAATCGATGTTCGCACCATCCTGGTCGAACTGGGCCGCAGAGGGATGGTGGGGGGGCAGGAAGATATGATTGTCGATGTCGCGCTCGACCTGGTCAAGCAACACAAATCCGCCGCTCGTAACCAGGCCTGAACAGTTGTAGCAAGCAACCGTGCCGGGCAATTTGCCGTTGTGGCTGATGACCCCTGACTGTTTCAAACCAGGGCCGGAAAGAGCGACAGGGATTCAAGCCAACGGCTGAACTGTTGTCCTGGGCCTCCCGGAGACCACCAATCTTCGGCCCACATGAAACTGTAATTCGTAAAATATGATTAATTAATTTACGAATATTGTCATATAAAGCTGATATAATTACGCAATTGCCTTTAATTAGAGGTTCATATTGACAATGACTGTTTCTAGCCTTGGATACATTGGACTGGTTTCACAAGATGTCGGGCAGTGGGCCAGCTTTGCTGTTGAGATTATCGGGCTCATGCCGGTGAACGGCGATCAGCCTGACGGGCGCGCCTTGTTCAGAATTGATAACCACCCCTATCGACTGAGCGTCGAAAGCGGTGACCGGGACGGCTTGTTGACGGTAGGCTGGGAATTCGCCAACGAGTCAGAATTCGCTGCGGCCATTGTCCGCCTGGAGGCTGCTGGTGCGAAGGTCACACCCGGCGATAAGCAGGGTGCGGCTCAGCGTTACGTGACCCAATATGCCGCATCGGTCGACCCCGCAGGAAACCCGTTCGAGATCTTCTATGGCCGTACCGATTGCGTGGATGACTTTGTTTCCCCCGTGGGGGTCAGCCACTTCATCACCGGTGACATGGGCATGGGGCACCTGGTGGTACCGGCGCCCAACATGGATGAAACGCGGGCATTCTACCAGCAAACGCTGGGTCTGGCCGACAGTGACGATCTCAGGCTGCCACCACCGGCAGAAGGTGCTCCGGATCAACGGATCCTGTTCCTGCACGCGGACAATCCAAGGCACCATAGCCTTGGGCTGTACAATTTTCCGGTCCCCACCGGGATCATTCACATGATTTTTGAGATGCCCGAAATCGACGATGTTGGTTTGTGCCTGGATCGTGTGAATGCGGCCGGGCTGCCTTTACTTGGCACCCTGGGCAGGCATTGCAATGATCAGATGCTGTCCTTTTATGTATTTGGGCCCGGCGGCATTGGTGTGGAGATCGGTTGTGGCGGGCTGCAGGTCGACTGGCAGAATTTTACGCCCACGGTTAGCACCGTGGGCGATGTCTGGGGCCACGTTTACACGCCGGTAGTTTAGCGGTATCGATGGACAAGGTCTGCACTGCAAACACCGCCATCGCAAGCCTGGAAAGTGGCATGACCCTGGGCATCGGTGGTTGGGGTCCGCGCCGGAAACCCATGGCGCTGATCCGGGAAATCCTGCGCAGTGACCTGACCGATCTGACCGTCGTCTCCTATGGCGGTGCGGATGTCGGCATGCTTTGTGCAGCAGGCAAATTACGGAAACTCGTATTTGCATTCGTTTCGCTTGATTTCATCCCGTTGGAACCATATTTTCGCCAGGCGCGCCAGAACGGCGCAATTGAGGTCATGGAAATCGACGAGGGCCTGATGTTGCTGGGCCTGCGCGCGGCAGCGATGGGCGTGCCCTTCATTCCCACCTCGGTGGGCCTGGGGACCGATGTTGTGCTGCACAATCCCGAGATTCAGCTGATCGATTCACCCTATGGGGACGATCGACAATGGCTGGCAATGCCGGCACTGGAACTGGACGCTGCACTGGTACACGTGGATCGGGCCGATGCGCGCGGGGTCTGCCAGATCAAGGGTCCAGACCACTACATGGATGACCTGTTCGTGCGTGCCGCCGGACAGTCGATCGTATCCTGCGATCAACTGGTCGACACGAGCTTTTTTCACACGGATCCAGAAGAATCACGTTATGTGTTCTGGGAACGAAGCTGCACCAACCGGGTGGTACCTTTACCTTACGGGGCGCATCCCGGTTCCTGCACGCCACTGTACGGAATTGACATAGAGCATTTCAAACATTATGTCGCCAGCGCCGGATGCGAGTCCGGTTGGCAGCAATATTATTCCGAGTTCATCGCTATCGATGAAGCGATGTATCTGCAAAAAGTCGGTGGACCGGCAGCCATCAATGCGTTGCCACTGCCGGTTTATTGAAGAGCGGACCGTCGCGCAATGACCCACTCTCCACTGATTGACCTCTTGATATGCGCTTGCTCGCGGGTGTGGGCAGATGATGGAGAAGTACTGGCCTCCGGTATTGGCTTGATACCGCGGTTGGCTGCCTCGCTGGCCATGGTCCGAAATCCTGACCTGATGATGACTGATTCGGAAGCGTACCTGGTGAGTGAGCCCGTGCCGGTCGGTGCCAGGCGAGGCTACCAGCCACGTATCGAGACATGGATGGGGTTCTCACGTATATTTGATAATGTGTGGAGCGGTGCCCGTCATGCCCTGGTCGGTCCAGTTCAGATCGATCGCTTTGGTCAGGCCAATATTTCTGCCATCGGCGATTACGCGCAACCAAAGGTGCAAATGCTTGGTATGCGCGGATTTCCTGGTAATTCGATCAGCCACGCCAACTCGTTTTTTGTACCAAATCACAATAAGCGGGTTTTTGTTGCCGGCGAAGTGGATACGGTCTGTTCGATCGGCTACAACGCCGACCGCCTGCCACGGGGTTACCGGTTCGAAGATATCGATATCCGTTATATCGTCACCGCTTTGTGCGTGTTCGATTTCGATCCGGAAACCCACCAACCCCGGTTGTTCAGTCTGCATCCGGGTGTACAAGTCGAGCAGGTTGTGGAAAATACAGGTTTTGAAATCGGTACCCCCAGTCAGTTGGAGACCACGCCGTTGCCGGAACCTGAAGAACTGGAGATACTGGCCCGGCTTGATCCGGGTGAGTTGAGATACGGGGTGATTTGAACATGGCGGAAAAGATTATCAAGGCCGCGCGAGAAGGCTGGTTTACCCTTGACAGGCACGCTCCGGGTTTGCTGGGTAGTCAGTGCGAGGAGTGTGAGACCTTTTATTTCCCGCCACATCATCATTTTTGCCGGAACCCCGCCTGTCAAAGCGAAACTTTTCTACAGATTGAATTGAGCCGGCGAGGCCGGATTTGGTCATACACCGATGCGCGATACCCGCCACCCCCCCCGTTCATTGCGCCTGATCCCTACAAGGTCTGTGTGCTGGCCGCAGTTGAACTGGAAAGGGAAAAACTGATCGTACTCGGCCAAATGACGGCGTCTACACGCTTGGATGAACTCAAAATTGGAAAGGTCGTTGAATTGTGCCTGGAAACGCTGTACAGCGACGATAAACATGACTACATGATGTGGAAATGGCAGCCGCTGCAGGGGCCCGCAGTATGACCGGTTCGGTAGCCATCCTTGGTGTCGGCATGCATCCCTGGGGCAAATGGGGACGCAACTTCGTGGAATACGGCGTCCGGGCGGCCCGTGATGCGCTGGAAGATGCCGCGGTGCCGTGGCCGGAGATCCAGTTCGTGGCCGGAGCGAATACCGTCCGCTGCGGTTACCCCGGCTACGTTTCAGCAGCCACATTTTCACAGGCGCTGGGTTGGAACGGCGCACGCATTGTGAGTTGCTATGCAGCCTGTGCCTCGGGCTCCCAGGCGCTCGACACTGCGCGTATGCAAATCCTTTCCGGTCAGGCGGACGTGGCCCTGGTGGTCGGTGCGGACACCACACCAAAGGGTTTTCTGGCGCCGGTCAAGGGCGACCGCCCGGATGACCCGGACTGGTTACGTTTTCACCTGTTCGGAGCAACCAACCCGGCCTACTTTGCCATGCATGCGAGACGTCGGTTGGAGCTCTATGGCACGACCGAGGAAGACATTGCGGCAGTTCGGGTCAAGAACGGCCAAAACGGCTTACATAATCCCAATGCACGCTACCGCAAAGCCTTCACCAAGGAAGAAGTCCTGGCCTCACCCATGGTTTGTGATCCTCTGCGGCTGTTCGAAATTTGCGCGACCAGCGATGGTGGCGCGGCGTTGGTCATCAGCAGCATGGACTATGCCCGCCACCGGGGCCTGCAACCGGTGACAATCGAGGCTATCTCAACGATCACGCCAACTTTTCCCAGTACCCGGTTGGAGTTACCCGATATCGCAACGGACTCGGCTGCAGCGCTTGCCATGCCGGCAATGAATTTCAAACCGGCTGTGATCCAGGCGGCCTATGAAGAAGCCGCGATCGGCCCAGAGGACATCAGCCTGGCCGAGGTCTATGACCTTAGCACGGCGATGGAACTGGATTGGTACGAGGCGCTGCAGTTATGCCCGGAAGGTGACGGCCAACTGCTTTTACGCGAAGGCGCTACGCAAATAGGTGGGCGCATACCTGTCAACGCGTCGGGCGGGCTGTCGTGTTTCGGGGAGGCGGTGCCTGCGCAGGCCCTGGCGCAGGTGTGCGAACTGACCTGGCAACTTAGGGGCCAGGCCGGTCAGAGACAGGTGGCCAACGCGACCTATGGCATCACGGCCAACGAGGGTTTGTTCGGTCACGGCTCTGCGGTAATCGTCAAACAGGGAGGTATTGTGTGAAGCATTTACGCACCGCCTTGTGTGATTTGCTGGGCTGCAGATATCCTATCGTCCAAACCGCCATGGGTTGGGTTTCCGGGCCCGAATTGGTGGCAGCGAGCGGCAATGCAGGTGGATTTGGTTTTCTCGCGGGTGCGACCATCCCGCCGCAAGATATTGAGAACGAGATACTGCAGGTCAGGCAATTGACCGATGCACCATTTGGCGTCAATTTTCACATGTATCAGCCCAATGCACAGCAGGTGGTGGATCTGGTCATCAAGCACGGCGTCCGTGCCGTCAGCTACTCCCGCTCTCCCGGTGCCGATATGATCCGGCAACTGCGGGACAACGGCGTCGTCTGCATGCCAACGGTAGGTCTGCCCAAACATGCGATCAAGGCCATTGAGTTGGGGGCTACCGCGCTGACGGTCCAGGGTGGCGAGGGTGGCGGACATACCGGCTCCGTGCCCACTTCCCTGTTGATTCCGCAAGTCATCGATGCGGTCGCCGGACAGGTTCCGATTGCGGCCGCGGGCGGATTTCGGGATGGTCGGGGACTGGTGGCGGCACTTGCCTGGGGTGCCGACGGGATTGCCATGGGTACCCGTTTCTTAATGACGCGAGAATCAGCGCCACCCGAGGTGACCAAGCAGCGTTATGTCCAATGCACCGACCCCGCAAAAATCATAGTCTCCAAGGCGGTTGACGGTCTGCCCCAGCGGATGATAAACAACGAGACCCTGAAGCGTCTTGAGCGGGCCGGCCCCTTGCGAAAACTATGCATCGCTGTGGCCAGCGCTTTTCGTTACCGCCACACCAGCGGTGCCAGTATGCTGCAAATGCTCCGGTCCGGCTGGGCCATGTCAAAATCGGGTGACATGAGCCTGGCCCAGTCGATCATGTCGGCCAATGCACCCATGATAATCCAGCGATCGATGATCGAAGGCCAACCAGAAGTCGGCTTGCTGCCTTCCGGGCAGGTCGCCGGGGTCATCAATGAGCTACGCAGTTGCGCGGATGTAATACAGGACATCGTCAGCGAGGCTGGTGAGCGGCTCAGGTTCCTGTCAGGGATTGAACACGACGGAGATTGTTCATGAGCGGGCATTTCCGATTGTGGTTGGAAAATGGCATTGCGGAACTGATTTTCGATCATCCGCCGGTAAACGCGTTCAACAGCTCACAATGGCTCGAGATTGCCGATACGCTCAAGCAGTTGGGTCAGGACGATGCTGTACGCGTCATCATCATCGCCGCACGAGGCAAGGGTTTTTGCGCGGGTGTGGATATCAAGGAACTGGCCCGCGACAAGTCACGGATCACCGCAGTCAATCGCGGTAACTACGATACCTTTAAAGCAATTCACCTCAATCCCAAACCGGTGATTGCCGCGCTGCATGGTTTCGTGCTGGGCGGCGGCATTGGCATCAGTGGAGCGGCGGATATCATCATTGCCTCGGAGTGCACGACTTTCGGTGTTCCCGAAATCGATCGCGGTGCCATGGGCGGCGGCGCACATTTACAGCGTATGTTTCCGGTCCAGAAAGTTCGCTACATGTATTTCACCGGTCACATGATCAATGCTCACGAAGCCTACCGTCTCGGCGCGGTTGAGCGGGTTGTCAAACGAGCTGAACTGATGCGCGAGGCGCGGGCAATCGCGACCTCTATCGCTGCTAAATCACCAGCCATGGTGGCCTTGGCCAAGCAGTCCCTGACCGGCGTGGAAGATGGCAACCTGGAAGAAAAGTATCTCCGGGAACAGGGCTATACCCTGAAGGCCTATGAGTTGCAGGATTCTCGGGAAGCGCGTGATGCATTCGTGGAAAAGCGTGATCCGGACTTCAACGATGATTAGGGTGCGGCCCCATGCAACTGCAGTACACTGAACAACAACAGCAATTCAGGCAAAGCGTTCGCAAGTGGCTGGCAGCTCATGTGCCTGCCCAACCGTTAGCATCGCTCGATACCGGGGAAGGGTTCGCCGAGCACCGCCAATGGGAGCGCACGCTCAAGTCGGGAAACTGGGGCATGGTGACCTGGCCGGAGCAGTTTGGCGGACGGGGTTGTGACCTGATCGAATGGCTGATTTTCGAAGAGGAATACTACCGTGCCGATGCGCCCCTTAGGGTCAGTCAAAACGGTATTTTCCTGTTGGGCCCCACACTGATGGAGTTTGGGACCGAAGCGCAGAAACAACGATTCCTGCCACCAATGGCTGCCGGTGATGAAATCTGGGCGCAATCGTGGTCCGAGCCCAATGCCGGCAGTGACATGGCGGCGATTCGGGCCAGGGCGACGTTGGTGACCGGGGGTGAGCAGTCATACTACCTGCTCAGCGGTCAAAAGACCTGGTCGTCCCGGGCGGTTTTTGCGGATTGGGCTTTTGGCCTTTTTCGTACTGACCCCGATTCAAGTCGGCACCTGGGCCTGTCATTTATCCTGTATCCACTGAAAGCACCCGGAGTCACGATACGACCCATCCGGCAGCTGGATGGCGAAGCCGGGTTTGCAGAGATTTTTCTGGACGAGGTGCGTGTGCCGGTTAAGCAACGCCTCGGTGCAGCCGGCCAGGGATGGCAGATTGCGATGGCGACCGCCGGCTTTGAGCGGGGACTGATGTTGCGCAGTCCGGCCCGATTCCAGCGCACCGCTCAGCGGTTGTTGGAATTGTTCCGTGCCAACCAGGATCGACTGCCTGCCACAGCACGGGCGCAGGTGGTCCAGGCTTACCTGGACGCCGAAGCCTATTGTCTGAACACCTACTACACCGCATCGCGCCTGATGCAAGGCGGTAAAATCGGGCCGGAAACCAGTGCCAACAAGATTTTCTGGTCTGAACTGGACCGTGCCATGCACCGTACCGCCTTGTCCATACTCGGCGCGCGTGGTGAGTTGAGCGGGATGCGCGGCGATGCGGTTGACGATGGCCGGTGGCTCGATGGCTACCTGTTTTCACTGGCGGGCCCGATCTACGCGGGCAGTAATGAAATACAGCGCAACATCATTGCTGAGCGTTGCCTCGGCCTGCCGCGGGCCTGACGTGCAGTTCAGTCCCACACAGGACCAACTGGAACTGCGCGAGGCAGCACGCAATTATCTGCGTGCCAGTTGCACAGCGAAGTATTTAACCCGCCGGGTGGCGGGAGGTCCGGAGGTGGCGGATGGGTGGTCCGGTTTGGTCGAGATGGGATTACCGGGTTACCTGGTTTCAACGACAGCGGGCGGCCTCGGGATGGACGCCCCCGGATTTGCCCTGGTCGCGGAGGAGAGTGGCTACGTGGCTTTGCCGGAACCGCTGATCGAAGTGGCCGGGGTCGCCGCTCCGCTACTCGACCAACTGGCGGGGCAACAGGCACTGGCAGCCGAGGTGTGCACAGGCAGGGTTCGAGTGATCCCGGCGCATCCACTTAATCCCTTCTTCAATCAAGCAGACCCCACTGATCCGGTGTTATTGCTTGGCGATGAAATCCGCCTGGTGGAGCCCCTCAGCGGTCTGGCCGGCCTCGACAGTATCGATCCGCTGCGAAACCTTCGTCGATTCGATGCGATTCAGGGGGGCGGCGCCGTTTTGGCCCGCGGTGACGAAGCGGTAGCGTTGACGCAGTCTGCCATCCAGCGCGGTGCGGTATTCACCGCGGCCGAATTACTCGGCCTCAGCGCGGCCATGATCGACAAGGCGACCGCCTATGCCGGTGAAAGAAAGCAGTTTGGCAAAGTCATCGGCAGTTACCAGGCCATCAAGCACCACCTGGCCAACGCCTTTGTCCGTCTCGAATTTGCCCGCCCGGTGGTTTATCGCGCGGCTGCTTGCCTCGGGCAGGACGCAGCGGATTTATGGGTGGCGCAAGCGAAAATTGCTGCCATTGATACGGCTATTGAAGCGGCCGAGATTGCTATCCAGGTGCATGGTGCCATGGGCTATACTTTCGAAGTCGAATTGCACCTGTGGATGAAACGGGCCTGGGCGCTGGCCGGTTTATGGGGCGACCGTAACCACCACCTGGCCCGGGTGGAAAACGCCCTGCTGTCGAAAAACCTGGCAACGGGACCAGCAGCCACCTTCTGCAATCACGGATAAAAAGGAAACCAGCATGCCTGAAGCCTATATTGTCGACGCTATTCGCAGTCCGACCGGCAAACGCAATGGAGGACTGAGCCAAATACATGCGGCGGATTTGGGTGCCCATGTCCTCAGGGGCATAGTCGAACGCAACGGCATCCCGGAAACCGACTACGATGATGTCATCTTCGGTTGTGTTGATACCGTCGGGCCATTGGCCGGCGATATCGCCCGCACTTGCTGGCTGGCGGCGGGCCTGTCGGACGAAGTTCCAGGCACCACGGTCGACAGGCAATGCGGTTCATCCCAGCAGGCAGTGCATTTTGCGGCCCAGGCCATCATGTCCGGTGTCATGGATGTGGTGATCGCTGGCGGTGTGCAAACCATGAGCCAGGTTCCAATTGCCTCGGCCATGACCCTGGCCTCGCAACTGGGTTTCACCGATCCGTTCAGCGGCTCGGCCGGCTGGGTGGCGCGTTACGGCAAGGAGCCGCCAACGCAGTTCAAATCGGCACAAATGATTGCCGACAAATGGGGCTTTTCGCGGGTGGAACTGGAGGCCTATGCGCTGGAGTCCCACCGGCGGGCCATTGCGGCCATCGATGAAGGCAGATTCAAGCGAGAAATTCTGCCGATAGACGGTATTGAGGACGATGAATCACCGCGACAGAGCAGCATGGAGCAGATGGCGGCGCTGGGTGGGTTGTTCGGTTATGACAAAGTGACCGCCGCGGTTTCCAGCCAGACCAGTGATGGTGCCAGCGCAATGCTGGTGGTATCGGAAAAAGCGCTGAAGCAGTTCGGACTGACTCCACGGGCACGTGTTCACCATATGAGCGTACGCGCCGCGGATCCTATCTGGATGCTGACCGCACCCATTTCGGCAACCCGCTATGCATTGAACAAAGCCGGCATGCGCCTGCAAGACATCGACAGAGTAGAGATCAATGAGGCATTCGCCTCGATAGCGTTGGCCTGGCTTCAGGAGACCGGATATCCTCATGCACAGACCAACGTTAATGGTGGCGCCATTGCACTGGGTCATCCGCTCGGTGCCACCGGTACGCGTCTGATGACGACGCTGCTGCATGAACTTGAACGCAGCGGCGGTCGCTATGGACTTCAAACCATGTGCGAGGGCGGTGGTCAGGCCAATGTGACCATCCTCGAACGGCTGTAGGCAATCAGGGAAAGGAACCGATGGAAAAAATCTGCCAGGACAGGACAATTATCATCACCGGTGCGGGAGGCGGCCTGGGCCGAGCGCATGCCCTCGAGTTTGCGCGACACGGCGCCAGCGTGATCGTCAATGATATTCGAAAAGATGCGGCCGAGGCAGTGGTGAAGGAAATCGTGGACTGCGGCGGAATTGCCCGGGTTGATGATTTCGACATCACCGATTACGCGGCCTGTACGGGCGCGGTCGAGTCGGCCATTTCCCAGTATGGTTCCCTTGATGTGGTGGTTAACAATGCCGGGATTAATCGTGACCGCATGTTCGCCACCATGGGGGAAGAAGATTGGGACGCGATCATGACGGTTCACCTGAGAGGTCATTTCTGCCTCAGTTCGAACGCGGTCCGGTACTGGCGCGAACTGGCAAAGGGTAATCGGGCGCCGGCGGCGAGAATCATCAATACCACCTCCGGGGCCGGTTTGAATGGGTCAATCGGTCAGTCGAACTATGCCGCTGCAAAAGCGGGCATCATTGCGCTGACATTGAATCAGGCTGCTGAGCTGGGCCGTTATGGCATCACCGCCAACGCTATCGCACCGGCGGCGAGGACCGCCATGACGACCCGTGTTCCGGGGATGGCCGCTCGCATGGCGCGACCTGGGGATGGTCGTTTTGATTACTGGGCGCCCGGCAACATTTCGCCACTGCTGGTGTGGCTGGGTTCGCAGCGTTCCGCTGCGGTTACCGGCCGGGTTTTCGAGATCGAGGGTGGCCGTATCTCGATAGCTGATGGCTGGCGCAGCACAAAGGGTGTGGACAAGGGTGCGCGCTGGGAGGCTGTCGAGCTCGATGAGGCTGTGCAAACTTTGCTCGAAAGCGAAATACCCGCCCAAAAGGTCTACGGCAGCTAGGACCGCCATGGATTTCTCCTTCAGCGAAAACCAGCAGATCATTGCGGAGTCAGCCGCCGATTACCTGGCCAAAGTTTCTGGCACAGCAGCGGTGCGGGCGGCAATGGAGACCCCGGGCGGTTTTGATGTGGCTACCTGGCAGGACATCAGCAGTGAAATGTGTTGGCAGCTGACACATATACCGGAGGCCCATGACGGACTCGGTCTGGGCTATGTCGAACTGTGCATCCTGCTTGAACAGATGGGCCGCAACCTGTTATGTGCGCCTTTCTTTTCGACCGTCTGCCTGGGCGTGAATGCGCTGCTGTTAGCGGGAACAGACGAACAGAAACATCACTTGTTGAAGGCGGTTGCACAAGACGGCACCCGCTTGGCCATGGCCTGTGCCGGTCCCGGTCGGCATTGGGGCAACGAGGCCGTCACAGTGGAGTATGAAACCACTTCATCCGGTGTATTGCTCAATGGCGTTTATGCCCACGTGATCGATGGCCAGACGGCGGATTACATCGTCTTGGCTGCGCGGCGGGCAGGAACGCGGGGAAATCAGGGCATTGGCCTGTTCGTGGTGGCCGCGGACCATGCCGGTATTCAACGCGAGGCGTTGCCGTGCATGGACCAGACACGCAGGCAGGCACGGATTTCCTGTACAAATCTTGAACTGGATGCTGAAGCCACCATGCGCAATGTCGGCCACGCCGGGCCTTTACTGGAACAGGTTTTGTCACTGGCGAGTATTGGTATGGCTGCGGAACAGCTGGGTGTGGCGGAGAAAGTACTGGAACTTACAGTCGATTACATCAAGGAAAGAAAGCAGTTCGGTCGGCCGGTAGGGAGCTTCCAGGCGCTCAAGCACAAAGCGGCGGACATGCTGTTGCAAGCGGAGTCTGCACGTTCGGCTGTGTACTACGCGGCCTGCATTGCGGATGAAGCGCTGCGTTCCGGGCCACTGGCCAGTGAATTGCACGAATCGGCCAGTATCGCCCGTGCGTATTGCTCTGATGCCGCCTTTGTCAACGCCGCCGAGGCTTTACAAATGCATGGTGGTGCCGGTTTTACCTGGGATTTCGATGTACACCTGTATCTCAAACGTGCAAAAGCATCCCAACACTACTTTGGTGACGGCGCCTGGCACCGGGAACGGATTGCCCGCATCCTGCTCGGTGAGACCGCATGAAACTGGGCTTCACATCTACTGACGAGGCTTTTCGCGACGAGATCGCGGGTTGGCTGGCTGAACACTTGTTGGGTGAATTCGAGCATATCAGGTACCGTGGCGGCCCTGGCGATGAGCACGCGTATTTCCGTGAGCGCAGGGCCTGGGAGCAGGCAATGGCGGCCGGCGGCTGGATTGGTGTGGGCTGGCCCGAAGACATGGGCGGAAGGGGTTACAGCCTGGAGCAGCAGGTGATTTTTCACGAGGAATACGCGCGCGCAGGCGGTCCCGGCAGGGTGGGTCACATTGGTGAGGGGTTGGTCGGGCCAATCCTGATTACCCATGGATCGAGATGGCAACAACAGCGCTTCCTGCCGGGGATTCTCAGCGGCGAGGAGTTGTGGTGCCAGGGTTACTCGGAACCCGGTGCAGGCTCGGACCTGTCCAACATCAGTACCCGCGCTGTTTATGATGCCGGTAAGGACAACTGGTCGATCACTGGTCACAAGACCTGGACTTCGCTGGCCCACGAAGCCGAATGGTGTTTCGTGCTGGCCAGGACTGATCCCGCATCCCGTGGTCGCCATGGCCTGGGGTTCTTTCTGGTGGAGATGCAACAGCGCGCTATTACCGTTCGACCCATCATGCAATTAACCGGCACCTCGGAATTCAACGAGGTGTTCCTTGACCAGGCGATTTGCGCCAGTGAGCAGTTGGTGGGTGAACCCGGACAGGGCTGGGAAATTGCCATGGCGCTATTGGGGTTCGAACGGGGCGTATCGACGCTCGGCCAGCAGATGATGTTTCAAAACCAGCTCAATCAAATCATCACGGTAGCCCGCAGAAACGGCGCTACCGCCGATTCACAAATCCGCCAGCGATTGGCGCAGGCACACATCGGGCTGAAGATTATGCGCTACAACGCCATGCGCACCCTGTCTGGCAACATGGTCGACGGTTCGTTGAATCGCGCCGCCATGATATCAAAACTCTACTGGTCCATATGGCACCGTGAGCTGGGCAACCTGGCCATGGATGTGCTGGGCCCTGAAGCAGAGGTCGCTGCGGCTCAGCCCTACGAACTGACACCCTTACAATCGTTATTCCTGTTCACGCGGGCGGACACTATTTATGGTGGAACCAACCAGATACAACGCAATATAATCGCTGAGCGATCCCTGGGTTTGCCGCGTGAACCCCGGATGACTGGCTAGGAATACCCAATGGCAATGAAACCACCCCCTTACGTCCCGGGCCACCAACTGTTGGCCGGCAAGTCTATACTGGTGACCGCAGCTGCCGGTGCCGGTATCGGTTTTGCAGTGGCGCAACGCGCAGCGGAAGAGGGCTGCCGCAAGTTATTTATAAGCGACATTCATGAACAACGTCTCAATGCCGCCGTGGCCAAATTGCGTACACGGCATCCGGATATCCCCATATTCGGGCGTCTGTGCAATGTAACCGAGGAAACCGAGGTGCAGGCGCTGATTACCGCGGCGGAGCGGGAACTGGAGTCCGTCGATGTTCTGATCAACAACGCTGGTCTTGGCGGAACGCGTTCGCTGGTGGAGATGACGGATCCGGAATGGCTGCAGGTGGTCGATGTCACCCTGACCGGCACCATGCGCATGATGCGGGCGATGCTCAGGTGTATGCAGCCCCGGCAAACTGGCGTCATCGTCAACAACGCCTCGGTACTGGGCTGGCGTGCGCAAAAAGAGCAGGCTCACTATGCCGCTGCCAAGGCCGGGGTGATGGCGCTGACCCGCTGTGCCGCACTGGAGGCTGCCGAACACGGGGTGCGCATCAATGCTGTTGCACCCAGCATTGCCCTGCATGAGTTTCTGATCAAAACGACACCTGCGGAACTGCTTGAAGAACTGGCCGCGAGGGAAGCCTTTGGCCGAGCCGCGGAAGTCTGGGAGGTGGCCAACGTGATGGTTTTCCTGGCCTCTGACTACAGTTCCTATATGACCGGTGAAGTGGTTCCGGTCTCCAGTCAGCGCGCGTGATGTAGCGACATGTCCAAGATTATTTTCGAACACCCGGTCAAGTTGCTGGATGCCATTGGCCAGTCCCTGGGGCCAACCGAATGGTTGGGCGTCGAACAAAGTCGTATCGACGAGTTCGCCCGTGCCACTGATGACCACCAATGGATACACGTGGACCCGGTCAAAGCAGCCGAGGGGCCGTTTGGCGTATGCATTGCCCACGGTTACCTGACGCTTTCAATGGCCAATAAATTCCTGCCGGAGATGCTGCAGGTGGACAACACCAGCATGGGAGTCAATTATGGTTGTGATTCCGTCCGGTTTCCGAATGCGGTCAAGGTAGGCCAGCGGATACGGGGACGCGGCGAGGTACTTGAGGCCGAGTGTAAACCGGGCGCTGTGCAGGTGCTGATTCGCGTGATTGTCGAGATCGAAGGCGAAGCGCGGCCAGCCTGCGCTGTGAATACCATTTCTCGTTTCTATTTTGCTGCGGAGCGTGAGACTTGAGGATCTGTTGGAAACCGATTGCAATTCCACAAGGGTGATCCCACGAATGTATAAAGCGCTGTTCAAACCACTGACCCTTGGTCAGATCGAATTACAAAACCGGATCGTGATGGCGCCGATGACACGTAACCGGGCCCGTCCGGACGGCGTTCCTGCGGCCATCAGCAGCAAATATTACGCGCTGCGGGCCAGTGCCGGCATGATCATTACCGAGGCGGTCCAGATCAGTGAACAAGGTAAAGGCTACGCCCGAACGCCCGGAATTCATTCCAGCACACAAGTGGCTGCCTGGGAACAGTTGGTGCAAACCGTGCGGTCAAATGGCGGCACCCTGGTGATGCAGTTGTTTCACTGTGGTCGCATCTCCAGCCACCACAACAAGGCCCCGGGTGTGGATACCGTCGCACCTTCAGCCATCCGGGCGCAAGGCCAGATCTATTCGGATGGCGCGGGCATGGTCGCTTTCGACTCGCCACGGGCCTTGCGCACCGATGAGGTTCCGACCGTTATCGAAGAGTATCGACAGGCCACTGAGAATGCGCTGGCCGTGGGCTGTGCCGGCGTAGAGTTGCATGCAACCAGTGGTTACCTGCCGGCCCAGTTCCTGTCCACCGGCACCAACCGACGGAATGATCGCTACGGTGGATCGGTCCGCAACCGGATACGTTTCGTGGTGGAAACACTCGAGGCCATGGCCTCGGTCAGCGGGGCAGACCGGGTGGGTATCCGCATCTGTCCCGGCAACCCTTTCAATGATCTGACCGATGAAGATCCCGGGTCGACCTTTGCCCAACTGCTGCAGGCGATTGACCCGATGGGACTGGCCTATCTCCATGTGATCCGTCTGGCTTCGGGCCCGTTGGATAACCTGGCTTTGGTGCATCGCCATTTTAGCGGACCGATTATCTATAACGACGGCTACGGTGCGGCTGAAGCCAATGAGGTGGTGCGCAGTGGCCGGGCTGTTGCCGTCTCT
The DNA here is from genome assembly GCA_014238945.1 of Lysobacterales bacterium. Lineage (GTDB taxonomy): Bacteria > Pseudomonadota > Gammaproteobacteria > Xanthomonadales > SZUA-36 > SZUA-36. The sequence continues at coordinate 336,594 of JABAAB010000026.1, forward strand.
TTCGCACGTCATTTCATCGCCAATCCCAACCTGGTCAGCAAAATCCGTAGCGGCGAGGTACTGGCCGGCTTTAACCGGAAAACGTTGTATACGCCAGGGCCCCGCGGCTACACCGATTATCAGTGAAGCAGATCGTGTCAATCAACCTGGAACGGGGCTGTCGCTATGGGTTAGCTGCGGGCAGATGGGCGTTGAGCCGCCGGGCCAGGTCGGATGGCAGGGTCCCCATACCCTGCTCGATGTGACCGGGCAGCCAGGTCAGCGTGATGTAGCCCTGTGCAAGCAGTGCGGCATCAATCCCGGCCCCGACAGCAGGGGTCAGATCATAATCCGGTGTCCAGGAGCCATCCGGCTGTTGCGTGTAAGCGCCTGTTAAAAGTGAATGGTCGGCAAGATTTGCCGCACGCACTCCCAGGGGAATCCTGCGCGCAGGAAAATTGATATTCAGAATCAGTCCCGGTTCCGGCTGACCCAGTTCGGACAGCAGATCGACGATAAGCCCACCGGCTGCCGCAAACGCGTTTCGCGTGCTGGGAAATCCTTCAGCTCTTTCCGTATATTTGACCTCGACCGAAATCGCGATGGCCGCATAACCCAACTGCCTCGCGGTCAGCGCCGCACCCACAGTGCCAGAGACCGCGACATCCCGCCCTGTGTTATTGCCGAAATTCGCGCCCGACACCACAATGTCCGGTGGCATCTCCTTCAACAGTTCTCCAAGGGCGAAACGGACAGCGTCGGCCGGCGTGCCGGCCACCGACCACACATTGTCTTCATGTGCCGATACCTCAATGCCCCTGATCGAGATACTGGCAGACGTGCCACTCTGATTGACTTCCGGTGCCACCCGGTAGACTGTATGACCGGCGGTTCGAAGCGCGTGGTCGAGCGCGACAATGCCCGGTGCCAGGTATCCGTCGTCGTTGGTCAGCAGGATTCTCATCGCCTCTGCACTGACCGGACAGGCGAGAACAAACAGGACAGTAAGCAGAATTCGCATCAAGGGTTACCGGATGGCTTGAATACCGCCGATCATAAACAGCCTATAAGGTGTTGTCCATTGATAGGCAGAAGGCGTGGCCCTTACGGCTGACCCCACGGCGGACCGGGGTCTCGATTGACGGCTGGGCTTGCCGGCTTCTCACTGCATGCAGGTGTAGCGGTCAGTGCCAATGAACGTGCCATACTGGAGCGGCTGTGCCGTTACTTCATAAGACCCGCGTTATCTACCAAACGCCGGACGAGCGCTCCGCAGCCATCACCTGGACCCAACGATTGAAGCGTGTAATTAATATTGATATTGAGATCTGCGATAAGTGCGGAGGTGATGTCAGAATTATCGCCAGTATCGAAGACCCTGCGGTGATCAGAAAGATTCCCACTCACCCAGACACAAAAGCAATCCACGCTGACATACTACCTCAATGCCGTGCCCCGCCAGGGACGGGTCATTGGTCTGAAGCACAGCGCTTTACTGTTCCTGATCGGGGCATAGCAGGACTTTGATCGTCCTGGGAACAGCAATTGACATAAAATTCAGTTTAATGGGGTAAAAATCAGATTGGTAACTTAGGATTGGTGAAATTTCGTGGTCATCCGGTGGCAAGGTATGAATTTACGAACCCCCCAACACCTGCAAATTTCTGCAATATTGTCTTAATGCTGCCTTTGTTCTTTTACACGTCATTCTACCTGGGTTCGGGAACCCCCGTGTGTAAAAAGAATATCCTGGCCACGGTGATTGAATGGTCGCAATACGTACACCGCTTGAATTATTCGCCTGAAGACCGGAATTAAATTCTCTATATTTTCTGGTTAAGGTACTGGATTAAAAATCTATCTCACCGTGCGGTTGACTACATGATTTATGTGTGGTTTTGAACCTGAAAAAATCGAATTTATTTCCTGGCTATGCCCCCATCACACCGGAATGTTTCTTTCTAATTGTAGAATTTGAATATGCCAGTGCTAACTCCCTGCACCGCTTTGGTTCTGAACTCACTATTATGGCAGTTTGCAGGCAATAATCTGACCAGTTGGCGAATTTCCATGAATTGGCTGTACAGAATTTACTGCTTCGGGTAACGTTCGGCATGATCTTGACCAGGGATATCCAGTGTGAATGATCGGTGGGTAGTTTTAAAATTTGGCGGAACCAGTGTCACCGGTTTAAAGCAGTGGGAATCAATCGCCACGCTCATCCGTGAGCGTCTTGACGACGGGAACCGGGTATTACTGGTCTGCTCCGCCCTTTCGGGTGTTACCAATGCGCTTCTAAACATGGCTGCCAGCGCCGGAGTTGCACGTGACAGTGCAGTTACGGCCCTATTGGATCGCCATCGCCTGTTGGCCAGGGAATTAAACATTAATGTTACAGGGTTGCTTCGACAGGCTGACCGGGAAATTAGTGATTTATTGGACCTGATCAAGGTTGCCCCGGATCAAAGTGCCCGATATTCGGCCTTAGCATCCCTGATATCTGTGGGGGAATGGTTGAGTACCCGGATGGGTGAGTTCTACCTGAGCCTGGATTTGCAGGTCCAGTGGGTAGATGCACGAGATGCTTTGACGGCGGAGCAGGAACCTGACAAATCAGGAAAACGTTCCCGGCTGTCTGCGCGCTGCAACAGTGGTCCAGACAATATCCTGGAAAGAGACTGGTCGGCCCGAGCCCGCGTGTTGATATGCCAGGGTTATGTGGCCTCGCACCCGTTCGGTGGTACAGCGTTGCTGGGTCGTGGTGGCTCAGATACCTCCGCAGCGTTACTGGCAAGTCGACTGTCGGCTAAACATGTGGAAATCTGGACAGATGTTCCCGGGCTTTTCAGTGCGGATCCCCGTGTCATACCGTCAGCTCGATTACTACGATATTTAAATTATGATGAAGCGCTGGAAATGGCAGCAAGTGGTGCGAAGGTGGTACACGCACGTTGTATTCGGGCGGCAGCAGATGCGGGTATACCCATATTGGTCCGTGATTTGACCAACAGAGGGAACGCTGGAACAACGATTTGCAGAGGGCCCGGATCCACAGTGCATCTCAGCCAGGGAATACGTGCTGTGTGCTGTCAATCAGACATGGCTGTATTATTGCTACAGAATCTGGATACCCGTGAACATATAGGTTTTTTGGCTTGGGTATTCACACAAATTAGCGAGGCAGGGGTTTCCATCGATCTTGTGGCAACATCAGAAACTACGACGACGGTGGCGCTGGACAGGATTCGCAATCATCTGGATGAGGAAATGCTCAAAGCACTTGCCGATCGTTTGGAAGACCGCTGTCGGGTAACTGTTTTTTCTGAGTGCAGTGCTATCAACCTCGTTGGGCGGGGCGTGCGTACCGCACTGGCCGATATTGATCCCGGTTCAGAATTCTTCAGCAAACATGCATTACTGATGTTGTCTCAGTCAGCGAATGACATGTGTATCAGTATTTTGCTGCATTCCCAGGATGCTGAGGCATTATTGTTTACCTTGCACGATAACTTGATTGTCACGGCTCTAGATGAGACCCGGACAAATGATATTTACGGGCCGTCGTGGAATGAAATCAGGGATGGACAATGACAGAAAAACCAGACGAAAGCAGACAGGCGCTCCAGTTCAGTTTTACCAACTATCGATATCAACCTGAAACCGGTGAAGCAGTGCTTTCCTACCATGTCGATGGTCTGGAGTTCAAGGAACGCATTACCTTCCCCTGGGCACCCTGGCCGGTTGATGCTTCGCGTCAGGCAGCCTTTTACCGGGCCCTGGAAACGCTACATCTGGTTGCAGGTATCAGCTACTACAAAGCAGGGCTTGCGCGAACAATTAGTGCAGATGAAGTTGAATTCGATGAAGCGGTGCTCGATTTTCTTAATGGTCTGTATGTTCAGGGATTGGGGGAATTCGCCTATGTAAACAATCTGGATTTGACCGGCTTGATAAATTTTGAAAACAAGACTGAAAGTATCATTTTGAACCAAATATCGGGCAGAGCCGATTTAAGCATGCCACTTGATCTGCCCGAGCGGGCCCTGGTCGCCATGGGTGGTGGCAAAGACAGCCTGGTTTGTTTGCAAATGTTAATAGACTCAGGATTGGAGGTGCAGCCTGCGTGTGTGGGTGGGTCAGTCCTGATCGGTGAAACTGCCCGTGCCGCGAAATTACCGCTGATTCGAGTTCAGCGTGAACTCTCACCGGCGCTGGGAAAATTGAATGCGGATGGTGCCTGGAATGGACACGTGCCGGTGACCGCCATAAATTCGGCGATACTGCTCTGTGCAGGCCTGCTCTATGGATACCGGTATGTTGTATTTGCCAACGAATCATCTGCCAGCGAGCCCACTTTGATAGATAACCTGGGTAATGAGATAAATCATCAATACAGCAAGAGTCTTGCATTTGAGAAGACTTTTCGGAACGTAATTTCCACACGTATTTCACCCAATGTCGAATATTTCTCACTGCTGCGGTCATTCAGCGAACTCGCCATAGCACGTCGATTCTCCGAACTGACGCGCTACCATGAGATATTTTCCAGTTGTAATCGAAATTTTCACCAGGATGGTTCACACATTGACGGTCGCTGGTGCCAGGATTGCCCCAAGTGCCGGTTTGCGGCATTGGCCCTGGCGCCATTCTTGACGCCCGAGCAGTTGGTCACAATCCAGGGAACTGATCTTTTGAATAACGAGAATCAAATATCCGGATTCAAGGCCCTTTGCGGGTTAGACGGCCACAAGCCATTTGAATGTGTTGGCAGCATCGAAGAGAGTCGTGCAGCAATGAAATTTCTGGCGGGTCACCCTGATTGGCGAAACAGGAAGATAGTTGACTCACTTGCTGTACGTGAGGAAATTATTGAGGCCACAAAACTTGATACACACCCTGATCCTGCTGCAGAAAATTGTATTCCACCTGGTATTCAGGCGAGACTAGATGCGCTTTGATGATTTACGAAAAGCTCGTGTAGGAATACTGGGTGCCGGTAGGGAAGGGCAAGCGGTATGGAATCAGCTCAGACGGCGCTTCCCTGACCAGTTGTTGTCAATTTTTGCAGAGTCAGCCATCAGGGATGATTTCGCGACCAAATTGGATCCGGATTTGGATGAATTTCATCTCGGTCCCTTTGATGTCAGAAAACTGAAAAAGTTTGATGTGCTTGTTCGTTCAGCCGGTATCAGTCCTTACAGAGATGAGTTAAGACAACTCCGGACCCACGGTTTGCCTTTCACCACCGCAAGCAATTTGTGGTTTGCGGAAAATCCCGAAGCAAAAACCATTTGCATCAGTGGCACCAAGGGCAAGAGCACCACCGCCGCGGTTACCGCACATCTGCTCAGAAGCGCAGGGGTAAGAACCTGTCTGGCAGGTAATATTGGCAGACCGATGCTGGATTGTGAAAATATCGATGCCCAATGGTGGGTCATTGAATTGTCCAGTTACCAGATCACGGATTTGCAGGCTGACCCCGACATCGTGGTGTTGCTTAATCTCAGCGATGAACACGTGGACTGGCATGGAGGAGCACAGCGTTATTGGGAAGACAAGCTCAGACTGGCAGATATGATTTCAGAAGGGAAGTTGGTTGCCAATTATTCTGATCCGGTACTGGCCGCCAGGATCAATAACCACGCTGCTGTGAGTTGGTTCAATCGACCGGGTAGCTGGTGCTCGGTCCGTGGTGGTGTGAATGGCGATGGTGGGCGTCATATTGCTGCACCCGCCTCCCTTCCGGGCGAACATAATATGCAAAACCTGGCCGCGGCCATGGTCGTGATGGATGAGTTGGAGTTGAATATTATCAACCCCGAGAAAGTTTTGGCCACTTTTTGTGGACTCCCACACCGTCTGCAAGTGGTAGGGGAGATCGCGGGTGTTCGCTATGTAGATGACAGCATCTCCACAACGCCGGTGTCCGTATCAGCAGCGCTTGAAACATTTGGATACGAGGATGTTGTATTACTCCTGGGTGGAATGGACAGAGGTCTCGACTGGAGTGAATTTGCTGCCAGCCTGATTGGACAAATACCCCAGGCCATTATTTGTTTGCCGGACAATGGCCAGAAAATTCTTGACAGTTTGCGACGGGCAGGGATCGAACCGAAACAAGGGCTTCATCGGGCAGAAAACTTGTCAATGGCAGTGCCTTTGGCACAGACACTGGTGCCCGAACAAGGCTGTATCCTGTTGTCACCCGGAGCACCCAGTTTTCCTCACTTCAGGGATTTTGAAGATCGTGGCGATCAATTTAAAAAATTTGCAGGTATAAAATCATGAGAAGCGATATTGTGATTGCGCTTGAAACAATACAACATGGCACCCATTAAAAAAGCCGCGGGTGTGGGGTGAGGAGTGCTTTAATCCCGTGGTTTGAGGGAGAGACCATTGCCCGCGGCCTTCTTACATAAATAGACCCGAGAAGCACTCAAAAAGTTCCAATAATTTTCTTATCAAATGGAGTGAAAACATGTCAGATACCCCCGAAAAGATACTGGCGGAAATGAAGACCAGCAAAGGAGTGATCAATATTCATCTGTATCCACAACAGGCTCCGGTGACGGTCGCCAATTTTTGCAATCTGGCAAAACGCGGATTCTATGATGGCCTGAGTTTTCACCGTGTAATCGATAACTTCATGATCCAGGGTGGCTGTCCTCTGGGGTCTGGTACAGGCGGTCCTGGGTACCGATTCGAGGATGAATGCACGGATGATCTGAGACACAACACACCAGGAAAGTTATCCATGGCGAATGCTGGACCAGCAACCAACGGCAGTCAGTTTTTTATTACACATGTTGAAACTCCCTGGCTTGATGGCAAGCATACGGTGTTTGGCAGTGTAGTATCTTCCGATGATCAGGACGTGGTTGACGCAATTGCGAGCGGTGATGAAATTGTTTCCGTTACGGTTTGGGATACAGATGAACTGCTTGAGCAACATCAGGACAGGGTGGTCGAGTGGAACACGAAGCTGGAAAATTAATACCGTTGCCCATGTTCCGTGCATGCCAGCACAATAATTTCTTTAAACATCGATCCGAATGATCATTGTGGAAATCGACAGACCATTTGCCGGAATTAGAAGTGAACTTGGTGGTCACTGGAATGACCTGTCTTGCGGATATTGTTATTCCGGTGAGGACTATTGACTGAACAATATATAACCCTGGTGTTGATTGCATCTGGTGATACAACCACTGCGGCTGAATAGCCACGGCAGAAGTCATCGCTTCAATAAAGGATCAGTAGCAGGGTTTTTTCGATTCGAAACGCGTTAGTGGTTTCGATTGACGCTGTACAAAGCCAGTTGCTCTAAGGCTGCACGCCAGCGCGAATCAGGTAAAGTCTGGATAGCCAGTCCGGCTTTTGTGGCCTGTGATCTGGCTGAGTCCATTGCTGCTTCAAGTGCATTGGTTTTCTCAATGATGGTTAAAACAGCAGACAAGTCATTGGTGCCACCATTTCTGATGGCATCGTCCAGGACAATCTGCTCTTCACTTGTGCTTCGTTGACGAGCGATGATCAATGGTAGTGTGGGTTTACCCTCTGCCAGATCATCGCCGGCATTCTTGCCCATGGTTGAAACGTCACCGGTATAATCAAGTACATCATCGGCGATTTGGAAAGCGGATCCCAACCGCAGTCCGTAAACTGCCAGCGCAGCCTCGGTCTTTTTCGATTGCTGACTGATGATGGCTGCCAGTCTGCATGCAGCTTCAAAAAGTTTGGCTGTTTTACTCTCAATCACCTGCATGTAACGTTGTTGATCCACCTCAGGGTCACCCATGTTGAGTAGTTGCTGCACCTCGCCTTCAGCGATGGTATTGGTGGTTTCTGCCAGTACCTCCATGATACGCATCGAGTCCAGGCCTACCATGATTTGAAAGCTGCGTGAGTACAAAAAGTCACCGACCAGCACACTGGCAGCATTTCCCCAAACGGCGTGGGCACTTTGCTGGCCGCGCCGTAGTTCGGATTCGTCAACTACATCGTCGTGCAACAGGGTGGCGGTGTGAATAAATTCGATAATGGTAGCCAGCGGAATGTGATCATCTCCGTGGTATCCGCAAGCGTGAGCACAAAGAGTCAGCAGCATTGGCCGCAGACGTTTACCTCCACTGGAGACAATGTAGTGGGCGATCTGGTTGATCAGCACGACATCTGACTGAAGGCTTTCATGGATGCAGGCATCCACCCGGGCCATATCTGCCGTGCACAGAGAGACAATTTGTCCAATGGACCATGCATTGTTGGAAAGGTCTGTTTCTGAGATAGCTGTCATGCATTTGCTCGAATGTTTCACGGATTATAAATGATAGTCTTCGAAGCAACGATCTTAATCATGAAATTTCGCGACATGCGCTCTATATTATGGCTCTGATCAGAGTGTCACCCGGATGAATACATGTTTGACTGGTCAGTTGGGTCATGCTGCACTGCGCACTCGGAGGTGTGATGGCATCGCACATGCCATGGTTGTTCAGAATATTGCCGGTATTCATGTGCTGGTAAATGGTGTTCCAGAATCCAGCCCTGTGGGGGCCGGTCTGGCCGAGGGGTTTATGAATTTACCCAGGCATTTTTTCAGAAATAATTTTGGGAAGTTTTCAGACCGGCCTGGTAGGAAACCCATGATTCCCCCAACCTGATCTTGTTCGTGCTTGGTGGGATTATTGCAGCATCGGCCAATTTGACGTGGCTGCTGATTGCAGCACGTGATTTTGCAAGGCTGTCACCTGATGCAGTGAATCAGGCAAAAATCCTACCTATTTTGGAGAACAATGGCGGTGTCCGGGTATTCGCACTATCTGTATCATTATTACTTGCAGTTGTGACCTTGCGGTTCGTTATGTTGAGGGGAATGCTGATTAAATTAATTTGGTTTTTCATTGTTGAATCACAGGCGATTATATATGCCTTTCTTACCGGATGAGGGTTGACTGGTTTTTCCTGTGCTGCGGCATATATCGGTCCGGAGTGAAGAACTCGGCGTCATATCTCTCACGCTCCTGATACTTGGAGTGACACTCGGTCTGATTTTCCTGGCAGGGCCGGTACTGTCGATGATGATGTGGACGGTGGGGTTTTTGTGGCCTTCAAGTTCCTTAGGCCGGTCATGCCAGCAATGGTCAGTCAGTTTTCCGTGGCTGATGGGCGCGGAAAGAATATGGGTCGATACAACAGGAGTCGGTTCCTTGGGGTCTTCGCCTGCGGCGTCTGCGGAGGTTGGATGCCAGATTCTAGTGTGGAAGTAGTGACTTTGAGTGTTGCCGGATTGTATTGCGCATTGTGGGTAGTGACGCTGAAATTGTTGGTGAAACCGGCTGAAAACAGACTGAGTTCCTGATGGTATGTGCTACACTTCCAAGTCTTAATTTGAACTGTGGGGCACGGCTCCACACAGCAGGAGATGCCTGATGGCAAGAGGTGTAAATAAAGTAATTCTGGTGGGAAACCTGGGTCGTGACCCTGATATGAAATATACCGCCAGCGGCGCAGCGATCGCCAATGTAACTGTGGCAACTTCCGAAAGCTGGAACGACAGGCAAACCGGTGAAAAGCAGGAAAAAACTGAGTGGCACCGTGTAGTGTTTTTCCAACGGCTTGCCGAGATTGCGGGCGAATATTTGCGCAAGGGCTCACAAGTTTATATAGAAGGGAAATTACAAACCCGGAAATGGCAGGATCAAAATGGCCAGGACCGTTATTCGACCGAAATAGTCGCCAATGAAATGCAGATGCTCGGAAGTCGAGGCGGTGAGGCCGGGGCTCGCCCACCTCAATCAGGCGGATTCCGTCCCAATCCCAATGCTCCGGTCGAGCAATCAACATCGCAAAAGACCGGCCCCAATGATTTCGCGGATGACGACATTCCATTCTGAGTGTCCCGGTTGAAAAGAAAAGATTAGCAGGAACTGTTATGGCTCCTAACCAACGGTAAGCCTGTTAATGGCACAGATCAGAAAAGGCATTATCCTTGCTGGGGGCAGTGGCACCCGTTTGAATCCACTCACCCGGGTGATCAGCAAACAGTTGCTGCCAGTATATGATAAACCGATGATTTACTATCCGCTGGCTACCCTGATGCTAGCCGGTATCAAGGAAATTCTGGTCATCACCACACCACATGAGCAGGCGTTGCGTGGTGAACTTGAAATAACCGACCTTAATCGTCGATATCTGACCGATGGTAGTCTCTACTCGCCGGATCTCTCAATGCCATAGTTAGCGAAATTGCAACTAAAGAACCTGCTTTTGCAAGAGGATAGACTTATGACTCAATTAGATAAAACTCCTTTGATTCCCGTTATCCTATCTGGTGGTGCGGGAACTCGATTGTGGCCGGTTTCCCGGCGGGCTCACCCAAAGCCTTTTATGGAATTGGTTGACGGTCAGTCTCTCGCTGAAAAAACCTGGTTGAGAGCGCGTGCGGTAGCTGGAAATGCACCCATTATTACCGTTACTAGCCGGGACTATTATTTTTATACAAGAGATCTTTATGAAGGGCTTCAGGGAGGCGCAGGCAATGAACGATTCTTGCTGGAACCCATGGGGCGAAATACAGCACCTGCAATAGGTCTGGCTGCAATGTGTGTGGCCGAAAATGTCGGTGAAAATGCCTCTTTGCTGGTCATGCCAGCTGATCATTTGATTGAGGACCTGCGAAATTTCAAGGCAGCCGTGAGCGAAGCTGCTTATCTTGCAAATGAAGGGTTTCTCGTGACCTTTGGAATTCATCCCACACATGCTGAAACCGGCTTTGGATATATACGACAAGGTGAGGCGTTGACCATGAGCGGTGGCTATCGGGTTGTTGAATTTGTTGAGAAACCAGATGAGCCTACTGCCATAAAATATTTGGAGTCCGGAGAGTACCACTGGAATTCAGGTATGTTCTGTTTCCAGGCAGGTAAATTGCTTGAGTCGCTGCAACGATTCGCACCAGATATACATGCAGCGGTGACAAGGGTGTGGCAAGCGACGGATAAATCAACTGCACCGATTGAATTTCCCAGCGATTTATTCAGTGAGTGCCCATCAATGTCCATAGACTATGCCGTCATGGAAAGAGCAGACAATACGGCGGTCGTGGTCAGTGATTTCGGTTGGAGTGACATCGGTTCCTGGAAAGCGATCAGCGAACTATTTGAATCTGATGAGAGTGGAAATCGTCTGAGTGGCAAAGCGGTCATGGTGGACTCCACTGATTGTTTTGTACAGAGTGAGGACCGGATCGTAGCGGCCGTAGGGGTAAGTGATCTTGTGATAGTCGACACGGCAGATGCGGTATTGGTTGCCGATCGAGATCACGCACAAGATGTGAAGCAAGTGGTTTCTCAATTGTCAAAGTTGAAGGATGAAGCCGTCGAGTTCCACAAAACGGTCCACAGACCCTGGGGCAGCTATACCATTTTGGAAGACGCGGAGGATTGTAAGGTAAAACGGCTGGTGGTCAAGCCGGGGCAGGTTCTGTCATTGCAACTTCACCACCGAAGAGCCGAGCACTGGACAGTAGTACAGGGGATAGCAAAAGTCCGCCTCGGAGATGAGGAATTCCTGCTGAATGCTAACCAGTCGACTTATATTCCAACAGAAACCCTGCACCGACTCGAGAATCCCGGTGACGAGGATGTGCATTTGATCGAAGTTCAGACTGGTGATTATTTCGGTGAAGACGATATCGAAAGACTTGAAGATATATATGGCAGGATAAAGTAACTATTCAGTGATGGTATCAAATCAGGCCGTGAGGTAAATTAGTTTTGCTTACGAAATTGAGACCAATCCTTGTTTGTGTTCAGGTACCGTTAAATTTTGCTTCGCGTTTTTCAAGGAATGCCGCTGTTCCTTCTTGCATGTCCCGTGTCTGGCAGGTCTTGACGAATTCCTTCGCCTCCAGTTTCAATCCATCTTCCAAAGGCAGATCCAATCCCCCGTGGACTACACTGAGAATGCTGCGCATAGCCAGGGGTGCTGAATTTGCCAGTTTGAAGGCTAAATCATCCACGGTGGCATAGAGTTGATCCTGCCTGACGACCTGATTGAATATTCCCCAGGCCAGCGCTTTATCTGCTGAAATGGGGTTTCCAGAGAGCATCATTTCCAGTGCCCGGCCAACGCCAGCAACTTGTGTCATTCTTTGCGTGCCACCAAAACCAGGTAGTAATCCCAGCTTTATTTCAGGCAATCCAATCATCGCGTTATCAGAAGCTATTCTTAAGGTGCAGGCCAGTGCCAACTCGCACCCGCCTCCAAGCGCGAAACCATTTACAGCGGCTATTACCGGTTTTCCGAGATTTTGAATACATTGCATCAATTCATGTGCTGATTTGACAAGTGTTCCTACAGAATTTTCATCCGACATCCTGATTTCGGCAATATCTGCACCGGCAACAAATGCCTTGTCACCCGCCCCGGTAAGTACTACGGTCCGAACCTCATCATCCTTGCTGGCGTGATCAAGGGCAGCTTGCAGTTCAGTCAGTGTTTTGGAATTGAGAGCGTTGAGGCTCTTCGGACGGTCAATGGTAACGCGCATAACGCGTTTTTCTATTTCAGTTCGAATGTTTGACGGGTTCATACAAGCTCCAATTAATCCGGTGTGCAATCCGGAGAAGCATTGTAAGGGATTCAGATGGTGGTATGTTGGGCAGCTTCTATATTATGGTGCCCGCACGAAGTAGCTAAGACAAAAATTCTGGTTCGGGATCGGGAGTTGACCCTATAATTATGGGTCAAAGTGTGTTCTGTTACTTGCTCTCCATGCGGGAATCGTTTTCGTCGGATCGGCCATTGGCTGCCTTACGCTCACTGTAGTTCTTGCGTAAAACATAAAACAAGGCCATCCAACTTGAAGCAAACAATGGCATGGACTCAACCATGCTTGCATTTGCATTGGATTTGTAACTGCTCATAATCTGTATTCCTGTTGACATGTCTGACCTACTTTCTATTGTGTTACTAATAAAGACCGTTGAAGTACAAATAAGTTGACGCATTGAGGACCGAATTCGTTACATCGCAACGTAATATTGGCTCGTTTTATCGCAATTGACCTCATTTCGTAACATTTTTGCGTGAATTGCGCCCAAGTTCACGATCCATTTCGAATTCACGGGAGGTAACAAAGGCCTCCATACTCTGCAGGCGTAAATCCAATTCCCGGAACCGATGGCTGAGGTTACTGAAGACATCTGAGGGTGCCATGCTTACTCCACGCCAGAATTTTTCCTGGGTTTCATCCTTGTACAGATTCTCCGGTTTGACCGGAAGAATGATGGTAAGAATGATATAGGCCGGAACTACGAACGGAAAAAAGAAAACTGTGCAAACGGCTGTTATCAAGCGTAATCCCTTTCTGCAGAGCCCAAAATAATTTGCCAATCCAGCGCAGACACCAGCCAGCATAGCGTTTTCCCGATCACGGTAAAGTCGGTGCGGATTCTTGCGTTCGTACAGATCACTCATGACGTTGTCTCCAACTGGGGGATTCGATATCCAGGATACGCTCCAGCGTCTGGATACGATCTTCCATTTTCTTTGTGGATTCCCAAACATCGGTCAGCATTTTTTCATCTTCAGCTGTGAGGCCCTTGGATGTTTTCATCTTGGTGATGTAATGAAATATGATCCAAAGCGGTGCGCAGACTGTTACAAGCAAGACAGGAATGACATCAGACATTATTTTTTCTCCTCTTCGGCATCATTGGTTTTATTAACCTTGGACTTCAGAGCCTCGAGGGCATCTTCTACCCTTTCGTCGTCCTGCAAACCGGCAATTTCTTCAGCCAGGTTTTTGCGACGTCCTATGTCCATCGATTCACTCCGAGCCTCTACCCGGTCAATACGACGCTCCGCATTTTCAAACCGAAACAGCATTTCGTCAATTTTGTCATCGTGAATATGTTTTCGCGCTGCCAGTTGGGATGATGCTGTCTTGTGCCGGATTACTATGCTGCGCTGGCGGGTCTTTGCGTCCGTCAATTTACTTTGTAACTGGGTGATATCCGAGTTGAACTTCGCAAGCTGTTCTTCAAGTACATCCATTTCATGCTTGATTTGCCCTGATTCATCTGCTCCGGTCTGCTTTTCAGCCAGGGCTGCGCGTGCCAGATCTTCCCGGCCTTGGCGAACAGCCAATTCGGCCCGTTTCGCCCACTCATTCTGTTCGCGTTCCAGGAATTCTGCGTAGCGACGTTGCTCCTTTCGATCAGCGATACATTTTGCGGCAGCTGACCGGATTTCCACCAATGTATCTTCCATTTCCTGGATCATCAGGCGAATAATTTTTTCCGGATCCTCGGCTTTTTCCAGTAAAGAATTGATATTGGCATTGATTATGTCGGTGAATCTGGAAAAAATACTCATTACTTATGCTCCTGCATTCTGTTCTGTACCTGTTTTAATGCACAGTTCATGCCAAACAATTGAATATTTGTAACTAATTGATATACAGGTATATTATGTGGCGGTTGTAAATATTGTCGCGTAACCAGGCCTTTGAGTTGGCTAAATTTGCCAACAGATGGTTGAACTCGATAGCTGATATGCAGTCTATCAGGCTGTCCCGTATGGCGCGGATGAACTTTTGGGCATGACAAATCTCTAGTTGCTCATGTAGAATAGCCCCCCTTTATTGACCGGCAATGGGCTGGCGAACAGAAACTTTCTGGAGGAACTATCAATGCGATCCAGACTCGCACTATCATTTTTATTCATTCTAGCTACAGGCACGTCCGTAGCTCAGGATGTGACCACTGAAAAAGGAAAACTCAGCTACGCAGTTGGTTGGGATATCGGAGCTGACATCAAGCGACGCAGCACAGAATTTGATGTGGAATCCCTGATCACGGCGATTCGTGATGTGGTTGGTGAATCTGAACCAAAGGTCGGTGCAGCAGAAATGAGAACACTGCTAACTGCTTTACAGGAAAAGGTACGCGCTGAACAGGCGGAACAGTTTCGCCAATTATCTGAGGAGAACCAGCTAAAAAGTGAAGAGTTCCTTGAAGGGAACAAATCCAAGACAGGTATCGTGGTGCTCCCAAGCGGTGTTCAGTATCGAATTATCGAGGAAGGTGAAGGCCCCCGTCCAGGATTGGAAAGCAAAGTCTCCGTTCACTATCGAGGCTCAAAACTTGATGGCCGGGAATTCGATAGCTCATTTGCCCGAGGCACACCAGAAGAATTTACTGTCAACGCTGTGCTGAAAGGCTGGCAAGTAGTGCTTCCGCTAATGAAACAGGGATCGACGTGGCAGATTTTTGTTCCGCCTGAATTGGCATTTGGTGCGCGCGGAAATCCACCAGTTGGTCCGAATGAAGCCCTGATGTTTGATATCAAGTTGGTTGAACTGCTCCCGTAAACCTTGCACGACCGGGCAGTGTATTCTGCCCGGTTGTCTCTGGCCTGCTCTACCCGGCCTGATCTTCACAAATGCTGCCACTCGACTAATTTTCGTATCTGAACTGATCCATGCCACCTGATTTGCACAGCGCATTGCTGCGTGCGGTATCACCCTTTGACCAGGGTGTTGCGGCACTAAAAGTACGTCCATTGCGGGCCACTGACTCGAAAACTCCAGTACGACCAAATCGGACAGCGGCAGTATTGGTACCCATACTTGATCTGCCTGAGCCCGAGATCATTTTAACAGTACGGTCGGAGACACTCGAACATCATCCTGGTCAGGTCAGTTTTCCCGGCGGTTCGGCTGAGCGGGCTGACCAGTCCGCCATCTCCACTGCGTTACGAGAGGCGGAGGAGGAAATTGGTCTCAGTGCATCACAGGTGTCCCCGTTGGGATTTCTAGACCGTCTGGATACCATATCTGATTTCCGGGTGTTACCTGTTGTAGGTCTGATCAAGCCACCATTTGTCTGGAATCCGGATTTGCGGGAAGTGTCCGAAGTTTTTACGGTCCCGCTTCGTGTGGCTATCAACCGTGCGGAGTATTCACATGAAGAAATTGCTCGTGGCGGTAAATCCGTGGTTATTTCGTCGTTACATTGGGGTGGTCACAGGATTTGGGGGGTAACAGCTGCAATTCTGTTAAACCTGGCCAATCGAATTGATCACTCATTGGGCCAGGCAGGATAAAATTTGAAACAGGACTTGCTGTGCTCCGCGTCTCACTTGCGGGATTTACTCGGACGTGGTGAATGTATTGTATTTGACTGCCGTTTCAATTTGATGGACGCTGGAGCGGGTCATTTGGCTTTTCTAGATGCCCATATACCAACTGCTCACTATGCCAACCTGGACAATAATCTTTCCGGTCAAGTTACAGTAAGCAGCGGTCGTCATCCGTTACCATCCGCAAATCAATTTGCAGGATTTCTGTCACATGCGGGCTGGCAGCCCGGCAAGACCCTGGTCGCATATGATGATACCGGCGGGATAATTGCTGCCAGGTTATGGTGGTTGATGAAGTACTTTGGCCAGGATAATGCTGCCTTGCTCGATGGTGGGCTTCCGGCCTGGCTGGCGGCTGGGTTTGAACTTGAGAGTGGTCAGAAGGACCCCGAGTGTGCCCCGGTCGAGCGCCTCGAGCCTCTTGATGAAATGCTGCTTTCAAGTTCTCAGATTGCTGATGGATTGAAAACAAACAAAATTCATCTGATCGACGCGCGTGCCGCTAATCGATTTTATGGTGAGGCAGAACCGATTGACAGCCGGGCCGGTCACATCCCAGGTGCCTGCAATCATCCCTGCAGTCAGAATCTATTGCCAGATGGCCGGTTCAAGCCACCGGGAGAACTCCGAACGGCTCTGAACGCGACAAGAGTAGAACACAAAGACATGAATATGGTTCATATGTGCGGTTCAGGCGTTACTGCATGTCACAATATTTTTGCTGAAGAACTGGTCGGACTGCAAGGATCCAGACTTTATGCGGGTTCATGGAGCGAATGGATTCGCGATCCCTCTCGGCCAATTGTGACTGTCGATTAATCCTGATCGGATTTTTTATTTTTGAGTTGGTCCAATAAGGATTGCATGACAGTTTGTGTGGCGTCGGAAAACCACGATTCAACAAATGATTCCACGCCCAGTATTTTACTTTCGCCAAATTCCTTTCTGAATATTGCACGTGCATTGGCCCGGTTACCCAGCATTGAATGACGTGGGAGGTTTAGCAATTCCTCGCACCACGTCAGAGCATGACTCAATGTGTCGGTGTACCCAGTTTCCAGCGCGTCTACAAAGCCAGTATCAAGTGCCTTTTCCGGGTCAATCATTGCGCCTGTTACCACCATGAGTTCAGCTGTTCGTGCGCCTACCAATCGTGCCAACGCGCTCTGTAACACCACCGGTACTACCAGACCGACGCGGGTTTCATTAAGTCCAATCAGATAATCTCCACGACTCATGACCCGGTAATCGCAAAACAGTGCAACGACCGCACCGCCAGCCGGGGAGTGACCAGTGATGGCGGCCACAACCGGTATGGACGAACAGGCAACTGTTTCCAGCAGTTCAAAGAATGATTTCCAGAATTCCGCAATACCATCATGGTCAAGTTGCATCAGTTCCAAAACATCCAGACCAGCGGAAAACAAACCCTCGCTTCCAGATATTATCGCTGCTTCACATTCAAGTTCCGCTTCTTGCATCGATCGTGTCAGCAATTTCACCAATCCGGGATTCAAAGCATTTACCGGAGGTCGGGCCAATCGCAGCTCGCGGATTTTTCTGTGGTTTATGATTTCCAGCATCGGGCTTCCTGTTCAGTATCAATTCAGTGGTCAGAGTGCAGACTTTAACCGTGTCTAACAAAAGGAGCCAGTATCATGACCCGGTTATTAATCATATTGGTGCTCGGATGTTCCCTGACATTGAGCACCTCCCTGCAAGCACGAGGCTATGGTGGGCATCACGACAATCACCATGGTTATCAACATCATTCAGGGCATCTGCACCACCATGGACATAAATGGCATCGAAAACACAATCGCCACCACCGTCGCCATCATCACGGTCATCACAATTATCATGATTCACACTGGCGTTCTCATAGCGGTTATGGCTATCCAAATCGTAGCACAGACCAGGCCTACCGTTCTCACAGAGGCCACAATTCTGACTATGGGCATGGATATTGATGAAGCAGGAATTTCTCAGGCCGACTTCTGCTGCTGAAACTCCCGGCGGTCAAACAGCTTTGAAAGGTATTGACCGGTGTGTGAATGTGTTGCCGATGCAATTTGTTCGGGTGTGCCTACGGCTACGATTTCACCGCCACGGTCTCCGCCCTCCGGGCCCAGGTCAATGATCCAGTCGGCCGTTTTGACCACATCCAGGTTATGTTCGATGACAACTACCGTATTTCCGTGATCGCGCAAACGATGCAGAACGCAGAGCAATTGCTTGATGTCGTGGAAATGCAGACCCGTTGTTGGTTCATCAAGTATGTACAAGGTCTGACCCGTATCACGTTTGGACAACTCCTTTGCCAGCTTGATACGTTGTGCTTCGCCACCAGAGAGTGTGGTGGCACTTTGGCCCAGCGTGATATAAGCCAGACCCACGTCCATCAATGTCTGTAATTTTCGTGCAACCACAGGGACCGGTGCAAAAAACTCAAGCGCGTCCTCCACCGTCATACCAAGGACTTCATGGATATTTTTGCCCTTATAGTGAACCCCCAGTGACTCACGGTTATAACGCTTGCCGTGACACACATCGCAGGGAACATAGATGTCGGGTAAAAAATGCATTTCTACCCGTATCAGGCCATCACCCTGGCAGGCTTCGCAACGACCACCCTTGACGTTAAAACTGAATCTTCCAGGTTTGTAGCCGCGAGATCGGGCCTCGTGGGTACCGGCAAACAATGCGCGTATCGGGGTGAAAAGACCGGTATATGTTGCCGGATTCGATCTGGGTGTGCGTCCTATGGGTGATTGGTCGATATCTACCACTTTATCAAACAGATGCAGGTTCTCTACCGATTCATACGGTGCAGGTTGGGTACTTGAATTGTATAGTTCCTGCGCGGTAACACGATGCAATGTATCGTTGATCAAAGTTGATTTGCCGGAACCGGACACGCCGGTTATGCAAATAAACAGACCTGCTGGTATTTCCAGGGTGACGTGCTTGAGATTGTTGCCACTGGCACCTATGAGTTTGAATATTCGTTGCGGATCAGCAGTGTTTCGTCGCACCGGAACTTCGATCTCTTTCAGTCCGGACAAGTACTGCCCGGTCAATGTGTTGTGCTCTTTGATTAAGTCTTGTGGTTTGCCACTGAAAACGATTTCGCCGCCATGAACACCGGCACCCGGACCGAGGTCTACAACATGGTCCGCCATGCGAATCGCCTCTTCATCGTGTTCGACCACAATCACGGTATTGCCCAGATCTCGCAAACGGGTAAGCGTACTCAATAAACGTTCATTGTCACGCTGGTGTAGTCCGATGGAAGGCTCATCGAGTATGTACATAACCCCGACAAGACCTGCCCCGATCTGGCTTGCGAGGCGTATTCTCTGGGCCTCGCCACCGGAAAGAGTGCCGGCTTTACGATCCAGGGTCAGGTAATCAAGACCGACATTCACCAGGAAATGTAGACGTTGGTGAACCTCTTTCACTATCCGGGTAGCAATTTCCCCTTTGCGGCCACTCAACGAGAGCTCATCGAAAAAATCCAGACAACGCAATATTGGCCACGCCGTTATGGTTGGAAGGTTGGTATCGGCAACAAAAACATGCCTGGCCTGTCGGTTCAAACGTTGTCCACGACAATCGGTACAAGGCTTTTGAGAAATGTATTTGGATAGCTCTTCACGAACAATACGGGCATCTGTTTCTTTGAAACGCCGTTCCAGGTTTGGAATTACACCCGCAAACGGATGTCGACGCTTTTGTGTACCACGTTCACCAAAATAGCTGAACTCGATAATCTCATTGCCACTTCCATACAGGATAATGTCACAGTGCTCTTGTGACAGATCTTCAAAGGGAGTTTCAATATCAAACCCATAATGCGCTGACAGGGCCTTGATGATCTGAAAGTAATAAGCATTGCGTCGATCCCAGCCCCGCACAGCGCCACCGGCGAGGCTTAAATGAGCGTTGCTGACCACACGGTCCGGATCAAAAAACTCCGCTACTCCAAGACCACCACACGTTGGACAGGCGCCATTGGGGTTGTTGAATGAAAACATCCTGGGTTCCACTTCCTGCAGGCTGTAATCACAATGGATACAGGAATACCGGGAACTGAGCAAAAATTCCGGTGTGTCACCTTCGGCATCCATCGGAGATAACAAAGCCAATCCATCGGACAGAACCAATGTGGTTTCAAACGATTCGGCCAAGCGTTGTTTCAGGTCGTTTCTTATCCGGAAACGGTCGATGACAGCTTCAATGGTATGTCTTCGTCGCAGTTCCAATACTGGCACGTCATCTATCGGGTAAACATGCCCATCTACGCGTACACGGACAAAACCCTGGGCTCTCAGTTCGTCAAAAAGTTGTGCGTGCTCGCCCTTGCGATCACGTATCACAGGTGCCATTAGCATCATCCTGGTGCCCTCGGGCAATGCCAAAACCTGGTCAACCATCTGACTGATGGTCTGGGCTTCCAGAGGCTGACCATGGTCAGGACAACAGGGGGTTCCTACTCGAGCGAACAACAATCTCAGATAGTCATATATTTCGGTAATCGTACCCACAGTGGAACGTGGGTTGTGGGAGGTGGACTTCTGTTCTATTGAAATAGCCGGTGACAGACCTTCTATGTGATCAAGATCCGGTTTTTCCATCATCGACAAAAACTGGCGCGCATAGGCAGATAATGACTCTACATAGCGCCGTTGTCCTTCTGCATAAATGGTGTCGAATGCAAGTGAAGATTTCCCTGAGCCGGAAAGACCTGTAAATACAATTAGTTGGTCCCGAGGAAGATCAATGTCAACATTGGCCAGGTTATGTGTACGGGCACCGCGTATTTTAATATTTCGCATACAACTGCCGAAAGATTCCAAGCCATCTACTATACGCCTTTTGCCATTACAGGGCATGGTCAAGTGAATCTGATTTTGTACATCTGGATCGACCAGGATCAACCTGATCCACGCCGCAAATGGACCATGCGAGGAGCAAGTCCAGGTCCTTGATGGAATTTAATTGAAATGAGTTGTACGAATTGCTTATATGATGGTTGACCGCGCCCCATAAAACCGCTAATATTCCCGCCCTTTTGTAGGGCTCACAGAACACGGGGCGAGTTACCATGTATGCAGTATTCACAACCGGTGGAAAACAGTATCGCGCTGCCACCGGAGATATTTTAAAAATTGAAAAACTTGACATCGATAAAGGTGCCACTGTAGAGCTTGAGCAGGTTCTAATGGTCGGCGAAGGTGAAGATGTCAAGGTAGGCACACCTTATCTGAAAGGCGGCAAGGTCACTGCCACGGTGGTTGAGCATGGCCGCGGTAAAAAAATTCGGATTATCAAGTTCCATCGCCGTAAGCACCATCGTAAGCAGATGGGCCACCGGCAGGATTACACAAAGATAGAAATCACAGGCATCGCAGCCTCTGCTCCGAGAAAGAAGGCTGCCAAGGCAAAAGTTGAAAAACCGGAAACCGAGACACCCAAAGTCGAAGCGACCGGCGAAGTCTAATAACAGAGGAATTGAATCATGGCACATAAGAAAGCAGGTGGTAGTACGCGAAATGGTCGCGATTCCAATCCCAAGTATCTTGGTGTGAAACGATACGGTGGTGAGACTGTTTCAGCTGGAAATATTATAGTCCGCCAGCGTGGCACCCGATTTCATGCCGGAACAAACGTGGGTATTGGCCGGGACCACACCCTTTACGCATTGAGTGACGGAAAGGTCAAATATCAGTTGCGGGGCATGCCCAAACGCAAATTCGTCAGTGTCGAGAAAGACGACGCCTGATTTGGTGCGACATTCACTTGGAAAGCCCTGCTTCGGCAGGGTTTTTTTGTGCCTGCAATCCGGCCCACGCGGGATCTGAAGCAGGACGTGTATGATGTGTCTGGAACAAGGGTGAACTGTAATGAAATTTGTTGATGAAGCGTCCATACATGTCACCGCGGGAAAAGGCGGTGATGGTTCGGCATCTTTCCGAAGAGAGAAG